>JAZNAX010000062.1:0-1604 GCA_045586765.1 Christensenellaceae bacterium | reverse complement strand
TTGCTTTTCAAGGGTTGTTTCAGTAATTTGTTTGTCATGAAGTCTGTATATCATAAGATATTCAGGCATAATTTCAATATCATAGCCTGCTATTACAAACCTTGTCCAAAGCTCCATATCTTCGGTACAGGTGAAGTTTTTATCATAGCAAAGACTTCTGATTGCATCAGCTTTTGCAATAATTCCGGGATGCAAAATCGGATTTGTAACCAAAAGCAAAGCTTTTATAGATTCATTGTCGCTTTTTCCTCCGCATCCGCCTGAAGATATTACTCCGTTTTTAAGTGTCATAAATCTGCAAGAAGACAGAGCCACACTCGGATTATTCTCCATAAAATTGTACTGTTTTTCAAGTCGTTCAGGTAGGCATATATCATCTGCATCCATTCTTGCGATATATTTACCTTGTGCGTAAGATATAGCTTTGTTAAGAGATGACGGAAGTCTTAAATTCACTTCATTGGTATGTACTTTTACGCGCTTGTCAAGCTCTGCAAATCTTTTTAATATTTCATATGTTTTGTCGGTGGAACAATCGTTTATCACAATAAGCTCAAAATCTTTAAAAGTTTGATTTAAAACGCTTTCAATCGCGTCATGCAGATAATCTTCGCCATTATACACGCTCATTATTAAAGATATTTTAGGTGCTGTGTTCATTTTTTATCACCCTTTCTCATACGCTTTAACTCTTTACAGAAAAATAAAAAGTAAAATGCTAATCTGATTTTTTGTTTTTTCATCAAAGATATAGCAACACGGCTCTTAAAGGTAACATTTTCAAAATAAGCCTTTTTAATTTCTTCTTTATGTAAAGAACCTAATATAAGTTCCTTTAATTTTCCCAACGAATTAAAGTGATTTCCCTCTGCAGCTGCCGCGAGTATTGCAAAGCACATAAAACAAGAATAACGAGAAATCTGTTCATCAAAGTCTTTCGGTTTTTCTATATTTAAACCACGAAGCCCTGAAATTACATCCGCTATCTGCGAAATCTGATGCGTTTTAAAATCTGTTGATATGGAATCATTTCTTATTGTGTAAAGATATATGGCTTTTTTGCTCATATAAACTGTTTGGGCTTCTAAAAAGCAAGGAACTATGCAGCTTAAATCCTCGCCTAAAGAAATGGCAGGATTGACACCCAGCTGATGTTTTGTTGCAAGTTCACGTTTTATTGCCTTACCCCACAAAAAATAGAATATGTGTTTCATATTTTTATCTGACAAAAGCTTTGGGAAAATATGCTGCTCGATTTCCTTTTTGTGATACAAGCCCTCATCTGCAAGACCTTCAACACTATCTCCAATTTTACCATTGATACTGCATTTATAAGAAAAAGAAACAATATCTGCATCGGTATCACAAATTATTTTATATGCACTTTCCAGCGCATCAGAAAGAACTGCATCATCACCGTCAAGATGAAAGATATATTCTCCGCTTGCCACTTTGATTCCTGCTTGTCTTGCACTTACCAAACCGCCGTTTTCTTTATGTATTACTTTTATTCTTGTGTCTTTCCCCGCATATTCATCACAAATTGCTCCGCATCTGTCAGGTGAACCATCATCAACCAATATAAGCTCAAAATCGGTAAATGA
>JAZNAX010000061.1:0-28322 GCA_045586765.1 Christensenellaceae bacterium | reverse complement strand
GATAGGTGCACGATAAGTGATAATGTCGCCTACTTTAAGTTGTCTAGCTTGCTTTTCAGTGATTTTTTCAATAAAGATTAAGTCGCCTTCTTTGAAAGATTCTGGTTTTGAACTTTTCATTGAGTCTGACTGAATAGAAACGATACTTGTTCCAAATACAGATGGAACACCGTCTTTAGCATTGCGAGTTGCAAAAGTTACAACAGTAACTAAAATTGCAAACACAAGAAAAATCCACGCTAAAGTATTTCCTATTATTGAAAAAACTTTTTTTGTTTTGTTTTGCATAAAAACATCCTTTAGTTATTATTTTTTTCTTGCCAATATCGGCAAGAAGTAGTAAAAAATTAAGTTTCGTTTAAAATCAATTTTCCCCTGCGCCCACTTATTTTAAAAACAAGGGGCGCAAGGAAACAAGTCTCAAAAGGGAAATAAAGTTTTAATTTTTTTCCTATTCTATTGATTAAGCAACTGTAAATGTTACATCAACTGTATATGTTGCACTTTGTGCTAGTGCAAGATTTGCGAGCGTACAGTTCGCATTGTCACCATCAAAGAAAACATAAACGCTTATTGTTGCAACGTGATCCTTTGAGAATTGTGCATCTGACAATGTTGCACTTGTGTCATCATTGTGAGCAAGTCCAGTTCCAGCATCTTGCCATAAGTCACCCTTAACAGTACCATTAATTTCACTAACTACTAAAACGCTTAAGCATTGTGTAAAGACACCTGTTTTTGATGAAGTAACATTGATACTAGAAACTTTTAAAGCGTTTGAGTTTTCAGCACCAGCAGTTGGGTCTAAACGAATATAGAAAGTGTTTTTAAGGTAATACTTTCCGTTATTTGCTTCTGCATCAGAAGTTTTATCTGTATATTCATTATTAAGAGCGCCACCTTCAGTGTTGCTTGTACCTACAGCTGTAAACCATTTAAGGGCAGATGTGCCTGTATACTTATCATCTGCAGTTGCTGCTCTAGGACTAACTGGTAAAAGTTCATATATCGTGTCATCTTCTTCTGGTGTAAAATCAACATCTACCATCTTTTTACCATCATCTGTAGTTTGAAAAGTTGTTTTTGAAATTTGCAAATAAATTTGGTCACCTTTTGCTTTTACTGTCATACCTGTTGCAACAACAGTATCATTCATAGCGAACCATGCGAATGATGATGTTACGAGCATAACGAATGAAAGTGTGAGCATTACGATTGCAGAAATAAGTTTTTTTGAAATTTTCATTGTTTCATTTCTCCTTTTTTTAATGTCTATTTTTTTATCCTTTTGAGATTTGGATTTCTTAATTTAGTGAACTATGGAAAAATCCATTTCCAAGCTCATTTTGCCACCCTTTATCCAGTCTAAGCAGTCTGGGTCTGGGCCATCGAGCCATACGACTATTGTATATCTTGTAACAGCGCCTGCCACAAAGTCATCTATACGGCCAAGTGCTGCAATATCTGTTGAGTAAAATTCCACTGTGCCCGGCTCTGGGCCACTGCCGTTAGAAGATGTTTTTGCGTATGTTGTTGCCACGCCGTTTACATAAAGCCTAACCCTTATGGCTTCATCAATGCCGTTAGATATATTGCGCATTTTTATTTGCCACTCATAACTAACAGAAGAACTATCGCTTGCATTGAATAGATAAAAGGTATATGCCAAGTGGTTTTTGCCACAATTGTTGCCATCTATCATATCTAAGTTGTCTGGCAAATCTTCTTCAGCGATATTGGTTATAGATTGGTCTATACGCATATTCAAAACCGAAGTTGGTTTTTTTAGGTCTCTATTTTCACATAAAGAAAGTCCATATTGCACCATTTCGTGTTTATTAACACTTACAGTAAAACTGCCCCTTTCTTTATAAAGAGTTGCAAAAAGATAAATGATAACCAAAAGCACGCCTACTGCAACAGCAGTTATTTTTAAGATTTTAGAGCGAGTGTTATACTTAGTTATTTCTTCAGCCGTAACACGCGCTTTTCTTTTTCTTCCACTTTCAGTTTGCTTCATCTTCTATACCACCGACACGCCATTCTTTGTCCACAAGCTTGGCATCGGCTGTTTTAGTGTATCCATCAGCGCCCACTTTTTCTAAAAGCGAAATATACTCATCTTCCACGCAAGAACCATAAATCTTGCAAGGACGGGATTCTATAATGCCCATAACGCCACTTATTTGACCTTGTTTTTCTTCATTGTCAAGCAAGCGAGTAAAATAACCATCTAGGAATATGTAGTCATACTCAATGCCGTTTAGCCTTAATAATGGGCAAAATTCTTGAGCAACTTCTGAAAGCGCTATCTTTACGCCAAGTTGTTTTATTTTTTCAAGTTCTATTTTATATTTATCAATATTTTCAAACAATATATCTGCCGAAAGTTCAATGCAAATCTTTTGTGGGTCAACTTCAGGGAATAGCATAAAGTTATTTTCAAGCACCTGTGCTAATTCGCCGTTAAGAAGCGACCTTGCATAAGCAGAAATTGTAAAAAAGTTTGCCGACTTAAACTCTTTAACTAAATCTTCATAAAAGAAAAATAGTTTTTCGATATTTCTTTCGGTAAGTCTTGTGCCTTGGTTTGTTCTACGGGCGATATACCTATACTCATTTGCAGTTAAAGTGCCAAGCGCTAAACTTTTAACAACCAAAGATGTTCTTATACCTTCAACATCTAATGAAAAATTTACAACCCTTTGTAAATCAAGTATTATTGGCTTAACACCACTATCAATAACTTGTTCAACTGCCTTTTTAATTATCATATCTACCCTTTAAAAATATCAAAAGCCAACACATTGCAAACATTTGTTGCAACTGGCTGGCTTAAAGTTTGAGGCCCCTTTAGTTTTGCGTCATACCCTTTCAGATATTTTGCCAAAATTAAAATTGTAACCTAATTATAGCACTTACCAGTTGCCTTGTCAACAATTTTTAAAATATTTTTATGACTTTGTAACTATCTTATTTTTACCACTCTTCTTTGCGATATAAAGTCTATCGTCTGCAATTTCTTTTAAGTATCTATAGTCATAGCCCGTTTGTTCGGTAAATGCAACACCTATACTTGCCGAAATATTTACATTTAAGTCAAACTTTTCGCACACTTCTTCTATTCTATGTGCAATTCTTTCTAAAACACTAATGGCATATTTTTCTTCTTTGATATCGTGCAACAATATAACGAACTCATCGCCACCATATCTACCAACAACATCTTTACCACGAGTTTCTTCTTTTAGAACTCTTCCCACTTCATAAAGTATTTTATCGCCCATGCCATGGCCATACTTATCGTTTACCATCTTAAAGTTATCAAGGTCCATAAATACCAACGAACTTGGAATGCTCTTATCCTTTAGTATTTCAGAACACTTGTTCATCAAGCCTTGTTGGTTGTGTAATCCCGTCAAGTGGTCGGTATATGCCATTTCAAGCGCATACTTTAGGTCGTTTCGCATCTTTACTTCTTGACCGATATCTTTTGTACCGATAATTATATAATATCCAGTATCGTTGCTCGCATCTTTTTTTATTTTTTCTTCATAGTAAGTTATTTTGCCATCTGGACTCTTGTATTCGTATTCAAACCTAATAACGCTATGCTTTTCAAGTTTCTTTTTTAGCACTTCTGGTGAAAACAAATACTTAAACTCTGCTTTATTCTTGTCAGAAACAAACCTATCTGCATAGATGCCAACAGTTTGTGAAAAACTCTTTGAGCCTTCTTGCCAATCGCCAATCGCTTCGTCTTCTCTATAAAACTCTACAGTGTCATTGTCTAAGTTAGCATACGCTATGGTCTTAAATTCATCACACATTGAACGAACAACAGAGTCTTTATTCCTACGGTGCATTTCTTCTTCGTTTTCTTTAGTGATGTCATAAATAACACATAGTGCAGTTATGTCATCAAGCCACTCATCCTTGCTTAGGTATATAATTTTGTGATAATCATGGCAAATGGCATGTCTATCGGTAGCACTATATTTAAGTTCAATTTTTCTTGTGCCTTTATTGTATTGCTCTATCAAATAGTTGCTGTTGCAAATGTTTAAGAACCCATCTTTGTTTTTTACAATGTGGCCATTAGCCCACCATCTTTCGTATTCGGTGTAGTATAAGTCACCACTTTCGTTAGAAATATCTGCAAAATCTTTTTCGTCATTATGCTCTGTACCCCTTAGGTCTATAAGCCTGCCTTCAACTCTGTTTTGAGTTAGGTCGATTTCCATATATGCAACTGCATTATTAAGCATTACGTCGATATACTTGTTTTGAACATAATAACGGGCAGGAGCACGAAGTCCGGATTTCTTATCATCTTCCCCTACCCTTTCTGCAAAGGAAACCATTCTAAACATTGCCTTTACGGTAAGTTTTTCACCTTCTCCATAAGCACGCACACCACTAAAACTTAAAAGTATTTCGCCAAGTGTTGGGTGAATCCAAGGGAATATTATTTGAATTACATCGGTTGTTGTTACAAGTTTGTCTAGTTTTTCTTTAACAAGACCTACGTAACCTTCTTTAATTCTATTAAACCAGAACTTATTGCACTCAATAGGCGTAAGGTTTTCAGGCATGCCTAAAATTTGCTCTGCCATCTTATCTGGGTGCATATCAAATGTTTGCGTTGTAAAATCGCAATCTAACACGCACAAGCCTACGCCGATTTTTGATAGAATTCTTGCTGGGTCGAACTTGGAAATTTGTTCTTTGTCTTTTTTGCGCAAGATGTGTGCAAAGTGTTTTCTATTTTTATATTCAATGCTTTCTTTGTTTATATATCTTTCTTCAAACTCCTCGACCGTACAAGGTTTGTCAAACACATAGCCTTGATATGTGTCTGGACTGATGCTAGATAAGGTTAAAACGTCTTCTTCGGTTTCAACACCTTCACAGCATACCCTTATCTCATTGTTTCTAGCAAAACTAACAAGGTTGTTTACAAGCAAATAACTATAAGAGTCTTTCTTGATGCCTGTTATAAATCTTCTTTCAATCTTGATTTCATCTGCCCTAATTTCCTTAAGAAGAGCAAGGTTAGAATATCCCGTACCAAAGTCGTCAACTGATATTTCTATGCCGGCTTCTTTGCAAGTCCTTGTAAGCACAGGCACATTTTCCACTTCGTCAGCACGGACTGTTTCGACAATCTCAATACCCACCGACCTTGGTGGAAGTTTTGCTTCTTTTACAATTTTTATAATATCATCTAGGCACTCGTCTAACTGTACGAAAGAAAAGTTTACACTAACCCTAAGCCCAGGTAAGTGCTTGCGCCATTTTTTTGCTTGATAGATTGCTTCTCTAAAAATCCATATGCTTGCCTTGTCCATCAAACCATATTCTTCCATAAGTGGTAAAAATTGGTCTGGGAAGTATTGCTTGCCACTTCTAGACTGGAATCTCATCAAGGCTTCTACGCCCATTACCCTAAATGTGCCGTTTTCTACTTGTGGTTGGTATCTAACAGAAAATCCTTCAAAGTTGTTTGCAACGCTCTCTTCAAGTTCTATTGCAAGGTCTTTTCTGTTTATGTCTTCATCTATGTTGTTCACCGTTGAAAAGGTAAGTTTTGAGCGAGAGTGCTTCTTTGCGTCACTAATTTCTTTTGTCCACATAGAATACATGCTTTTTTCATCAGCAAACATCTTGTTACATCTTATTGCAAGCGCTGTTATTGTTACATAGCCGTGAACCTTTTCGCAAATAGAATCGTATAAATTGCGAACATTATTTTCGGTGCCACCTTCAACACATATTGCAAAAATATCTTCTTCTATGTGATAAATATGTCTCTTTGCAGTGCCATACTCTTCTATAGCCCTACCACAACGCTCTATCAATTTTTCTACATAATCTTTGCCGTGCTCTGAATATGCTTTGGCAATTCTATCAAGCGCCAAAAAGAGTAGCATTCCCCTTTTGCCCATTTTCTTTCTTTGAGCAATATCTTCAAGCATCTTGTTTCTGTTAAATAAACCCGTTAGTTTGTTTATTTTATTTTCCAAAACCGACCTTGAAACTCTGCCAAGAAGCATAAGTGGCTGACCATTATCATCATCTATAACATTGCCACGGCAGTTAATCCAAATACCCTTACCATCTTTGCTTGTCCAGCGATATGTTAAGTCGTGTTCTTTCTTTTCGCCACTCTTAACTAATTTAAGGTCTTTAGCGACATCTAGCCTATCATCTTTATAGATTAAATTCATTAGTTCTTGGTCGGTGTTAGGTGTTAACCCTGTGCCTTTTAAGTTAAAATCATCACTTATTCTTCCAAAAAACCAGTTTAATCCATTTTTGATGTCCCACACGTACAAATAATCTTCTGTGCTGTGACTTAATGCATCAAATGATTCTAGATATTTTTGAATTTTTTGATTATCGCTCATTTTTTCCTCTCTTTATCGCTTGTTTTTTATAAAGCGATTTATGTGCTAAAGCAAGAATAATTTTTTGTTTATTTTGTATCGTTTTGATATTTTTATTATTTTATAATAAATTATATCACATATTTTTTGATTTTTCAACAATTTTGTCATTTTTTTAACTGAAAATGCAAGTTGTTTAGTTTTACCTAATAATAAAACTTTTATAAAATTAAAAAGCGCTAGCCACTTGCTAACGCTTAATTTTAATTTTGTTTTATTCATTAACTACACTTGTTTCATCATAATCTTGTTCGCCCACGATGTCGGTTAATGCCTTTTTGGTGTATGGCTCATCAAATGTTGCATATCGTATATGTAATACGTCACCTTCATGCAGAGAGTTATCGCCTTGTTGGTCAATTTGAACTTGACGGGATTTACTTGGTAATATTGAAAGCAAAAAGAAGTTTGCTGGCCATAAAATATCTTTTACGTGCATGTTTTCTGCAAACGAACCTTTTTTGATAACTACGTGCGTGTCAATAATTTGTCTTACATGCGTTTCTTCTTGTCTTTTAATTAAATTCTTTATAATGCCATCGTTAATTCCTTTAACCTTAAATATCTCGGTAATTATATACGATACTGCCACTGCAACTATTATGTAAAGAATATTATCCGAGCACCCTAATGCTTCCATTGAAAATACTATTGCAGTAAGTGGCATTTTCATCATTGAAGATATGCACGAACTAATGCCAAGCACTATGATTATGGTGTAATATTCATTTGATAGTCCAAACAAGGCTTCCATGCTTTTCCCTAAAACACTTGCCATAATAGCGCCAATCGCAAGTATAGGAATAAATACGCCACCTGTCAATTTGTTGGTGTTTGCAAATAGAGTTAAAGTCATTCTAACAATTAGCAATACAATCAAACTTAAAATCATCAACTTGTTTTCTAAAAGCAAATGAAAGGTTTCGTGACCTGTAGAAATAAAAGAAAAGGATATTAAGCCAAATATTAGCGTTAGCACGAATACTAAAAAAATCTTTAAGTGGCGAGATACCTTTTTAAGTTTTTCATTAAATAGTTTGTTGATGGCGTGATAATACTTCAAAAATCCAACGGCAAATAGTCCTATTACACCACCTACTATAAGTGGTAACCAAATATCTTTTACTGCTAGTTTTGTAAGCACAACGTTTGGAAAAATAGAAGTGCTTATGCCTAAAAGTGGGCACAATAGTTCTGAAACAACTTGTGCAAATAGCACTGATATTGCCCCAACCAATAAAATCATAGGCGAAATTCTTTGGTGTGCTTCTTCAACGGCAAATAGCACGCCTGATACAGATGCGCCTGTTGCAACAGCAAAACCGGCACACGCCCCACCCGTCATGGCATATCTACTCCATGCTGGATGCCTTTTGGCAAGCGTTTTTACACTACCTTTACCAACAGAAGTTCCCATGAGCACAGATGGTCCTTCGTTTCCTAATGGCACGCCTATTAAAAAAGACGTCATAGACATAAAGAATACACCGATTAGCGTTCTTAGCCATTTAAGGGTAACTATACCACGAAGCACGGCTATTGCAGAAGGTATTCCACCACCACTCGTTCTTGGTTCTTTTTTGTATATCAAAGAAAAGAGCACGGCAATACCATAAAAAGCCAGCAAAACTAGTGGAATAAAATATAATCGTGTTTTTAGAAAAACATAAAAGTTTTCCGAACCATAAATAACGTACTTTGCAACCAACTTGTAAGCGATAACCACTAATGCTGTAAAAACACCTGTAATTGCACCAAAAACAAAAGCTGGAAAGATTAAGTTTATAAAATGTCTTTTTAAATTTTGCATATATACTACTTCCTTTGCAAGCAACATAATACATCAAAACCAAACAAAAATCAAGCAATTTTAATGTAAAGAGCAAGGCGAACTCGCCTTGCTCTAAATTTTTATGTTTTTTTATTATTCAATATTAAGCGACATAAGTTCTTGCAAACTTGTAACCCCTTGCAAAACTAAGTTTTTGCAAGAATCGTAAAGTGGGGTCATACCATTTTCAATTGCAAGTTTTCTTAAAACTTCTAGGTTCTTTTCTTTTAATACAACCACTTTCATGGCTTCGTTCATATACATAACTTCGTGTATAGCCGTTCTACCCTTATACCCTGTATGATTACAGAATTGACAGCCATCTGGGTTAGGTCTTGAAATGGTTACAGGCTCGTCAATGCCAAGAATTTCCATCTCACGCTTATTCGTTCTACCACGCTTTTTACATGCAGGACAAAGTTTTTTAACAAGCCTTTGGGCAATAACGCCAACTAGTGCATCGGCAACCAAATAATCTTCAACACCCATGTCTTCAAGTCTTAAAATAGCACCTGGGGCATCGTTGGTGTGTAGTGTTGAGAAAACTATGTGACCTGTGATTGCTGAACGAACGGCAATTTCTGCCGTTTCTTCGTCACGGATTTCACCTATCATGATAACGTCTGGGTCTTGACGCAAGATTGAACGGAGTGCAACGGCAAAGGTTAAGTTTGCCTTAGCATTAACTTGAGTTTGGTTTACGCCGTGCATGGTGTATTCAACAGGGTCTTCAACGGTAACGATATTAACGAGTGGGTTGTTAACTTCTTTTAAGAAGGAATATAGTGTCGTTGACTTACCACACCCCGTAGGGCCCGTCAAAAGAATAATACCGTGTGGGCGCTTTAACATTTTATCAACAACTTGGTTTTCGCTTTCTGTAAAACCTAAGTCTTGTCTTGTAAAATGGAAAGTGGTTTTATCAAGAATACGAATAACGAACTTTTCGCCAAAAACTGTAGGCAATGTAGATACACGGAAGTCGTATTCTTTGCCACCGATTACCATGTTAATACGGCCATCTTGTGGGATACGGCGTTCTGCGATGTTAAGCCCAGACATAATCTTAAGTCTTGCACAAATAGCCGAGTATGCTTCGATAGGGAACTCTGCCCTGTCTTGCAAGTCGCCGTCAATTCTATAACGCACTTTAACGACCTTTTCAAAAGGCTCTATGTGAATATCGCTAGCTCTATAAGGTATGGCTTCTTTGATAACCGAGTCAACAAGTCTAACTGCTGGGTTATTGATAACTTCATCTTCTTTAGAAACAGATGCTTCACCTGCATTTTGAACTTCTTTAAGTTGCCCTTCAATCTTGCCAGAATTTAAGTCGTTTAGAGCAAGAGAAGTGGAAATTACTGCCGAAACAGAGTCAACATATCTATCTATTTGAGTTGGTGGAACAAGCACGTAATCGTATTTACAAGCAAACTGCGTGGAAAGTGCCGAAATCGAGTTAAAGTTAAGTGGTTTTCCCGTTGCAACGAGCAGCACCCCGTTCTTGTCCAAACAAACGGGGATAATTTTGTGCTTTTTCATAAAGGAGAAAGAGAACAAATCGAAAAGCGACCTATCGATATCAAGCATGTCGATTTCTACATAAGGCATGTCATAATATTCGCCGATAGCAGGAAGTTCGGTTGCTTCGGTGATGTATTCTTTTGCAAGCAAATAATCTCTAACCGAAACGTTAAGCCTTTCGCACTCGGCTAAAATTTGGTCTTTGTCCTTTTTATTTACAAGTTTTTTGTAAATGTAATAATTTAATAGTTCGTGGTTAATATTCATGTTCTACCCTTATTAAGCCCCAAGCCTGTTCATAATATTTAGCATAGGCGAATATACGGCAACAAAAAGCGTGCCTACTATAGCGCCCATTATAAGAAGCATGGTTGGTTGTATTTTAGAAACGAGAGCATTAAGTTTAGTTTCAACTTGTCCATCAAAGAAATTGCAAGAACGCGTTAAAACTTCATCAAGCGATGCTGTTTTTTCGCCGATTTCTATCATTTGAATCATCATTGGTGGGAATAGTTTATATGAGTCGAAAGCCACCGTTAAACTCATGCCGTGTCTAATATTTTCTGCCGCTTCATGAAAGCGTTTTCTGATGTATCTATTGCCGAGCACGATTTCAACCGTGTCCATAGCATCGTTAATATCCATACCACTTGAAAGCAAAAGCCCAAAACCCCTTGCAAACCTTGCAGTAACTATATTTTGGTTAACGGTTTTTATAAGTGGGAGTTTAACTTTTAGATAATCTAGTGCGTACTTACCCTTTTCGGTTCTTAAAATCAAGAACAGTGTAATGCCAAACAGCATAACTGCTAAAAGCAACATTTGTCCATTTTCGTTAAAGAAGTCTGAAATATCATAAATGGCTTTAGTTAAGCCTTCAGGCTCTACATTTAGCGAAGCAAGAGACTCTCTAAAGGTAGGAACTACCATTGCAAACATTAACACTAAGATACCCACGGTTAAGCCTAAAAGCATAAGTGGATAAGCGAGCGCCCCCTTAATCTTCTTTTTTAGAGCAGAGTCTTTTTCATAATAGTCTGCAAGAGAAGTGAAAACTATATCGAGTTTACCACTCATTTCCCCCACATACACCATGCTTCTAAAGAAGTCTGGGAATACCTTAGCGTGCTTATTAAGTGCTTCAGAAAGCAACATACCCCCCTTGACATCATCATAGATAACTTGGAGAATTTTTTTAAAGTATGGCGTAAAGTTTTGGTTTTTAAGTAGGTCCAAGCAGTCTAGAATAGGAATATGCGTGTTTTGCATGATAGAAAATTGACGGCAAAAAGTTGTGAGTTCAGAAAGTTTAACCTTTCCCGTACCCATAGTGAAAAATGCTGACGGCGTTTTATCAGAATAAGGCGAACAAGAAATAACATATAAACTTTGTTTAGCGAGTTCTGATGCTAAATCTTTTTCATCTTTGGCGATAAAAGTGCCCTTAATTTTCTGTTTTTGCAAATTTACAGCAACATACTTAAATTTTTGCATTTATTAAGGAATCTCCTTATAGTAATTTATAAAGTGAGTAAAGAAACGTACCAAGTAAGAATTTCAGCGCCGAATAGAACTGCAACAAGCGTGCCAAAGGTTATAAATGGCGCAAAAGGAAATTCAGTTTGCGAGTCTGTCTTTTTTATGTATTTAATAGGTATTAAAATAAAGCAAGCGAATAGCGATGCTATAAGCATAGCAAGGATTAACCTTTGCCAGCCCAAAAACAAGCCTGTTACAAAAACGAGTTTAACATCGCCAAAGCCTAAGCCTTCTTTTTTATAAACGGCAATGGCTAAGTAGTAAATGAGCAAAAATACAAGCCCACCGGCAAACCCACCGATTAAATGGTCTTGCCACTTAGAATATCCGTTATAAAACATTGCTATAAAAGATAGCGCTAAAATTATTAACTGAAACCTGTCTGGGATATAGGTATGCTCAAGGTCGATAAAGAAAACGCAAATCAAGACAGATGCAAGAAGCATAACGGTTATGGCATACACCATGCTCTTTTCCCAGAACAGCATAACTGCAAGCGCATAGATAAGCCCTGTGAAAATTTCCACCAAAACATATCTTGGCGAAATTCTAGTTTTGCATTTGCGACATCTTCCCAAAAGCATTATGTATGAAAGCACAGGGATATTGTCGTACCACTTGAGACTATAATTACATTTTGTGCAGTGAGAATTAGGTTTAGAAAGGCTCATGCCGAGTGGTAACCTATAAATCACCACGTTTAAGAAACTGCCTATGCATAGCCCTAAAACTACTGCTAGTATATAAACTTCTATCATAAAACCCTAAAAATTATTTTTTGTGTTATATTTCTTAATTAAAAGCCCACCATAAAGGCTTAAATTAGCCCCACCTGTCTCATTTTGCTTGTTTTGAGAAAGTGGTTGAAAGGTTACTTTATTTTGCCCTTGCTCGACATTTACAGTCTTTAATATATGGTTAAACTTATCTGGCATGTTAACATACACTGTGTCCGTTGAACCTAAAGCCAAAATTTCGGCATTGTTTCTAAGAAGTTCTAAGGTCCACTTAACAAAAGGTCTAAAGTTTTCTATTTCAAACCCTTCTTTTGTATTTGGAGTCGGTCTAAGCATAAACTTAGGTAGTTTTCTATTTAAGCGTTTGTAAAGCGCCCCCACCCTTTGATTATCTTCTTCAAGTTCTTCATCTAAATCAAGGCTTTCAATTGTTTCATCTTGGCTGTCTTTATCATCAAAAGAAGTAATGTGCTTGCTTTTAGCCTTTTCATCTGCATTTAACACCAAAAGGTCGCCAGCAGTGTGGTCAAAGAGTGAAATTTCATCTTTAACGCTATCGTCTTTGATAATAGAATAGCCAAAAGGCAAAGAGTAATAACCCATAACTTTGCCACGAACAACGAAAGCAAAGAAAGACACATCTTCTTTAATATCTAAAAGCACATAGCTTGCCGTTTTAAGTTTTGAGTTAATAGCCATAGCGCCGTTAACCATAGCGCTTGCACTAAATGTAATTCCACTAAGGCTTGCGCCTGCACGCTCGATAGCATCGGTAACTTTAGCGATAATTTCCTTTCTAACGCCTAAAATGGCATAGGTAGCCGTTTTTTTGTCACGGGTTAAAGGCGAAGTTATAAACTTAATTTCCCTGCTGTTTTTATAAAGCGCATCGATGGCAAGGTTAAGAGAGTTTGCCATAGCCTTTTTTTGAATAATAGGGATTTTAATAGTATCCATCAAAAAAAGTGAGTCTGGCAAAATTAAAGCCACCCTACCAGAGCGCTGTGCATTTTTAAATCTAAGCGCAACAGAATTTTTAAGCATTTCATAAAAATCTTGTTCAAAAGGCTTAGCCTTATATCTTTCTTGCTCGATAAGGATATTTGACTTGTTTTTCTTATCGACAGAATAAAAGGTAATAGACTTAAAATCAGCGTTTATCGATATTACACTATCTATTGCTGAAAAAGGCAAATTTAAATTAAACACAATTTTCTCCTTTAACTATATTTCCACTCGGTTATTTTGTAACCATTAAGATAATTTTCTAACTTTATGGATAGTTTAACTATTCCTAAACTATCTTTAAGCACCAACTGTGTGCCACTTATATCAGCAGTGTAGCCATCGACATTTTGTTTCCACTCATCAAGATTTTTTTCTTCTTTAACAGCAACAACAAAACTCTCGCCTATTTGGTCAAGTATTAGCCTTTCGCTAACAGTATTTTTCATATCTACTGAACTATTTTTATTAAAGATTGTAACCGAAACCAAAAGCGAACTTAACCCAACCACTATTACCATAACGTAAATAGCAAGTTCAATTGCAATTCCTTTTTTAAGGTTTTTTAATTTATTTCTTTTCATTATTAACCCTTTTTATAAGACACGCTTGAAAGTTCTTGCCCCTTAGTGTCTAAAGCAGTAATTACTATTTGATTAGCAGTAAAGTCTGCAATAATATCTAAAGAAAAACCTTCTTTATTTAGCGTTATCGTGCTATCTTGTTTGCTAAAATCATCATCGGCAAGATATAGCACAGAATAGAACTCATCTATGTCTTCTGCAAACCTAAAACACTCTATAGTGGTCTCAGTTGCAAGTGCAATTTGAGTGTCTCTTAAACTAACTTGTTCGTTTTTAGCAGATGTTAAAATAATAGTGGTGGCAGATGCTGAGATTAAAGTTATTATAAATATCGAAACAATAACTTCAACAAGTGATATGCCCCTTTTTAGTTTTTTTGAAAACTTTTTCATAATTTGCCCCCTTACACTATATCCCCAACAAAAGGATTAATGGCAAAGGCAAAATATTTAACGCCGTTATCGGCTTGATAAAATGCTTTGCAAATATAAATTGTTTCACTGCCACTAGAATTAGTTTTTTTGTTAAACCTAATTTCAGTTATGACATTGAGTTTAACTGACAAAGTTTGTCCATTTGGCATAGTGGCAGAAAGCGTGCCATCATTTAAGGTTATTAAATATTCGTTTTGGTCTATGCTTGCCGACAAAACTCCATCTTGACAAGAAAACTCAGCATCTAAAGTGGTTAAATTTTCCACCCAACTTTTCGTGATGGTTTTGGTGGAAACTATATCTTGCATAAGGTCGTTTGCTTTGACTGTGGTTTTTGTGCGTTCACTTAAGAATATCGAAAAGGAAACAACCATAGTAGATATTATAGAAAGTACAGCAATGACAACCGAAAGTTCAACCAATGTTGCGCCTTTTTTGAATTTACCTTTGTTTGTCAAAGCCCACTACCCCCTTTTAATTATCATACATAATCATTATACAACAAATAATAAATAATTTAAAGTAGTTTTAAATAAAATAATAATAAAAAACAAAAAAAACACCTTAGTAAACTTACTAAGGTGTTTAATTTAACTTAATTATTTGTTTTACTTTTTGACTAATTAGTCGTTATATGTAACAGATGAGATTACACCATTTGAAACATTGAAAGTATAATCTTCTTCGTATTTGCTGTCTTCATCAGCCACGCAACCAACTAAAACGCCATCAAGGTATGTGAAAGTAAATCCACCATATTTGATTTGAACGCCTGCTTGAACAGCATCTTTGTCATCAGTTTCATTGATGTAGCCATCAGCAATAGCATCTGCATAAGCAATAGTATGAGCGTTTTTAGCTTCTTGTAAAGCAGCGCTTTCTTTTGCTCTATTTGAGATTGATGTAAATGTTGGAATTAAAACAGCTGCAAGAATTGCAATAACTGCGATAACAATAACAAGTTCTATAATAGTAAAACCTTTTTTATTTGTCTTTTTCATTTTTATTTTCTCCAATTTTTTTAGATTATTTATCCCCGTGAGAACACGGGGATAAAACAATTTTTAGTTCAAATATTAGTTAGCTTTAACAGGGTCTGTAACGCTTTGTCCGTTACCAATAAATTTACCACCAGTAATGCTTACTTGATAATCGAATTCTGGGCAGTTGCTTAATGAAACATAAATTGGCTTGCTATTTGTATATGATTCAATTACACCACCGTTGATTGTAAGTGCACAATGGTTAACCTTTGCACTTGGGTTTTGAATCCAAATTGCATAGTTCGCTGTTGACTTAACTGTACCACCATTAATTGTGATAATTACAGTTGCTTTTGTTGAGTTACAGAAAGCACGGATTGCTCTATACTTACTGATGATTGTACCATTGTTAATAACTAAAGTAGCATTATCAGCACCAGTGTTAGTTAAAACGTCGATAGCGTAAGCCATATCTGTTCCACCTAAGTGTTCAATAACTACAGCACCATCAACAACAACTGTACCTAATTGGTTTGAAATTACAGAAGAATAAGCGTTCCAACCAAAATTGTTGTTTAATTGTTGATATTCAATTCTACCTGCACCAGTTAAAGTAAGTGTTTTACCAGCCTTTACAGTGAATAATGCATTGTTTACAGCCTTGCTTGAGCTTGTGCAAACAAGTTTAGCACTGATTGTGTATGTGTTCATGTTGAGTTCTACATCACTAGTGATATTGAAGATGTTAACGCCATTAGCATATGCTTGTTCGATAACGATATCAGCACCTAAAGCGATTTTGCTTGCACCTTCTGCTAATGCTGTTGTTAATTCATCTTTTGTTGAAACAACTGTCCAACCTGCATCAGCACTTGTGATAATTTGTTGTGAAACAGGAGCTTCATCACCAGTTGCAACAAATGTATCTGGAGCATATAATGCGCCAACTTCACCAGCAACATCAAGTTTTACGTTTGCTACGTTTGCTTCGTCAACAACTACAGAACTAACTTCTGCACCGTCTTCAACAACAACTCTACCTTTAACGATTTCCATCTTTTCTACAGAACCGAATAGGTGGTAAGAATTGTCAGCAGCATTAAGAACTTTAACTAATTTTGCATCGCCATAGTGTTCTACATTAGCATCTTCGTTGTCAATTGTTAAGTTGCCACCGTTTGTTCTAATGATAGCTAAAGCTAAATCACCTGTATATGTAACATTAACTTTCTTTTCACCAGCGTCGAAACCTGTTGTTACTGTAACTTCAGCAGCACTACCTGTATAGTATGTAGAATACTTTGTGCTTGGTGTGCTTGAAATTACCCAATATTCGTGGTCTTTTACATTGTCAACAGTTTTGCTGTTTGGAATATATTCGATTTTACCACCGTTTAAGTAAACGAAGCAGTCGTTTTTGCTATCCCAAAGAATTTCGTTATCTGTTGCACTTGCATTGATTTTAGCAACGTTATAACCATATTCTTCTGCAGCTTGCAATGCATCGTACATTGTTTCGTGTTCTTCTGAATCTGTTTTCAATGCTGTGTTCAAGTTACGAACTAATTGTGTATCCTTAGATACGTTTGCCTTGTCTACTATATTTGAAAATACAGGAATCAACACTGAAGCTAAGATTGCGATAACAGCGATAACGATTACAAGTTCAATTATAGTAAAACCTTTCTTGTTTTGTCTTTTCATGTTTTTTCTCCTTAAAAATTTTTTTGCGTTTTTAACATTTTTTATAACCAGTAAAGGCTTAACATAGCATCACGCACTTTGTTAAATAACCTTTCGTATTATATCTAATGTTAATAACACGCACAAATAAGTTTTTGATAGGCTTTTTTAGCCTAAGTTCTTGTTCTTCCCTAAAGCGAATTTTTGCAATTTCAATTGCTTTTATGCCACCGAAAACGCATAAGATAAGTAATAGTAACAAAACTAGCAATTCAATCACGGATACTGCGCTAAGCATACCCACAATTGGAGCATTGATAGCTTCTTGCACATCGAGATAGATTTTTTCACCATAAGTTGTGACTATCCAATGCGATACAAAACTATTTTTATCACAGGCAAGCAAAACGAATAAAAATAACACTAGCGCTACAAGATACGACACACGCATAACTTTCATTTTGCTTTTGATTAAGCATAAAATCATCAAAAAGTTTACGAGTATGTATCCGACAAGTAAATTATTCAAATCGCTTCACCTCCTTTTTGCAATATTTCTAGGCGAAGTGAACATAAATATTAGTCCACCATCTTCTTATCAAAAAAGTATTTTTTGTCTCAGGCTTTTTGTCAGTTCTTTTTTGATAAACTTTATGAGTTTTTGTATTTTAAGTTATTATAAGCAAACAACGAGCACGCCGATTAAAACAGCAAGTGCAACGATACCACCAAAGAGTGAATAACCGATTACAGGGTTTACTGTTTTACCCCACTTAATGCCCTTAATCTTTGCCCATGTGTTTTTGAAAAAAGATTTGAAACCACACTTTTTTTGTTCAGCCATAACTATTCTCCTTTTAACTATGTTAAATTATTTAATAAAAAGCCTTTTTTGTCTTAGGGACAATTTATACAAATTTATTTTACAGCATTTATCGACATTTGTCAACAAAAAATACAATTTTTTAAAATTATCTTAAAATTCCTATCGTTTTTTAATTTTTTTTGGCGCATTATTGCGCTATATCTATGCTATGCTTTGCCCTAAAAAGAAGTGAAAAATTGCTTTAAATATTTTATAATTTTTCTTATCCAAATATTCTTTCGCCCCCAAAAAAACAAAAAACTCATCTTTAACAAGATGAGTTTAAGTATATGATTGTTGTTGATAGAATATTTTTACACAAAAATAAAAAATCCCTCAGATTAAGGAATTTAGTAGAAAAATAACCTAACCCGAGTTTGATGTTCGGATTAGGTTACAAGTGGTTGCGGGGAATTCCCCTGTTAGGGGAAATGTCACTTGTGACAAAAGGGTTGCCGTCCTACGCTAGGAGATGGGATTTGCTTCTCTCGAGCCTCCCGATAAATGGTGGGTGTCCACCATTTAACCCTAACGGGTAAATTTCTAAAGAAATTTTCTCCTAATTCAAATCCCACCAACTACTACAAAAAACAAAGAACGTAAACTGAACACAAGGTTCGGTTTACGTTCTTAGTGGTTGCACAAGCGCAAAACTAATTGAACTATTTAGTTATAAATGGTCAGTCGGAGTGATTTTGAGTTTGTAATAGATACAACATAAAAGGTGAGAAATTTCTCGCCTTTTTTCTCAACTATCCTTTATTATCTTTTCTTGCCAAAAGTTATTAAAATTGAACCGTCTTTTTGTTTTTGAGCATACCCCGATATATAGGGAATATATTCTTCGTGTTCATCATCTTCACAGTAATTTTCTGGATATTCCGAAAGATCGTTCAACGATATTACTTCTTCTTTTTCAAACCCATATCCACAATGATAATTAGAAACATATAAATTACAAATGTCTATGTCATCTTCGCCCTTTCCGCAAATACGCTTTTCTAAATGCTTGAAAGTTGCAAATTTACCCTTTGGGATATATAAATTGATTTTTCTACCAAAATCGTATTCGTTATCAAATTTTAATCGGATATATCCGTTTTTTATTACTCTACAATATCCGTCTGCATTCCACGACAACTCTTTTTCGAATTCTAAGTTGATTTCTTTAACTTCGTCTTGATAAACGTCAATTCCGTCACAGTTTTCAAAATCTAAATGTATAAGCCTAAAATCTTTTTTGTTAACGTTTTTTAAATTTATAACGTGTCTTTCGCCATTAAAAGCACCCATAGAATTATTCTCAGAAAAGGTCAAAACTAAAAAATCTTCTTCAATTATCGCTTTAATATTCCCAAACAAAGTATCGTGCCAATTTAATTCATTAAAAAATCTAACAGCAAAAATCTCGCCCTCTTTTAGAAGACGGTTTTCAATATAGATTTTTCTATCTTTTAAATATTCTTTTTGATTGTATACTGAAGAATCATCATATCGTGGTTTTTTGTCAACGATTTTGAGTTTTATCTTCCCGCTTTTTACAACGGGAAAATAACAATTATTGAAATGGACTAACCTATCGTATAAAGTTACGTCTAAATCTACTATTTCTTTACCTGACACCTCAATAAAATCTCCGTTTAAAAATAATATTTGTGCGCTTTCTATCTCCCTTACGTCATATATCTTTTTTTACAAGTGTATTCACAATTCATATTAACACCTCCTTCGTCTTTTGTCTTATTATAATCTATAAAACCTGACAGTTTTTGTCATATTAAAAAAATAATTTAAAATTTTTTCCTGCCTAAAATCCCACTCCATTTTACTTATCATACAAAAAACAAAGGCAACCCTTTTGGATTGCCTTTATTTTATTGGTTGCGGGAGTGGGCATTTCTTCTTGTCTTTTTGCAACGCAATTACAAAAACTTAAACTTATGGTTGCAAAAAGCCTTCGGTCACCGCTAAAAATATGCGGAGCAACGCATATTTTTTTAACGCTATTTCAAATCCCACTCAATTAACTCTCTACAAATAAATAAAAAAGGAACAACACACGGTTGTTCCTTTTTTAATTGGTTGCGGGAGTGGGATTTGAACCTCACGACCTTCGGGTTATGAGCGAGTCCAAAACCACTATTTTTTTGCTCAATAAAACTTTTTAAGCATCGTTAAAATCATTAGAGATTTACTTGCGATTTCAACGTACATATCCAAGCAAAACTTAAAAATTCTTAAAAATACTCAAAGTCGATTTTTAGCCATTTTTTGCACAAATTCGTAGCACCACTCGTAGCACTTCGCTTAGTTTTTATGCGACAGCATTAGCGTTAATTTGCTCTATAATTCCACGGATACCAAACCAAACGTTAACGTCCTTAAACAAATCTACAATACTGCCGTAATCGGTAAATGGTGTTTCTTGAAGAACGCTTAAATCCTTCATGATACCATTACGAACTATATATTCGATTACTTGGTTAACGAAATAAATTTGCTTGCTGTCAAACTTTGTTTCATTTAAATATTCTGCAAATAACTCTTTTGCCGTCTTCATATCAAGACCAATAATTTCACGAACAAATTCACCTAAAGGTTTTTGTCCATACGCCAACTCATATTCTTCTTTTGAACCTAATTCTGACCACAAAATGTTTTCAAGTTCATTTAAATCTTCACTTGATAAAGGTTGATTAGTTTTCAGTTTAGAAATAACTGCATTTTCTTGATGCTGGCGAACATAAAACTCAGCTTTTGCTTTGTAGTTTTTCAAGACATCGCTATCAAGCTCAGAATCCTTCCATTCAACTGACAAAATATCATCGGCAAAATCAGTTGTGTAAACAATTTTTCTTTTAGGAATAAATTTAATCAAATCACGCAAAGATTTACGGATATGTTCAAACTCATTTATCCCTGCCATTTCTAAATATTCCGTTTGTAAAATCTCGCTAATCAACGATGATTGCACCATAATTTGTGGAATATTAGCAATAGCCGATAATGCAGAAACTTTTTTCTTTAAGTCATTTCTTGCCCTATTATAAGTTTTTCCCACAAGATACGCCAGTTCAATGCCGTACATAAGTGAGTCAAATCGCAAAGCATTAATTTCATCTTCAATAGGCAAAATAAGTGGTGCAATATGATCTGCAATAAGCAAAGTATCTTCATAAGAAAGCGAGTTAAACACTTCTTTATTGGAATACTTTTCTATAAAACGCAATTGAAGTTTAACGGCAAAATTATTTTTGTCGAGTTTGTTTATTTGCTCAAAAACGTCTTCAACTAAATCTGCACGGAATTTAATCAACTCTTCAGTTTGATATTCTAACGCTTGTAACTTGAAAATAATTTGCGTTTTAAGATTAAATAAGGCTGATTGTAAAGCAATAGTGTTATTTGCATCCTTTCCTTTGTTAGCACTAAAGAAATCACAAACCCCACAGAAATCGAACACGTAAAACTCACGTTTATCTTCGCCGTCAAGAACCCCTTCGCAAAGCCTTGTTCCACGCCCAATCATCTGCCAGAACTTCGCACTACTCATAACCGGCTTAAATATTACAAGGTTCAATATTTCAGGAATATCAATCCCCGTGTCAAGCATATCAACCGATATTGCAATCTGTGGAAGTTTGTTTCCGTCTGAAAACTCATCTATTGCACTTTGTGCATAGTTAGTGTAATTATCAATAACCTTTGCATAGCCGTTTAAGTGTGGATATTCTCTATTAAAAATTTCAAAAATCTTTTCTGCGTGTGCATGACTTTTAGCAAAAATAATAGTCTTGCCTATTTTTTGACCATAATCAACCTTTAAGGCATTATCCATAAACGTACGAAGCGCCTTAACGATAGTATCTTCGTTAAAAATCCACTCGTTTAGCGCCTTGCTGTCAATGCTTTCTGGCAACTCCCCATTTTCATCAACAAAAGTATTTTCGTATTCTTCTCTATCTTCAATTGAAAGGTCGCTATAAACAATACCCTTTTGCATAAATTTAAGGGCAACGTTTATAACCTTATAATCAACCAAATATCCGTCAAGCACGGCTTGCGCCAAATCATAACCGTAAGTTGGCACGCCATTTTCAAGTTCAAAAATATCGTAAGTATTTTTATCAATATCTTCTTTTGGCGTTGCAGTAAGCCCCACCATAGGCGCATCAAAATACTCAAATATAGCTTGATATTTGTTATAGATTGAACGGTGTGCTTCATCGCAAACTATTAAATCAAAATGCCCACAAGTAAAAAGCTTGCCTTGTTCGTCCTTAACGTCGTCAATGCAGTTCATCATTGTTTGATAGGTAGAAAATATTCCGCATGCAGTAACGTCACGGTCATTTTCGCACATATTAGATACCGAAAAATCGGGCAAAAGATTTACAAACGCACGCTTTGCTTGGGTTACAAGCGCAGTTCTATCCGCCAAGAATAACACGTTTTTAATCCAGCCGTGATTAAGCAACACGTCAATTAACCCTATAACCGTTCTCGTTTTACCAGAGCCTGTTGCCATAACAAGTAATGCCTTACGGCGATTACGATTGTCGAATGCTTCACACACAGACTTGATTGCAGCATCTTGATAATAACGCCCTGCAATGCGCTTGTCCACCATAGCGTTTTTAAGCGAAGTTCTTTGCGTGCGAAGATTAAAAAGTCGCTCTAAATCACGCTTTGAGTATATTCCACTAACAGCCCTTTCAGGGTAATATTTGTCATCCCAAATGCGAGTGTCAAATCCATTGGTTAAAAAGATTATCGGACGACGATTAAACTTCTTTTCTAAAAGGTCGGCATATAACTTTGCTTGTTGGCGCCCTACTGCCAAATCCACGCAAGTCTTTTTAGCTTCAACAACGGCAAGTGGCTTTCCGTCATCACCAAATAAAACGTAATCAGCATAACCAATACCAGCAGAGTTTGGCATACCGAAAAGTTCATATTCATTTAACCAGTTTTGATTTTCTATCCAACCACTATCGGCAAGTGATACGTCTATGTAATTTTTTCTCGTTTCAAATTCAGATGGCTCTTGCTTTGGCTCGTAAGTTTTTTCTTGGCTCTCACGCTTTGCTGTTAGTTCTTCTTTAAGTTTAGCATTTTCTAAAAGCAATTCTTCAAAATTTATTTGAACGGAATTATCAATTAGCGTTTCTTCTTGGCTATCTGGAAGAGTTCTATCATAATCTCTTTGGGCGTAATTTTCTGCATAAAAATATGCGATAGCATCTAAAACGTAAAAAAGATTTTCTAAGCATAACCTTGCTTGCTCTTCGGTTATTTTACGGTTAGAGTGCGCAACGTTATTGCCAAGCTTTCTTATAAAATGCATACGATTAAGTATTCCTGCCCCCATAATGGAGCGGAATTCTTCCGTACCCATAAGCGTGTTTAGACTGTCGTCGTAAACGGGCAGGTTTAATTCGGCATCTACCGAATACATCCACTTAACAGCAAACTCCATTGCCCTACGGCAATTTATAACGCACGCATCGATATCAATTTTAAAAATCTTTTCAGCGGAAACCGCCACCGAAGAAAAACTATCAAATCTTTTTTCTTCCGTCAAAAAATCAAAGTTCGTCATTTTTGATTATCCTTATTTTTGTTTAATTCTTCTGCTATCAACTTGCTTAATCTTAGCATAATTGGATTTGCTTGTTCCCATTTAAAATCATTTAAGCAAGACAACAGTGCATCCAAATCGTTCCACCATTTTTGAGGAACATAAATATACATTTGATGCAAAACAGCACTCGCTTGACCTACTTTTTCTGGCTTATTGTATTCCGCAACAGTAACAACATCTCCGACCTTTAACAAAAACTCTTTGTATATTTTTTCTTTTTCTTGGGCTTTTTCATAATCAAGTTTTTCTTTTTGCATTTTTCTTTGATGGCTATTGTTAGCCATTTGAGTAAATAAAGGCACTAATATAGACAATGCCAATGTTATCGCAATGGCAATCCATGGTGCTAAATCTTTCCATTCCATATTTCCTTTCTCCTTTTTTGTGTTTTACATATTTACTTTGTGAAAAAACATGTTGCCGCTGCTGTACCTATCGCAATTAATAGATACCAAATTCCATTAGAAAGTAAATTTTGACAAATTGCAGTAAGCCATTTTTTGAATCTGGTCTCTTTTGTTTTTTCTTCTTGTTTTGTGTCTTTGTTTATATTGACTTTTTCACTGTTTGAAACAACAATGTTGTCATTCCCCTTTACAACGTTCCCATTATATTGATTCTCTATGTATGTTGTTGCCATTTGTTTTTCTTCTTCTAAAGTTGTTTCTTGCAAAATTTTTATTATTTCTTCTAAAATATTTTTGTCTTCAGTAATAATACTTGCTTTACGAGAATTAATTATAGCATGAATTGACTTATCTCCTTTGTAAACAATAATAGAAACTTCTACAAAAGAATAACTTTTCTCATTTCCAAAAACTATTTCAACAAACTCTTTTCTATTATCTGCGCTACAATAAATATCCCCTACATGAAATAAAAATTCAGATTTTATTTTTGCTTTAGCACCACCCCACCTCTTAAAGCCTTTTTCTATCCAATCGTGAGTATTTTTTGTTTGCTCAAACGTTTCTACACCATATTTAATTTCTATTTCTTTTGTAAAACTTGCCATGCTTTCTCCTTTTTCTTTTGATTTACACTATATTTTATCTCGAAACACTTTATTTTTGTATAATGTTTACCCGAAGTATTGTTGCATTAGGGATTTTTGAAGTATTTCTAATTTTTCTATAGATTTTTGAACCTTGCCCTTTGCCTTATCAACTTTTTCAACAAATTCAGCAAATTGGTTTTGAAGTTCGATTAGTGGAACTTTTATAAAAGTGTTCTTGACTAAATCACTATTTAAATTCTTTACCGTCGCACCATTGACTTTACCACTAAATTGATATTGCACATCATCACTACGAATCGCATGATATAAATATAGTTCATTAAAGGTATCCTTGAAATTAGACATTATTAGCCATCCGTCATGCACGCAACCATTGATACCTAAAATGTATGGCCTTCCAAAACTCATAGAATTTGAAAGGATAAAGTCGCCCTTATAAACCATTCGGGATTTTTTTGCCCCCTCGGGCGTGATTTTTTCCTCTGTTTTCGTTATATACAACGAATTTTCGGGAACATCTCCTATTTTAATCCAATTCACACCATCTATGCTATCAGTAATAAAAGCAGAAATCGGTCTCGGTGAAGCCCCTCTTGAAATAGATATTACATCACCGATAAGTTCCTCGTTTTTACAATCACCAAACATCTCGATAAAGCGGGATTTGATGAGTTGGTCAAATTTTGTTAGTTGAGTTTTGCGTTTTTCTATTAAATTGCTGACCTTATCTAACCTATCCGCAATTTCTTTCTGTTCTTCCAAACTCGGCAACGGAATTTCTATTTTATTAAGTTCTTTCGATGAAAGATGCTTAACAGTCACAAATGCTGTTCTTCTTTCTATTGCTTTTAATATATTTATTAAGCAATAATACACATAATTTTTATAAGAATTATTTTTAGGAATTACTTTACAAACTCGCTGATTTAAAAGAGCATTTACACTATTCCACTTTGAAATGTTAAATTCGCCATCCATTCCAATTAGCAAATCATCTTTTTCAATAATATAATCTTTGCTGTAATTTTCTGTAGTGTATGTTTCTGTAAATCCACGTAACACATCACGTATTCTAATTAAAGGCATACCTTTTTCATCAGAATTAAATAAAGCAGAATCAAACGCATATCCGTATTTTATATCACATACATCTATCAATTTTACTTTTTTCATTTTTCACCTTTTGAATATTCTTCCCAACTTCTTCCAAATAGCTTTGTACAACAAACTTCTCTTAAAATATCGCTAAATGTAATCAAAAAACCTATTTCAAAATCCATTGTTTTGCATTTGCTAAAATCATGTTCATAGGCATATCGCCAATTTACAAACGCCTTATTTATATTGTCAAAATATTTTATCTTAACGTAATCTTTTGAAAAACCACTATATCCAAACTCTAAAAATTTTTGGATAGGGTTTTTTATATCTTCTGGCAAAAGATTAAATAGTTTTATCAATTCGTGTTCTTTGTCATAACTAATACCATTATGCTTTAAGATACACTTTAAAAATACTTCGCTTGCAAATGCAAAATTTACGCCAATTTGCAATACATAGCATATTGCTTCAGTATCTTGCTCAAACTTTTTCAATGTTATTTCTGCACAATCATAAAAAGCACAAGCGTGGCGAAACATTTCTTTACAATCAAATTCTTTATCGCCTATCACAATATTTCTCCTAATTCGGCAAGGGTTGCAGTGATTTCCATTTCAAGTTGCTTTAAGTCTTTTAAAAGTTCTTCAGTTGACGGATATTCGACGGGTTTATATTCGGTCTTTTTATATTTATTGATAGAAAGGTCATAACCATTATCCACAATCTCTTTTTTATCCACAAAGAAAGATTTTTCCGTTCTTTCTCTTTCCACTTCCCTTTCTAAATTATGGAAACGCTCTACAATATCAGGTATATCGTTTTCCTTTATTTCCGTTCTTTTATCATCCAAAGAAAAACCGTCCGCCGTCATATCGTAAAACCAAACTTTATCCGTGCCACCGTGACCTGTTTTAGTAAACATCAAAACAGCTGTTGAAACACCTGCATAAGGCTTAAACACACCGCTTGGCATAGAAATAACTGCATCAAGTTTATTATTTTCAATAATTTCTTGTCTAATCGCTTTATGTGCGTTAGAAGAGCCAAAAAGCACGCCGTCCGGTACGATACAAGCGCATCTTCCACCTTGTCTTAACATCCTTAAAAATAGTGCAAGGAATAGTAGTTCGGTCTTTTTAGTTTTGCAAACCTTTAATAAATCAGTTGAAACTGTATCGTTATCTAAACTACCTTTAAAAGGTGGGTTGGCAAGTATTAGCGAATATTTTTCTTTATCAGGGTTTTGGTCAGAAAGGCTGTCCCTATATTCAATGAAAGGGTTATCAATGCCGTGAGTCATCATATTCATTGCACCGATTCTAAGCATTGTTCTATCCATATCATAGCCAAAGAACATTTTATTCATATAGTGGTCTTTATTCTTTTTATCAAAGAAGATTTCACTATGGCAATTTTCTTTTAAATATTCGCCTGCCGTAACCAAAAAGCCACTCGTTCCACACGCTGGGTCGCAAATAATATCTGTTGGGCTTGGCTTCATCATATCCACTATCATTTTAATTATGTGGCGTGGCGTTCTAAACTGACCGTTCAAGCCCGACTGCGCTATTTTTGAAAGCAAATATTCATAAACGTCGCCCTTAGTATCAGATTCTTGTTGTTTTGCCATTAGGTCATAAATATTATCAAGCGTTTCCACTATCTTTGATAAAAGAAGTGGGGTTGGAATCTTAAAAATAGCATCATTCATATATTTGCTATAAGCACTATCCTTATCATCATGCAAATTTTTAATGAAAGGGAAAACATAATCTTGCATAATTGAATACATTTGCCCAGCAGGTTTATCGTGGAAAACAGACCATTTCAAAAGTTGTCCGTTTACAGGTCTGTCGTTTAAAATAACTTGTTCCTTAAATATGCTATTGTGTGGGATACCAAGCATAAGTGCTTCTTTACTACGCTTATTATCAGCATCGTCTAAATCCCGTATAAACATAAGGTAAGTAATTTGCTCAACAACGTCAAGTGGGTTTACAAGTCCACCTGCTGCAAATATATCCCAAAGACCGTCTATCTTATTTTTTAATTCGCCCGTAATCATTTGTGTTCTCCTTTATTTCCTATCGCTATTCCAAACGTATTTGGTGTACCTTCCACCACCAATTTTTATTATATCGCCTTTTTCAACTAAATCTGCAAGCGCCCTTTGAACTGTTATTTCTGCTATACCAGAGCACTGCTCTTTAATCTCTGTTTTTGTTATTGCGCCAAGTGTGTTTTTTATAATTTCTGCTATTTGCTCTGATTTTGAAAGTGGTTTGTTATTCCAAATGTTAACTCTTTCGTTAAATTCTCTATAACATGCAATCAAAATAGAAAGCATATACTTAACAAATGGTTTATAATCGTTTATGCCTTCAAGCCAACCTTTTGAACTTTCTTGCAATGCGTTATAATACTGCTCTTTGGTTTGTTCTATCTTTTTTTCGATACTTATATACTTGCCAACGTGATAGCCTGCCCTATAAAGCAACAACAACGTTAAAAGTCTGCTCATTCTTCCGTTTCCATCATTAAAAGGATGAATACAAGTGAAATCAAGTATAGCCATTGGTATCGTAAGCAATGCATCTGTTTCGTATAGTTCTATAGCTTCCATATACTTTAAGCACATCTCTTCTATTGCAGAAGGGGTTTCCCAACTTTCTAATGGAACAAACCTAACCCGTTTTTCGCCACTTGCTGTTTCTTCGGTTATAACGTTGTCCATTGTTTTAAACTTGCCTGCAAAATTCTTGCTTCCATATTTATATAAGTCCCTATGCAATTGCAAAATATAAGAAGTTTTTAGTGGTATATACTCGTAATTTTCGTGTATTGTTTTTAATACGTCTCTATAACCAGCAATTTCTTCTTCTCCCCTTGTTTTCGGCATCGTTTTATCCAATACTAATTGCTTCA
>JAZNAX010000060.1:0-24174 GCA_045586765.1 Christensenellaceae bacterium | reverse complement strand
TTGGCACAATTCCATAAGTTAATGCATTTGAAAGCGTGCTTTGACTTAAAGGAATAAGTTTTGCTAACTCCGAACGAGAATAATCTGAACTTTCTAATAACGAATTAAATCTTTTTTGAAATGATAAAGATATTGACAATTATAAACTCCTAAAATTATTTAGGTGGTCAATAAGATAAGTCACCTATATATTAAGTATAGGCTTTATTTATAAAATAATAGGTGGTCATTTGGTTAGACCATATAAAATGGAGTTTTTTATGAAAATTTTAACAAAAGAGTCGGCTGAAAAGTTTGAGCAAGTGAAAAAGACAGGATATGGCGGTTGCCATTAGGGATTTAAATTAAAAAACAGCGCATTTAGTTTTTTGCTAAATGCGCTGTTTTTTCTTATTCTTTGTAATATTCTTCAAATAAATCATTTGGAGTACATTCCAATATGTCGCAAATTGCTTTTAAATTTTCAAATTTAATGCTTGAAGTTTGGTTGTTTATAATTTTGTTAAAATTTTGATAACTTAGTCCTAATTGTATATAAAGCCAATATTTGGTTTTTCCCTTTTTTTCTAATATTTCTTTTATTCTTAATTTCATACATAACCCCTACATTATATATTGTTTACATTATATACTATAAAAATACTTGACAAATAGACTTGTGGATTATATAATGTACACATTAGATATAAAACCTAGGAGAAAAAAATGAACCAAAACACAAAAATTATTTTATTAGTCGTTCTTTCAATGTTTGCACCGTTTTTAGGTATACCACTTCTTATAATAGTGTTATTAAAAAACAAAAATTCAGAGCAGTCTACTTCGGATACTCAACAAATTAACAACGAACAAAAAATAAAAGTTGAAAACAAAATATTAAACAACCAAATTGAACAACCAGTGGAACAAACTTCCAATAATGCAAATCGCCGCATTCCTAAACCCCTATTGACTATCCTTATTGTTCTCAGTGGTGCTTCATTGTTTTTTATGTTATTAGGAATAATCTTAACATTAACTGTTCCAAATGAAATTGGAAAAAATATGTTATTAATAACTGGAACTATAGAGATATTTGTAGCGATAATTGGACTTGTTGTTATGTATCGCAAAATGCTTTATACTTGCCCAGAATGTGGAACAAAACGAGAACACCATAAACATTTTGTAGAAACAAAAACACAAGCCCGTAATCAACCAAACAATACTTATAGAAGTGAAAAAAGTGTTTTTGTTAGTTGCCTAATAACCACATATAGGTATAAATATTGTCATACTTATGTTTGCCCTAATTGTGGAGAAACAGAAACAACAGAAAGTTGGGAAAATGGTGGTCAAGTATATCAATACATAGATGGCTTAACTGTTGATAAACGCAAAGACATAAAAGAGTTTTAAGGAGATTATAATGAAAAAACAATTTGATAAAAAACTATTTAATAAAAAAATGTATACAATGTTTGCTTTTTGGGGCGCAATTTTGTTAATAGGAATTATTTCTTTAATTTTGTCATCATCTTTGTAATGTGCCGTTTATAACCAAATAAAATAAAAACGCAAGGATGCCCTTGCGTTTTTTTATTTTATGCCTTAAAAAACATATTTAGGCATTAGATACAAGCGAGACAAGGCTCGCTAAATGTTTTGGATGAGATAGACCTTGTTGGTCATAATCTAACTTATTTTAAGTGCTTAGATGCGAGTTTGGCAAGGCAACACCTACTACCTATTTTAAGCAGTTAGAAGCGAGCATAAAAAAAGACACTGCTAAGAGTGTCTTTTTATTATACGTCTTAAAAATCGCATTTAGGCATTAGATACAAACGAGACAAGGCTCGCCAAGTGTTTTGGATGAGATAGACCTTGTTGGTCATCGAAGTCAAAACACTTTGCAGTAAACGCAGTATCGTGCCGTATATAATGACTAAATTTCTGAGAAGTATTTAATAGTTCTAACCATTTGGCTTGTGTATGAGTTTTCGTTGTCATACCAAGAAACTACTTGAACTTGATATGTTTCGTCATCAATCTTAGATACCATTGTTTGTGTAGCATCGAAGAGTGAGCCATATCTCATACCGATAACGTCAGAAGAAACGATTTCGTCTGTGTTGTAACCGAAAGATTCTGTAGCTTGAGCCTTCATAGCAGCATTGATGCCTTCTTTAGTAACGTCTTTGCCCTTAACAACAGCAATAAGGATTGTTGTTGAACCTGTAGCTGTTGGAACACGTTGAGCAGCACCGATGAGCTTGCCGTTGAGTTCTGGGATAACAAGACCGATAGCTTTTGCAGCACCTGTTGAGTTTGGAACGATGTTCATAGCACCTGCTCTTGAACGACGGAGGTCACCCTTTCTTTGTGGACCATCAAGAATCATTTGGTCGCCTGTGTAAGCGTGAACTGTTGTCATGATACCAGATTGGATTGGAGCATAATCGTTAAGTGCTTTAGCCATAGGAGCAAGACAGTTTGTTGTGCAAGATGCAGCAGAGATGATGTGGTCATCTTTTGTAAGTGTCTTGTGGTTTACGTTATAAACGATTGTTGGAAGGTCGTTACCTGCTGGAGCAGAGATAACAACATTTTTAGCACCAGCATCGATGTGAGCTTGAGCTTTTGCTTTGCTTGTGTAGAAACCTGTACATTCTAATACTACATCTACATCAAGTTCGCCCCATGGGAGTTCGCTTGCGTTTGCTTTAGCATAGATTGTGATTTCCTTTCCATCAACGATGATAGAATTTTCTGTAGCTTCAACAGCGTGTTCAAATCTACCTTGCATTGTATCATACTTTAAAAGATGAGCAAGCATCTTTGGGCTTGTTAAGTCGTTGATAGCAACAACTTCATAACCTTCTGCACCGAACATTTGTCTGAATGCAAGACGGCCGATACGACCAAAACCATTAATTGCAACTTTTGTTACTTTTGACATTATAATGTCCTCCAAATAATATAATTTTATATTTTTTTAATTGTTTTTTCGGCTTTTTGACCGAATTTCTTCTTATATATTATATATATAAAAAACCTTTAAGTCAAACATTTTAACCCCATTTTTCCATTATTTTAACATTTGCGATATTGTTAAAAGTTATTTAAGGTTTTCTGGGTTTAAGCATAAAAGGTCATCTACCACAAACAAGCCGTCCTTTCTAATAAGTTCGCCATCGAGATAAATTTCCCCACCACCATATTCTTTCGTTTGAATTTGCACTAAATCCCAATGAAGTGCAGAGATATTTCCGTTATAGCATTCATCATAGCAACACCCTGGGGTAAAGTGGATAGAGCCTGATATTTTTTCATCAAAAAGAATATCGCCCATAGGGTTTTTGATATATGGGTTAACGCCAAACGCAAACTCGCCAACATATCTTGCACCTTCATCGGTGTCAAAAATGGCGTTTACCTTTTCGGTATCGTTTGCCGTTGCTTTTATAATCTTTCCGTCTTTAAAGGTCAAACTAACATTTTCAAACTTAAATCCGTTTTCAACCGATGGAGCATTGTAGGTTATCGTTCCGTTAACGCTATCTTTAATAGGCGCTGTGTAAATTTCGCCATCTGGGATATTTCTGCTTCCAGAACACTTTTGACTACCAATACCTTTGATTGAAAAACTTATGTCGGTATCTTTTGCTATAATTCTAACCTTATCGGCATTATCTAGTCTTTTCTTTAACGCATCCATTGCCCTATCCATCTTTGAATAGTCTAGAGTGCAAACATTAAAGTAAAATTCTTCAAAAGCTTCTGTGCTCATGCCAGCGCTTTGAGCCATGCCTTGTGTTGGGTATCTTAAAACAACCCACTTAGTCTTTTTAACCCTTAGTTCGTGATGAACAGGGTGAGAATAATATTCGCTTTCGGCTTTCATTTTATCGGCTGGAACGTCACAGAGTTCGTTGCAGTTTTCCCCACCACGAATACCGATATAAGCATCCATTTCAGCCATGCGATAGCTATCGTATTTAGCCCTAAGTTTTGCTTGTTCTTCTGTTTGACCCATAAGTAATTTTCTTGTAATTCTATTGTCATAAAGTTCTACAAATGGATAAGCCCCAACCTTGTAGGCTTCTTCAACGAGAGCGTTAACGAGCATATAGTCAATGCCCTTTGCTTCGATTAAAACCTTTTCGCCCTTTTTTAGAGCGCAAGAGTAGTTTATAAGCACGTTTGCGAGTTTCAAAATTCTATTATCTTGCATAAAAACACCTTTTATATTTTATTTTCACATCAATTATACAACTTATTGGTTTTTTTATAAAGTATTTTTGATTAAAATATAAAATTATTTGCTTAATTGTAAAAAAAATGATATTATATTAGTTGTTGGGAATAAAACCGACAAAATTACGCAAAAAAATTATATATATATTATTTGGAGGCTATTATTATGGCATTAGTAAACTCAAAAAAAATGTTTGAAATGGCTTATAAGAACGGCTATGCTATCGGCGCTTTCAATGTTAACAACATGGAAATCGTTCAAGGTATTACCGAAGCTTGTAAAGAAGAAAACGCACCTGTTATTTTGCAAGTATCAAAGGGCGCAAGAGCATATGCTAACCACACATACCTTGTTAAACTTGTAGAAGCAGCTGTTAAGGAATGTCCAGAAATTCCTATCGTATTGCACCTTGACCACGGTCCAGACTTCGAAACATGTAAGTCTTGTATCGATGGTGGCTTTACATCAGTTATGATTGACGGCTCACACCTTCCTTTTGAAGAAAACATTGAACTCACAAAGAAAGTTGTTGAATATGCTCACGCTCGTGGCGTTACAGTTGAAGGCGAACTCGGTACACTCGCTGGTATCGAAGACGACGTTCAAGTTGAACACGGCTCAGAAAGTTATACAAAACCAGAAGAAGTTATCGAATTCGTTGAAAGAACAGGCGTTGACTCACTCGCTATCGCTATCGGTACATCACACGGCGCTTATAAATTTAAGCCAGAACAATGCACAAGAAACGAAGAAGGCATTTTAGTTCCACCAGCACTTCGTTTTGATATCTTAGAAGCAGTTTCTAAAAAGCTCCCTGGTTTCCCTATCGTTTTACACGGCTCATCTTCAGTTCCACAAGACTATGTTAAGATGGTAAACGAAAACGGTGGTAAAATGCCAGATGCTATCGGTGTTCCAGAAGAACAATTAAGAAAGGCTGCAACACTTTCAGTTTGCAAAATCAATATCGACTCTGACCTTCGTTTAGCAATGACAGGTACAATCCGTCAATTCTTCAACGAAAAACCAGACAAGTTCGACCCAAGAGAATACTTAAAACCAGCTCGTGCTAACATCAAAGAAATCGTTAGACATAAGCTCAAAAACGTTCTTGGTTGCGCTGGCAAAGCAGACGAATGCAAATAATTTCAATATAAAACACAAAAGAACAGGTTAAAATACCTGTTCTTTTTTTTGCGCAAATAAACAAAACTCTCGGTATTTCACCGAGAGTTTTTTGTTTTAGTTTGCTGTGATTGTTCCGTTAGAACATATTATTTGTATTGCAGGCGTACCATATTTCCAATTACTTTCAAGGATAATTTCTTGCCACTGTTCAATAGTGCCTTCATAATAAATTTTACTTAAATTTTCGCAATTATAAAACGCAAATCTGCTTATTTCAGTACAACTTACAGGAATTGTTATTTGCTCAATTGCACAATAAGAAAACGCATCTACTCCAATTTTTTCTAAACTATCACCTAAATCAACATATTTTAGCTCTGTGCAATAACAAAAAGCATAATCTCCTATCGTTTTTATTTCATTACTAAACACTACTTTTTCCAAGTATTTGTTTTCGAAAAAAGCACCTTGTGCTATACTATCAACAATCTCTCCCCTATGCGACGGCGCAACGCTTATTTCAGTCTGCTTGCTGTTTGTATCTAAAAAACCCGAACATGAATAAGTGTCATCTGTTTTCATATATAACATATTAGGTTTAGCATCGCTTATCTCTTCAGAAACAGCACCATATAGCACAACACTATTGTCTTCATAAACTACCAAAAATTGATTTTGTTTATTGATTATAACAGATCTTATAAGATGTGAAATCGATGGTGTCGGTCCAACAACAAATTCAGAAATAATCCCTACTGGTATTTCCGAGCCATCTTTCAATACAAGTAATAGGTCTCCATCATTTATAATCAATCCATCTATAAGCATGCTATCTTGTCTATCAACAACATAATCTAAAACCATGTTCTCGATACAAAAACTAAAGTCAATTCCATCAAAATTATAACTAAATTCCATTGTATTATTTTTAGCAGATATTCTAGTAAACAAGTTTAAATCATACGTATCAACATTGTAGCCATATCTTTCAATTATTTCAAACACATCTATAATGCTATATCCTAATTTCTCGTTCTCTGATAGATTTGATACTATATTTCTAGAAAAACAATTTATGCAATATCCATATTCAAATTCATGATCTCTTTTAGGAATAGTTAGCGTAAGTTCTTCACCACAGCCTGAGCAATTTCCTGCTTTAAGACCAGTTTCTAAACAAGATGCTTCCTTTAATACAGCCCAATCATTTACTGTGTGGCTTAATTTTTCAATTTCTTCTATTTCTAAAACCATATTACAATCTACGCATGCTTTTTGTTTTATACCATTCTGCGTACATGTTGCGTTAGATATAATCTTCCAATCGCTTTCAACATGGTCTAATTTTGCAATTTCTTCTATTTCTAAAACCACATTACAATCTACGCAAGTCTTTTGTTTTACACCATTTTGCGTACATGTTGCGTTAGATATAACTTTCCATTCACTTGATGTGTGGTTTAACTTAACAATTTCTTCTGTTTCTAATACAGCGTTACAATCTACGCAAGTTTTTTGTTTTACACCATTTTGCGTACATGTTGCGTTTGATACAATTTTCCAATCGCTTGCTGTGTGACTGAGTTTTGTAATTTCCTCAGTCTTTAATACAGCACTACATTCTTCGCATACTTTTTGTTTTACACCATTTTGTGTGCATGTTGCATTAGATATAATTTTCCATTCACTTTCGGTGTGGTTTGTTTTTGATACAAAACTTTCTTCTAATACAGTGCCACAGTCTAAGCATATTTTTCTTTGCAACCCTGCTTCTGTGCAACTATTTTCTTTTACTGTTAACCATTCACTTGCTGTGTGGTTTAACTTAACAATTTCTTCTGTTTCTAATACAGCGTTACAATCTACGCAAGTTTTTTGTTTTATTCCATTTTGTGTACAACTTGCGTTAGAAACAACTTTCCAATCACTTGCCGTGTGGTTTGTTTTTGATACAAAACTTTCTTCTAAAATAGTACCACAGTCTACACAAGTTTTTCTCTCTAAGCCTTTTTCTGTACAATTGCTGTCGTTTATCACTTTCCAATCACTTGCTGTGTGGTTTAGTTTGGTAATTTCTTCAGTCTTTAATACAGCACTACATTCTTCGCATACTTTTTGTTTTACGCCATTTTGTGTGCATGTTGCATTACATATAACTTTCCAATCACCTTCAATATGATTTAGTTTTGCAATTTCCTCGATTTTTAACACGGTGTCACATTCTTCGCATGCTTTTTGTTTTACACCGTTTTGTGTACATGTTGCGTTAGACACAACCTTCCAATCACCTTCAATGTGGTTGGCTTTTGGAACACTGCTTTCTTCTACAACGGCCTCGCAGTCTAAGCAAACCCCCTTTTTAACACCAAATTCTGTACAAGTTGCTTGCTTTACGATAACCCAATCACAATTATGAGTGCTGTTTTTTTCTATTACTTCATATTTCTTATCGCCACATTTAAGACACAACTTTTCTGTAATTCCTTCTTCACTACAAGTCGCTTCTTTATAAACATACGATTTATAATCGTGTTCGTGTTTTGCTTCTTGACAAGCAGATAACCCTATTATGCAAGTAAGCATTAAGATTGATAAAATTGGGAAATATATCTTCTTCATAAACTTTCCTCTAGCAAAATTTTTCTTTAATTATACTACTCAATATATTGAGTGTCAAGTATTTTACTAAATATATTGAGTATAATTGTATTATGAAGATTTTTGCCGATAGGCTTTTAGAATTGCGCAAAGAAAGAAACATAAGTCAAGCAAATCTTGCAAAGTCGCTTGGCGTAAGTTTTTCTGTCGTTTGTTATTGGGAAACAGATCGAAGTGAGCCAACTGCCCCAAATATTGTAAAAATTGCAGAGTTTTTTAATACAAGTGCAGATTATCTTTTAGGCTTAGAAGATTAAAACTAAATTTAAAAATATTAACGCCGTTCATTTGAACGGCGTTGGTTTTTCCATATTATTTACTCCCCCTTAAAGAGTAAGGTGCTAAAGAGAAGTTTTATAGTTAGGAATTAAAAAAGGGAAGGCATTTATAAAATGTCTTCCCCTTTTGGTTCATATTTTTTGCCCTAAAAAGCATTAGAAACAAGTTGCAGTAGGCTCGCTTATCAAAACGGATGAAATAGACCGTCTGGTCATTGAAGTCGTTTTGATAAAGCAGTAAACGACCTGCAACGAAGTTTATAAGGCTTTTTAGTACATGCCACCCATTCCACCTGCTGGCATTTGTGGAACACCTTCTTCTTTAACATCTGCTACAACTGATTCTGTTGTTAGGAATACACCTGCAACTGATGCTGCGTTTTGAAGTGCTGAACGAGTAACTTTAGTTGGGTCGATAATGCCACTTTCAACCATATCTGTATATTCGTTTGTAAGAGCATTGAAACCAAAGTTTGGCTTATCTGCCTTTAACACTTCATTTAAGATAACTGAGCCATCAAGACCTGCGTTAAGAGCGATTTGTCTAAGTGGGGCTTGAACAGCCTTTAGAACAATACCAGCACCTGTCTTTTCATCGCCAGATAATGTTTCGATATATTTATTTAATGCTTTCATTGTTGAAATAAGAGCGATACCACCACCTGGAACGATACCTTCTTGAACAGCAGCCTTAGTTGCGTTAAGAGCATCTTCGATACGGAGTTTCTTTTCTTTCATTTCAACTTCTGTTGCTGCACCAACGTTGATAACTGCAACGCCACCAGCGAGTTTAGCAAGGCGTTCTTGCAATTTTTCTCTATCATAATCAGATGTTGTTTCAGCGATTTGTGCTTTGATTGCTTGTTTTCTTGCTTCGATAGCGTTAGGGTCACCAGCGCCGTTGATAATTGTTGTGTTATCTTTATCAACCTTAACTGTGCCTGCACGACCGAGCATATCCATAGTTACATCTTTGAATTCATAACCGAGTTCAGATGAAATTACTGTACCACCTGTTAAAATTGCGATATCTTCGAGCATAGCCTTTCTTCTATCGCCAAATCCTGGGGCTTTAACAGCAACGCAGTTGAACACACCTTTGAGCTTGTTAACAACGAGTGCTGCTAAGGCATCGCCTTCAACTTCTTCAGCAATGATAAGAAGTCTCATACCTTGTTGAGCGATTGGCTCAATTACAGGTAAAATTTCTTGGATAGCAGAAATCTTTTTGTCTGTTATTAAAATTACAGGTGATTCTAACACTGCTTCCATTTTGTCAGTATTTGTAACCATATATGCAGAAGCATAACCCCTGTCGAATTGCATACCTTCAACAGTTGAAAGTTCTGTTTTCATAGTCTTTGATTCTTCGATAGTAATAACGCCGTCTTTGCCGACCTTTTCCATTGCTTCTGAAATAAGTTCGCCAACAGTATTGTCGCCAGCAGAGATAGAAGCAACTTGATTGATTCCGTTTTTATCTTTTACAGGCTTAGAAATCTTTTTAAGTTCTTCTGTTGCAACTGCAACTGCGCCTGCGATACCCTTTTTAAGAATAACAGGGTTTGCACCTGCTGCAACGTTTTTAAGACCTTCGCCAATCATTGCTTGTGCTAAAATAACAGCAGTTGTTGTGCCGTCACCAGCAACGTCGTTTGTCTTTGTTGAAACTTCCTTTACAATTGAAGCGCCCATATTTTCAAAAGCATCTTCAAGTTCGATTTCCTTTGCAATTGTCACACCATCGTTAGTGATAAGTGGTGCGCCAAACTTTCTGTCTAAAACTACATTTCTACCCTTAGGACCTAAAGTGATTTTAACTGTATCAGCAAGTGTATCCACACCCTTTTGGAGTGCCTTTCTTGCTTCTTCACCATGTTTTAATTGTTTAGCCATTTTATTTCTCTCCTTATTCTACAATCGCCAAAATGTCGCTTTGACGAATAATTGTTAGTTCCTTGCCGTCAACTTTAAATTCACTGCCTGCATACTTTGAATATAAAATTACGTCGCCTTCTTTAACTTGCATAACGATTTCTTTGCCATCAACAATACCACCTGGGCCAACAGCAATTATCTTTGCCATTTGTTGTTTTTCTTGTGATGCAGTTGGCAAATAAAAGCCACTTTGTGTTTTTTCTTGAATTTCCAAACTTTCAACAACTACCTTGTCGAACAATGGTTTAACCTTCATATATATACTCCTTAAACTATATTGTTTTTGTTAATTTTAGCACTCTCTAGGTTAAAGTGCTAACACTAATTATACACGACTAAAATTATTTGTCAATAGAATATGCTAGTTATAATCAAAAATTTTTCAAATAATTTTAGGCTATTTTGTTTTTACGCTAAATTTATAAAAAATATTCTATAATTTTTGTTTATCTGCCGAATTTCCTTAATAAATATTCTTTTAAGTCTTTATCGGACATTTGATTTTTCTGCTCTTTTTTCTTGTTTGCTTCTATTCTTCCTTGCTTTCTTTCCTTATCGGTTTTATTACTGCTAACTGCTATTCCGTTAGGTAGGTCTGCCGTTTTCATTGTGAGTGAAATTTTCTTCTTCACGGTGTCAACACCTAAAACCTTAACCTTAACTAAGTCGCCAACCTTTAGTACATCTGATGGGTGCTTAATATAGCCGTCGCTAATTTGAGAGATATGCACTAAGCCGTCTTGATGCACGCCGATATCAACGAACACGCCAAAATCGATTACATTTCTTACCGTGCCGTTAATTTCCATGCCTTCTTTTAGGTCTGCCAAATCCATTAAGTCGCTTCTTAAAATTGGCTTTGGCAAACTATCACGAATATCTCTACCTGGTTTTAAGAGTTCGGCTACGATATCGTTAAGCGTTGGAATACCCACTCCACAAAATTCAGCCGTTTTTTCGATGCTCATCTTTGCGATTCGGTCTTTTATGTCACCGATTTTGCCGTTTGCAACGTCTTCTAAAGTATAACCTGTAAAGTCAAGAAGTTTTTGTGTTGCCGTGTAACTTTCTGGGTGAACGCCTGTGTTATCGAGCACGTTGCCACCGACAATTCTCAAAAAGCCTGCACATTGTTCAAATGCTTTTGCACCGAGTTTTTTAACTTTAAGTAAATCTTCTCTTTTACTGAAAGGCTTTTCTGCCCTATACTTAACAATCTCTTTTGCAATGCCTTTATTTAGCCCTGCAACATAAGAAAGTAGGCTAGGCGATGCTGTGTTCAAATCTACACCAACACTATTAACGCAATCTTCAACAACGCCACCAAGCACTTCAGTAAGCCTTGCTTCTGGCATATCGTGTTGATATTGACCTACGCCGATTGACTTAACATCAATTTTAATAAGTTCAGCAAGTGGGTCTTGAAGTCTTCTTGCGATAGAAACTGCACTTCTTTGTGCTGGCTCAAAGTCTGGGAATTCTTCTGCGCCGAGTTTACTTGCGCTATAAACAGATGCGCCTGCTTCGTTCACAACTGCATAAGAAAGGGCAAGTCCACTCTCTTTAATTAGGTTTGCAACGAATATTTCCGACTCTTTACTTGCCGTGCCGTTACCTATTGAAATAATTGAAACATTATATTTTTTAATAAGTGCGAGCAAGGTTTTGCTTGCTTCTTCTATTTTGTTTTGTGGTGGGGTTGGGAAAACTACAGCCGTGTCTAAAACATTGCCTTCCGAATCGATTACTGCAATCTTACAACCCGTTCTATACGCTGGGTCTAAGCCTAAAATAGTTTTGCCCTTTAGTGGTGGTTGAAGTAAGAGTGGGCGAAGGTTTACTTCAAACATCTTAATTGCTTGCTCGCTTGCCTTTTCGGTGAGTTCGCTTCTAACTTCCCTTTCGATTGATGGGAAGATAAGTCTTGAAAAAGCATCAGCACCTGCCGTGCCTACGATTTGACCACACCTATCTTGGTTTTTAACATATGCTTTTGTAATTTCATCGATAAAATCTTGGGTTTCAACCACAACATTTACTTTTAAGCACTCTTCCTTTTCGCCACGGTTAATTGCCAAAATTCTGTGTGATGGAATTTTTTGGATTTTTTCGTTATATTCAGCATACATGTCGTATGTTTTTGCATTTTCGTTTTCTAAAAGTTTGCAAGCAATAGCGCCTAAATCGAAAACCTTTTTTCTAAGCACTTTTCTAAGTTCTGCATCATCAGAAATCTTTTCTGCAATGATGTCCGATGCACCAGCAATAGCACTGTCTATGCTGTCAACACCCTTTTCTTCATTTATAAATTCGCTTGCTTTTTTATCTAAGTCCACGCCTATATTTTGCTCTAAAATAAACTCTGCAAGTGGCATAAGCCCCTTTTCGATAGCAACAGATGCCCTTGTCTTTCTTTTTTGCTTGTATGGGCGATAAATGTCTTCGGCTTCGGTTAAAGTTTCGGCTTTAGCGAGAGCAATCATAATTTCATCGGTCATCTTGCCTTGCTCTGTGATTGAGTCTGCAATCTCTTGCTTTCTCTTATCTAAATTACCCAAATATTTAAGCCTATCTGCAAATTCCCTTAAAACTTGGTCATCGCAAGAACCCGTTTGTTCTTTTCTATACCTTGCGATAAATGGAATTGTGTTGCCTTCTTCAATTAGTCTTATAATATTTGCTGAGTGTTCTACTTTTAGGTTAAATTCTTTGCTGAGTTTTAATGAATAGTCCATGTTATACCTTTTTGCCTTTATTCTTTCTTATTTGTTTTACTGTTTTTTCGTATCCGTTGTCTTTTGGAATATAATACTTTTTGCCATCAAGTTTATCTGGCAAATATTGTTGCTCTACATATCCACCATAGTTATGTGGGTATTTATAAAGCCCTTTTTTTTGTTTGTCTTGTTTTGATGCAAACTCATAATTTTTTAAGTGTGGTGGGATATTGTCATCTTTCTCTTGGATTGCATCTTCCTTTGCCATTTGCATTGCTTCTACAACGCTGTTCGACTTTTCGGCTTCGCACACATAGATTATCGCTTCGGATAGTGGGATAAGCCCTTCTGGTAAGCCTAGCCTTTCAAATGCAAGCATTGCGTTTGTTGCAACTACTAACGCATTTGGGTCTGCCATTCCCACATCTTCTGCCGAGTGAACGATTAGTCTTCTTGCAAGTAAAAGTGGGTCACAACCACCTTGAATAAGCCTTTGCATATAATATAGTGCTGCATCAGAGTCGCTTCCCCTTAAACTTTTGCAAAATGCCGAAAGTATGTCATAATATAAATTTTCATCATAAGACATTGCCTTTTGTTGAATAGATTCTTCAGCATCTTTTAACGACACAACTATCTTTCCATCTTTATCAGGGTTTGTGGTTAGAACTGCAAGTTCTAAGGCGTTATATGCCACCCTTAAATCGCCGTCAGCCATACGAGCAATGTGCAAAAGAGCATCAGCATTTACTATGGCATCATAATTGCCAAGCCCCTTTTCTTTATCTATAAGCGCCTTTTCTAATGCGCCCACAATGTCGCTGTCTTTTAGTTTTTTAAGTTCAAAAACCCTACATCTAGAAACGATAGCAGGGGTCATTGAGGCATAAGGATTTTCGGTTGTTGAACCTATAAAAATAATATCCCCTTGTTCAATGGCTGGAAGCAAACTATCACTTTGGGTTTTGTTAAACCTGTGGCACTCATCTAAAAGCAAATATGTCTTTTTGCCATAAAGTTTTAGGTTTTCTTTTGCCTTTTCAACAACTTGCTTAACGTCGCTAACGCCACTGCTAACGGCATTTAACTTTACAAAATTATTGTTGGTGCTGTTTGCTATAACGTTTGCAAGAGTGGTCTTGCCACACCCCGGTGGCCCCCAAAAAATGCAACTGCCAAGCCTATCGAGTTTTATTGCACGCCTTAAAAGACTTGTTTCCTTTGCGATATGCTCTTGCCCAATAAAATCCGAAAGGGTTTTTGCCCTCATTCTTTCTGCAAGTGGGATATTTACATTTGTGTTTTTTTCATTTAATATATCAAATAAATCCATAAAAATATTCTAACATATTCTATATTTTTTTTCAAGTCATAATACAATATATTATGGTTAAAAATGTAAACACTTTATTTTCTATTACAATTTTCTTGTCTTTAATCGCCCTTTCGCTAATTTTATCGTTTGGGCGTGGTTTTTCTTTGCTTACCCTAGAAGGAATCAACCTATGGCTAGCCCTAATTCTCCCTGCAATGCTACCATATTTTTTTATAACGGCAGTACTTTCTTCACTAAGCATAACAAGTAAAATTTCAGGTAGGTTTTCGCCACTAACAACAAGGCTTTTTAACACGAGTGGTGCGTGTGGATACGCTTTTTTTATGAGCCTTATTGCTGGGTATCCAATAGGCGCAAAAATCGTTTGCGACCTAAGAGAAAGTGGGGCGATAAGCGATAGCGAAGGGGTAAGGGCATCTACCTTTTGCTCGACATCTTCGCCCATGTTTTTAATAAATAGCGTTGGGGTGATAATGTTTAATAGCACGGCTTTTGGCTTAATTTTGCTCGTTAGCAATTTTTTGTCAGCAATAATTATAGGCATAATTTTTTCTAATTATAAAAAGACCGATAAGCCTATAAACAAGCCTTTTATCTACAGCCAAAAAATAGATAATATTTTATATGAAAGCGCATATTCATCGGTGATTTCGGTGCTTGTTGTGGGTGCGATTATAACCATTTTTTATATACTTTCTTCACTGCTTTTTCACTTTAATATTTTAACCCCAATCATTAAACTTTTCGCCCTAGTTTTAGGGGATTTTGAAATGTCTAAAGCACTAACTTTTGGACTTATTGAAAGCACTAGTGGCTTAAAAATTTTGTCCACACTATCTATCGGCACCCTTACCCTACCACTATGTGCTTTTATTTGTGGGTTTGGTGGACTTTCGGTGATAATGCAGTCTATTGCTTACCTAAAAAAAGCAAAAATAAAGACTGCACCATTTATAAAAGCCAAACTTTTATGTGCAGTCTTAAATTTTTTAATTACCCTTATTATTTGCCTAATTTTTCAGCCGATATAAACTCGCAAACAGCCTTTGGCAAATATTCGCTTGCATCAGCGCCCATGCTTAAAATAGTTCTTATTGCGCTTGAACTAATATGCACGAGTTCTTTTGGTGTTGGGATATAAATAGTCGTCATCTCGTTATACATATCCCTATTAAACCTTTCCATTGTGGTTTCGTATTTATAATCGTCTATATCCCTTATGCCCCTAACGTTAACTTTAATGCCATTTTTCTTCATAAAGTCAACAAGCATACCATCAAAACTTGCTATTTCAACTCTGTCGCTATTTACAGCAAGTTCTATCATTTTTTTGCGCGCAGTTAAATCGAACATAGGCGATTTATCTTGGTTTACGCCAAGAGCAACAACAACCTTGTCAAACATCTCTAAACACCTTTCTATAACAAAGGTGTGTCCTATTGTTATAGGGTCAAATGTTCCTGCAAAAACACAAACTCTCATTACTTTTCCTCTTTTTTAAAAAACGTTAAATGCACCCTGCCATACTTTCTCTTATCATAAACGACAAGTCCATCAATCTCGCCCTGCCACTCGTTTTCATCTTCAAAGATAACGATGCCATCATCGTTTAGTGCTTTACTGCAAAGGTAAAGGCTGTCCTTTTTTTTGTCGCTTTTATATGGTGGGTCTATAAAAATTATATCAAACTTTTTATCCGTTGTGGTTAAAAATCTAACGGCATCGCAGTTTGAAATTTCATACTCATCATCGACTTTAAGTTTTTCTAGATTTTTTCTTAAAAGCAATATACTATTTTTTGATAAGTCGTTAAAAGTAACGCTTTTTGCATATCTAGAAAGGGCTTCTATGCCCATTGCACCCGTGCCTGAATAAAGGTCTAAAAACACGCTATTAGGCGTTTTATTTTGAATTATATTGAATAGGCTTTCCCTAACCCTATCAGCCGTTGGGCGAATATCATCACCACTAAACTCTAAAAGGGTTCTGCCCTTATATTTACCTGCTACTATACGCAAAATTATTCACCGTGAAGTCTTTTATGTGTACTTTTAATTTTATCTTGTCTTTTTTGCATTTTCCATGCGCCCAAATAATAAAACACGCCGTGTAAAATTATCAAGATAGGTGCTGAAATAAGCGTCCAATAATAAGAAGAATAAAGCGCTATGCTATGTGCACTTAAAAAATCTATATTAAAGAATCCAAAAAATACCATATAGAAAAGTTCAACTGCCTTTACTGCAATGTTGTTTGGAGTGCCAATAGCAAGGTCTAAAAGCAAAAATAATGCGAGTGGAATACACGCCATTGCCCCTGCGATAAAGCCTTTTCTAACGGAAAATTCATAATCTAAATCTAACTTATAATCATCGCCTGTTTGAACTATAAGTTCTCTAATTTTGTCGTTTGAAATGCGCACCATAAGCGCCTTTTCGCCATCTTTATAAGCGATTGCACAATAAATAAAAATGAACACGCCAAGATTTAAGGTTAAAAGTCCAAGCCTAGCCCATGGCATACCTTGAACTAAAAGTGCACCAGAACCTAATATGCCTGATGAAATTAAATAAACGACCATTAAAAAAAGCTTCTTAAAGTAAAACTTCATATTTCCACCTAATGTAAATAAATTTTTTGCGACCTTAACGAACACTTAGTTAAAATTTCATAACTAATAGTGTTATATTTTTTTGCAAGTTTGTCTGCATTATCCAAAACAAGAACGCCCTTTTTTGTTATCTCTGCCTTTTCCAGTGCCGTTATATCCATACACCTGTTGTTAAACTGCCCTTTTACTTTTCTACGAGGCAGTCCGTCTGCATAACCAAACCGAACAAGATAAAGGGTTTTATCTTGACTTAACGCTAAATTCCCATATAGACAATTATCGCCCTTTTTTAAGGCCCTTTCTTTAACGAGTGGGGCATAAATTTTCATAATGGGCTTTACGCTGACAAGATTGCTAGCAAAAGGTTTGTATCCATACATTAAAATGCCGATTCTAACCATATCACTTGGAATTTTTGCTAAAAATCCACCACTTGCTGATAAATGACATATTGCCTTATTATTATAACCCTTAATCAAATTATTTGCAAGCAAAAATTTGTTTTGTATGCTTTTTGTGCTTTTTTTATTTTCAGGACAGGGTAAATGCGAAAATAATCCATCTAAAATTAAATATTTGGAATTAGTTATTTTTTTTGCCAAATTTTCTAACTCATCTAAACTATCCACGCCAAGCCTATTCATGCCAGCATTATATTTTATATGAATTTTAACACGCCTTTTTTGTTTTTTGCACTCTTTTTCTATTTTTATAACCTGATAAATACTATCCACGCTTAAAGTTAGGTCATAAAAAACAGCATCTCTTAAATCACAAGGCATGGCTGGAGAAAGCACCAAAATATCTTTATCTATCCCACTTTGCCTAAGCCTTATTCCTTCTTGAACGATAGCAACGGCAAAATAGTCGCACTCGGTGTAAATGGCGTTTGCAATTTCACTTGCGCCGTGACCATACCCATCGGCTTTTACAACGGCACAGAATTTAACGCCTTTATCTAGTTTTGCCTTTATGTTTTTTACGTTTTGTCTTAATGTGTTTAAGTTTATATACGCCTTATTTAACATACTTTTATTTTATGTAATCTAAAATAAAAAAAGTTCTTTATTTACCTTTTCAAAAACAAGAAAAGCCGACAAAACTTGTCGGCTTTAGTTGATGTTTTTTATTATTTATTATGAATTCTTTCTAATAAGAGCAACCGGTTTTTCCTTTATAATTTTTATTATAGGAAGAAGTGAAGAAACAAAGCCTGTTGCAAGGCTTACGCCAAGTATTATTAGAACTTGTCTTATACCAAAAAGTGCAAAACTTATTGTCATATTCATAATGTCTAAAATATATTTATTTACAAATATACCTGCCACATATCCAACAACACTTGCAAAAATACCGTTTATAAGCGCTATTATCATACTTTCAATGAGGAACATGATAAAAATGTTTTTACCCTTAGCCCCAAGCGCCCTAAGTATGCCAATGGTGTGCCTTTTCGAAGTGATACTTGTTGTTATATAGTTCATAAGCATAAACATTGAGAACACGATTATAATTAGCGAAACGTAAAGGAAAAGTTGTAAAAGTTGGTTTAAAAACTCTTCGTTATCTGCAAGCGATTCTATCATGCTGTTGTTATACCACCTAACCATAAAACCATCGGTATCAACTAACATATTGCCAAGAATTTCTGCACCCCTAGAATTATCTTTTAGTGCTGAAACTGCCCTAGAGTATATGCCTTGGTTTGTGCTTACTCCTAGTGATGACAAGCCTTGACTTGATAATACGAGTGGGTCGTAACTATTCTCTTTAGCAAAAACAGACAAGTTGTCTTTATTTGTATCAAAATAAAAACCAACTATATAAACGGTTTTTATGTCTTCGGTTTTATCGCCAATAATCTTTGAAAGTTTTATGTTTTTGCGATACACTTTTGAAGTAAATTTATAATCAGTATCGTTATAAATTTCTTTCATAAATTCAAATAGTTCTTTTGTTTTTTCTCTTTTGCCATTAACTGTTTTTTCGGCTAAAATAGCATCTGTTATGCTGATTATTTTTGCTTGATATTTTCCACCATTTTTGTAATATTCTTCATTGAATAAAAGCCTTAAGTTATTTATACTTACAAGTGCTTCATTACTTTCTAAACTTGGTGAACCTTGTGAAACTCTGTCGTTTTCTATATCTGCAAACATAATTGAATCTAAACTATCAAATTCGTTTATATTATAGTAATATGGAGAAGCAGTTCTTGTTTGAGACTTGCTTGCAACAGTTTGCGTTCCTTCATAATCGGTTTCGCTATAGTCGGCAAAATATGCTGTTTTTCTATTATATGTCTCTCTTACATTTTGAACATATCCATCTGGCAAAAATAATGATAGATGGCACCCAGAATTTATAAAGGTTATAAAGTCTTGACTAAGCGCATACATTTGACCATCAGTTGCTTCTTTTAGTTTTGAATATTTTTGTGGAATATCCCCACAATCTATAATGGCAGAAATTACAAAAGTTTTTGTGTTAATCGTGCTTATGCCAAGCCTTGCGCCTATAAGGTCACCAATGCTCTTAACATCTCTTTTTCCACCAAACTCTTCGGTGTTATTTATTTGCATATATCGAATTATATTTCTTGCCATATAAGAAGATATTCCAACACCTTGAAATTGTTCATCTTGAGTTTTTAGGGTAGGATACTCACCATACACTATTTCATAGTTAAACTCTCTTGGCAAAATAAAATTATTAACTATTTCGCTTTGTTTGAACTCTACTATTCCATCAAACTCTTTGTAGTAGTAGTCCCCACCAACAGTCAAAGTGCCACTTATGCCCTTATCATTTATAGCGTGGCTTTTGTTAAAATTTTCTCTTTCTTTTGTTCCATAAGAATATTCTTGTTGGTCCTTAATATCGTATATTCCCCTAAAAGAATAGTTTGTTTCTTTATTTAATTTCTTTAATTGATTTTGCGAGAACTTAAATTCTGCATTATTATAGCCATAATTATTATACCCAGCATAAATAGACACCGTTTGATAGTTATCGCTATTCAAAAGGCTAATTAGCGCCCTTTCATCGTTAAATGAACCAACGGCATCAAACACGCCGAACACTGCAAATGCAATAATAGATAAAAGCACTGTAAATATAAGCCTTACAGGTTTTGATAAAAGCGATTTTAATCCAAGCCCTGCAACACTTTTAAGTTTCATTTTGCTGTGGATAAACTTTATGCTTTCTTTATTAGAGTTTTGGCTTTCTATCTCTTTTGTCTTTTCTTTTTGCTTAATGCAAATTTTTTCGGTTATGTTAATTTTCTTTCTTTCTTTAATTGCCTTAGCAAGTTTTTTTGTATCTTCATCGCTAAGGTCAGAACCTGCCTTTACGACAAGTTCTTCTTCAAACTCGTGAACGACATCTGTAATTTCAATATCCCTTTGAGTAATATCTTCAACCACCTGCCCATCGACAAGCCTGATAATTCTGTCTGCATACTTTTCAGCAAACTCCATTTCATGCGATACTACAACTATTAGTTTTTCTTTTGAAAGTTCTTTAAGAAGCGACATTACTTGCACGCCGGTTGCACTATCTAGTGCTCCCGTTGGCTCATCGGCAAGAACTATCTTTGGGTTTTTTATTAAAGCCCTTGCAATCGATGCTCTTTGCTTTTGACCACCAGAAAGTTGATATGGCTTTCTTTTTTCATAACCACCGATTTCTACCGTGCTTAAAAGTTTTTGTATGTCTTCTTCTTTGGCTTTTTTGCCTTGAAGTTCGTTTGCTATGTCAATATTTTTTTCAATATTATAGTCGGAAAGCAAGTTATATTCTTGGAATACAAAACCAACTAAGGTGTTTCTATAACTGTCATAGTCGCTTGGTGAAAATTCGGAAAATTTCTTTCCATCGATTATAATATCACCACTGTCTAAACTATCAAGCCCACCTATAACATTTAAAAGGGTTGTTTTACCACATCCACTTTTACCAACGATAAACACCAAACCCTTGTCATCAAACTTAATGCTGACATTGTTTAGAGCGTTGGTATCCCCTGCTTTTGTTACATATTTTTTACTTACATTTATAAGTTCAATCATTTTAACACCTATTATCACTTATAGTTTTTTGGCTTAATATTCCCCATTATAAAAATTTTATCATTTTTTACAGCGCCTTGTCAATTTCATAAGCATTTATATGAAATATTTATTACTATTTTTAAAATTTTTTTCATACAAAAAGGCAAGCAAATATATTTGCTTGCCTTTCTTTAGTTTATTTAATTTATTTATGCTAAAACATAAACGATGTTAAACACAAAGTATGCTAGATAAATTGCAAACATTATAACGCCTTGTGTTCTTGTAAACTTTTTAAATATTAGCGTTGGGATAATACCTATTGCTATGATTAAAAGTGTAACAGGCATTGTAATAAACAAATGCAATCCAGAAACTAAAAGTCCAGCCCCACCTGCAATAAATGCACTTAGTGGAAGAATAATTGCAAGGTCAATTGTGTTTGCACCGATTATGTTACCGATGCTAAGACTTGCTTGACCTTTTTTAACAGCAATAATCATTGTAACAAGTTCTGGAAGAGATGTTCCTATCGCTAAAATTGTAACGCCGATTAACGCTTTTGATAGACCCAACTTAATAGCAAGTTGTTCGGCATTGTCCTTTAACAAGATTGCACCACCACCGATTGCGGCAGCACCTAAAATAAGTTTTAATAGGTTGATTGTAACGCTTTTTTTGTTTGCAACAGGCTTTTCTTCATCTTGAGATGCACTTGCATGTTTTTTTGCCGAAACAACGTTTTCAACAATAAACACTATAAAAAGAACGAGAAGTATTGCAGAGCCAACATAACCGAAAAGTCCGTTTGTGTTAAGTGAAATTGTTTTGCTTTTCATACCAAAAAGTGAAAAAGCAAAAAGCAATCCCATAACAACCGTTAAAAGTATACCCTTAAACGCATAATCTTTTCTTTTGATAATAAATGGCTGAGCAATAAGTGCTATTGCCATAATTATACCTGTATTGAACACAACCGAGCCAACAGCATTACCGATTGCCATATCAGGACTTGATTTTACCGAAATTAGCGAAACCACTATTTCAGGCAGGGTTGTTGCAACGCTAACTATGGTAGCACCGACAATAAACTTTGGTATGCCACTAACTTCTGCAAGCCAACTTGCTCCGTCAACGAAATAGTCGCCACCTTTTATAATCAAAACTAAACCAACAACCAACAATAAGCATATAATAACTATGTTATCAGTCATTTTTTTCTCCTTATAAACAATATGAAGCCAAACGATTTGCTTGTCGCAAAGCATTTGGCTTCAACTTCTTTTGTTTTATTTATGAACTAAAGCCCTTTTAACTCAATTACCTTGGGCATTTGAGTTGTGCTTGAGCAGCAGCAAGACGTGCGATTGGAACTCTAAATGGTGAGCATGATACGTAAGTTAAGCCAATCTTATGGCAGAACTCGATAGTAGATGGGTCACCACCGTGTTCACCACAGATACCAAGTTTGATGTCTGGGCGAGTTGTTTTGCCGAGTTTAACAGCAGATTCAACCAATCTACCAACGCCGATTTGGTCAAGTTTAGCAAATGGGTCGTGTTCATAAATTTTCTTTTCATAATAAGCATTTAAGAACTTACCAGCGTCGTCACGAGAGAAACCAAATGTCATTTGTGTTAAGTCGTTTGTACCGAATGAGAAGAATTCTGCTTCTTTAGCGATTTCATCAGCAGTGAGTGCTGCTCTTGGAATTTCAATCATTGTACCAACTTTGTATGCAAGTTTAATACCAGAATTTGCAATACATTCATCAGCAGTCTTAACAACAACGTTCTTAACGTAAGAAAGTTCTTTGATTTCGCCGATAAGTGGAATCATGATTTCTGGAACGATATTCCATGCTGGGTGCTTTTTGCTTACAGCGATTGCAGCGCCGATAACAGCCTTTGTTTGCATAACTGCGATTTCTGGATATGTAACAGCAAGACGGCAACCACGATGTCCCATCATTGGGTTGAATTCATGAAGACCTGCAATTGTTGCTTTGATGTCTGCAACTGTCTTGCCCATTTCTTTTGCAAGTGCTGCGATATCTTCTTCAGCTGTTGGAACGAATTCGTGTAGTGGTGGGTCAAGGAAACGAATTGTTACAGGGTTACCTTCCATTGCTTCGTAAAGTGCTTCGAAGTCACCTTGTTGCATTGGAAGAAGTTTTTCAAGAGCCTTTTCTCTTTGTTCAACTGTATCAGAAACAATCATTTCTCTCATAGCCTTAATTCTGTCTGCTTCAAAGAACATGTGTTCTGTTCTGCAAAGACCGATACCTTGTGCACCAAAGTCACGTGCTTGTTTAGCATCCTTTGGAGTATCAGCGTTTGTTCTTACTTGAAGTGAACGATATTTATCAGCCCAAGCCATAATTCTACCAAAGTAACCAGAAATTGATGCAGGAACTGTTGGGATTGCTTCGCCATAAATGTTACCTGTTGAACCATCGAGTGAAATGTAGTCGCCTTCAACGAAAGTCTTGCCACCGAGTGAGAATACTTTCTTTTCTTCATCGATTTTGATTTCGCCACAACCAGAAACGCAACATGTACCCATACCACGAGCAACAACGGCTGCGTGTGATGTCATACCACCACGAACTGTCAAGATACCTTGTGCATAGTGCATACCTTCGATATCTTCTGGTGATGTTTCAAGTCTAACGAGAATAACTTTTTCGCCTTTCTTTGTAACCCATTCTGTTGCATCTTCTGCAGTAAATACAACTTTACCACAAGCAGCACCTGGAGATGCAGGAAGTGCTGATCCGATAGGCTTAGCAGCCTTTAATGCCTTAGCATCGAATTGTGGGTGAAGTAAAGCATCGAGTTGTTTTGGGTCAATCATAAGGACAGCTTGTTTTTCATCAATCATGCCTTCGTCAACTAAGTCGCAAGCAATCTTGAGAGCAGCAGCAGCTGTACGCTTACCGTTTCTTGTTTGCAACATAAAGAGTTTGCCATCTTCGATAGTAAATTCCATATCTTGCATATCTCTATAGTGGTCTTCAAGTTTAGCAACAATTTTAACGAATTGTTCATAAACTGCTGGATTTTCTTTCTTTAATTGGTCGATAGTTTGTGGTGTTCTAACGCCGGCAACAACGTCTTCGCCTTGTGCGTTCATTAAGTATTCACCATATAAACCTTTTTCACCTGTTGATGGGTTGCGTGAGAAAGCAACGCCTGTACCAGAAGTGTTGCCCAT
>JAZNAX010000059.1:0-17472 GCA_045586765.1 Christensenellaceae bacterium | reverse complement strand
AGCCATGGACCAAGAAAATAGAAAGGTTCAAGCGCTTATAGAAGTTAAGGTTGCACCACAAAAGTTAAAGGGCTTTGACAGTTATGCCGAAGAAATTTATTCATTTAAAGAAGTTCAAAGTTTATATCTTATGAGTGGTGGCTTTGACCTTGCAATTTTTGTGGAAGGTAAAAATATTACTGACATTGCAATGTTTGTTTCTGAAAAACTTTCAGTAATCGATGGCATTGCAAGTGTGCAAACTCATTTTATTCTTAAAAAGTATAAAATCGAAGGGCACATAACTAATCCAAATAAAGAACATGAAAGACAGATAATTCAAGCATGAGAGATTTTTTAAGCGATAAAGCAAAAAAGTTAAAACCGTCGGGCATAAGAAAGTTTTTTGATATAGTCAGCGAAAGGAAAGACGTTATTTCTTTGGGCGTTGGCGAGCCTGACTTTATAACCCCTTGGGATATTAGAGAAGCAGGTATCCAAACTATTAAAAAGGGGTACACCCAATATACTTCTAACAAAGGTCTTGTTTCTTTAAGGCAAGAAATTGTTGATTATTTAAGGTGTAACTATAAGGTTAATTATTCAGTTGACGACACCATGATAACTGTGGGTGCAAGTGAAGCGATTGACTTGGTTTTGCGTGCAACCATAAACCCTGGTGACGAAGTACTTGTTCCAGACCCAAGTTACGTTTCTTATAAGCCTTGCGTTGAACTTAATGGTGGCGTGGCTGTGTCTGTGCCTTGTGACGGCGAAAACGGATTTAAATTAACAAAAGAAAATTTAGAAAAAGTTATAACAAAAAAGAGCAAGATTTTAATTTTTCCATACCCAAACAACCCAACGGGTGGCGTTATGGAAAAAGAATTTATAGATAAAATCGTACCATTTATAATCGAGCATGACCTTCTTGTTGTAAGCGATGAAATTTATGCAGAACTCACTTATGGAAAAGAGCATTTTTCAATTGCAAGCGTAGAAGAACTTAAAGATAGAGTAGTGTTAATAAGTGGGTTTAGTAAGGCGTTTGCCATGACCGGCTGGAGAGTGGGGTATACTTGCGCACCAAAGCCTATACTTGACACAATGCTAAAGATTCACCAATACGCAATAATATGTGCACCAATATTCTCGCAATATGCAGCACTTGAAGGGCTTAAAAAGGGCAAACTTAACGGATATAAAGACATAAAAGAAATGCGAGATGAGTATGACAGGCGAAGAAAGTTTATGCATAAAACCTTTTTGGATATGGGGCTAAAATGTTTTGAGCCAAAAGGTTCGTTCTACATATTCCCATCTGTCAAAGAAACAGGGCTTACAGGTGAGGAGTTTGCAACAAGACTTTTACAGCAAGAAAAGGTTGCAGTTGTTCCGGGCGATGCCTTTGGTGAGTTCGGTAAATATTATGTAAGATGTTCTTATGCTTATTCAATGAAAAACTTGGTTGAAGCAACCGAAAGAATTGCTCGATTTGTAAAAGGACTTAAAGGATAAAAATATGGAAAAAATAATAATAGTTGGCGCTGGTTTTTCTGGTGCAACAATCGCAAGATTATTTGCTGATAGTGGCAAAGATGTTATAGTAATGGACAAAAGGGACACCATAGGTGGAAACGCTTATGACTGTTACAATAAAAACGATATTCTTATTCAACCATACGGACCACATATTTTTCACACAAACGAAAAGAAGGTTTTTGAGTTTTTGTCAAGGTTTACAGAATGGACAAAATATGAACACAAGGTGCTTGCTGCAGTTAGAAAAGACAAGTTTGTGCCTGTGCCATTTAACCTAACTTCACTCTTTATGCTTTATCCAAACGACAAGGCAGAAAGAATTAAAAAGATTTTAATCGATGAAATTGGACTTGATAAAAAAGTTCCAATCTTGCAACTTAAAAAGCACGAAAATGCCGAAGTTAGAAAGTTTGGCGACTTTGTTTATAAAAACATTTTCTATATCTACACAATGAAACAATGGGGCTTTAAGCCAGAACAACTTGGCGCTGAAGTTATGAACAGAGTGCCTGTTTATGTTTCTTATGAAGATAGATATTTTACCGATGAGTTCCAATATATGCCAAAAGAAGGCTTTACAGAACTTATAAGAAATATGCTCTGCCACCCAAGAATTAAACTCAAACTCGGCACTGATGCAAACAAGGAAATCTCGCTCAGCGAAGACAAGATTTATTTTAAGGATAAAGAACTTGACGGCATGCTTATTTATACAGGTTGCGTTGATGAACTTTTTGATTATAAGTTTGGTGTTTTACCTTACAGAAGTCTTAAGTTTAAGTTTGAAACAATCAAAAAACCATCTTATCAACCATCTGCTGTTGTAAACTATACAACTTCGCACAAATATACAAGAATAACAGAGTTTACTAAGTTTACTTGTCCTGAGCAAGAAAACACAGTTATAGTAAAAGAATATAGCAAGCCATTTAAAAGGGGTAAGAATATTCCATATTATCCAATTCCTATCCAAAAAAATATTGCTCACTATGAACAATATAAGGAATATGCTAAAAATTATAAAAACTTATATTTGCTTGGCAGACTTGCAAACTATAAGTATATAAATATGGATATTGCTGTTAAAAACGCAATGGAACTTTTCGATAAGATAAACGAAATAGAAGAATAAAAAACATTATAAAAACGCCACTGACTTTAAGTCAGTGGCGTTATGTTTTTGTAAAAATATTATTCTAAATTTTTAGTGCTACTGTCGGTTATTTTTTGACAAAGTTCTTCTTCTTTTTTAGATAAATAAGGTTGCTCTATCGTCTCGTTTAAGTTAAGTTTAGCCTTCTTTGCATCCGACTTTTTCTTTAGCGTTGCAAAAGTAAAACCAACGATTATTGTGCTATAGAAACTAAACAATCTCCAAACAAGCATTGCAGGGAAGGCAAGCCCAGCAAATAAAACTGCTTCAAAAAGCAAGAAAAAAGATAGGTCGGCAGCACCAGAGTTTCCAGGAGTTGGAATAAATGTTATTGATGCAAATAGTATAAAGCAAATAGAACAAATTATAATCCACTCTGTAATAAAAGGAAGCCCTAAGTCAAGCCCAAAGCCTTTAAGCACAAAAAACGCTATAGAGTTGCCTGCAATGTTTTCAAAGAAACTTAGCAAGAATAACCCCAAAAACAAAAGTGGCTTTGATGCAATTTTTTTCAAACAGTGCGAGTTGTGAACAACCGTTTTAATGGTTTTTTGCAAGGTTTCTTGTGGTTTTTTAACAATGCGAAGTTTTGTTCCTATTCTTATAACAAGATAAACAAGTTTAGCTCCCACCCTTGGTAACATAGAGAATAGTATCACGAGCGAAGGCACAAACAAACAGCAAAATAGCCCAACAATAGTAAGGGTATAAAATGCTGGTGGAAGAACGTTAACAAGCACGCTAGGTGCATTAAAAATGTTTCTGCTAAACGTTACTAGGGAAAAAACACCTAAAATAACAAAAGCAAGTTGGTTTAGGAAAAAAGATGCAATAGGTATTGAAGAAGCAACCCCACCGTGCACGCCGTGTTTTGAAAGGTGATAAATTTCAAAAGGTTGACCACCAACGGCAAGTGGCGTTACGTTGTTATAATAAGTTCCTATAATGCCCGTTTCCATGCAAGTAATAAAATGTGCCTTTCCTGTCATCGACTTGCACATTAAAACGTTTTTAAGTCCCTTAAAAAAGAAGGACAAAACAAAGGAAACAATGGCTAAAAGAAAATATAGCCAGCCCGTTCCTAAAATTGCTTTAAGTTGAGAAATAGACGGGAAGTTTTTGTTTACAAAAAAGTCCTTATAAGCAGTATAAGCAAGAACGCCAGCCATGAACACGATAAAGAGAATGGTCGTTACTTTTTTGAAAACCTTTTGCCTTTTGTCGATGTTTTCTTGGTCTTGTTTAATACCAAAAACCTTTTCAACAGTATCCTTTTTTCTAACTTCTTTTTTAGACTTGGATTCAACGAAATCGGCTTTTTCTATAGGCTGGTTAAGATATTCGGTTTCGGGAATATCAATAACTTTTGCCTCTTTAGTTTTTTGGTCAACTTCTATTTTTTTAACGATAGAAGTGTTAATCCTTTTTCTACCCATAATGTAAGTATTATAAAGTATAAGAACTAAAAAGTCAAGAACAAATATTAAAATAGTAAAAGAACAATAAATGAACTTGACATATTTTGTAATATATATTAAAATGTTTTTATTAACTAAGGAGAAAGTTTTTTGAGAACTCTAGCAAAAAATTTTAATGAAAAAACAAATATGGCAGGCATGGAAGATTTAATTTCTATTGTTATACCATTATATAATAGTGAAAGGTTTATAGGTAAATGTGTTGAGAGCTTGTTAGGGCAAACATACACTAACCTAGAAGTCATAATCGTTGACGATGCTTCGACGGATAATTCACTAAAAATAGTTGAAGATTATGCACAAAAAGATTCACGCATAAAAATACTTTGTGGCAAAAAATATAGTGGTGTTTCTGCCGTAAGAAACGCTGGCTTAAAAATAGCAAACGGGGAATATATTTGCTTTGTTGATAGCGATGACTATGTTTCTAAATATTTTTTAGAGAGTTTAATTACTTCTGTTAAAGATGCAGGCGCAGATATAAGTTGTGTGGGCGTTTCTATTGTTAGCGAAAGCCAAAAGAAAAATTTGGACAAGCCTTTTAATCCAAACAAATACGAGTGCAAAGTTTATGACAAAGTAGAAGCAATGGAACTTCTTTTCACAGGAAGAAAAATAAGAATGAATATTTGGAATAAAATATTCCATAAAAAGTTCTTTACAGGTGAAAATAAAACCACATATAACGAAAATATTTATCACGGCGAAGACGTGGCGTTTTTATACGATGTCTTTTCAAAAACACAAAAAGTTGCGTTTGTGCCTATGAAATATTATGCTTATACCAAAAGAAAAGGCTCGCTCGTACATAGTAAGATGAACGTTAAAAAATTAACATATCTATCTGCAGTAAAATATGCAAGTGAAAAATGTAAAGAAGATTTGCCAGAAGCACATACTCACGTTGCAGGTTGGAGAGTGGGCGTTAATGTCGAGACTTTCTACTATATGTGGAGAGATAGTTATTTTGATTATGAAGCATATCAAAGCATACTTGAAACGTTTAGAACGCAAATGCAATGTTTGAAAAAAGCAAAAAAACAACATCTTTCAATAAGACTTTTTGCACCATTAGGGGCAAAAGGCTTAAATTTATTATATAAAATCCGTTTTAGAAAAAAATTAAAAGAATTAAAGAAATTAGAAAAATAAAAAAAGTCACGAAAATTCGTGACTTTTTGTTTTTAGATTAGTTAAATTATTCTGCAATAATTTCCACAAAGATTTTAGCGCTTTCTTCTGGTGAAATTTTAACAGTTACAGGGAAAGTGCCAGCATTTTTTATTGAATCAAGAATAATCTTCTTTTTATCAATATCAAAGCCGATAGCCAAAAGTTTATCGGAAACTTCCTTGTTGGTAACGCTTCCAAAGAACTTGCCGTTTGCGCCCGTTTTAACCTTGATTTCAACCTTAATTCCATCAAGTTTTTCCCTTAACTCTTTGTTGGCTTTAAGCAATTCTTGTCTATGGAAAGCCTGTGCATCTTTTTGTTGTTTGTTTTCGTTTAATGCTTGTGCATCGGCAGGTTTTGCAAGCCCTTTTTTGATTAAAAAGTTTTGTGCAAATCCGTCTTTTGCTTCTATGATATCCCCAGCCTTGCCTGAGCCTTTAACATCTTTTAATAAAACTACTTTCATAATTATAATTCCTTTTGGTCTTTTTTATAGTAATATTTTAACCATAAAACATAAAAATGTCAATGGCTTATGGTATAGTTTTTTTGTTTTTGCCCATAATAATTTTACAAGGAGCGAGAATATGTATAAGAATAACAATATTAAATGTGAAGTAAGAAACTGCAGACACAACGCAGAAGGCTGTTGGTGTGAACTTCAATCAATTAAGGTTGGTTGTTGTGAAGGCTGTGGTGAAAAGGGTACTTGTTGCGAAAGTTTTGCTGAAGTAGAATAAAAAAGCAAAAAGATTTAAAATTAAGAAGGTTGCAAATTTCTTTGCAACCTTCTTTTTTCATATATTATTCGGAATAAACACAATTATGAGCATTTAGCCCATAAAAACACAAAAAATTATTGCTTTTCCCCTATCACTACCTACATTTTAGCATAAAATTGGTATTTGTCAATAGGTTTTTAAAATTTTTTTATAAAATTGGCTATTTTTTTTAATAAATCAGCCATTTTCATGTCTAAAATAGTCGTTTTGGGATAAAAAGCCAACCTAAAAGCAGTTGACAAAATTTAATATATACATTATAATATAAAGGTTAAAAAAGAAAGTGGGTTTTTGCCACAATTTTTAAAAAATAATAAATTTATAAATGGGAACATTTAACGGAGGGCATTTATATGGCAGACGAAGTAATATTAACAAAAGAAGGTAAAGAAGAACTTGAAAAACGCTTGGAATTTTTAAAGGTTACAAAGCGTGCAGAAATTACAGAAAGAATTAAAACAGCAAGAGAATTTGGTGACCTTTCTGAAAACGCAGAATATGATGCTGCTAAAAACGAACAAGCCATGATTGAAGGCGAAATCGTTGAAATCGAAAACAAACTTAAATATGCAGTTATCATTAAAGATGTTAAAAAAGGCGTTGTTTCTCTTGGAAGCAAGGTTGACATTTTAGATAATGATGAAAATGAACTTTTAACTTATGAAATTGTCGGCACAACCGAAGCAGATGTAGAATCTGGCAGAATTTCTAACGAAAGCCCTATTGGAAACGCTCTTCTTGGCAGAAAGGCTGGCGAAACTATCAGCGTTGTTGTTCCAGCAGGCGTGGTTAACATTACTATTAAGAAAGTTTATTAAGATTTTAAGGATATAATTATGGAAGAAATAAAGAACACACCAATAGATAACGAACAAGACTTAAGCGAAATATTAAAAATTAGGCGTGAAAAACTCGAAAACTTAAAGAGCGCTGGTAAAAACCCTTTTGAAAAGGTTAAGTATAATAGAACTGCATATAGCCAAGACATAAAAGATGATTATGATAACTATGCTGAAAAGACAGTGGGCATTGCAGGAAGACTCATTTCTAAAAGGGTTATGGGTAAGGCTTCTTTTGCTGTTATTTTAGATGGTAAAGGCACAATTCAATCATACCTATCTATAAACGATTTGGGCGATGATTATTTGGCATTTAAGGAATATGATATCGGCGATATCGTGGGTATCACAGGTAAGGTGTTCACAACTCGTACAGGTGAAATCTCTATTCACGCTGAAAGCATAGAACTTCTTTCAAAATCACTTCTTCCTTTGCCAGAAAAATATCACGGCTTAAAAGATGAAGACACTCGTTATCGCCAAAGGGAAATCGACCTTATTGCAAACCCAGAAGTTAAGAAAACCTTTGTGGCTCGTTCTAAGATTTTAACGGCTATTAGAAGTTATCTTGACGGCGTGGGTTATTTAGAAGTTGACACACCTGTGTTGCAACCATTAGAAATCGGTGCGGCTGCAAGACCATTTAAGACTCACCACAATGCACTCGATATCGATATGTATTTAAGAATAGAAACTGAACTTTACTTAAAGCGTTTAATCGTTGGTGGTTTTGACAAGGTTTATGAAGTGGGCAGAATCTTTAGAAACGAAGGTATGGACAGGTCACACAACCCAGAATTTACCACGGTTGAAATGTATCAAGCATACAGCGATTATTTTGATATGATGAACCTTATTGAAGATATGTATCGCACAATCACAGAAAAGGTGTGTGGAACAACACAAATCACATATCAAGGTATCGATATAGATATGGGCAAAAAGTGGGAAAGACTCACTATGGTAGAAGCCGTTAAAAAATACGCAGGCGTTGACTACAATGCTTGGGCTACTGATGAAGATGCAAGATTAGAAGCAAAGAAAAGGGGCATAGAAGTTGATGAAGGCGAAAATGCAACAAAGGGACATGTTCTTATTGCGTTCTTTGATGCCTTTGTTGAAGAAAACCTTATTCAACCAACAATCATTTATGATTACCCTGTTGAAAACTCTCCACTTGCAAAGCGTAAGCCATCAAACCCAGCATTTACTGAAAGATTTGAATACTTTATCTATGCAAGAGAAATGGGTAATGCGTTTAGTGAACTTAACGACCCTATCGACCAAAAAGAAAGGTTTGTTAAGCAAGTTGAAGAAAAGCGTGCTCGTGGTGGCAACGATGCTAAAATTGATGAAGATTTTATCACAGCATTAGAATACGGACTTCCACCAACGGGAGGCTTAGGCTTTGGTGTTGACAGACTCGTTATGTTACTCACCGATAGTGCTTCAATAAGAGATGTAATCTTATTCCCAACAATGAAACCTATTAAAAAATAATTTAGGGTAAATATGGATAATAGATTAACTAAAAAAAGGTTATCAGACCTGTTGTCATACGATTGGATATTTATGATAGTCGTATGTATTGTTTCCATTATTGGTTGGGAACTATTCTATGACTTCGGGGCTGTTAAACTTACAGCAGGTCAAAACTTTAAGTATTATTTTGACTATACAATTTCACCTTCAGGCAACAACGAATTAAGGCTTGAACTTGCCGAAAAAGAAACCTTCAGTTACGATGTCCTTAAACTTAGTTCAGAAGCAATAAATCAAGATTACAACGTGCTTAAGGACCGTCTTTCTATTAGGGAGGGCGACATAATCTTTACCGATGCAGTTGGTATAAAAGATTACAATGATGCTTTGGCAAAAGGTGAAACACCTGAAAAAAGGGTTAGGGCATATTCTTTGATTGATACGGTTGACTATAAAGTTGCATCAATCGACGTTATGATTGAAAATGCCAAAAAATATCTACAAGATAAGGTGTTTATCGATGGAGTCGATATCCAAACGGCATTTGATAGTTATGACCGAGCAAAAATAGATGACGATAAAGTTAGGGAGTTGTTCTTAAATAGAAACGGAAAGGACAATCGTTTTAGAAGTCAAAGTGCCAAAAATCAAGGCATCTTGCTTGAAATAGAAAGAATTGAAAAACTTTATCAAAACGTTGTGTTTATGCAGGCGTTTATCGATAACCCAGCAAATAGCGATGCTATTATAAGGTACACAAGGTTTTCACAAGTCCATGAATTTACAAAAGGCACTGCATCAAAATATCAAGATTGGATAGAACAAGAAATAAATGCAGGAAGAGAGAACGATGTTTACGGCATCAATTTAGGAAAGATAAAAGGTGGCAAAAACATCACTAACTTTATGCAATATAAACTTGGCGAAGAATTAAATGACATTATTATTTTGGCATTTGAATTCACTTCTTATCAGCCACATTTGCAGTATGAAAGTTTATCGTTTATATGCACGATGATAAAAGCGTGCATGGGCGTTTAATAAGGAAAGAAAATTATGTTTATTACTTTTGAGGGTTGTGAAGGCGTTGGAAAATCTCGCCAAATTCACATGCTTGAAGAATATTTAAAGCAAAACAAAATTAAATATTATCTAACGAGAGAGCCGGGTGGAACTATGGTTTCTGAGCAAATTAGAAATGTTATTTTAGATGGAAGAAACGTTGCTATGGCTGACGAGTGCGAAGCGCTTTTATATGCTGCTGCAAGGGTGCAATTATTAAAAGAAACGGTTGCTCCAAAACTTGAAAGTGGCGAACTTGTGCTTTGCGATAGATATATAGATTCATCACTTGCATATCAAGGCTATGCAAGGGGACTAGGTGTGGAGTTTGTTGAAAAAATAAACGATTATGCTATTAAAAATTTTATGCCAGACTACACAATTTTTCTTAACCTTACACCAGAGCAAGCCTTTAAGAGAAAGGGTGGGGCTGATAAAACTGACAGGCTTGAACTTTCTGGCATGGAATTTCACAAAAAGGTTTATGAGGGGTACCTTGACTTATCTAAAAAGTATAAGGATAGGTTTATCGTGATAGATGCTAGTGGCGAAAAGGATGAAACTCATCAAAAGATTATAAATGCACTAAAAGAAAAGGGAGTTATATGATAGACCTAAGTGCACTCATCAAAAAAACAAACGCCTATAAAATTATCCAAGGCGATAAAAAGGCGAAAAGGCTATCACACGCATATTTAATTCTAACTAACGACGGCGATATGCTAAAGAACTATCTAATGGCTTTTGCAAAACTTATGTGTTGCGAAAATGATGAGCCTTGTCATGAGTGTAGAACTTGCTCACTTATCGATAAAGGATTGCATCCAGACGTTTTGGTTTATCCAAAAACAGATGGTGCTATCGGCACGGAAGATATCAACTCTTTAATAGAAGAAAGTTATCTTAAGCCTATTGAGTGCGATAAAAAATTATTCGTTATTGTCGGTGCAGAAAATATGAACGCTTCTAGCCAAAATAAACTGCTTAAAACTTTAGAAGAGCCACCTAAAAACGTTCACATTTTAATGGGGGCAACAAGCGAGTTCGCACTTTTATCAACAATAAAATCAAGGGTGAAAAAATTAGAAATTCCACCATTTGATAATGAAATTTTAATAGAAGCACTAAAAGATGAGTGCCCTGACCAAGAAAAACTCTTAACGGCAGTTAATTCTGGCGATGGAACTATAGGAAAGGCACTTGCACTTTATGGTGACGAGGGGCTTTTAAGCGTTACCGAACTAGTTGTCGACGTGCTTGTAAATATGAATTCAAGCAGTCAGGTTTTAGAATTTTCAAACAAAATTTTGCAACCTAAAATAGATTTAACTCAGTTTTTATCAACTTTAGAACTTATGCTTAGGGATATGCTTGTATTTTATCAAGGCAAAAGTGATATAGTTTTTAACAAAAGTTTGATAAAGGCATTACAAAAAGCACAAAAGTTTAACACAGGTGCTATAATTCACGCACTTGAAAGCATAACTGAAGCAGAGAAGCGCAAAAAGTTTAATATGAATCCAACAATGCTTGTAGAGTGGTTGTTGTTCCAGATTTTGGAGGGTAAATATAAATGGCAAAAATTTTAGGTGTTAAATTTAAAAACACTGCTAAAACATATTATTTCGCACCACAAGAAGGCGAAACTTATATAGAAAAGTCGGGTGTCATTGTTGAAACTGCAAAAGGACTTGAATATGGCACGGTTGTCTTTGGGGTTAAGGAAGTTGATGATAGCGAAATCGTTCATCCACTTAAACCCGTTGTAAGAAAGGCAACTGAAAAGGACGAAAAAAATATTAGAGAAAACGAAAAGAAAATTCCTGAAACAATGGAATTTGCAAGTAGTAAAATACAAGAATTAAACTTAAACATGAAACTCATAGGCTGTGAATATGCGTTTGATGGCAAAAAAATTGTATTTTTCTTTACTGCTGACAATAGAATTGACTTTAGAGAACTCGTTAAGGTTTTGGCTGCAAAATTCCACGTTAGAATTGAACTTAGGCAAGTTGGCATAAGAGATGAGACAAAGATTTTGGGTGGCATTGCACCTTGTGGCAGAGAGTGTTGTTGTTCAAACTCGCTAACCGATTTTTGTAAAGTTACAATAAAAATGGCAAAAAATCAAGGCTTGCATCTTAATCCAGGAAAAATCAGTGGACTTTGTGGCAGACTTATGTGTTGCTTAGAATACGAAAACGATTATTATGCCGAAGTTTACAAAAAAATGCCTAAACTCGGTGGCACTGTTGGCACACCAGAAGGCGATGGCGTTGTTATCAGTAACGATATGCTTAAACTTATATCTAAGGTTAAAATCACCAAGGGTGATGGCAGTGAAGTTTATAAAGATTTCCCTGTCGATAGGTTAAAGTTTAATAAAGGCAAACAAAATGCTGAAGATGATGACTTAGACAAAAATGTGTCTGAAGACATGAAGAAAATTTTGGATTAGTAGTTTACAAATGTAAAAGTTTGTGATACAATATATCTAGACATAAATATTTTTTAGGAGGAATACACTAATGGCTTATAAAATTAGTGACCAATGTATCTCTTGTGGTGCATGTGCTGATACATGCCCTTGCAATGCAATTAGCGAAGGCGAAACACAATATGTTATCGATGCTGACGCTTGCATGAGTTGTGGCGCTTGCGCAGCAGGTTGCCCTGTAGAAGCTATTTCTGAAGAATAAGAAATACTAAGACTAAAAAGGTTTGGGGTGCGAAATTTTCGCACCTTAAATTTTTATTAGGGGAAAGAATAATGCTAAAAAAAGAAGATTTAGGCGTTGGGGATATTAAGGTTTATCAAGATGACAGCCTATATACATTTACATCAGACTCAGTTTTGCTTGCAAAGTTTGCAAATGTAAAATCGGGCGAAGACGTTGCCGATTTTTGCGCTGGCAGTGGGATTGTGGGATTTTATCTTTATGCTTTGAATAAGGAAAAGGTTAAAAACTTAACCTTTTTTGAAGTACAAAGTTCGCTTTATGAACTTTGCCAAAAAAGTATTAAGGAAAATGGGCTTGAAGATAATGCAAATGTAATAAACACAAAACTTCAAGACATAGATAAAAGTTATAATGAAAGATTTTCTTTAATAGTGTGCAATCCACCTTATATGAAGGTTAATCAAGGTCAGCAAAAAAGCGAAGAAGCAATTGCAATTTGCACAAGCGAAGTTTTATTAAGCCTTGATGAACTCTCTCTTTCTATTTCAAGATGTCTAAAGTTTGGTGGAAGGGTGTGCCTTGTGCATAGGGCAGATAGGCTTGTTGATGTTATATATACCTTAAAAAAACATAATATCGAACCAAAACGCTTGCAGTTAGTGTCTGCAAAAGACAAAGAGCCATACCTATTTTTGCTTGAAGGTGTTAAGGGTGGCAAAAGTGGACTAAAAATCTTAAAACAACAAGAAAATTAAGGAGAAGTTATGCTATATTTTGTTGGCACGCCAATAGGCAACTTAAAAGATATGTCGTTAAGGGCAATTTCAGTTCTAAACGAAGTTGATGAAATTGCTTGCGAAGATACTCGCCACTCTCTTGCACTACTTAATGCATATGAGATAAAAAAGCCACTCGTTTCTTATCATAAGTTTAATGAAAGGCAGGCTGGCGAAAAGATTATAGAAAAACTTAAAAGTGGCAAAAATATTGCAGTTATATCGGATGCAGGCATGCCACTCATATCCGACCCAGGCAATGTTCTTGTGGAAATGCTTGTGGAAAATGGTTTAGAGTTCACCGTTGTTCCGGGTGCGTGCGCCTTTGTTTCGGCATTAGTACTCAGTGGGCTCGATAGTTCTAGGTTTTGCTTTTTAGGGTTTTTGCCTGCAAAAAGCACAGAAAGAAAGGAATTTTTAGAAAAATATAAAAACCTAGATATGACGCTTATCTTTTATTCTGCTCCACACGATATAAAAAAGGATATACAAACCATATACGAAGTGTTTGGGGATAGAAAGGCTGTTGCCGTTAAAGAAATTACAAAAATGCACGAAAAAGCGCAAAGGTTTTCGCTTTCTCAAGGTCTTGAGGGCGAGCCTAAAGGGGAATTCGTTTTGCTTGTTGAAGGTGGCAAATGTGAAAACCAAAACCTAAACTTAAGCGAAAAAGAACATATCGAACTTTATATCTCTCAAGGTTATGACAAAAAAGAAGCGTTAAAAAAAGTGGCAAAAGAAAGGGGAGTTTCTAAATCATCACTTTATAAATATACAATAGAAGAATAAATATAAAAATCAAAAATAAAAAAGCACTTTGCGTTTGCAAAGTGCTTTTAAGTTTTTACTTTACCTTATTTGTTAAGGTTATCTTTAAGTGTTGCAAGTTGGCTATAAAGTTCATCAGGAACTCTTGTAAGTTCGCCATAGAAACCTTCGATGCCTTCTGCTTCAGCCTTCCAGTTTTCTTTGTCAACTGTTAAAAGGTCTTTAATTGTTTCAAGATTTACATCTTCTAAACCTTCAACGTTGATGTCTTCTGCCTTTGGAACAAAACCGATAGGTGTTTCAACAGCGTCAACCTTGCCTTCGCAACGAGCGATAATCCATTCAAGAACACGCATGTTGTCACCGAAACCAGGCCAAATGAAGTTGCCGTTGTCATCTGTTCTAAACCAGTTAACATTGAAAATCTTTGGTTGATTTTTAATCTTTTTACCCATTTCAATCCAGTGATTGAAGTAGTCACCCATGTTATAACCAACGAAAGGTCTCATAGCCATTGGGTCACGACGAACAACACCTACAGCGCCTGTTGCAGCAGCAGTTGTTTCACTTGCCATGATTGAGCCTACGAACACACCATTGTTCCAATCTCTTGATTGATATACAAGTGGAGCAGTCTTAGCACGTCTGCCACCGAATACGATTGCTTCTAGTGGAACGCCATCTGGTGCTTCGAACTTGTCAGAAATGCAAGGGCAGTTGATTGCTGGTGCTGTGAAACGGCTGTTAGGGTGAGCGCCCTTGATAGCCTTGCCTTCAGCATCTTTCATATCGCCGTTCCAAGCATTGCCTTTCCAGTCGATAGCGTTCTTTGGTGGATTTTTATCCAAACCTTCCCACCAAACTGTGTTGTCATCAAGATTTTGAACAACGTTTGTGAAGATTGTGTTTTTCATTGTAGAAAGAAGTGCGTTAGGGTTAGACTTCATGTTTGTTCCAGGTGCAACACCGAAGAAACCATTTTCTGGGTTTACTGCCCATAGTCTTCCATCAGCGCCAACTCTAATCCAAGCGATGTCATCGCCCACGCATTCGATTTCATAACCTTTTTCAAGATATGTCTTAGGTGGGATAAGCATTGCAAGGTTTGTTTTACCGCAAGCACTTGGGAAAGCAGCTGCGATATATTTCTTTTCGCCATTTGGTTTTTTGATACCAAGGATAAGCATGTGTTCAGCCATCCAACCTTCGTTTTTACCAAGGAAAGATGCAATTCTAAGAGCAAAGCACTTTTTACCGAGTAGAACGTTACCACCATAGTTAGAGTTAATAGACATAATTGTGTTTTCTTCTGGGAAGTGCATGATGTATCTCTTTTCTTCAGAAAGTTCTGCATAAGAGTGTAAGCCCTTAATGAAGTCGCCATCGCCTAAAGCGTCAACAACAGCCTTGCCAACTCTTGTCATGATAGCCATGTTGAGAACAACGTAAACAGAGTCAGTAAGTTCGATACCGATTTTAGAGAATTTAGAACCAACTGCACCCATTGAATAAGGGATAACGTACATTGTTCTGCCTTTCATAACGCCTTTAAACAAATCGTTCATAAGGTTCATAGCTTCTGTTGTTTCCATCCAGTTGTTTATTGGAGCAGAGTCTTGTTTTTTCTTAGAACAAATAAAAGTTCTGCCTTCTACTCTGGCAACGTCGTTAACTGTTGTACGGTGTAGATAACAGCCTGGTAATTTTTCTTGATTAAGTTTAATAAGAATCTTTTCTTCAACTGCTTGATTTCTTAGTGCTTCAAGTTGTTCTTCGCTACCGTCAATCCAAACAATATTATCTGGTTGACAAAGTTCTTTTGCTTGATTGATAAAATCAATAACCTTTTTGTTGTTTGTCATAATAGTTCTCCTTATGTATTTTCGGACCCTTCCGATTAAAATTTTTTCACAATGACATAAAATTATTTAGAAAATCTAGGTTATATTTTGTAGTTTACTCTTTAATTTAATGCTAATACTTTATCTTAAAAAGTAAGCTATTCTACAAAAACCTTAACTTCCCACAAGATATAGTTTATCATAGATTTTGTCAAATGTAAAGATTTTGAGTTGTCTTTTTGTAAAAATTTTACAGCAAAAGACAACTTTTGTGACCAGCTTTTTGAAATTTGCTAAATATTAACACGTTTTGACAAAATTATAACTTTTTAAACTTTTTTATTCATATATAATATATGTAAATACAAGCATTCGGTGATAGCAAATTAAAAAAATAAGGCAAGGGCAAACGACTATGGATTACGTAAAAAAAGTGATGATGCTAAGGCGTGTTGAAACAACAACCGTCAGTGCAAAGCCTTTAAGCGTGCTTGCACGTGTTGAAATTGAAAGTGGGGTGGGGGAGTTTTATATTTCGGTGGTAAATTTACCTACCTTTAACAAAAAAACAAATTATTATGCACTTGTTATAGATAGCAAGGGAAAAGATTTTGAGTTTGATTTAGGAAGTCGGCCAACTTCAAACGTTAAAAACTTTTATGAAGCCCCAAGCGTGATAGACGGCGTTGCGATAGGCTTATACTGCACGAGCGAGCAGATTCCTATAACGCTTGCTTTTGCAAGTCAAGGTTGTGGCATTTGCTTGCAAGAATTTAAAAAAATTGTTGCAGATAAATGTCTTTTAAGGTTTAAGCAAAACATAAAAGAACAGGAGTGTAAGTGTCAAAAAGAAAATAGTGAGTGTGAAAATTTAGGTCAAAAAAATTTAAGTGATAAAATATTAACGCAATATAACGACGAGGCCGTTGCAACCGAAAATTATTATGAGTTAGAAGATGAAATAAAATTAAAAATTAAAACAATAAAGGAAAAGAAAAGTGAAAATTTATTCTTTGAAAATGAGTTTGCTTATAACTCAAGCAAAAAAACGGAGGAAGAAGAACTGCCTTTCACTTACGGCGCTCAAGATGAAGCGAACGCTTGTGAGTGCCAAAAGAATAAAAACATAAAAGAAAATGAACTTAAACAAAGTTTAGATTGTGAAAACGACAATTACTACGATGGTGTTAAAAATGAACTTGAGCAGATATTTTATTCTTATTCTAGAGAAGAAGGTCTTGAAAAGGTTTTTAGTGAAAGTAAGTGGGCTAAAATTTTTTACACAAAGGATAAATATTACGTGGTAGGATTAATTTTTGAGCAAGCCAAAGAAAAATATATATGCTATGGCGTGCCGTCTCGCTATTCAAAAACGCCACCAACAGGTCTTGAAGGATGTTCTTCTTTTATTCCACTTTCTATATTCGACATGTTTGGAGATGGCTATTTTATAATGTTTCAAGATGCCAAAACAGGTAAATGCGTGCATCTTAATTAATCTACATATCTTAAAGATTGTTTCAAGCTATGCATTTATATTGCCATAAACGGGGTTTTGTGTTAAAATAATATATGTAATAATAAATAATGTAAACAAAACAACAAAGGAAAAGACATGAAAAAGATTATGTTTGTTTGCCATGGAAATATATGCCGTTCGCCTATGGCAGAGTTTTTGATGAAAGAGCTTGTTAAAGAAAAGGGCAAAGAAAAAGAGTATTTTATCCGTTCATCGGCAACCAGTAGTGAAGAGCTTTATAATCCCGTGCATTATGGCACAAGAAAAATTCTAAACAGCCGTGGGATAGACTGCCGAGATAAGCGTGCAGAAAAACTTGATAGAAGCGATTATGATAAGTATGACTACTTTGTTTGTATGGATAGTAGAAACATGACCAACATGCTTAGAATTTTTG
>JAZNAX010000058.1:0-25798 GCA_045586765.1 Christensenellaceae bacterium | reverse complement strand
ACGAATACCACAATGCACGCCATTTGCTGTAAATCCTTTTGATGCACATACGCCACCACTAATAATCTTCATAATTTTTCTCCTTTATAGTATAAGTCCTTTTGTTTGGTCTTCACCAAGTAATATATTCATGTTTTGAATTGCTGCGCCTGATGCACCTTTCCCTAGATTATCAAAGCGAGAAACTAAAAGTATTCTGTCTTCGTTGCCTTCTACATGAATTTGCATGCTATCCTTACCACGCATGCTGTTTGCTGATAAAAAGCCTTGTTCTAAATTTTCATTGGCAAGAGAAACTACCTTGCCTTGATAAGTTTTATTGTAAATTTCCTTAATACCGTCTATATCGCACTTTATATCTTTTGCAAATATAGGAACTGTCACTTCCATGCCCCTATCATAGTCAGCAACTATTGGACAAAAGATTGGCGAAATATCGAGACTGCAATATTTTTGCATTTCTGGTAAATGCTTATGCTTTTGACCGAGTGCATATTGTCTAGGTGCATCATATAAAACAGGTTTATTATCCTCTTCATACTCGGCAATCATCTTTTTGCCACCACCTGTATAGCCTGTGATAGAAAAACAAGTTAGTGCAACTTCCTTGTTTAACACCCCAGCATTTATAAGTGGGTTAACAAGTGCTATAAAGCCACTTGCGTGACAGCCTGGGTTTGCTATCCTTTTAGATTTCGCTATCTTTTTTTCAAAATCATTTATTTCAGCAAAGCCATATTGCCAAAGTTCGTTTACTCTATGTGCTGTCGATGTGTCGATTATCTTTACTTTTGGATTTTCAATAAGTGAAACGGCTTCTATTGCGGCTTGGTCTGGTAAACATAAGAAAGCCACATCAGCGCTATTTAACGCTTCCTTTCTTGCCTTTTCATCTTTTCTAAGTTCTTCTGAAAGTTTTATTAAGTTTATATCTTTTCTATTTGACAGTCTTTCAACTATTTTTAGCCCTGTTGTGCCAGCACTGCCATCGATAAACACATTATACATTTTTTAATTGTTCCTTTATCCACGCTATTTGTTCTTCAACTGATTTTGGCGACGTGCCACCAAGTGAAATTCGTTTTTCTACGCAAGTATTAAGGTTGATTTCATTAAACAAGTCTTGTTCAAATATATTATCGTAATTTTTATATTCTTCTAGGCTTAAGTCTTCTAAAACCTTGCCGTTTTTTATGCAGTCGCTAACGATACTGCCAACAATTTTATATGCTGACCTAAATGGCATGCCTTTTTTAACCATATAGTCTGCAAGGTCCGTTGCATTGATAAAGCCCTTTTGTGATGCTAAAAGCATGTTTTCTTTTATAACTTTCATGCTCTTTATCATTGGTGCTAAAACGTCTAAACACATTGAAACTGTGTCGTAACTATCGAACACGCCTTCTTTATCTTCTTGCATATCCTTGTTATAAGCGAGTGGCAAGCCTTTGAGCATTGTGAGTATTGACACTAAGTTGCCATATACCCTGCCCGTCTTTCCACGCACGAGTTCTGCCATGTCCGAATTCTTTTTTTGTGGCATTATTGATGAGCCTGTTGTGAAAGCATCAGAAAGTTCAACAAACTTAAACTCCCAACTTGTCCAAAGCAAAATTTCTTCACTTAGTCTTGATAAGTGCATCATAAGTATTGCGCAGTTTGATGAAAATTCTATGCAAAAATCCCTATCCGAAACGCCGTCAATACTATTCATAGCAATGCTGTCAAAACTTAAAATCTTGGCTTCTAACCTTCTATCTGTATCATAAGTTGTTCCAGCGAGAGCACAACAACCGATTGGTGAAACGTTTATTCTTTCATAACTATCAATAAATCTTTGAATATCCCTAAATAGCATCATTGCATATGCCATTAAGTGATGCCCAAAAGTTATTGGTTGCGCCCTTTGTAAGTGAGTGTAGCCCGGCATAATAGATGCCTTATGCTCTTCTGCTTGACCGATTATTGCCATAAGCAATTCTTCTATTTTTTCAACAACCTTTTCGGTTGCATCTCTTAGATACATTCTTGTATCTAGTGCAACTTGGTCGTTTCTACTTCTTGCTGTGTGAAGTTTTTTACCAACTTCGCCAACCCTTTCGGTCAAAACTTGTTCAACGAACATATGTATATCTTCTGCTGTATAATCGATTTCAAGTTTGCCACTTTCTATGTCAGCAAGTATTCCTTCTAAGCCGTCTATAAGTATATCTGCATCTTGCTTTGATATTATATTTTTTGCACTGAGCATGCTTGCGTGTGCCATACTGCCCAAAATGTCTTGCTTATACATTCTGCTATCGATTTTGATAGAACTATTAAATTCATCTGCAATTTTACTAGTTACGCCGTCAGTACGGCCTGCCCACATCTTTGCCATATTGCCTCCATTTAGGTGCGATTTATTCACTATTTAGGTATTTTTTAATATCCTTTTTTAACGAAATTATCCTGTGCGAAAGTTTTTTCGCACAGGATGTAAGGGTTTTATGCCTTATTTTTATTCTTTTCTACCATTGCTGCAACTTTGATTGGCAAGCCAAAGAGATTGATAAAGCCTTCTGCATCTTTTTGGTTATAATCACTTTCACCAAAGGTTGCAATTTCTTCGCTATAAAGTGAATCTTCACTCCATACGCCTGCATTTATCATATTACCTTTGTAAAGTTTTAAGCGAACTTTACCATTAACTTTTTCTTGAGTCTTGTCAACAAATGCTGCAAGTGCTTCTCTAAGTGGTGTGAACCATTGTCCATTATATACGAGTTCGCCATAAGTGATAGCAAGTTTTTGTTTTTCGTGCATTGTCATTTTGTCAAGGCACAATGTTTCTAAAACGCTGTGTGCTTTATATAAAATTGCACCACCTGGTGTTTCATAAACGCCACGACATTTCATGCCAACTAAACGGTTTTCTACGATATCAAGAAGTCCTATACCATTTTCGCCACCGAGTTTGTTGAGTTTTAAGATGATTTCTTTTGCGCTCATCTTTTCGCCATCGAGAGCAACAGGTGCGCCCTTAACAAAGTCAAGTTCAATATATGTAGGCTTGTCTGGTGCTTTGATTGGTGAAACACCAAGTTCTAAGAAGCCTTCTTTTTCATATAATGGTTCGTTACCTGTATCTTCTAAGTCCAAACCTTCGTGTGATAAGTGCCATAAGTTCTTATCCTTTGAATAGTTTGTTTCTCTGTTTATTTTAAGTGGAACATTATGTGCTTCTGCATAATCGATTTCTTCTTCACGAGATTTGATATCCCATATACGCCATGGTGCAATGATTTCCATGTCAGGACAGAAGTGCTTTAATGTAAGTTCAAAACGAACTTGGTCATTACCCTTACCTGTACAGCCGTGAGCAATTGCATCTGCGCCTTCTTTAATAGCAATTTCTGCTAAGCCCTTTGCTATGCAAGGACGAGCGTGTGATGTACCAAGTAAATATTCTTCATAAATAGCACCTGCTTTAACGCATGGAATTATGTAATTATCAACATAGTCATCTGTTAAATCTAAAACATATAATTTAGATGCACCTGTTTTTAATGCCTTTTCTTCTAAACCATCAAGTTCATCAGATTGACCAACGTTGCCTGCAACTGCGATAACTTCACAGTTATTATAATTTTCCTTAAGCCAAGGAATTATAATAGACGTGTCAAGTCCACCAGAGTATGCTAATACTACCTTTTTAATTTCTTTCTTTTCCATAATGAATACCACCTTTTTATCTTTATGTTTTTAACGATTTTTATTATATGCCTTTATATTTTGTTTGTCAACAATTTTAACTACATTTTATGAATAATTTTATAAAATATTTCAGTTTTTATGAATAAATGTGTATTTTATGCATATTTTAGTGAATAATTTATAATTTTATTCATTGTGCAAAATTTAAGGCATATATATTATAATGTTTTATAATTAAATTGTCGTTTTGGCAATTTCTTTTTGCTCTAAATCTTTTAGGGTTATAGTTTCATCTTCTAAAACTATATAACTATTTGGAGTGTCATTTTTTGGTAGAGAAAGCGAGCCTGCGTTTGCCACAACCACTTCCCCTTGCCTTTCAATAAAGCCTGTGTGAAAATGACCATAAATTATTGCATCAAAGTTTGATTTTGGCATTTTATCCTTATTATAGATATGTCCATGTGTTAAATAAACGGTTTTTTTGCCACTTAATATAAGCATGTCCCCTACAAAATCGAACTCGGATATCATTGTGTCTACTTCGCTATCACAATTACCTTTTATGACGATTAAGTTTTCCTTAACTCCGTTCAAAATTTCAGCAACTTTCATTGGCTCGTAATCTTTTGGCAACCCATTGCGTGGGCCGTGATTATAAATATCGCCGAGTAAAATGAGTTTATCTGCATCTTCCTTATAGCAAATATCCATTAGTTTTTGTGCATAAAATGCTGAACCATGCAAATCTGATGCTATTACAATTTTCATATGCTTTTTTCTCTCTTTATATTGATTAAATCTAAAACTACTTCTCTTGCTATATAAAGTCCTGCCGTTGCTGGCACAAAAATCATGCTTGGTGGAACTCTACCACCATCACAACTCCCTAAGCGATTTTTTTGTGCATCTTCTGGGGAATATACAACTTTTACGTCTTCAATATTTAACCTTTTAAGTTCCCTGCGCATAACTCTTGCAAGTGGGCAACCACTAGTTTTTGTTATGTCGCATACTCTTAGGCTTTCCATTTGAAGTTTGCCACCCGTTCCCATGCAAGAAATAACCTTTTTGCCTAAAGCCTTTGCTCTTGAAATTATTTCTAACTTGGCACTAACCGTGTCAACGGCATCTATTATATAGTCATATTTGCTTAAATCATATTGGTCTGCATTTTCTTTTAAGTAGAAAACTTTATAGGTTTCTATTATTAGATTAGGGTTTATTGATAAAAGCCTTTCTTTTATGACTTCAACCTTATCTTTACCTATCGTGCTAATTGTTGCAATCACTTGGCGATTTATATTAGTTTCATCAACCGTGTCGCTATCAAAAACGGCAATTTTGCCAATTCCTGAGCGAACTAGTGCTTCGGCTACAAAACCACCAACGCCACCCACACCAAAAAGGGCAACTGATGATGAACTTAAAATTTCTAAGTTTTCTTTTCCTATTAAGTTTTCTACCCTGTTAAATGCTTTCATTAAAGTAAATATATTCCTTTTTTAGCATTTTCTTCTATCATTTCTTCCGACCAGATAGATGCTTGAACTTCGCCAATGTGCGCTTTATTCAAAAAGAACATACAAAGCCTTGATTGGCCAATTCCACCACCGATAGTAAGTGGAAGTTTGCCATCTAAGATGTCCTTGCAATAAGGATTTTCAAGTTTATGTAATTCTTTCTTCTTTTTTAGTTGTTTAACTAAACTTGTTTGGTCAACCCTAATTCCCATTGAAGAAATTTCTAACGCTAAATCTAAAACATCATACCAAAGTATAATGTCGCCATTTAACTTCCAATCGTCATAGTCGGCAGCCCTGCCATCGTGTGGCTTGCCATCAGATAAGTCCCAACCGATTTGGTAAAGGAAAATTGCACCGTATTTTTTTGCGGCTGCGTTTTCCCTTTGCTTTCTAGTTAGGTTTGGGAATTCTTGTTCTAACTCTTTTGTTGAAATAAATGTAATTTCTTCTGGAATTGAGTGCGAGATAGAATATTTTGCATTAACTGCTTTAGCAAGTTTTTTAAGTGCCTTATAAATAGCCTTAACTGTCTTTTTAAGGTAACTAATAGTCCTTTGATTTTTGCTGATAATCTTTTCCCAATCCCATTGGTCAACATACACCGAGTGCAAAGCATCTAAGTCTTCATCACGGCGAATTGCGTTCATATCAGTGTAAAGCCCTTCGCCTTCAGTAAAACCATACTTAGCAAGAGCATTTCTTTTCCACTTTGCAAGCGACTGAACTATTTCAACATCCTTTTTTAGCGTTAAAATATCAAACCTAACAGCCCTTTCAAAGCCGTTTAGGTTGTCGTTTAAGCCCGATTCTGGCTGAACGAAAAGTGGAGCAGAAACCCTTGTAAGTTTAAGCGCCTTTGCAAGTTCTTTTTCAAAAGTGTCTTTTATAAACTTGATTGCTATCTCTGTTTCTAACAAATTTAGCGTTGATTTATATTGCATTTAGTCTATAACTCCTTGATAGAGTGGATATTTTTCAATAAGTTTTTTAACTTCTGCACGAACATAATCAAATGCTTCTTCTTTCTTGTTGATAATCATTGTGATAAGTTCTGCAATCTTTTCGCAATCATCTTCCTTAAAGCCACGGCTTGTGATTGCTGGTGTGCCAATACGAACACCACTTGTTACAAATGGTTTTTGTTTGTCAAATGGAATTGCGTTCTTGTTGAGTGTGATATTAACTTCATCAAGCATGATTTCTAAGTCTTTACCTGTGCAGTCTTTATCAGAAAGGTCTAAAAGCATTAAGTGGTTGTCTGTGCCACCTGAAACGAGTTTTACGCCGAGTGATAAGAACTTTTCGCTCATTGCTTTAGCATTCTTCTTAACTTGTTCCATGTATGCTTTGTATTCAGGTTTTAATGCTTCGCCAAAAGCAACAGCCTTTGCTGCGATAATGTGCATAAGTGGGCCACCTTGTGTGCCTGGGAATACTGCCTTATCTATGATTTTTGCATATTCTTCTTTACATAAAATCATACCACCTCTTGGGCCCCTTAATGTCTTATGTGTTGTTGTTGTAACAAAATCAGCATAAGGAACTGGGCTTGGGTGAAGACCTGTTGCAACTAAGCCTGCAATGTGAGCGATGTCAACCATCATATAACAGCCGACTTTATCACAAATTTCTCTAATTCTCTTAAAGTCAATAATTCTTGGATATGCACTTGCACCACATACGAAGATATTTGGTTTAACTTCTAAAACTTGTCTTTCTAAATCATCATAGTCGATAGCGCCTGTTTCTTCCTTAACGCCATATCCTACTGAGTTAAAGTATTTACCAGAAACTGTTACAGGGCTTCCGTGTGTTAAGTGTCCACCGTGAGCAAGGCTCATACCCATGATTGTATCACCTGGTTTTAATACTGCAAAATATACTGCAAAGTTTGCGTTTGCACCACTGTGTGGTTGAACGTTTGCATGCTCTGCACCGAATAACTTTTTAGCACGCTCGATTGCAAGAGTTTCCACAATATCAACACATTGACAGCCACCATAGTATCTATGTGCTGGATAACCTTCTGCATACTTGTTTGTAAGCACGCTTCCTGCTGCGAGTAAAACATTTTCTGAAACAATATTTTCACTTGCGATAAGTTCGATGTTGTTTCTTTGTCTTTGAAGTTCTTTTTCTAAGCCTTCATACACTTCTGGGTCTAATGCTTTAATTGAATTTAAATCTATCATTTTTATTTCTCCTTGGTGTTTCACCTATTTTTTTTAATTTTATAAATATTTTATAAGCATTTCTGATAGTGTTGCTTTCGTTGTAAGTCCAACTGTTTTTTCTTTTTCCTTTCCATTTTGAAACAATATTATCGTTGGAATTGACTCAACACTATACTTATTTGCAAGTTCTGGGTTTTGATCAACGTCAATTTTTATAATCTTGATCTTTCCTGCCATTTCTTGATTAAACTCTATTAGTAATGGCGTTTGCATTTTACAAGGTGCACACCAACTTGCATAAAAATCTACAAGCGTTAAACTATTGTTTATTAGCACCTTATCTAGTTCTTCTTTGCCTAAAATGTCTTCAATACTATTCATAATCTTTCTCCTTTTAATCAAATGATTATGAAAGTATTATAAGCCATACAAATAAATTCAATGCAATTTTTTTGCGTTTATTTTATAAGTTCATCAATGCTCAAAAATTCTTCACTACCTGTTGACATTTCTTTTACTTTGAAAATGCCTTTTTCAAGTTCATCAGAGCCTATTACTATAACCTTTTTAGCACCGATTTTATCGGCATATTTAAATTGTGCCTTTATGCCTCTATTCATGTGGTCAAGGTCAGCCGAAATTCCTTTTTGTCTAAGCAAACTTACTATTTCAAAAGCCTTCTCGCTTTCCTTTTCGCCCATTGGCGCAACATAGTATTCTATTTCGCTATCGTTTGGAATTTCTACATTTAAGTTTTCTAAAAGCATTAAAATTCTTTCAATGCCTACAGCAAAACCGATACCTGCAACATCACTGCCACCAAGTTCGGCAATAAGTCCATCGTATCTGCCACCACCACAAACTGTGCCTTGTGCACCAATGCTATTTGAAACAAATTCAAAAACCGTTTTATTATAATAATCAAGTCCCCTAACGATATAAGGATTAATCTTATATTCAACACCAGCAAGGGTTAAAAGGTTTTGAACGCTTTCAAAATGCTCTTTGCAGTCATCGCATAGATAATCTAAAATTACAGGCGCTTTTTCATTTATCTTTTTGCAATTTTCGTTTTTGCAATCTAAAATCCTAAGTGGATTCTTTTCAAGCCTATCTTTACAAAGTTCGCACATGCTGTCTATATTGCTTCTTAAGTATTCGCTAAGCACCTTTTTATATTTAGCCCTACACTCTTTGCAACCGATACTATTTAAATAAAGTGTTACGTTTTTGATACCAACCTTATCTAAGAAAGTTTTTGCTAAGAGTATTGTTTCAGCATCGATATTAGGGTTTGTTGCTCCCAAAAATTCCACGCCGAATTGGTGAAATTCTCTAAGTCTTCCTGCTTGTGGGCGTTCATATCTAAAACATTGTGTTAGGTAAAATAGTTTTGCAGGAAGCACGCCTGAGTGCATGCCGTTTTCAACAAACGACCTTGCAACACCTGCCGTGCCTTCTGGCTTTAGCGTTATGCTTCTGCCACCTTTATCATTAAAGGTGTACATTTCTTTATTAACGATGTCTGTAGTCTGACCTACGCCACGAAGGAAAACTTCTGTATGCTCAAAAGTTGGTGTTCTTATTTCCTTTGCACCAAAACTCTTTGCAACTTCTCGTGCTGTCTTTTCTATAAATTGCCACTTATAACTATCATAGGGCAAAACGTCTTTTGTGCCCTTTGGAATATTTATCATGTTTTCTTTCCTTTATAGTATATACTTTTTCAAATCTTTTGTCTTTGCTTCTACGCCTAACTTGTTTACCACAAATTCTTTATCGATAATAACTTCTTTTATACTGCCGTCTGCTTCAAAAGAAGTGTCTTCAAGTAGGTTTTCCATAACTGTGTGAAGTCTTCTTGCACCGATATCTTCACTTGTCATGTTCATTTCTTCCGATATTCTTGCAATCTCACTAATTGCATCATCTGTGAACTTTAGGTCAACTCCATCAACTCTTAAAAGTGTTGCATACTGAATTGTTATTGCATTTTTTGGAATAGTTAAAATGTCAATAAAGTCTTGCTTTGAAAGGCTGTTAAGTTCAACTAAGATTGGGAAACGACCTTGTAGTTCTGGGATTAGGTCGCTTACCTTTGAAATGTGGAAAGCACCTGCAGCGATAAACAAAATGTAATCGGTTTTGATTGCACCATACTTGGTCATAACAGTTGAGCCTTCAACGATAGGCAAAATGTCCCTTTGAACGCCTTCTCTTGAAACGTCTTGTCCACCACCTTTATTTGTGCGTGCTGCAATTTTATCGATTTCATCAATAAAGATAATTCCTTCGTTTTCTGCACGGCGAATTGCTTCTTCATTAACCGAATCTTTGTCTATAAGTTTATCTGCTTCTTCATCGAGAAGAATCTTTCTTGCTTCTTTAACTGTTAATTTTCTCTTTTTCTTCTTTTTAGGCATCATGTCGCCAAAAATACTGCCAAGGCTTATTTCTCCAGCACCTGGAATAAGTTCCATTTGCTTTGGTGCATCGACTATTTCTATCTCTATAACTTCGTTGTCATAGTAGCCTTTCTTTAAGCCTTCTAAAATATTCTTTTCAAATATGTCTTGTGGTGTTTCGCCCCTATCTAAACGGCGAACTTCTGCAACTATTTTTGCTAGCCTAAAGTTTACTGCACCTTCAGCCTTTTCAGTCACCTTTTTGAATCTTTCTTCCTTAACAAGTCTAACAGCACACTCAACAAGGTCTCTTATCATAGATTCAACGTCTCTACCTACATAGCCTACTTCGGTATACTTAGTTGCTTCTACCTTTACAAAAGGTGCACCCACAAGGCGAGCAAGACGCCTTGCAATTTCTGTTTTACCAACACCTGTTGGTCCTTTCATAATAATGTTTTTTGGTGTTATTTCAGCCATTTCTTCTAAAGATAGTTGGCTTCTTCTATATCTATTTCTAAGTGCGATTGCAACTGCCTTTTTTGCGCTGTTTTGACCGATTATATACTTGTCTAATTCGTTAACTATTTGTTTTGGACTTAACTGCATATTTCTCCCCCTTAAATAACTTCACAAGTGATGTTGTCGTTTGTAAACACGCAAATTTCACTTGCAATTTTAAGTGATTTTTGTGCAATTTCTTCAGCCGAATAATCGGTTTCTTTTGAGAGTGCTCTTGCTGCTGCAAGTGCATAGTTTCCACCACTACCGATAGCGCATACGCCACCATCTGGTTCGATAACTTCGCCTGTGCCAGAAACAACTAGCAAGGTGTCCTTATCAGCAGTTATCATCATTGCTTCTAACTTTCTTGCCTTATCAGAGCGCCAAAGTTCAGCAAGTTCAACGGCACTTCTCATTAAATTGCCTGAATATTTGTTTAGCATTTCTTCAAATCTTTCAGAAAGTGTAAAAGCATCAGAAACAGAGCCTGCAAAACCTAAGATTACATTGCCATTATATATTCTTCTAACCTTAACGGCATTGCTCTTAAATATAACAGATTGCGACATTGTAACTTGCCCGTCGCCAGCAATTGCCGTTTTTCCGTTCTTTTTAACGGCACAAATCGTAGTCCCCTTAAATTCTATCATATCTCGTTCTCCTTTTTGAAATTCTCTACTTCACTTAAACTTCTCTCAGCCATGAGGCGCTTTCTTTCAGCCTTGTCCCTAACTATTCTATCAAGTGGTGGCAATATACCAAAGTTTGCGTTCATTGGTTGAAAATCTTTGTTTTCAGTAGTTATATATTTTGCTAGGCTTCCTAGCACTGTATTTTGAGAAATAGGCTTAACATCTTTTCCCATTAACTTATTGTACAAGTAAATTGCTGTCATAAGTCCACTACCTGCACTTTCCACATACCCTTCAACACCTGTTATTTGACCTGCAAAATAGGTTTTTGGACTTTCTCTAAGCGAATAATCTTCGCATAAGGCTTTTGGCGAATTGATAAAGGTGTTTCTGTGCATAACGCCGTATCTAAGATATTCGGCATTTTTTAGTGCAGGAATATTTGCAAAAACCCTTTTTTGAGCACTAAAGGTAAGGTTTGTTTGAAATCCCACTAGGTTATACATACTTCCACTTTCATCTTCTTTTCTAAGTTGCAAGCACGCATACGCCCATCTTCCCGTTTTAGGATTTGTTAGCCCCACAGGTTTAAGTGGACCAAACCTTAGCGTGTCTATACCCCTGTTTGCCATAATTTCAATAGGCATACAACCTTCAAACACTTTTGTATCTTCAAACTCATGAAGCGATGCCCTTTCAGCACTAACAAGGTCTTCCATAAAAGCCAAGTATTCTTCTTTGGTCATTGGGCAATTTATATGGTCGCCATTTCCTTTATCATACCTATCGCCAAAGAAAGCGTTTTCCATGTCTATACTATCAAATTCTACTATTGGTGCTGAAGCATCGTAAAAACTTAAGTTGCCACCAACTTTTTCTTTGATGTTTTGGCTAAGTTTGTCCGTTGTTAGTGGACCTGTCGCTATAACGGTATATTCATCGTAATCGATATCTTCTATCTCTTTGCTGATGTGCGTTATATTTGGCTCGGCATATAGTTTTTCTGTTATATACTTAGAAAACTTTTGTCTATCAACTGCTAATGCGTTGCCTGCTGGCACGCTGTTTTCATCAGCACTTTCAATAACTAGCGAACCTAAAATTCGCATTTCTTGTTTTAGTAGCCCTGCTGCGTTACCATAAACATCGTTACTCTTTAGCGAGTTTGAACACACAAGTTCGCCATAATCATTGCTTTTGTGTGCTGGACTCATTTTGTGTGGCTTTATATCGTAAAGTTCAACGCTTATTCCTTTTTTAGCAAGAAAATACGCTACTTCTGCCCCTGCGAGTCCACCACCTATTACTTTAACTTTTTGCATCTTTTATATACTTACACTTTTTAGAAGAGCATTTTATCTTGCCTTCCACATTTATTAAATACTGACCACATTCTGGACATTTTTCGCCCGTAGGGATATCCCAACTCATAAACTTACATTTTGGAAAATCTGAACAGCCATAGAAAACCTTACCACCACGGCTCATCATCTTTTTGGTTGGCTTGCCACAATCTGGGCAAACACCCACGTTTTCGGTCATGCTTACTGTATTCTTACATTTTGGGTAGTTTGAACAAGCAAGGAATTTACCAAACTTGCCTTCCCTTTCCACCATTGGTGCACCACACTTAGCGCATATCTTATCGGTTGGAATAACAACCTTTTCGTTAACTGCCTTTATGTTTTGGCACTCTGGATATTTAGAACAAGCATAGTAATTGCCATACTTACCACTATTTATAATCATTGGCGAACCACATTTTTCGCAAATAACTTCGGTAATTTTTGAATCCCTTAGTTGTTCTTCAAAGTTTTTATAAAAGTTTGCGATTAGTTTGTGCCAATCTTTTCCACTTGTGCCTATATCGTCAAGGTCATCTTCCATTTTCGCAGTAAATGATATATCCATTATGTCTGGAAAGTATTTAACTAAAAAGTCTATTAGTGAATAACTTATTTCGTTTGGAACTAAATATTTCTTTTCCTTTCTAACATACTCTCTCTTTTTGTCAGAAAGTTTTGCCATAATGGTTGCATAAGTTGAAGGCCTGCCTATCCCCTTATCTTCCATATGTTTGATAAGTGATGCTTCGGTATATCTTGTTGGTGGCTTTGTAAACTTTTGCTCTTTTGAAATTGCCTTTAAGTCAAGCACTTCACCATTATCGAGTGCTGGTAAAAGTGCATTGCCACTTTCTTCATCTTCTTCTTTTTTAGTATCGTCATAAACGACTGTGTAACCTTTGAAAATTAAGGTTTTGCCACTTGTCTTTAGACCATATTCGCCGGCTGAAACGTCAACCGACACGCTGTCATATTTTGCTTCGTTCATTTGCGATGCGATAAATCTATCGTAAATGAGTTTATAAAGCCTATATTGATTTTTGTCTAATAAGTCTTTAACGCTTTCTGGCGTTTTGTTTATGTCAATAGGTCTTATCGCTTCGTGCGCATCTTGTGCATCTTTTTTAGTAACATACCTATTTGGTTTTGCTGGCACGTATTCACTGCCATAGTTTGCCTTAATATATTCTAATGCACTTGCCTGTGCTTCGGTTGAAACACGAACAGAGTCCGTTCTCATATAAGTTATAAGTGCAATGTTGCCACGAGGTGTTTCTACACCTTCATAAAGTCTTTGAGCAACTTGCATAACTTGTGGCGCTGTTAAGTTAAGTCTAATAGAGCCGTCTTGTTGCAATGTACTTGTAATATATGGCGCTGGTGCATGCGCTTTCATAACCGAGCGCTTTACGTTTGCCACAACAAAGTTGCTATTTTTTAATTGATTTTCAGTAAGTAACGCTTCTTCAGCATTTTCTGGCTTATACTGTTTGCCGTTCTTTTCTTTTAAAAGAACCTTAAATGCCGAGCCGTCTTTATTGCTGACAGTGGCTTTTAAGTTCCAATATTCTTGTGGCTTAAACGCAGTTATCTCTCTTTCTCTATCGACAACCATTTTAAGTGCAACCGATTGAACACGGCCTGCCGATAGGTTATCGTTAAGCCTTGAACTTGCTGCAGGAGAAATGCTATAGCCAACAAGTCTATCGAGAACCCTTCTTGCTTGCTGAGCATCGACTAAGTTCATATCGATTTTTCGTGGATTTGCAAGAGCGTTTTTAACTGCCTTTTCAGAAATTTCGTTAAATTCTATTCTATTTGCAGAGTTTATATCAAGTCCTAAAACTTCTGCTAAGTGCCAAGATATTGCTTCACCTTCTCTATCAGGGTCGGTTGCGAGAAATACTTTATCGGCTTTCTTTGCCATTGTTTCTAATCTTTTTATGTCTTGCTTTTTTTCTTGCGAAACAACATAAAAAGGTTCAAAGTTATTGGCAATAGATATACCCATATAGTTTACAGGTAAATCCCTGATGTGTCCCTTTGACGCATCAACCTTATAATCGCCTTTTAAGAATTTCTCAATCGTTTTTGCCTTATGTGGTGATTCTACTATTATTAACTGCATCTAATCCTCCGAATAGTTACGAACTAAGCCGTAAACATTGCCACTTTTTACAATCACGCCTTTTATTTCTAAAATTGATAGCGTTGCTATCAGTTCATGTGTGCCTTTATTTAGCACACTGCTTAACTTTTCTATATGTGTTGCACCACTAGAGAGTGCTCTTAATATGTCCTTTTCTGCTTGTGATAAATTTTCTAACTCATCATTACTGTCAATCGAGTAAAATTCTAAAATGTCATTTACATTGTCGGTTAGTATTGCCCCTCGCTTAATAAGGTCGTTTGTGCCTTCTCCAGATGCCACACCAACGCTATATGGAACTGCAAATAAGTCTTTTGAATATTCACACGCATATTCTGCCGTGTAAAGCGTTCCACTCTTTTTGCCGGCACTTACTATCAGCACGCCTTGCGATAACCCTGCAATAATTCTATTTCTAATTGGAAAATGATAAGGTCGTGGCGTTATCATTGGTGGATGTTCGCTGAGTGCTAAACCTTCCTTACAAACCTTTTCAAAAAGGTCTTTGTTTGTGCTTGGATAAACGTTATCAAACCCACCTGCAATAACCGATATCACATTTTTGGTGGTGCTGAGTGCCGACTTAATAACTTCACTATCAACGCCCTCTGCAATACCCGTAACTAAAGTGAAATGCTTAGATAATGTGCTTGCATAATCTTTTGCAATGGAAATTGATAGTGGCAAACTCTTTCTGCTTCCTACGATTGCAAAGGTTTTAGTTTGCAAAAGTTTCAAATTGCCCTTTGCATATAAAACCAAAGGTTTAAGTTCTATATCATTTAACTTATGTGGATAATCTTTGGACTTAATAGTGATGGCAACAATTTCCCTTCTACCTAATTCATCTAAAACATAATCTAGATAACTTTGTTTTGCAGAACTAAGCATGGTGCTAAACTCATTTTCGCCAACACTTTTTACGATATAGTCCTTTGCGAGCATAAGTCCATCGCTAATTTTTTGGTTTTTTATTAAGTACTCATAAATTTGAATTTTATGCTTATACTCTAGACCAACAAAACTATCAAGCCATATTAAACACAACTCTTCTTTTGTATATTTCATCATGATTAGGTATGTCTATAACTAATTGCTTCTAAGATGTGTGCTGGCATAATCTGTTCATATAGTTCCATATCGGCAATAGTTCTTGCGACCTTTATTATTCTACTCCTTGCTCTTGGTGATAGGTGCAAGGTTTCATAAGCCTTTCTTAAAATGTCTTCGCACTCTTTAGAAAGTTTGCAATATTTTTGCAAATGCTTTTCGCCCATATCGCTGTTGGTTAAAATGCCATCACTTAAAAACCTGTTTTTTTGGATTGCCCTAGTTCTATTTACCCTGTTTTTAACAGTTTTAGAACTTTCACTTTGTTTTTCTTCAGTTAGTTCTGCATATTTAACTTCATCTACTTCTACTTGAATATCAATTCTATCGAGTAGTGGCCCAGAAATCTTTGATTTATATTTTGCTATTTGCGATGGCGAACAAGTGCAAACTTTTTCTGATGAACCATAATTTCCACAAGGACAAGGGTTCATGCTTCCACAGAGCATAAAGTTTGCTGGAAAGTTTATACTTCCTGAAGCCCTTGAAACTGTGATATTGCCATCTTCAAGTGGTTGACGCAAAACTTCTAAACTAGAACGAGTGTATTCTGGCATTTCATCGAGAAACAACACGCCATTATGCGCAAGTGAAATTTCGCCCGGTTTTACGTGCGAGCCACCACCTGCAAGTGAAACCGTTGTTGCCGTGTGGTGCGGACTTCTAAACGGCCTAGTTAAAACTATTCCGTCGCTATCTTTAAGTATTCCTGCAACCGAGTGAATTTTGGTTGTTTCTAACGCTTCGCCAAAAGTCATGTCTGGCATAATTGTAGGGATACATTTTGCAAGCATTGTTTTGCCCGTTCCCGGTGCGCCAACTAAAAGCAAGTTGTGTCCACCAGACACGGCAACTTCTAGTGCCCTTTTTGCAACCGTTTGACCCTTTACTAATGCTAGGTCGCTATGGTAAAGGTTTTTTGAGTCTTGTGCCTTAAAATCATGCTTTATTATAGGCTCAATAATTGTTAAACCTGAAAGATGGTCTATTGCTTGCTTTAAACTTTCAACTGCAATAACTTCTATATCTTGCACGAAAGATGCTTCGTTTTCATTGCCTTTTGGAATAATGAATTTTTTATAACCTAGATTTAATGCCGATATCAAGGTTGGCAACACTCCGTTTACCCTTCTAACACTTCCGTCAAGTGAAAGTTCGCCCAAAAAGATAATGCCGTTTGTGTCGGCTTCAAGTTGCCCACTAGATTTAAGTAGCCCTATCGCAATTGCTAGGTCAAGCGATGAGCCTTCCTTTTTTACATCTGCAGGAGCAAGGTTAACGGTTATGTGTTTTATCGGCATATTTCTGCCACTATTTTTAATGGCAGAACGGACACGCTCTTTTGATTCTTTAACGGCAGTATCAGCAAGTCCCACAATATCAAAAGCAGGAAGGCCGTTATTGATATCCACTTCAACTTCAATGGCAACACCATCTAAGCCGATAAGCGTAAACCCATTAACTTTTGCAATCATTTCCTTTTATCCCCTTAAAAAAGCCAAAACTCGCTCATTATTATATTATTATATAATATTTTATTTTAAAAGTAAACATATTATATAGGGAAATTAAATTTTTAATAAGCATTTTACTACTTTTTTATTATTAAACCATAGTCAAAAAAACATAAAAAAAGAACTTGTCTAAATTTAGACAAGTTCAATTTTCTTTTAAGTAAATTATCTCTTAATTTCTTTAACTTTTGCAGCCTTTCCTGTTCTAGCACGCAAGTAGTAGAGTTTTGCACGACGAACTTTGCCGTGTCTTACAACTTGTATGTCTGCAACCTTTGGCGAGTGGATAGGGAATGTCTTTTCAACGCCTACACCGAAAGAAAGTCTTCTAACTGTGAAAGTTTCGCTGATACCACCGTGTTTTCTTGCGATAACGATACCTTCGAAGGCTTGTAATCTTTCTCTGTCACCTTCAATAACCTTTACCATTACCTTAACAGTGTCGCCAACATTAAATTGTGGAATTGTGCTTTTTAAGTTTTCTTGATTGATTGCATCAATAATGCCGTTCATTTGCTTTTACCTCCAATTTATTAGCGTTCATTGTCAACTTTTTTGCAAGAGGAACGCTCAAAGCGTTTAATATAATATCACATTTTTATTTTAATTGCAAGCGTTTTACACCCCAAATGCATTAAAAATATGATTTATTTGTCCATTTTCTATTTCTACCACATCAAACCTACAATTAGCATCCGTTTTCTTCTCTTTTTGAAGATAAAATGTGGCCGATTTAAAATATTTTTCTTGTTTTTTTCTGTCAACTGCTTCTCTTGGCAAACCATAATTATCGCTAGACCTAGTTTTAACTTCAATAAAGACAATATAGTCCTTATCTTGCGCAATAATATCTATCTCGCCAACAGCCGTTTTATAGTTGGTTTTTAATATCTTAAAACCCTTCTTTTTTAAAAAATCTACTGCTAATTTTTCTCCGGCTCTACCCAAAAGTTTTTTATAAAAGTTCTTCTGTGCAATTTGCAAGGTCCTATCTCCTTAATCTTTTCTATATGCGCTTTCGTGCCATACCCCTTATGCCCTTCAAAGCCGTATTCTGGATATTCTTTAGCATACTCTTTCATTAAATTATCCCTATATACCTTTGCTAAAATCGATGCACAGCCTATAGTATAACTATTTAAGTCGCCCTTAATTATGTACTCAGCGTTGATTTTTAAGCCTGTGTCATTGCCATCAACGAGCGTTATGTCTGGCTTAACACTTAAACTTTCAACTGCCATAGTCATACATTTTTTAACAGCGTTAAGGATATTTATTTCATCAATTTCTTCTTGAGATATCTCTTGAATCGAATAGCAAATAGCCTTTTCTTTTATCAAAGGATAAAGCTCATCTCTCTTTTTTTCAGAGAGTTTTTTGCTGTCGGTCACCCCTTCGATTATATCATCTAAAGGCATTATTACCGATGCACAAACAACAGGCCCAGCAAGTGGACCTCTGCCCACTTCATCTACGCCTGCGATATACCTTTTTCCTTCACTTAAATGTTTTCTTTCGTAAATAAGATTATCCATATCAATCGAGAATAATTTTACCTATTCTTCCCTTTCTAAAGTCATCAATAATTGCCGTTGCACAGCGTTCATAGTCATATTCAGCGCCCCTTCTTAAAAAGCCACGGCGAACGCAAATTGCGTTAAAAAGTTCAAGCGTTTCTACGCTTAAATCATCAATTCCATACTTACTTTTTAGTAGGTCTGGATACCTATCTTTTAACTCGTTTAAAAGTTCATAAGCAAGGTCGTTAAAGTCGATATTTGCATCGTTCATACTGCCGATATACGCAAGGTGTTTTGCAAGAACTTGATTGTCAAATGCAGGGGGCATTGTGCCCGGAGTATCTAATAGTTCAAGTTCTCTAAGCCTTACCCATTGCTTGCCTTTTGTAACGCCAGCCTTGTTGCCTGTAATGGTTTTTTTGCCACCACAAAGTGCGTTTATAATGGTTGACTTTCCCGTGTTAGGAATACCTGCAACCATTATTCTAATTGGCTTAAATACGCCCTTTCTTTTGTTGTTATCAAGTTTTTCTTTGAGCAAAGAAAAAATCTTGTTATAAAGCAAGTCAACGGCCCTTTTATCCATTGCGCTAACTGCTATAACTTCTTTATTTTCTTCCGAAAACTCGGCTATAGTTCTCTTTATATCATTGCTTTCAATAAGGTCACATTTATTAAGCACGTATAAAACTTTTTTATTTATAAAAAGTTTATCAAGTTTAGAGTTAAGTGATGCCCTTGGCGCTCTCGCATCAAGCACAATCATAACCCCATCTACTGCTTTTAAGTTTTCTTCCATCATACGCATTGCTGCCGTCATATGACCTGGAAACCATTGTAAATGCTTCATTTTTTCTCCTACTTAATTAAATCTGGGCGATTTTTTAGGGTAATCTCTAAAGATTTTTGTCTTCTCCACTCTTCTATTTTTGCGTGATGACCGCTTGTTAATACTTCTGGAACTTTTAAGCCCTTAAACTCTTGTGGGCGTGTATATTGTGGGTATTCGAGCATGCCACTAGCAAAACTTTCTTGGTCGAGCGAATCGGCACTTATAACCCCATCAACATATCTTGCAACAGCATCAACTACTGCCATTGCAGGAATTTCGCCACCTGTTAAAACAAAGTCGCCAATAGATAATTCTTCATCGATATAAAGGTCAATAACCCTTTGGTCAACACCTTCATAATGGCCACAAAGAAAAAGCAAATGCTCGTTTTTTACGTATTCTAACACTATTTTTTGGTTAAATGTTCTGCCTCTTGGTGATAAAAAAATACGCCTTGCAGTATGCTCAGGGTCAACGGCTTCTATTGCGCTTGCAATTGGCTGAGCCATCATAACCATGCCTGCCCCACCACCAAACGGCGTGTCATCACACTTGTTGTGTTTATCGAGCGTATAATCTCTAATATCAACGATATTTATATCGAGTTTCCCACCATCGACAGCCCTGCCGATTATGCTTGTTTTAAGTGGCGCAAACATCTCTGGAAATAGCGTTAAAATGTCAATTTTCATAGCAAGAAACCTCACTTAAACGCTTGTCTAAAACTATAAATTGTTTGCTAACAATATCTACCTTTTCTACTAGGTCTTTTAAGAAAGGAAATCTTAAAATTCTGCCGTCATTGCACTTAACGGTGATAACATCTGTGCGAGAAGAAAATATGTCTATAATCTTGCCAATAACGCCTTTTTCTTTGGTTATAACATCACAGCCGATTAGGTCAACAACAAAATATCTACCTTCTTCTAAGGCAATTGCATCTTCTCTTTTTACATGCAAAAACTTACCACGGAAAGTTTCAGCAGTATCCCTATCATTAACGCCAAAAAGGTCTATAAATACAGTTTGTCCACTGATAATAGTGCCTGTAACCTTATGCACTTTTTGGTCGATTATTATCTCTTTTAAATTCTTATAACGATTTATATCGTCGGTTAAGGGTTGAACTTTTAGTTGCCCTTTTATTCCTTGTGGCTTTAAAACTAAGCCTATTTTTAATGTGTCTTGCATTTTCTCTTTTGATAGAAAAACGGGGAAATTATTCCTTTTCCCCGCGTTCTACGATTTCAATATTATATTTTAGGTTTTCTTTTTGCGAGCCAACACGCACTAAAGTACGGAGCGCTTTAGCAATCTTGCCTTGGCGACCGATAACCTTACCCATATCGCTTGCATCAAGTGTAATCGTTACATTTACATTTTTACCATCATTAACTATATCATAGTCAATTTGGTCTGGTTTTTCTGCAAAACGATTAACCACATACTTTATAAGTTCTATCATAATAACACCTTATAATGCTATTATTACTTAGAAGACTTACGAACCTTCGTCTTTGCTGGCGAAAGTTTGTCTGACTTTGGAATAATACCCTTGTTTACAAGTATGTTCTTAACAGTTTCTGTTGGTTGAACGCCCTTAGAGAGCCAATCTTTTGCCTTTGCTTCATCGATAACGATTTCTGCTGGTTGTGCGATTGGATTATAGTGACCTACTTTGTCAATATATGCTCCATCACGTGCGTTTCTGCTGTCTGTAATTACGATACGGTAGAAAGGTGATTTTTTGTCTCCCATTCTTGTTAATCTCATTTTTACTGCCATTGTTCTTTTCTCCTTGTTTTGTTATTTATTAAAATTTAAACATTTTATTATTTTTCATTTGTTTCATCATCACTTTGGTTTGTTCAAACTGCTTTAAGAGTTTGTTTACTTCTTGTACGCTTGTGCCACTGCCCTTTGCTATTCTGGTTTTGCGTGATGAGTTTATTATTTGTGGGTTTTCTCTCTCATACATGGTCATCGACTGAATTATTGCTTTTGTTCTTGCAATCTTATTTTCATCAATGTCATTTTCGTTAATTTTGAATTTGTTACCCATACCTGGTAGCATTGCGATTATGTCTTTTATGCCACCCATCTTTTTCATTGCTTCAAACTGCATTAAGTAGTCGTCTAATGTAAAAGAGTTCTTTCTAAATTTTTCTTCTAGTTTTTTTGCTTGTTCTTCGGTAACGGCTTCTTGTGCCTTTTCAATTAAAGAAAGCACGTCTCCCATACCGAGAATTCGGTTTGCCATTCTGTCTGGATAGAATGGCTCTAAATCGCCGAGTTTTTCGCCCACAGAACAGAACTTTATAGGCTTGCCTGTAACGGCTTTCATCGATAAGGTTGCACCACCCCTTGTATCGCCATCAAGTTTGGTTAATACTAAACCTGTAACTTCAAGCCTTTTATTAAAGGTGTCTGCCACTTCGACTGCAACTTGACCTGTCATAGAGTCAACGACAAGCAAGATTTCGCTTGGAGAAACTTTTTCTTTGATTTCTTCAAGTTCTTTCATCAAGTCTTCATCGATTTGAAGACGGCCTGCCGTGTCGATAATAACTGTGTCAAAGCCAAAAGATTTAGCGTGCTTAACGCCTTCTACTGCTATTTTAACAGGGTTACCTTGTCCCTTTTCAAAAACAGTGCATCCTGCCTTTTCGCCCACAACTTTTAACTGGTTTATGGCTGCTGGACGATATACGTCACAAGCAACTAAAAGTGGTTTTTTGCCTTGTTTTTTAAGCATTAAACCAAGTTTGCCAACAAGCGTTGTTTTACCAGCACCTTGAAGTCCCGCCATCATAATAACCGTTGGTGGATTGCTTGCTACTGCAAGTTTGCTGTTAGCACTGCCCATAAGGTCGATAAGTTCTTCGTTAACAATTTTTATAACTTGTTGGGTTGGACTTAAACTCTTTAAAATTTCTTGCCCAACAGCACGCTCGCTAACTCTAGCGACAAAAGACTTAACAACCGATATGTTAACATCGGCTTCTAAGAGAGCAATCCTAACTTCACGCATTGCCGTTTTTATTTCGAGTTCGGTAAGTCTGCCATGCTTTGTAAGTTTGCTAAATATATGATTAAGTTTTTCGCTAAGTCCCGAAAAAAGTGCCATTATTTACCTACAATTTCTAAAATTTGTTGTGCTAGATTATCATCATACGCCTTTACGCTGTTAGATATGTTAGCAAGTTTTTGGTTTTTTTCATATATCCCTAAAACTTTTTCGTATTCATCAAGTTTTGCCTTAACCGTTTTTACGGCCGCATAAACGCTTTGGCGAGTGTTCCCGTCTGGTTCTGCTATCTCTGCAAGTGATAAATCTAAGCAGTAGTGACAAGAAAATATCTCACGCTGTCTTTCGGTAAGAAGTCCTTGATATAATTCAAAAAGTTCTGTGTATCTTAAATCTTTTTCCATAAAAAAACCAAAGGTGTAAAACATTTTTGCTTTACACCTTGATATTATATAGTTCTATTTGTTCTTTGTCAAGCATTTTTACTTGACATTTGAATTTTTTTAGAAAAATTAGTATTTATTAACGATTTCCATCATTTTATCGTACAATCTTTCCATATCTTCTATTAGTTTAAATTGTGTTCTTGCTCTATCTAAGTTGTGATTTTCTCTCTTGATGTGGAAGTAAACATCGCCGTCAAGGTGGTCTGTTAAGAATCTCATACCACATTCATAAGTCATTAAAATTGCACCGAAAGCAAGGTTATCTTTTTCGATTTTAGTAATGCTGTCGCCAAGTGCTGAGCAATAGCCTTTTACATATTGTTCAAACAGGTTGATATCAAAGTTTACCTTAGATAAGTCTTGTTCATCTTCTGCTGCAGGGTTACAACCAAATCTAATGCTATCGCCAAAGTCATAGCAAATGCTACCTGGCATAATTGTGTCAAGGTCGATAACGGCAACAGGTTCGCCCGTTTTGTTATCAAGCATAACGTTGTTGAGTTTTGTATCGTTATGAGTAACCTTTGTTGGCATTTCACCACTTGCTAATAGGTTAACTATTCTTGAGCAGTAATCTTTTCTATCTAAAACAAACTTAATTTCTTTTTCAACTTCTTTTGCTCTGCCTGACTTATTGAGTTCTAAAGCCTTTTTAAAATTTTCAAGTCTAACAACAGTGTTATGGAAGTTTGGCAAAACTTCATAAAGCTGAGTTGCATCAAACTCTGCAAGAAGATTTGCAAAGTTACCAAAAGCAACGGCGCTTTGATAGAAATGTTCTGGTTTTTCAACAACTTGATAAGCAATAGCATCGGTTATAAATTTATATACTCTAAAGTATGCATCACAGCACTTGCAGTGGTGGTATGCCTTGCCTTCGTTAGTGTAAACAAGCGATAAACTTTCTCTATCTGGGTTTCCACCACGAGCAATTATCTTTTGTCTATTAAACTCTGTAACGAGTTTGATGTTGTTCATAAGCCCTTCAACATTTGTAAACAACTTACTATTTATTTTTTGCAAAATATAGTTAACCTTTTCGCCGTCAACATCAACTACTGCAAGATATGTTTCGTTGATATGACCTTCGCCATATCTTTCGCAAGAAATAAGTGTGCCCTTAATGTCAAATTTAGAAATAATCTTTTCAAAATCGTATGCCATAATATTTTCTTCCTTTTTTATTTTTTTGTATTTGTTCTAGGCTGTTGGTAATTATTCCAAGCCTTTTGCTTTTCTCTTAAGTCTCATTTCGGTGTTAAGTGTCTTCTTTCTTATCCTTATGTTCTTAGGTGTAACTTCAAGCATTTCATCATCGTTGATAAATTCCATTGCTTCTTCTAAACTCATAAGTTTTGGTGTTTCAAGTCTAAGTGCATCATCAGAGCCAGATGCACGAGTGTTTGTCAAATGCTTTTTCTTGCAAACGTTAACGGTGATATCTTCGTTCTTAGGACAAACACCAACTACCATACCTTCATAAACATCAACGCCAGCGCCGATGAATAGTTGTCCCCTACCTTGTGCATTAAATAAGCCATAAGTAACGGCTTCGCCCGTTTCAAAGGCTACGAGTGAACCTGTTGAACGCCTTTCTATATCACCCTTAAAATCTTCATAACCATAAAAGAGTGTGTTGAACACGCCTTCGCCACGAGTTTCGGTTAAGAACTGACTCTTATAACCGAATAGTCCCCTTGCTGGAACTTTGAACTCTAGTCTTATTCTACTGCCGATATTTTCCATTTGAAGTAGTTCGCCCTTTCTAACGCCCATACTTGAAAATACCGAGCCTGTCTTATCTTCAGGAACATCTACAACAAGCCTTTCCATAGGTTCTTTTAGCACGCCGTCAATCTCTTTATACATAACCTTAGGTGCACCTACTTGGAACTCATAGCCTGCCCTACGCATTGTTTCTATTAAAATTGAAAGGTGCATTTCGCCCCTACCACACACTCTATATGAATCTGCGCTATCCGTTTCTTCAACTCTAAGTGACACGTCTTTAAGCATTTCCTTAAAGAGTCTATCTCTTAAGTGTCTTGTGGTTACGAACTTACCTTCCTTGCCAGCAAATGGGCTGTCGTTTACGCTAAATAGCATTTCTACAGTAGGCTCGCTTATCTTTACAAATGGAACAGGCTCTACCTTTAATGGTGAACAAATGGTGTCGCCAATAGAAATGTTTTCAATACCACTAACGCACACTATATCCCCTGCCTTAGCATCTTCAACGGCAACTCTATTTAAGCCTTCTATTTGATAAATGCTTACTAGTTTTCCCCTTGCTTCTTTGCCCGTAATATTATAGTTGCAAGTTTGAACGTCCATATTGACTTTAGCAACACCACGTTCAATTCTTCCAATACCAATTCTTCCCACGTATTCGTTGTAATCTATTGACGAAACGAGCATTTGGAAAGGACCTTGTTCGTCCACTTCTTGTGGCTCGAAATGGTTTATAATCGCATCGAAAAGCGGGGTTAAGTCACTGCCCGGTTTATTAAAATCTAAGGTTGCAGTTCCTGCCCTTCCAGAACAGAAAACGATGGGACTTTCTATTTGATCGTCGTTTGCGTTAAGGTCGAAAAGTAGTTCTAATATTTCGTCCTGAACTTCGGTAAGCCTTGCGTCCGGACGGTCTATTTTGTTTACTACTATAATTAATTTTTGGTTTAGTTCAAGTGCTTTTTGAACTACGAAACGGGTTTGTGGCATAGGTCCTTCGCACGCGTCGACCAATACTAATACGCCGTTTACCATTTTCAGTACGCGTTCTACTTCGCCACCGAAATCGGCGTGACCTGGGGTGTCGATTATATTAATTTTTATGCCGTTATAATTAACCGCCGTGTTTTTTGCAAGTATAGTTATTCCACGTTCCCTTTCAAGATCGCCAGAGTCCATAACTCT
>JAZNAX010000057.1:0-3136 GCA_045586765.1 Christensenellaceae bacterium | reverse complement strand
GGCAACGGCTTCCCTGTAGAAACAGAGTTTAAGGGACAAGATATGCTCTTTATTGCAGGTGGTATCGGTTTAGCACCTGTTCGCTCAGTTATCAATTACGTTAGAGATAACAGAGCAAATTATGGCAAGGTTGATATCGTTTATGGCTCAAGAAGTAAAGATGACTTAGTTTTCTTTAAGGAAATCATAGACGAATGGAAGGCAGACAGCAGTATAAATGTTCATCTTACCATAGATAGAGAACAAGAAGGTTGGGACGGTCACGTTGGCTTTGTTCCAACATATGTAAAAGAACTTGGGTTTGAACCAACAAAAACAGCAGTTTTATGTGGCCCACCAATCATGATTAAGTTCACACTTCAAGGCTTAAGTGAACTCGGCTTTGACAAAAAGCAAGTTTTCACAACGCTAGAACTTAGAATGAAATGTGGTATCGGCAAATGTGGACGCTGTAATGTAGGCTCTAAATATGTGTGCAAAGATGGACCAGTGTTTAGAATGGACCAATTAGATGCACTTCCTGATGAATACTAATTAAGGAGATTAAAAATGGAAAACAAAGTTAATGTTTATTTTTTCGGCAAAAAATATGAAGTGCCAGAAAGTTTAACAATTATGAAGGCATTAGAATATGCAGGTTACCAACTAGTTCGTGGCTGTGGTTGCAGAAACGGATTCTGTGGTGCTTGCTCAACAATCTATCGTATAAAGGGTGATAGAGAATTGCACGCATGTCTTGCTTGTCAACAAAAGGTTGAAAACGATATGTATGTTGCAACACTTCCTTTCTTCCCACTTGTAAAACAAGTTTACGATATTGAAAACATCAAAACATCAGAAATGATTATGATGCAACTTTATCCAGAAATTTATGCTTGTATCGGCTGTAACGCTTGTACAAAGGCTTGTACACAAGGTCTTAACGTTATGCAATACATAGCATACGCTCAAAGAGGCGACTATGCAAACTGTGCAGAAGAATCATTTGACTGCGTTATGTGTGGCGTTTGTTCTTCACGTTGTCCTGCAGGTATTTCTCACCCACAAGTTGCTGAACTTTCAAGAAGAATTTACGGCAAGTATTTAGCACCTAAGTCACAACACGTTTTAGATAGAGTTAAGGAAATAGATGAAGGCGTTTATAAAGAAATCATCGAAACACTTATGAATAAACCTATTGAAGAACTTAAAGAGCTCTATAACAATAGAGATATCGAAAAGTAAGGGGGGATAGAGAGTATGTACGATTATAATTACACAAAAGAACAATTAGAATCAATAAAGAAAGTTGAAGCTTCAAGACAAGAAAGATTAAACAACTTGTTTGCAAGAATGAGCGCTGAAGAAAAGCAAACAGTATTAAAAGAAAATCACCCTGACTATATTGAAAGCGCTTATGAAGAATTAAAAGTAGGTCAAAACAAGGGTGGAAAAGTTCTCCACGAACTTGCTGACCTTTTACAAGGCAAGTCTAGAGTTTTAGATATGGATATCGACCTATCTAAACCTGACTACGATGTTGACGTTTTAGTTATCGGTGGTGGTGGCTCTGGTTCTGCTTGTGCTATCGAAGCAGACAATGCTGGTGCAAAGGTTATGATGGTTACAAAACTTCGTATCGGCGATGCTAACACAATGATGGCTGAAGGTGGTATTCAAGCTGCTGATAAACCAAACGATTCACCAGCAACACACTATCTCGATGCTTTCGGTGGTGGTCACTTTGCTGCTAAACACGAACTTCTTTACAAACTCGTTACAGAAGCTCCAGACGCTATCAGATGGCTTAACGACCTTGGCGTTATGTTCGATAAAGATGCAGATGGCACAATGATAACAACTCACGGTGGTGGTACATCAAGAAAGAGAATGCACGCTTGTAAGGACTACTCTGGTGCTGAAATCATGAGAACACTTCGTGATGAAGTATTAAATAGGGGTATCCCTGTTGTTGACTTTACTTCTGCTATCGAAATCATTAAAGATACAGAAGGTAAGGCTTGTGGTGCTGTTCTTATGAACATGGAAACAAAAGATATCTATGTTGCAAAGGCTAAAACTGTTGTTATCGCAACAGGTGGTGCAGGCAGACTTCACTATCAAGGTTTCCCAACATCTAACCACTATGGTGCAACGGCTGACGGCTTGGTTTTAGGCTATAGAGCAGGCGCAAAACTCCTTTATGCTGATACACTTCAATATCACCCAACAGGTGTTGCTGAACCAACACAAATCTTCGGTGCATTAGTTACTGAAAAAGTTCGTTCACTCGGCGCACAACTCGTTAATAAAGATGGTAAGGCTTTCGTTTACTCACTCGAAACAAGAGACGTTACAGCATCTTCTATCATTAGAGAATGTAAAAAGCGTGATAACGGCATCAAAACTACTGATGGCGAAGGCGTATGGCTAGACACTCCTATGATTGACATTATTCACGGCGAAGGAACAATCGAAAAGAGAATTCCAGCAATGCTTAGAATGTTCATTAAGTATGGTATTGATATTAGAAAAGAGCCAATCTTAGTATATCCAACACTTCACTACCAAAACGGTGGTTTAGACATCAGTGCTGATGGTATGAGCACAACTGTTCCAAACCTTTTCGTTGCAGGCGAAGCAGTTGGGGGTATCCACGGCAGAAACAGACTTATGGGCAACAGCCTTCTTGATATTATCGTATTCGGTAGAAACGCAGGTAAGAGCGTTGGTAAGATTTATAAAGACATCGAAGTTAAGGAAATGACCTTATCTCATGTTAAAGAGTTTGATGCTGAACTTAAAAAGGCAGGCCTCAACCCAACAAAACTTTCTCCACAACTTTTACCAAACTATACAAAACAACCAGCAATTTAAGGCTTATAAACGGCGTTGGGCGTCGTTAACTGTCCAAACAAAAGACTTCGATGACCAAAAAGGTCTATCTCATCCTTTTGTTTGGCCGAGCCTTGCCCAACTTGTTTCTAATCCTTATATATATTGCATATATATTACGTAGGAGAAAATTATGTTAGAAAAACAAAATAAAAAGAGCCTTAAATGGCTCTGGATTGCGCTTGCAATCGTTGTTGTCGGTGCAATAATTGCTTGGTGTATTGTCGCATCAAGTTGGGGCAAAAATGTTTATAAAGATGGT
>JAZNAX010000056.1:0-3332 GCA_045586765.1 Christensenellaceae bacterium | reverse complement strand
TTCGCCTATATTCCATGCGATATTCAGCCAAAGAGCGACAGCGTAGTAATCTGCAATAGAATTGAACTTATTACCTTTTACAAATTCATAGGTGCTATGCACTTTGTATGTATTAGCACTCTTTTCCATATTGCCCCGAATTGCATCATTGGGTATCAGTGCCGACAGAAACAGAAGCAACCACAACAGAAACAGTATGACAACAAAAACCGCTGTGTGTTTTGCCGCACTGCATAAAATTTTTCTTATCAAAGAGCCACCCCCTAAAACAGATTATATATGTAAAGAAAAGCACATAACTATTTGTTTTATTTTACCATATTTATATATCTTTTTGTTGCCCTGCACTAATTTTGACACTTTTTGCACTAAATTTATTTGAGTGTGTAAAATTCTTTGCTTGGTTTTATTTCAAAAGTAACGAAATTCATTAAAATGATTGCTAAATATCGACAAAACGCAATTTTTATGTTACAATTATAAAAACGGTTGTGAGGTGATGGATTTGAAAATTGCTGTATGTGATGACGATATGATATGTCGATCACAAATTATTTCTCTCTTGAATGAGTACATAAAACAAAATTCCAGCAGAAATATTACTGTTTCAGAATTTGCCAATGCTGAAAATTTGCTTGACGCAATCAACAAAAGCTGTGAGTTTGATGCTTTTATACTTGATGTAGTTATGCCCGGTATGAATGGCATTGAGCTTGGTGTTGAATTACGCAGGCAAGGTGTCAAAGGAAAAATAATATATCTTACATCAAATGATGAATTTGCGATAGATTCCTACAAAGCAAAAGCTACGAACTATATCCTAAAACCCGTTGCAGAAAGCGAGCTTTTTAACACACTTGATGATATAGCCGAACACATTTCATCCAAAGAAAAAAGTTTTATAGTAAAAACTTCCGAAGGTATTACAAGACTTTCGTATGAAAAAATCGTCTATGCAGAGCTTGTCAGAAAAGCAATCGTATATCATCTTGCAGACGGAAGCACGTTAGAGAGCACAACTATCCGCACAGGATTTTCAAAAGCAGTAGAAGAACTGTTATGCGATAATTCTTTTTTCCTTTGCGGAAGCAGTATGTTGGTAAACTTGTATCATGTCAGTTCCGTAAAAAAAGATTCTTTGGTTTTTCGGAATGAAAACATTTTATTCCTGCCAAAGTCCGCCTGCCTTGATGTTCGCTCAGCGTGGATAGATTTTTGGTTTAAGGAGGAAAGCAGAATATGACAATATTTCGAGAATTATCTGTTATATGGTCTTTGGTTCATGTACTCATCCTGTTTATGTTTCTTTATGAGTCCAGATACCCGAAGAAAAAGGCTATGACGCTTACCATAATTGTAATGGTTCCGCTTGCTATATTTAATCTGGCTTGTTTTTTTATTCTCGGACCTGAAAAGTGCGGAGAGATAGTGCTTCTTACCTGTACGTTGCCGAGCCTTATATTCTTTTGGTTTCTTGCAAAATACCGTGACGGAAGGTTTTTGTTTACTTTCTGCGTAGTAGATACCATTTCGCTTGAAATCATATATATTACCTACATCTTAGATTATTATTTGCCCGGCGACAACTTTATTTTTATGTTTCTTTCAAGGCTTATTGCTTTTCCTTTGCTTGAATGGTTTGTTGCCAAAAAATTCAGAGCTGCATTTTTGGAAATACAAAAGCATACGAAAAAAGGCTGGTACGCATTTGCTGCCATCGGAGGAGTATTTTATGTTGTACTGGTGCTTGTAATGAGCTTTCCGACTATTATTACAGACAGACCTGAATACTTACCGCTTGCAATTTTATTGTTTGTGTTAATGCCTGTTTTGTATATCAATATTTTCATAACGCTGAAGCATCAAGCAGAATTACATTTTGCTAATGAGCAGGAAAACATATTAAAACTCCAGATTTCAAATATGAGAGAACGTATTGCCGAAATAAATTTATCCGAAGAAGCTTTCCGCATAGAAAGACATAATTTCAGGCATAAAATAGACTCCATTGCAACAATGGCAGAAAACAAGCAATATGATGAACTGATTGAATACCTGCAAAAATATCATAAGAAGCTTGATGAAACAAAGGTTAAGCGATATACCTCAAATGCTGTTATAGATTCCATTCTTGCATCATATCTTCAAAAAGCAGAGAGTAATCAAATAAAAATTACAACCTCTATCAAGTTGCCGGACACATTGCCGGTAGATGAAGTCGGGCTTTCGGTAGTGTTTGCTAATGCTATTGAAAACGCCATCAACGCCTGTATGAAGCTTAGTCCCGAAGACAGATATATTGAAATACAGGCAATAACTTATCCTTGCTTTATGATACAGATAAGCAATAGTTTTGACGGAAACATAAGTCTCGATAAAAACGGCGTTCCCGTAAGCACAAAATCAGAACACGGTCTTGGAACACGCTCAATAGTAGCCTTCTGCGAAAAAGCCGGTGCCGCTTATGAATTTAAGACTAATGACCGCAAGTTTTCACTCAGAATTGTAATTGAATAAACAATAAAACCATCTGTAAGACCGACTTGTTAATGCAGATGGTTTTATATTTATTGCCTTTTGTCTTATGATTTATTTTACTAAATCTTTGAAAGCTTTGCCTGCCTTAAATGCAGGAACCTTGCAAGCTGCAATTTTGATTTTTGCACCCGTTTGAGGATTCTTGCCCTCGCGTGCTGCTCTCTCACGAGCTTCAAATGTACCAAAGCCGATTAAGGAAACCTTATCTCCGGCTTTAACTGCGTTCTGTACGCCGCCTATAAATGCGTTTAATGCCTTTTCAGCATCTTTCTTTGACAATCCGGCTTCTTCAGCCATAAGTGCAACAAGTTCTGTTTTATTCATCGTAAAATACACCTCCTTAAAGTTAATGAATGTATTTTATCACAATTTTCTGCCATAATACAAGATGTTTTGTGAAACATACAGTATTATGGAGATTTTTTTGTTAAAACCGTGTAAAAAACGGTTTTGATTGTTACTTGCATAAAGGGATAAAAAGTAACTCTATGGGGTAATAGCAAGCATAGCCAATGAGTACCCATTTACGATTCTTGCGTTCATTCCTGTGAGAAAATTCAATACTTTGATGATGAGTTTTTTGAAAAGCAAAATGCACCGCTTTGACAAAATTTCAAGTCAAAAGCGGTGCATTTATTTTCGAAGATAAGTTTCATTGTGAATTAAGAAAATGTATAAGATGTCTAATTTTAACTCAAATAAACGCACATAAAATCACAACGGAACTTTTCTTTTTTTGAGAAATCCCTCTATTTAAGGCTTTTTGAGCATAGAAAAAGAACCGTAACTTTGTA
>JAZNAX010000055.1:0-14780 GCA_045586765.1 Christensenellaceae bacterium | reverse complement strand
CCTAAAGCAAAAAAAGGCACACTTAAAAGATTATTAACGCTATTATTTACTAAAAACAAAGCACACCTAATCGGTGTGGGAATATGCCTTCTTTTAGCAGGTATTACAGGCGTTGCAAACTCTATATTTTTACAAGAGATTCTGTTGCTTATCGAAAGGGGTATTGCAACAAGTTTAGGTGAAGTTTGGACAGGACTTGTTACGATATTTATTACAATGGGCGTTGTTTATTCAACTTGCATTATTTGTAACTATCTACAAACAAGGCTAATGGCTGTTGTAACACAAAAATTCTTACACCAAATGAGAACTAGCGTTTTTGACAAGATGCAATCTTTACCTATAAGATATTTTGACACCCACCTTACCGGTGACATTATGAGTTCTTATACTAACGATACAGATGCTTTAAGACAACTAGTTTCGCAAAGTATCCCCCACCTATTCACATCTGCAATAAGCATAATCACACTTCTTGTTATTATGTTTAGCAAAAGTTTATGGCTTTCGCTTGTAATCTTTATGGGCGTTATCGCAATGACTTTTGTAACAAAGATTATTGGTGGCAATAGTGCTAAATATTTTATCAAACAACAAATTTCTTTAGGCGAAGAAGAAGGCTTTATTCAAGAAATGATTCAAGGTCAAAAGGTAGTTAAAGTTTTCTGCCACGAAGAACAAGCAAAAGTAGATTTTGACAAGAAAAACGACCAATTGTGCTCGGACGCAACAAATGCACACAAGTTTGCCAATATTTTAATGCCTATTATGGGTAATATCGGCAATATCTTATATGTTTTACTTGCATTTATAGGTGGACTTTTAGTTGCCCTAAACGTGCCAAATATTTCTCTATCTGGCATTGAAAGAGATGCGACAAATTTCCTTATTATAATTATTTCGTTTTTACCAATAAGCAAACAATTTACGGGTAACGTTAACCAATGCTCTCAACAAATAAACAGCATAGTTATGGGGCTTGCTGGTGCATCGAGACTATTTGACCTTTTAGACCAAGAGCCAGAAACCGATGAAGGTTATGTAACGCTTGTTCCTTGCAAAATCGACAGCGATGGCAATATTATCGAGTGCAGTGAAAGAACAGGTATGTGGGCGTGGAAACACCCACATAAAGCAGACGGCTCTATCACCTATACTGAACTAAAGGGCGACATTCAAATGTTTAACGTTGACTTCGGTTACGTTCCAGAACGAATTGTTTTAAAAGACGTTTCGCTTTATGCTAAGCCTGGTCAAAAAATTGCTTTCGTTGGCTCAACGGGTGCAGGTAAAACAACTATTACCAACCTTTTGAACCGTTTTTATGACATTGCTGACGGCAAAATTAGATATGATGGTATAAACATCAACAAGATTAAAAAGGCTGATTTAAGACGTTCTCTTGGCATAGTTTTACAAGACACCAACCTATTTACAGGCACCGTTATGGAAAATATTAGATATGGTAGATTAGACGCTACTGATGAAGAATGTATAAAGGCTGCAAAACTTGCTTATGCTGATGAATTCATTTCTAAACTTCCAGATGGATATAACACAATGCTAACCACTGATGGCGCTAACCTTTCTCAAGGTCAAAGACAACTTTTATCTATTGCCCGTGCAGCCGTTAAAGATGCGCCTGTTATGATTCTTGATGAAGCAACTTCTTCCATCGATACAAGAACTGAAGCACTCGTTCAAAAAGGCACGGATATGCTTATGCAAGGCAGAACTGTTTTTGTTATTGCGCATAGGCTTTCAACCGTTCAAAACTCCGATGTCATCATGGTGCTTGAACAAGGGCATATAATTGAGCGTGGTTCTCACCAAGAACTTATTGATAAAAAAGGCAAATATTATCAATTATATACAGGAGCATTTGAACTTGAGTAATACATGTTTGCTTTGCCCTAATAAGTGCAAACTAGACAAAACTAAAAATAAAGGTGTTTGTGGCACCGATAATAATATTGTTATTGCCAAATATTATCTTCACAAGTTTGAAGAACCCATTATAAGTGGAAAAAACGGCTCTGGAACAATATTCTTTTGTGGTTGCTCGCTTAAGTGTGTGTTTTGCCAAAATTATGAACTTTCTCGCTCTATGCGTGGCAAAACTATTTCCGTTAAAGAATTGGCAAGCATTTTTAAAGAGTTAGAAGATATGGGGGCGCATAATATAAACCTTGTAAACCCTACCCACTACTCTGACCAGATTATTAAGGCTCTTGATATTTATAGACCAAATATCCCTATCGTATATAACACACACGGCTATGAAAACGTTGAGATTTTAGAGAAGTTGAACGATTATATTGACATATATCTGCCTGATATTAAATTCTTTTCTCCTACCCTATCTAAAAGGTATACCAAAAAGGTTGACTATTTTGATATTGCAAGCAAGGCAATAGAGTTTATGGCAAGTTCTAAGCCGTTTGTTATGGGAGATGATAATATGCTTAAAAGTGGCGTTATTGTTCGCCATTTAGTGCTTCCACAAGCAATTTCCGACAGCAAAAAAATATTAGATTGGTTTTCTAACATAAAGGAAAAAGCATATATAAATATTATGAGCCAATACACACCTTTTGGCGAGATTGACTCTTTCCCTGAATTACAAAGAAAACTAACAAAAAGAGAATATGAAAATGTGCTTGACTATGCAATGAGCTTAGATATTAACGATATGTTTTATCAAGACACTAAAAGTGCTAGCACCGAATATATTCCTAAGTGGGATTTTTAAGATTTAATTAAATTTAAAAGAACGCATAAACATTTGCGTTCTCTTTTTATTGTTTTTAATTTTTCACATTTTATTTTGCCCTTCACATATAAATAAATGATAAATATTAAGGAGGGGTTTATGAATCCATTTGAACAAAAAAGCATAAACTTATTAGGAAGTTTTCAAAACTGGAAACAGCTTTATCCAAAGTCTTATAACAAGCAAGAAGTTGACCCTTATACCAAGACTAGAATTATTCTTATGAACGGCACGGAATTTGAAGCAAATTGGTTTTCCCATAATTTTGCTAGACATATAACAGATAATGACTTAAGAAGAGAAATTTCAGTCACTCGCTCTATTGAAAAACAACAACAAATTAAAATTTCTCTTCTTAAACCAAGTGATGAAAGCGCTTTAGAGCACACAATTTCATATGAGCAACTTGCCGTTGACTTAACGGCAGAACTTGCAAAAAGAGAAAGCGACTGCTACGTTAAAAAGGCGCTTGATTTTGCGCTTTTAGAAGACTTTGACCACCTTTATAGATACTCTAACCTATTAGAAATGGAACAAGGCTTACAGGCAGAACGCTTGGTCGGTAAATATACTGAAATTATGCCAGCACGCCCAACTATATCTCATCATAGATTCAACAAAGACAACGTTAAACGGAATATAGATTCTAAAGTGGCAGATAAGCAAACTGTTTTAAACACTATGATTATTACTGCTGCCGAACAGCAGACAATGAACTATTATATGAACATCACTAACCTTGCAACTAACGATTTATCACGAAAACTTTATATGGAAATTGCTCAAGTTGAAGAAGAACACGTCACTCAATATGAATCGCTTATGGATTCAAGCGCTACGTGGCTTGAAATGCTTTTATGGCACGAATATTGCGAGTGTTATTTATACTGGTCCTGCTACGTGACCGAAACTGATGCTTATATTAAAGCACTTTGGGAAGAAAACTTAGAAATAGAAATCGCACACCTACATAAAGCAGCAGAACTTTTGCAAAAGTATGGTGGCAAAAACTGGCAAGAAGTTATTCCAGACGGCAACTTCCCTGCACCTATATCTTTACACGAAAATATTGAGTACGTTAGAAACATCCTTGATACAACTGTTCAATACACAGGACTTTTAGAAGATTACTTAAACGTTAACGAATTACCAAGCGACGCAAACTTTTTCCAATATCAAAAAATTATTAATCCAACTATTGAAATAGTGCCAAGCCATTTAGTTATTGACGCTCATATCAGAGGTTTTGGCAAAGATTATCGCTTTGAGGTTGCGCCTAACCCTATAAAAGAACTAAGAAACAGAACCTTAGATAACACTTCCGTTGGCAGAGTGCCTTATACTGCTGGTAGCACCGACTTTTTCTGCAATTACTTTAAGGGTAAAAATTAAAAAATAACTATATTTTATCAAAGCACGAAAAAAGCGACCATTGGTCGCTTTTTTGTTTGCCTTGATTTATTTTATTTCTTTTCGGCTAATTTATCACTTAAATATGCTAAAAAGTCTAATTATTTTGAAGTGGCAAGCAAAGCGATTGAATTTATGGCAAAATCTAAACCTTTTGTTTTAGGTGAGGATAATATGCTAAAGCAAGGCGTTTTAGTTAGGCATTTAGTTTTGCCACAAAGCATTTCTGACAGTAAAAAAATATTGGATTGTTTTTCTAACATAAAGGAAAAAGCATATATAAATATTATGAGTCAATATACACCTTTTGGCGAGATTGACTCTTTCCCTGAATTACAAAGAAAACTAACAAAAAGAGAATATGAAAATGTGCTTGACTATGCAATGAGTTTATCTATTGATAATATGTTTTATCAAGACCAAAAAAGTGCAAGCACCGAATATATTCCCGACTGGGATTTTTAATTGAAAGTTTAAAATTGTTTTTAATAAATTAAAAGACCGAATTGAATTTTTTCAATTCGGTCTTTATTTTTCATTATTTTAATTTAACTATTTTTCGTTTTTATAAATTTCCTTAAAATATTTATATGTGTCAACTTTCAATTCGCCACAAGCGGCTTCATCACAAGCAATAATGCCGTCTTTGTGTAATTGTAATGCACTGATTGTCCAAGCATGGTCAACACCACCTTCAACACAATGACGAAGGGCACGAGCCTTGTTATGACCACTGATAAGAAGCATAACTTGTTTAGAATCACAAACGGTGCCTACACCAACTGAAAGAGCAGTTTTTGGAACTTTATTAACGTCGTTATCAAAGAAACGAGAGTTTACAATTAAAGTGTCTTCCGTCAATGCACGAACGCCTGTTCTTGAAGTTAATGAAGTGAATGGTTCGTTGAACGCAATGTGTCCGTCAACACCACTACCACCCATAAATAAATCAATTCCACCATAAGATGCAATCTTGTCTTCATAACGTTGACATTCGGCTTCTAAGTCTTTTGCCATACCATCTAAAATGTTAATGTTTTCTGCTGGAATATCAATGTGGTTAAAGAAATTATCGTGCATAAAATACCAATAACTTTGGTCATGTTCTCTTGGAAGTCCAACGTATTCATCCATATTAAAAGTTACAACGTTCTTAAAGGTTACCTTACCAGCCTTGTTCATTTCAATCAACTTTTTGTAAACGCCAAGTGGTGAAGAACCTGTTGGCAAACCGAGAACGAAAGGACGGTCTTCTTTATGGTTGTTGATAGCACTTGCAATATGTTCTGCAGCCCAAGCACTCATTGAATCGTAATTGTCTTTAATAATTAATTTCATTTCTATATCTCCTTTATTGTTAAACTATTTATTTCGGTTTTGATTATACAACTTATTAACTTTTTTGTAAAGGTTTTTTAAAGAATAGTTTCAATTTATAGCAACTACTTGATAACCTTTTTATTTTGCTAGTATTTATTTAATTTCAGTTCTACTAATCTCAACTAAGTCGTTTTTGTTTGTTTTAGTATTGCCCTTAGAATTTATTTTGCCAAAAATCTTGGTTCTATATTTATAAATAACAATACTTGCAATCAATAAAACTGCCCCTACTACAACTAGCCAAATAACTTGGGTTGGCCACGTGATAAGTTTAATTTTATACCACATTTCGTTAATGCGAATTAAATCTTTCTTTTGGAACTCTTGCATAACAACACATCTTGCAATAGTTTCTTCATCAGCATATTGTGCGTAAAGTTGTCCACCGACAACAGATGAGTTTATTATATAACTATTTCCACTTGTGCCTTCTGGGTCAAAGAAGTATTTAAGGTCAACTTGATTTGCGCCACCATCATCATAAGCATCTTGAACATAGTTAAATACTTCATCGCCACCAATACAACTTGTATAGCCGATATATTCCATATTTCTTATTGCTATTTCTGGCTGAGCGATAAAATCTAAAAACTTAAGTGAATTTTCAACATTTGCATTTTTAGCCATTACCCAACCATCAAACCAAAGGTTTGAACCTGTTTCTGGCACAACGTAGCCTAGTTCAACACCTGCTTCTTCGCCTTCGTAAATAGCATAAGCCGCATCTCCACTCCATGCAAAGTTGACATCGATTTTACCTGTTAAAATATCGTTTTTACCAGCATCAACTTCAAAACTATACAAGTTGTCTTTAAGGTCTATTAAGGCTCTTTGTACCTTATTTACAGTTTCTTCATCAGTCCTGTTAAAAATTTGAGTTAAGGCTTGCTTATACTCAGTTTTTGTAATAGTGCCCTGTGCATAGTCATCTTTAAGGTCAATAAGTTCATCTTCATAAACGATTGCAATAGCCATGATGTAAGTATCACGAAGGCTATCTTTTATGGTAATCTTATTTGAAAACTTTGCTCCATAAAGATTTGTCCACATTGCAAGTTCATCTGCATCAATTTTAGAAGCATTATAAAGCAGTCCCATTGTTCCCCACATATAGCCCGTTGCATAAGCCCTTTTACTGCCATCACCTGCCGTGATGTTTAAGCCTAAATCATCAAACACAGTTTTTATGTATGGAGAAGCATAATCACTATAATTTTGTGGGATTTGATAAGGCTTTATAAGATTTTCCCTTTTCATTTGCAAAATCATATATTCCGAAGGACAAAGAAGGTCGCAAGCATTTGGGTTTTTGATAAGTTCGTTATACATTTCTTCACAAGTTGCAAATGTTTGGTAATTTACCTTAACGCCTGTTTGGTCTTCAAAGATATCTAAAACGCTTGATTCAAGTTCATCTTTAGTAAAGATAGAATTTAAGTATTCGCTTGCATCATCAGCACTGTCATACCCTTCATCTATATAATCTTCCCAACTAAATACGGTAATTTCATTATCGCCACTATCTGCTTTTACAACTTTAATATTGTCTGCCATAAACACATTTGAAAAAGCAATTACCATGAACATTATTGTAAAAAGAAAAATGCAAAATTTATTCATTAAACTCTTCATCTTACACCTTCCTTTTGCCGTCAGCATCTTTTTTCTTTGATACAAAGTTCATTGCTAAAACAACGATAAGTGTTATCACAAAAATAATAGTTGTTAATGCCCTATAGATAGGAATTGTTTTTCCAGACTGTTCGGTTGCGTGTGCAAGTGCCTTATATACGGCTGTAGAAATTGTGTCGTAGCCGAGTGGAGCGAGCATTGCCGTTATAATATAGTCGTCTAGAGAAAGTGTTATAGAGAGCATAAAGCCTGTGAAAATTCCTGGTAATATTTCAGGTAAAATTACCTTAAATAAGGCTTGAAATGGCGTTGCGCCAAGGTCTAAGGCTGCTTCATATAAAGATGAATCCATTTGTTTTAATTTTGGCATAACCGAAAGCACAACAAATGGCGCACATAAAATAATGTGACCTACATATAAGCCAAAAATAGAACGATTAGATAGCCCTAAAATTATAAATAGCATAACTAAAGCACATGCTGTAACAACTTCTGAGTTTACTACAGGGATTTGAGACATGCCTTTAACAACCTTGCCTGCCCTACCTTTGCTGTAATATATACCGATTGCACCGAGCGTGCCTATAATTGTTGCAATGGTTGCCGAAACAATTGCAAGAAGTAGGGTGTTAAAAATAACATCTTTAACCTTGCCAAGTTCTGCATACCAAACGAGTGAAAAGTTACCCCAAACACCCATAACTCTTTCGCTGTTAAAACTTGCTATTATTAGAATAAAAATTGGGATATAAATAAATGCTAAAACGATAAAAATATAAGATGCTTTTATAAACTTTTTCATTATAGGTTTGTCCCCCTTAAGTTTTCATCGCTCTTAAATCCACCTGTAAATAGCATTGTTACAAACATAATCACAAGTAAAATAAGTGAAATGGTTGCGCCACCATTTGTGTTAATCATTGTTCCGTTTTCGCCCATAAAGCACCAAGCAATGAGTTTACCTATTACAGTAAAGCCCGTGCTTCCACTAAAGGTATCGGTGATAACATAACAACTCATTACAGGTAAAAATACCATCATTGCGCCACTTATAATTCCTGGAACAGAAAGTGGAAGTGTTATCTTTAGAAAAACCTTAGTTTTGCTTGCACCAAGGTCAAGGGCTGCTTCTTCAAGGCTTTTGTCCATTTTGATAAGCGTAGAATAAAGTGGCATTACCATAAATGGGAAAAAGTCATATGTAAGACCTATAATGTTTGCAAAACTGCCTAGTTTAATTCCAATTAAACTTAATAATTCTTTCATTGCCATTGCACGAAGAACAAAGTTAATCCACATTGGCATTACAAAAAGAAGAAGCAATATAAACGCTATCTTTTTGTTCATTTTTGAAAGAATATAGGCAACCGGATATGCTATTAAAATGCAAATAATGGTCACTAAAAAGGCAACTAATATGCTTATTAAAAGGGTTGTAACTTTAGTAGCGTCAGTAAAAAATGATATAAAATTATTTAGAGTAAAAATGCCGTTAGCATCTGTAAAAGCATAATATACAACGATAAACAAAGGCAAAACAACAAAGAGTGCTAAGAATATAGCATATGGGATACAGAGTTGTTTTCTTGAAAACGCAGGCTTAAATTTACCGGCTTTTACTCCACCTTGATTTTCTTTTGATAAACTCATCTCTTAATCTCCTGTTTAAGTGAAAGTTTAATTTTTTCTTTTGGAATAATAACGCTAACTCTATCGTTTTCGTTCCAAGTGTCTTCTGTGTCTAGAACAAAATCTTCTTCATTTTCATCAGTTCTAACAATAAGTTGATAGTGGTCGCCCTTATAGATAATAGAAATAATATTACCGATTGCACCACCAAGGTCAGCATCATCGCTAATTTCTATATCTTTTAAACCAACTTCTACGTTTACGTCAACGTCTGTTAGGTCTATCTTTTCGCCATTTTCTGTAATTAAATAACCTTCTTCATCTAATATAGAGTTTGGATAAAGTTGTGTTACATCGCACTCAAACTCGCCGTCACCAAAGCAAACTGTGTTCTTTTTGGTGATATATCCATCGTATTTATTTGATGAGAAGTTCTTTGCCATGATATGAATATCGTTTGGCTTGATAAATAGACTAACCTTTTCGCCAACCTTTCTCTCTACTGTGTCTTGAATAACAATTTCAGTCTTGCCAACCGTCATTACCATTTCATAATGCACGCCTTTAAAGATAGAACTGATAATTTTGCCGTTTACTTGACCTTTGCCTTCATCCATAAGGAAAACATCTTCTGGGCGAACAACAACGTCCACCTTTTCGTTTTTAGCAAAGTCATCAACGCAATCAAAGTTATAGTTAATAAATCTAACCTTTTTATCGCCAACCATCGTTCCACTAAAGATGTTGCTATCACCTATAAAGTCTGCAACAAAAGAGTTCTTTGGTTCGTTATAAATATCTGTTGGTGTGCCTATTTGTTGAATAACGCCATCTTTCATTACCACGATTGTATCACTTAAGGTAAGCGCTTCTTCTTGGTCGTGTGTAACGTAGATAAAAGTAATGCCAAGTTTTTTGTGCATTTCTTTTAGTTCTAGTTGCATATCCTTTCTCATTTTAAGGTCGAGAGCGCCAAGTGGTTCATCGAGTAAAAGAATTTCTGGCTCGTTAACGATTGCCCTTGCAATAGCAACCCTTTGTTGTTGTCCACCAGAAAGTGTTGAAACGCTTCTCTTTTCAAAGCCTTCAAGGTCAACCATTTTAAGTGCCTTTTCAACTTTTGCAACTATTTCAGCCTTTTTGAGTTTTTCTATTTTTTTAACCTGTTTGCCATTTTTATCTTGATAAACGACATCAAATCTTTTAAGTTTTAAGCCAAAAGCAATGTTGTCGAAAACATTTAAATGTGGAAATAAAGCGTACCTTTGGAAAACTGTGTTGATAGGCCTTTTATTTGGTGCAAGATGAGAAATGTCTTCACCATTTAATAAAATTTTACCACTCGTTGGTTTGTCAAAACCAGCAATCATTCTAAGCGTTGTGGTCTTACCACAGCCAGATGGCCCTAAAAATGTGATAAATTCGCCCTTTCTAACATAAAAGTTAATGTTGTCAACTGCAACAACACCATCTTCAAACTCACGAGTAATGTCAACGAGTTCAATAATTTTTTCTCTTTTGTCTTTCATATTTTCACCTCGAAAATAAAATGTTTTCCTTGTCCCCTATTAAAATGAAGGTGGAGACGATACCCATATAAATTCAGCATCTACTTTGCCATTATTCATTATTTTGTGCACTTTATTAGCCGAAAAATAAAAACTTTCACCTTTTTTAACCTTGATTTTGCGTTTACCTACTACCAAGGTTATCTCGCCTTTTATAACAAAGCCGAATTCTTCTCCTTCGTGTGGAAAGTCTTCATCTGTGCTTTTGCCTGCAAATAGTTTTATGTGCGTTGGTTCCATTGTATTTTTTTGTGCATTTGGAACTAACCAATTTAAAACATACTCATCAGTTTTCTTTTCTATAAACTCGTTTTTACTAAAGCATAATTTTTCTTCTTTTTCTATATCAGAAAAGAATTCCTTTAAGTCTGTACCAAGAGCCGACAGTATATCTATAAGCGTTGCAATAGATGGGCTGGTAAGGTCATTTTCAAGTTGTGAAATATACCCTTTTGTCAGTTCACACCTGTCTGCAAGTTCTTCTTGCGTTAAATCGCAATAAAGCCTTAAATCTCTTATCTTTTCGCCGATTTCCATAACCTATTTTCTTCCTTTGAGTTTAGACATTTTTAACAAAAAGTTTAATAAAACTAAACTCAATAACGGAATATATTATATAAATTTTTTTATATACTGTCAATTATTTTATATATATTTTTTAAAATTATTTAATGGCAATTATTATTGATTGATTTTTTGTCTTTTTTTATATATAATATTAGGCATGTGGTTTGATATTTTAATTCAAGCAATCGGGTTTATTGCTATCGGTGTAAATCTTATTGCAGTTCAATTTAATAAATATAGCACCATAATTTTGTTTAAGACTATTGGCTCATTATTATTTGTATTGCAATACATATTTTTGGGTGCTTATACTGGCATGATTATGGATATTATAGGCTCTATAAGAAACATTATTTTTTCATCTAATGTTAAAAATAATCGCTCAAATCGTAATGCCGTGATTGTATTTTCACTGCTCACTGCAATTTTAGGTATTACAACAATTGTTTTAACTTGGGACGTTAGCGAAATTAGGTGGACTGATAACGTTAAGTTTGCAACTATTTTAATGGTGTTTATAAGCATTTTGTCAATTATTGCAAAACTTCTTTCGACCGTTGCTTATAGCATAAAAAGTCCACACACTATTAGGATGCTCAACATCCCATCTTGTTCGTGCTGGCTTGTTTATAATTTAGTTGTTTTCTCGATTGCTGGATTTGTTAATGAAGTTATGACTATATGCTCAATTATAATTGCTGAAATTAGATTTAAAAAACCTAAACAAAACAGTGAAACTTTAGAGAACAACGAAGCCACAACTAAATAAGTTATCTTTAAAATAATTAAACGGCAACAACTTGTTGCCGTTTTTTGTTTTGTATCTTTTATATCACCAATCGTCTTTTGGGGTAAGTTTTATATCATCATAAAATTCAAAATACCTTTCCTTGTCGGTAAGTTCATATTCATCAAGCCACTCTTCTGGCATTAAGGCATCTTCTTCCTTATTTTCACACTCTCGCATATAATCATACATTGTTTTTTGAATTTGTGACATTTATAACTTCCTTAGATTTTATTTTTATTAGTAATACTATTGATATAATTATACCAATTATTAAACAAAAAATCAAGATATTAAGGCGACTTATTATTACACCAATTAAATTTACAATAAATGCAACAATATATGCACTTATAAACTGAAAAATTAGCATAAAAATAAATAGTTTTTTGCTGACAAGTTCTTTTTTTGCAGTTATTAGCGTTGATATACATGGTGGCGAAAGTAATATAAAGCACATAAAGGCATATGCAGAAAAGCCACTGCTAAAAAGGTTTTTTGGAGAAACTGCTATTAAATGCAAGGTTTCCACTATTCCTTCCTTAGCAAAAATGCCACAAATAATCGAAACGCTTGCCTGCCAACTTGAAAAACCTAAAGGATAAAATATGAACTTGACAAAATTACCTATTAAGTAAAGAAAACTGCTCTCGATATTGTCGTTTACATATCCACTTATGCCAAAACTTTTTAATAGCCAAAGTATAATTGACAAAATTAGTATTGTTGTGCCAACCTTTAGCAAAAAGTCTTTTGTCTTTTCTATCAGCACGCACCAAACATCTTTAATGCTTGGCACCCTTAAACTTGGAATTTCTAATATAAAACCACCATTATCATTACCTAAAATTTTAAGTTTATTTAATATTAACCCAAATATTGCAACACATATTATTGAAACAAAATACATTGACGATGCAATAAAAGCATTGCCATTAAAAAAGGTATAAGAAAAATAACCAAAAACAGCCATTTTTGCACCACAAGGCATAAATGGTGATAAAAATATAGTCGCACGCCTTTCTCTTGTGCTCTCTATCGTTCTCGTTGCATTTATTCCTGCAACCGTGCACCCACATGACACAAGCATGGGTACAATAGATTTACCACTTAGCCCAAAAATGCTAAATATTTTGTCAAAAACAAAGGCTATTCGTGCCGAATATCCACTTTGCTCTAAAATGCAAAGTAGCATAAATAAAATCAAAATTTGTGGTAACAACGAAAATATCGACCCTAAACTTATGATAATTGCATCACAAATAAAATTTGTTAAGCCTATTGGCACATCTTTTAACAAAAATTGAACTTTTGTGTAAGTTGCTAGATTATTAAACGATGCAAGCACTTTTTCGCCAACTAACCCACCTATCTTTATCGATAGATAATATATAATTGTAAGCACAAAAAAGAAAATTGGCAAACATAAATATTTGTTTAAGATAATTTTATCGATTTTATCAGTGACAGTATGTGTTTTTGTTTTATTCTTTGAAATAATTCCACTTATATTGTCTTCTAAAAACTTATATCGACTTTCAATAAGTGTTTTTGCTTTATAAATACTTAAATTTGGGCTTTTAAGGGGCTTTCTTGCCTTAACCACAACTTGCACAAGATTATCTATATTTGTTCCTTTAAGCGCCGAAATTGGCACTACAGGCACACCAAAAAGGTTCTCGAGCCTTTCTATAGATAAAGTTATACCATTTCTTAAGAGTTCATCATACATATTAACGGCAATCACTGTGGGAATACCTAGGCTTGCAAGTTCGCAGGTTAAATAAAGGTTTCGCTCTAGATTTGTGCCGTCAACTATATTTATTATGGCTTTTGGTTTATTTGAACTTAAATATCTTAAAACAACACGCTCATCTTCCGAGTTTGTGTCAAGAGAGTAAAGCCCCGGAAGGTCAATAATTTTAATGGTTTTATCCTTTTTATAAACCCCTGATTTTTGCTCTGTTGTAACGCCCGTCCAATTACCCGTTTTTTGATAACTGCCCGTCAACGCATTAAAAAGTGTTGTTTTGCCACAATTTGGGTTTCCTATTAAAGCAATTTCAGTCATATCTTACAATAATTTTATCGGCGTCTTGTTTTCTTATCGCCAAACAAAAATCCCTTACCTTTATTTGAATTGGTCCATTAAAAACAGCCTTTCTAACAGCTTTAACTTTTACCCCTTCAACCACACCAAGTCTTAAAAGTTTATTTTTTGTTTTTAAGTGATTGTTTAAAGATACTATTTTTGCAGTTTGACCATCTAAAAGGCTATATAATGTCATACTATATTTTATTTATTGCTTTTTTAAGATATAACAAAAAATTCAGTTTTAATTTACATATAAAAGCATAAAAAAACAACCACGCAAATTGCGTGGTTATTATTTTTAATTAGTCAACTAATTCAAGAATTGCCATTTCAGCAGCATCGCCCTTACGAACACCAAGTTTATAAATTCTTGTGTATCCGCCACCTTGACCTTTTTCTTCTTTACGAGTTGCATACTTAGGTGCATATTCGTCAAAAATCTTTTCAATAAGTGGATATTTGATAGCCTTTGTTCTCTTTTTGAATTCAGGTTTGCTTTCTTTAAAGCCCTTAACTTCTTGCAAGTCGTTTACTAATGTCATAATCTTTCTTCTTGCATTGAGTTTCTTTGTGCCATCTTTAATAAGAGTCTTTGTTGTTTCTTTACCCTTAGCATCAGTAACTTTAACTTCTGTTTCAACGATGTCTTCATAAGTGTTAACAGCAAGTGTTATAATCTTTGAAGCATAAGCTGCAACTTCTTTTGCTCTTGCAAGTGTTGTTTCAATTTTACCGTGCCATAATAAAGCAGATGCTTGATTCTTTATAAGTGCAAGTCTTTGTGTAGCATTAACGCCCAATTTTCTTTCCATTGTTTAGTCCTCCTTGTCCTGTAATTTTAAGCCATAACTTTCGAGTTTGAAAATAACTTCGTCAAGTGATTTCTTACCTAAATTACGGACTTTAAGCATATCTTCTTCGGTCTTTTTAGTTAAATCT
>JAZNAX010000054.1:0-2096 GCA_045586765.1 Christensenellaceae bacterium | reverse complement strand
TTTTCCATATAAATTCTTGAAGGTTTTTGGTTTGGGTTACAACCATACTTTAGTTGAAATTCTTTCATTTTATTTACTTCCTTTATTTATCTTAATGTTTTGTATATTTTCTTATTTATTTTTGTTTATGATAATTTCAGTTGCTTTCTTTGTTTCAAGACATACTGAACGAACAAAGAGAGAAACCTTATTGTCTTCATTTAAGTTTGTCCAAATCATATCAGCAAGTTCTTCTGCTGTGTTTGGAAGTTCAACTTCTTCTGGTTCGCCATAAAAAGATGGAATTGGGTTTCCGTTATGGCTATAAGTGTGGATAAAGTGACCGATACCAGCAAGTGGGCTATAAGAATAGAAATATCTATTGCAAACTTCTGGGTTGCCGTTAGCACTCTTTAGAATAGAGAGTCTATAGCAGAAGTCATTATTACAGCAAGAGCAGTTGCCATACTTAACGATACCAGAAATTCTTGGTGTAAAGTTTGGACTATCTGGCTCGAATTCACGAGTAAATAGTGCCTTGTCAAAAGCAAAACCATCATCGCCGTTTTCTTTTATGTAATTATAAACAGTATCCGTTTGGTCACCATTTGTGATAATATCAATATTTTCTAAAGCAAGGTATGGATTATAGATAATCAAACTTGGGTCAGTGAGTTTAGATTCATCAAACGCCTTTGTTCTCATACCACCATCAAACTTTTCAAATATACGGTTACGGCTGTTTTCGCTTCTTCCCATAATGAAGTAAGCAATCATAGCGCTCTTTCCATCTTTACTTTTGCCGATAACAATTCCACGGCCTGGATATTCGTTTTCTGATAACAATTTCTTTAAATCAAATTTAGCCATAATCTTAATTCCTTTATTCTAACCTTAATTTTTATTCTTTAATAAATCTTTGCAAACCTTTTCAAGTGAAAGTGGCAAAATCTTCCACTCAGCCTGCTCCATAACACGCTTTTGCAAAACTTCCGGCGTGTCGCCACCCTTTATGCTAACTGCCTTTTGCATAATAATCTTTCCACCATCTGGCACTTCGTTTACAAAATGCACGGTTGCCCCCGTTACCTTAACGCCATATTCAAGCGCCTTTTCGTGAACTTTAAGTCCATAAAAACCTTCGCCACAAAATGACGGAATAAGCGATGGGTGAACGTTTATAATTCTATCCTTATACCTATCGGTAAAGTCTTTTGACAAAATGCACATAAACCCAGCAAGAACTATTATCTCAGCCGAACACTTTTCAAGTTCAAGGATTAAACCTTGTTCAAACTCGGCTTGGGTTTTGCCTTTCTTTTCTACAACCACACCTTCAATGCCAGCATTTTTTGCCCTTTCTAAAGCATAAGCACCCACTTTATTTGAAATAACCTTAACTATTTTTCCACTTTTGAGTTTGCCACTTTTTTCAAAGTCGATAAGTGCTTGTAGATTAGTGCCACCACCCGAAACTAAAACTGCAACGTTAACTTGCTTTTTCATTTTCTATCTCCTTTTTTTGTGGGGCTTTATTTTGGCTTGCCATTTGTAAATATGGCAAAATCATAGAGCCGATAGTGTTTCCAACAACAACTAACAAAATAAATAGCACTATTTCAAGTGAGAACATGTTTGCAATTGCATAGTAGCCAATGTCTGCAACCGAGTGTTCAAAGCCACATAAAATAAAGGTTGGAATTGCAAATATAATTGCAACAATGCTTTTGTTTTCTTTATAAACATACACGGCAATGAACATAAGTACGCCACAGAACAAGCCACGAATTACTGTTTGTTCCCATGTTTGCTCTAATTTTGCTGTGCAAAGGGCTATTGCCTTTTCTTTTAGGTTTGGGAGAGCAATGCTAATTAGCAAGCCAAAGGCTATCATACCGATAGCGTTTCCAAGAAGACCTAAAAGTAAAACTGAAAAATCTTCTTTTTTATGCGAAAAAGGAATAAAACCAATTTTTCCTGTGTAAAGCGAATATCCCCTAAAACAAATTACCAAAAGTGCAACTGTAAATAGGATTGAGCCAACAACCTTATTTTCGCACGCTAGAAATACCGTGCAACCAATAGATACCATAAGTGCGGCACTTATGCCGTTTAAT
>JAZNAX010000053.1:0-22314 GCA_045586765.1 Christensenellaceae bacterium | reverse complement strand
GTTCTTTTAAAAGGAGTGGAGTTTTTGGGGTATTAACTACTTGTAAATTATTTTAAAATGGTTTATAATAAAAGGGTGGATATTATTAGAGAAAAATTAAAACATCTTCCCGAAAATCCCGGCGTATATGTAATGCAAGACGGCGCTGGGCAAGTTATATACGTTGGCAAGGCAAAAAACCTTAAAAACAGGGTAAGGCAATATTTTCAAGCGAGTGTCAAAACCGACAAGGTTATGGCAATGGTTAATAATGTCAAAGATTTTTATTATATCATTGCACCAACCGAAATTGATGCGCTTTCTTTAGAAAATAACCTTATCAAAAAGTATAAGCCAAGATATAACATCTTGCTTAAGGACGATAAAACTTATCCATACCTAAAAATCGACTTAAAAGAAAACTTTCCTACCTTTACAAACACTCGAAAAATTAAAAAGGATGGTGCTAAATATTTTGGGCCGTTTATGGGTGGAGTTAGCGTAAGAGATGTTTTAGAAATTATAAACCTAGCGTTTGGCGTTAGGCCTTGCACTAAAAAACTAACAAAGCCTATAAAAGAATGCTTAAACTTTCACATAAAAAAGTGCATTGCACCTTGCACGGGGCTAGTTAGTCACGATGAATATATGGACATGGTGAATAGGGCAATAGACTTTTTATCTGGGGATATGTCTTTTGCCGAAAATCTATTAAAAGAAAAGATGAATTTCGCCAGCCAAAAAGAAGAGTTTGAACTTGCCTTAAAGTTTAGAGATAAACTATTTAGTTTAGAAAAGATTAAACAAAAACGAATAACATCACTAAACAAGTTCTTAAATGCCGATATTTTTGGCTATAAAACCAACGATATTTATAGCACGATTAGTCTACTTATTGTTAGAAGTGGCAGAATGCTTGGCGCAAAAAACTTTTCCTTTTCGTATTATGGACAAAGCGATAGTGATTTTTTAAGAGAATTTATTTTAAGATATTATAAAAACGGGGTGGAAATACCCGATGAAATTATAAGTTCAATTGATGTTGCTGAAAGCGATATTTTAGAAAAATATTTTAAGCAAAACTTTAATAAGACGGTTAGCATTTTGGCAGTTAAGCAAGGCATAAGAAAGCAACTTTCAGACATGGCAGAAGCCAATGCATTAGAGCATTTACAAACGGCAACAAACAAAATCGAGCATAAAAACGACATGACTATAAATGCTTGCAAGAGTTTGGTGCAAAAATTAAACCTTAAGAATTATCCAAAACGCATGGAGTGCTATGACATTTCAAACATAAGTGGTGTGGATAAGGTGGGCAGTATGGTGGTGTTTATCGATGGCGAAAAGGACCTTGATTCTTATCGCAGGTTTAAGATAAAAACGGTTGAAGGGGCAGATGATTATAAAAGCCATCAAGAAATGATGAGAAGAAGGCTTATAAGGCTTAAAACGGACAGCGAAAAGTTCCCAAAGCCAGACCTTATTATAATAGATGGTGGCAAAGGTCAACTCTCTAGTATAAAGCAAGTGTTTGATGAGTTTGAAATCAAAGATATAGATTTAATAGCACTTGCTGAGCGTGAAGAAGAAATTTTTGTTTTAGATAAAAGTCAGCCTATTATTTTAGAAAAGCGTGATTATTGCTTGCAAATGTTGCAAAGAATAAGAGATGAGGCACATAGGTTTGCTATCAATTATCATCGCACGTTAAGGGGCAAAAGGGCACTTTCTTCTGTGCTTGACTCGGTTAAAGGTCTAGGCAAGGTTAAAAGGCAGTTGCTACTTAAAGAGTTTAAAGATTTAAGTGGAATAATTAACGCCACAACAGAGCAACTTATGTCGGTTAAAGGCATAGGCGAAAAGCAAGCGCAGTTAATTATAGATGTTCTTACAAAGGAAGGACTAAGATGAAATATAAATTAGTTATAAGCGATTATGATGGCACTTTGGGGGTAGCACCACTCAATACCATTGATAGTGAAACGCTTAGTGCAATAAAAAAGTTTCAAGATAAAGGTGGCAAGTTTGTAGTTTGCACGGGCAGAATGTTTAGTTCGGCTCAAAGAATTTGTTTAAGTGCAGGCTTAAGTGGGCTATGCGTGTCTTTTCAAGGCGCAATGATAAAAGATATAGAAAGTGGCAAGCCCCTTTTAGAAGGTGGACTTACCCCAAAAGAAAGTGCAGAAGTTGTTATTAAGTTTGTGCGTGATGATGCTTTAGCACTTGCATATATCGGCGAAAAATTATATTATCAGCCAAACGAAAAATATGCCGAGTATATTAAAATCTATGTTAGTGCATTAAAAACCGAAGTTTATGAAGTTCCTGATTTAGCAAAGGAAATTTTAAGCCAAAACAAAATGGTAAGCAAAATGTGCGCTCTTTGCGAGCCTGAAAAGGTGAATAGCCTTATGGAAAAATATAATGGCGAGTATAGTAATACGGACATTATGTTTAACTCGGGCGCAAAATATCTTCTTGAGTGCATAAATAAAAAATATAATAAGGGCGAAGCTGTAAAATTTTTGGCAAAGCACTATAATATTCCACTAAGCGAAGTTTTGACCGTGGGGGATAGCACCAACGATATTCCACTCATTGACGGCGAGTGGTATGGCGTTGCCGTTGGCGATGCAAGTGAAAAACTTAAAAGCATTGCTAAAGAAGTGACAGTTGACTTTAAGGACAAGCCTGTAAAACATTTATTAGAAAAATATTGTTTATAATTGTTTATAAGAAGATTACATAAAGAAAAACACAAGAAAGGAAGATTATGGAAGAACAAATACAAGTAGTTTTAAGCGAAGATAATCAACAAGATATTGAAAACAAAGAAATTATTGCCGATGAGCAAAATGAATATCCATTAGTGGCACTAAGGGGAAAATCACTTTTTCCTAAAACGCTTCTTAACTTTGAAGTGGGGAGAATTGCATCTATAAACGCTGTAAATATGGCTGTTTCTAGGGATTCTAAAATCGTTATTGCCCCACAAAAAAATGCGTTTATAGAAAACCCAAAAAAGAGCGAAATTTTAAAGGTGGGCGTGCTTGCACACATTAAACAAGTTATAAAAGGTCAAGGCGCATCACTTAAGATTAGCGTTCAGGCATTAAACAGAGTAAAAATAACAAGTTTTACAAACGATAAGGGATATTTTGCCGTTAAAGTTATAGATAACCCTTATATTCCTATCGAAGATGTAACTATTAACGAAGCATATTTAAGGGTGCTTAAAAATGTATTTGCAGAGTATGCATTGCTTGGCAAGGGCATAAATAAAGACGTTTTGGGGCTTTTTGCAAGCATAACCGACGTAAACGAATATATCGATAACGCTTTATCAACAGCACCACTAAATGAAAGAGACGTGCAAAAGATTTTAGAGATTGATAGCACTGAAAAAAGAGCAATTGAATTTGAAAAACTATTCAAAAACGAAATAGAAATTGCTAAAATTGAGCGTAAAATAACTTCTAAAGTTCGCACGAGTATCGATAAAAGCCAAAAAGAATTTTATCTTAGAGAACAACTTAAGGCTATTCACGATGAACTTGGCGATGACCTTGATGAACTTGAACAACTTAAAAAAGTTATTTTAGAAAAGAAATTGCCAAAAACCATTGAAGAAAAGGCATTAAAAGAGATTGCAAGACTTGATAAAATCAATCCATCTTCACCAGATTATTCTATTATACTAAACTATCTTGATTGGATTAAGGAATTGCCATTTAACTTTAGCACAAGTGACACTGCCGACTTAAAAAAGGCAATGGAAATTTTGGATAAAGACCATTTTGGATTAGAAAAGGTTAAACAAAGAATTGTTGAATACCTTGCAGTTTTGAAACTAACAAAGAAAATTAAAGGGCCTATCTTGTGTTTTGTTGGGCCTCCGGGGGTAGGTAAAACTTCGGTTGCAACTTCAATCGCAAGAGCCTTAAACAGAAAGTTTGTAAGAATGAGTTTGGGTGGCGTTAAAGATGAGTCCGAAATAAGGGGACACAGAAGAACTTATGTTGGTGCTATGCCAGGTAGAATTATTTTTGGGCTTAAAAATGCAGGCTCAAATAACCCTGTGTTTTTGCTTGATGAGATTGATAAACTTTCTTCTGACATACACGGCGACCCAGCGAGCGCACTTTTAGAAGTGCTTGACCCAGAGCAAAATACAACTTTTAGAGATAGATTTTTAGAAGTGCCATTTGACCTATCTAAAGTTATGTTTATAACTACAGCAAACTCGCTTGACACTATTCCTTATCCACTTCTCGATAGAATGGAAGTAATAGAGATTTCAGGGTACACAAAAGAAGAAAAACTTCAAATTGCAAAGCAATATTTAATTCCAAAACAGCTCGAAAACAACGGCTTAACAAAGAAAAATATATTATTTACCGATGAAGGCATTGAAGAGATTATAACGAGTTATACTTTAGAAGCAGGCGTTAGAAATTTAGAGCGTGAAATTTCAAGCGTTATAAGAAAGGTGGCAACTTTAGTGGCTCAAAAACCTAGACTTAAAAAGCAAGTTATTGATAAAGTTGCAGTTAATGAGTATCTTGGCATTAAAAAGCACGCAAGGGATATGGCTCTTGAAAAAGATGAAGTGGGCGCAGCGACAGGGCTTGCTTGGACAAGCGTTGGTGGAACAACTTTAACAATAGAAGTTTCGTTAATGCAAGGAAAGGGCGAGATTGTTTTAACAGGTAAACTCGGCGACGTTATGAAAGAATCTGCAAGGGCAGCGATTAGTTATATCCGTGCAAATGCCGATAAATATAATATTGATAGCAGTAGGTTTGAAAAGACGGATATTCATATCCACGTTCCAGAAGGTGCAACTCCAAAAGACGGACCAAGCGCAGGTATCACAATGGCAACGGCAATACTTTCAGCCTTTACTAATAAAGCCGTTAAAAAGACTGTTGCCATGACAGGTGAAATAACCTTAAGAGGCAAAGTTTTGGCAATCGGTGGGCTTAAAGAAAAGTCACTTGCTGCTTATAGACTTGGAATAACAAACATTATAATTCCAAAAGATAACCAAAAAGACTTAGTAGATATACCAAAAGAAATACGAGAAAAAATAGATTTTATTGCTGTCGAAAACATTGATGAAGTTTTTGAAAAGGCAATAAATAATTAAGGAAAAATTATGAAGATTAAAGATGCTGTTTTTATAACAAGCGTTGCAAGTGTGGATAAGTTTTATCAAACTTCAAAGCCTATAATCGCCGTTGCAGGCAAGTCTAACGTGGGCAAAAGTTCGCTTATAAACATGCTTGCAAATAAGAAGAAACTTGCTAAAACATCTACCACTCCAGGTAGAACAAGGCTTATAAACTACTTTGATTTTGGCGAGTTTGTGCTTGCTGACCTTCCGGGTTATGGCTTTGCAAAAGCACCAAAGGAAGAAAAGCAAAAGTGGGGAAGGCTTCTTGAAACCTTTTTAGGCACTCAAAACATAAGACTTCTTCTTTCGCTTGTGGATATTAGGCACGAACCGACTAGTGATGATAAAATGATGATAAACTATTTGTATCATTATGCCGTTCCGTTTGCCCTTGTTGCAACAAAGGCAGATAAACTTGCAAAAACAAGAATAAAGCCAAGAATTAATGAAATTGCATCATCACTTAGGGTGGGATATGCAGATGTCACTGCAACGAGTGCAGACACAGGCTACGGCAAAAATGAACTTTTAGACATTATCGAAAAGGCTATTAACTTAGAGCAGGAAGAGATAGAAGAACAAGACTAATGGACAACAAAAAACTATTTTTACATACAAACCCATTAAAATTATTCTTAAAAGCGTCAATCCCAGGTGGCATAAGCATGCTTATGATGTCAGTTTACACCGTATTTGATGCCATATTTGTTGGAAAGTTTGTTGGTAGTGTGGCACTTGGTGGCTTAGGACTTGCAATGCCACTTGTTATTATAAACTTTTCGCTTGCAGACTTAATTGGCGTAGGCTCATCTGTGCCTATCGCCATTTTGCTGGGCAAAAAAGAAGATAAAAAAGCCAACGAATACTTTACCTATGCAACGCTTTTAATAATTATAACAGGCATAGTAATAGGCTTGCTCTTATATTTTTTAGCGCCAAGTTTTATGTCGCTTGTGGGGGCTAAGGGCGACATTGCTATGTATGGCGTAAAATACGCAAGGGTTTATGCTATTTTTTCGCCTATATCAACTCTGTTTTTCGCCGTGGATAACTACCTAAGAATTTCAGGCAAGATAAAAACGAGCATGTACCTTAATATTTTTATGAGTATAGGCACGGTTTTAACTGAACTTTTATTCGTTGTCGGTTTTAACTGGGGAATACAAGGCGCAGCATTTGGTGCAAACATTGTGTTAGTGATTTGTATTGGTATAGCATATTCCTTTTTCTTTACAGGCAAACTCCAGTTAAAGTTTGTTAAGTTTAAGGCAAATTCTAAAATGTTAAAAGAAATTGTGTCAAACGGCACACCTGCCTTTTTAACTAACGTTGCAGGCAGATTATTTTCAATAGTAATGAACATAATGCTCATAAAATTCGGTGGGGATAACGCCGTTGTCGTTTATGGAATACTCTTTACTATTGGTGGTATTGTAGAACAAATGCTTTATGGCGTGCTCGATTCACTTCAGCCAGCAATAGGCTATAATTATGGCGCAAATGAAAATCAAAGGGTTACACTTCTTGTCAAATATTCATTTATTGCAGGGGCAATAATTTCCATTTTCTTTGCTATTTTAATGTTTGTAATTCCAGAAACCTTGTCTAGTGCTTTTTTAAACGATTTTTCGCTTTTAGAATACTCGGCAAACGCATTAAGGCTATTTTCTATAGCATATTTATTCAAGTGGATAAGCCACACCATACAAACATTTTTACTTGCGATAGAAAAGCCCTTGCCTGCTTTAGCGATTTCTATTTCAATATGCTTGGTGTTCCCACTTGTTGCAATTGCTATTTTATTGCCACTAAAACTAGATGGCTTGTGGCTAAACTATGCTACTGCATGTCTTTTATCTGCAATCTTTGCAGTCATTATGCTTATAGTTATGAGAAAAAAACTTTTTCTTCAAAAAGAAAAGGAAAGTGAGTAAGAATAAAAATTTATATAGATAAAATAGAAAAAGGACTTAAACTTAAGTCCTTTTTTTGTTAAAAGTAATTTGTTTTTATAAAATTAGTCGTATTTTTTGCCATAAAGTTTTGTTCTAATTCTTGGAAGGGCAGTTTCTGCAGAGCCAAGTGGCTCGTTTGCATTGCGATAATCGTGCTTATCGCAAAACTTTTTTAGGTCGGCATCAATTCGCTCTATGGCACGCATTTGCACGCCACTTAAAATGTTTACATAATTTTTTGCAAACACGCTTGCGCTACTAGCATATTTTAATAGCATTGCATAGTGGTGCATGCAAAATCCTTTAGATGCAATCAAAGTTTTATAAAAGTCTTTTTCCTTTGCAAACATTTGAGCAATGGTTTTATAATATTTCACCATACTTTCATCTGTAAGGTCACAAATGGCACAAGTTTGATTAGCTTTTTCAAGATATTCGGCTTGTTTTTTTGCACTCTTTACTGATTTAAGTTCGGTTATGCCTTGACTTAAAACATTTAACCTTGTTCTTATTTGAAGTGCAACAGAAAGTTTGTTTTGCCTTGAAAAAAGCATATCGAAGTGCCTGTCGCAAAAACCGAGTTTGCCCACTTTAATTCTGGTGTTGTCTTCCATAACAGCATCGTTTAGAAATTCGTGCAAAAATTGTTCTTCAACAACCTTTTTAATTTCGCATAGTGGACACTCGCAGTCAACATTAAATTTTTCTATTATTAAACCTGTATCTATATGATAATTCATGTTTTCATTATACCAAATACATATTTAAAATTCAAGTAAATGCTTGAAAAATTAAGTTTATTGTGCTAATATATGGGTAATATTATATGTAATAAAATAATATAAGGTGATTATAATGTCAAAAAAATTAGGGTTTGCGCTCGGCGCTGGTGGTAGTCGTGGTGTTAGTCATATAGGCTTTTTGAAAGCAATGGAAGAAGAAGGTATTAAGCCGGACTTTATTAGTGGCACTTCTATGGGCTCGGTGGTTGGTGCTTGCTATGCTAAGGGTTTTACTGTTGAGCGTATGACAAATATTGTCAAAAAACTAAAGCCTTCTGACATTTTTGACCTTTCTCTTAACCCACTCGGTGGTGCAGCGCTCCTTCGCTCACAAAAAATGCGTAAAAAATTAAAACAATATTTAGGTTGCACAAAGTTTTCAGGCTTGCAAATTCCTTTTACTTGTGTTGCAACCGATGTTATTAGTGGCAAAAAGGTGGTTTTAGGGGATAGCAATGATGAAGTTTGTGAAGCCGTTGTTGCAAGTTCATCAATTCCATCAATCTTTAAGCCTGTCGTAAAAGGTGATTATCTATTAGTTGATGGTGGTATTGTTGCTAGAGTGCCTGTAGAAGAAGTTAGAGATATGGGGGCTGATGTTATTATTGCCATTGATGTCTTGGGCGAAATAATACCTTGCGATAAAAAGTATAATATGATATCACTAATGTCTCGTATGTTTGAAATCACCGATAACGAAATTACCGAACTTAAAAAGAAAAAACAAAAAGCAGACCTATACCTTATGCCAGAACTCGGCAATATGAATCAATATAAACTTAAAGACATTGACTTTGCTATTGAGCAAGGGTATAAGCTCGGTAAAGAAAATGCCAATAAAATAAAAAAGATTTTACAAAAAGAATAAATTTAAATTTTAAGTGTAAATTTTATTGCGATTTTGCTAGTTTTATGATAATATAGCATAGAAATATAAAGATAAATTTATACTTATTTGCTGGTGTGGCTCAGTCGGTAGAGCAGCTGATTCGTAATCAGCAGGTCGTCAGTTCAAGTCTGATCACCAGCTCCAAAAAAATCAGCACCCATTTGGGTGCTGATTTTTTTATTTAATATTTATTTTTCATTTTTTTATCGCCAATTTTTTCAAGGTCGGAAATAAGAAGATTCAAAAATGCTTCTCTATCTACATCGGTTATAAATAGCACATTGCCCTTGCCATCGAAATCGACAAATGTTTTTCCCGGTGCGTCTTTAAGGTCAACCGAAACGCTTACCTTTTCAAATGTAAACATTTTAGGGTAGCATAGTGCAAAGAGCGCAAGAGAGTCGTTTGTTGCAACCCTTTTGTCAGGATAATCTGGTTCCCAATATTTAGAATACATTTTAGCGAGAAGTTTGCCTGCATCATTTATGTTGGCTAAGCCGTTAACAAAATCTTCTGATAGGTGTGCCTTTCTTCTTCCCACATCAGATGGAACCATAACGAGTGGAATTTTGCTATCTAAAACAATCTTAAAGGCTTCTGGGTCGGATGAGATATTAAAGGAAATGTGGTCTGGGTATTTAGGGTTGCCAAAAGGCGAACCACCCATAAACACTATATATGGAATTTTTTCAATGATATCAGGGTGTTTATTAAGCAAAAGTCCTAAATTAGTTTGTGGCCCTAAAATTATAGGAATAATATCGCCATCGCCTTCTTTTATAACCTTATACATTGCTTCAATCGCATCGATATCCAAAAGTTTGCGAGTAATTTTGCCTGTTGGCTCGTATCCACCAAGTCCTTCTTTTTGGTGAATAAACTCTGCATTTATACTTTCTCTAGCCATTGCTTTATGTGCACCACGAGCAACAGGAATATCAATATCGAAAATATCCATAAGGTGAAGCAAGTTTCTTGTTGTTTTTGCAAGCGAAGTGTTGCCAACAACCGAAGTTAAAAGTTTTATGTCAATGTTTTCATCAAAAAAAGCATAGATAAGGCAGGCTGCATCATCAACGCCTGGGTCGGTGTCTATAATAACTTTGTAAACCTTATTGTCTATTTTATAATCGTTTTTGTTAAATATTTTATTCATATAATTATTATATAGTTTTTTACACAAAAATTGCAAGTAAAATTAAAAATATTTTTATCAAATTTTCTCCATATTCTCGTCCCCTTAAACAAACAAAAAAAGCACCGACACACAAAAGTGTATCAGTAAAAATAAAAACTCGCAAAAAGTATCGAAGAACTTTTTGTGATAAGGAGAAGCAGACTTAAGGTCAATGTTTTGTTTAAAAAAAACGAAACAAGACCTTTTGGTCTTGCTTCGACGTGGTCCGCCATCGGGGACTCTCGCCTGTGCGACCTACCCGATAAACAGTGGGTGACCACTGTTTAGTCCTACGGACAAATTGCTTTCAGCAATTTTCTCCATATTCGAGCCCCTCTGTCAAACAAAAATAAAAGACAAGAATATAAATCCTTGTCTTTTATTTGGTCCGCCATCGGGGACTCGAACCCCGGACACCCTGATTAAGAGTCAGGTGCTCTACCAACTGAGCTAATGGCAGTTATTTAATTTTTTATAGATGCACACCTAAAAAACTTAGATGTGCATCTACTTGGTGATCCATCGGGGATTCGAACCCCGGACACCGTGATTAAAAGTCACGTGCTCTACCGTCTGAGCTAATGAATCATGTTGGCAGGGGTAGCAGGATTTGAACCTACGAATGCTGGAATCAAAATCCAGTGCCTTACCGCTTGGCGATACCCCTAAATATAAATGGGGCGGATGATGGGAATCGAACCCACGACCTCAAGGACCACAATCTTGCGCTCTAACCAACTGAGCTACATCCGCCATTATGGTGCGCCTGAAGGGATTCGAACCCCTGACCCTCGGCTTAGAAGGCCGATGCTCTATCCAACTGAGCTACAGGTGCATAACCAAAGTCCCCAACATAAGATTATTTGTTTGGAGCGGGTGATGGGAATCGGACCCACGCAGCCAGCTTGGAAGGCTGGAATTCTACCATTGAACTACACCCGCACCCGTTATGCTGTAAACAACGCTAATGAATTATATCAAAATGTTATTTTAATGTCAACTGTTTGTGAATTATTTTTGAAAAAATTTAATGAAAAAATTATATTGGCTAAAAAAAGCCGTTTACACGCACAAAAAAAACAAAAATCTTTGACATAATTAGTGATTAACTGTATAATTATAATGTTTAGGGCATATTTATTATTTGTTAATATTATACTCAATAGTCTAAAATTTAAAAGTGATAAGGGGATAATAATGTATAAAAAGTTATATAACCATTGGGTAAATAGTAATTTACTTAGCCAAAAGGAAATCAAAGAGTTAAAAGATATCACTGACGAAAAGGAAATAGAATATCGTTTTGGAAAGGACTTAGAGTTTGGAACAGCAGGTATGCGTGGCTTTATCGGTATGGGGATAAACATGATGAACATTTATACCGTAAAAAGAGCAACGCAAGGCTTAGCAGAATATATAAAGAGTTTAGGTGAAGATGCCAAAAAGCGTGGCGTTGTTATTTCTTATGATACAAGGCGCATGTCTTATGAGTTTGCATATGCATCGGCACTCGTTCTTGTTTCAAATGGAATAAAAGCATTTTTATTTTCTAAAGTTCACCCTGTGCCAATGCATTCTTTTGCCGTTAGGGAAATGAATGCGATTGCAGGGATTATGATAACGGCAAGCCATAACCCAAAAGAGTATAATGGCTATAAAGTTTATGGCGAAGACGGTGCACAAATGGCAATAGAGCCAACTGCAAGGGTTGTTGAATATATTAACCAAATAGAAGACCCACTTAGCGATAAGATTTTGTGCGACCAAACCAAAGAAAAAAACATAAAAGCAGTAAGCAAATCTATTGATAAAAAATATTATAGACAAATCAAAAAACTTTGTTTGTCACCAAAAGAAGTAAAAAAGGTGGGAAAGACAATTAAACTTGTTTATACCCCTGTTCACGGAAGTGGTTATATTCCTGTTACCACAATACTTAAAAAGATAGGCATATCTTTAACTCTCGTTCCAGAACAAAGTATGCCAGACACAGAGTTTAGTACGGTAAACGTTCCAAACCCAGAAGTTAAAGAAACTCTTTCGCTCGGTATAAAAATGGCAGACTTTAAGAAAGCCGACGTGGTTTTTGGTACAGACCCAGACTGCGATAGACTTGGCGTTGCCATTAGAAACGATAAAGGCGAGTTTGTGGCATTATCAGGAAACCAAACGGGCGCACTCCTTTTAGATTATGTTTTAACAAAATTAAAAGAAAGTGGAAAACTTAGCCAAAAAGGTTTTGTTGTAAAGAGTTTTGTTTCAACTTCTCTTGCTAAACTAATTGCAGATGATTATGGAGTTGAACTTATTGAAACACCTGTTGGCTTTAAGTTTATAGGCGAAAAAATCAAAGAACTTGATGACACGGGCTTAAGAGAATTTATCTTTGGTTTTGAAGAAAGTTGTGGTTATTTAAGGGGCACGCATTGTAGAGATAAAGATGCTGTTGTTGCAAGCATGCTCTTTGCTGAAATGATATGCTATTATAACTATAACGGCATAGGCATATATCAAAGACTAACTGACATTTATAAAAAATACGGCTATGTGTTCGATACAAATATAAGCACGGCGTATAGTGGCTTAAACGCAATGAAAGAAATGAACGCCGTTGTTGACAACATGAAAACTTTAACTATCGATAGCATCGGTGGGGTTAAGGTCGTTGCAACAAGAGATTACTCTAAGGCGCAAGTAAAATTTGCTGATGGAAGTGTAAGAACGCTTGATAGCGAAAAGGTGAACGCCGTTTATTATGAACTAGAAGGTGGCAGTTTTGTGTGCGTTAGGCCAAGTGGTACAGAGCCGAAACTAAAAGTTTATTATTCGATAAAAGCACAAAGCCAAGAGCAAGCACATGAAGTGTTTGAAAAAGTAAAAAAAGACTTTACAAATTATTTAGGCTAAAAAAACAAAAAAATAAAGAGTATGGACTAAAATTAAAGTTCATACTCTTTTTTTCGCTAAATTTCAATTTTATTATTTATCTAATTTCATTTCGGCATAAAGCATTAGCATTGACATCGCAGTTATAGATGCCGTTTCGGTGCGAAGTATTCGTTTTCCTAAAGAAATTAAATATCCGTTTTTTTCGGCAAGTTCTATTTCTTTTTGAGAAAAACCACCTTCTGGACCTATAAAAATGCCCACTTTACCACCTTTTTGTATTTTTTGAAGGGCACAAATTGTGCTTTCTATTCCATCTTTGTTTTCATAAGGGATAAGAAGAATATCAAGCGTTTTTGCAAAGTCTATAGCGCCATTAAAGGACATTGGCTCTTTAACGGTGGGTATAAAAGGCATTTTACTTTGTTTTGCAGCACTTTCGGCAATTGCCCTAAAACGCTCTGTTTTTGACTTAACTTTTGAACTTTCAATCTTTGCAATGCTTCTTTCCATTTGTACAGGAATAATTTCTTTTGCACCAAGTTCAACTGCTTTTTGAATAATAAGTTCTAACTTATCGCTTTTTGGAAGTCCTTGAAATAGATAAATTTCGATAGGGAGCGCCTTGTCATAGCAATCTTTTTCTATAATTTTTGCAAGCAAAAAGTCATTTTCAAAACTTGCAAGTTCACAAAAACTGCTTTTACCATCAAGGCTAACTAAAAAATTGTCTCCCACTTTCATGCGAAGAACGTTTTTAATATGATTGAAGTCAGCGCCGTCAATTTTAACCATTTCGCCATTTAAGTTTTGATTGGTTATAAAAAAGTTATACATAATTCTCCTAAATCTATAAAAATTGTATCAAATTTTTCCAATTAAATCAAGTGAATATTTCCAAATAATTTATAAGAATAAATTATCATTTAAATATAAATATTGTTGACTTAACAACAATAAATAGTATATAATTGCTTATGTAAACTAGGGCGCATAGGTGCGCTGGTTGACTTATTTATGTAATTGTGCTATCATATTTTAATATAAGTAGTGCATAAGGGAAAAACTAGACTATGAACAAAAGCCTAAAAATTAAAATTTTATCCATAGTTTTAACAATGCTTGCAGTTGCAGGCTTGTTTTGGTTTATGTTTTCTGGCGACAATAGGATTATTATTAAACAACTATTTACTGCAGATTTAGACCAAGATGAGTATGTAGAACTTATTAGAAGTTTTGGGCTTCGTGGTTGTATAACTTTAAGCATACTTTCAATGATGCAAGTTATTATTCCGTTTATGCCAGAAGAACCTGTGCAAGTTTTAGCAGGTATGGGCTACGGCGTATGGCAGGGGATATTGATTTGTCTTATAGGTATCGTACTTGGCAATTCTTTAATTTATCTTGCCTATAAAGTATTTGGCAAAAGAGATATAAAATCATCACATAAGGGCATCGATTTAGATTTTGATAAACTTAGAACTTCTAAAAGGGTTGCTTTTATTATACTGCTACTATACGTTTTGCCAGCAGTTCCACTTGGGGTAATTTGTCTTTTCGCTTGTTCGCTAAACCTAAAATATCCAAGATATTTTATTTTGACAACGCTTGGCTCTATACCATCTATATTTGTGGGCGTTGCACTTGGACATTTGGCAACGGCTATGAGTTGGGTGGTTTCTGTAGTGGTTTTGGCAATTATTGTATTGCTAGTTATTATCTTTGCAATAAATAAAAAGAAAATTTACAAAAAGTTTAACGAATATATCAAAAAACACGCATTTAAGCAAAACTCAGAAGTAATCGCTAAAAAGCCTAATCCTTTTGTTTACTTTTTCTTAAGGATTGGTGCTTATCTTTATAGAAGAAGTAAAGTTAAGGTGGTTAAAAAGATTAACGCTGATGTAAAAGGCCCTGCAATAGTTTTATGTAACCACGGCTCGTTTGTAGACTTTTTATATGCTTATTCTTTGCTTGCAAAGAAAAAACCTAACATACTTATGGCAAGGTTATATTACTATAGAAAAGATTTGGCAGGTTTGTTAAAAAAACTAGGTGCTTTTCCTAAGAGCATGTTCACAAGCGACATTGAAAACGCTAAAAACTGCATAAAAGTATTAAGCGAAAATGGCATATTGATAATGATGCCAGAGGCAAGGCTTTCAACTGTTGGTAAGTTTGAAGATATTCAACCAACAACGCATAAATTCTTTAAGAAGATGGGCGTGCCACTTTATACTATAAAAATAAACGGTGGATATTTTGCTTATCCAAAATGGGCAAAGGATTGGCGCAAAAAATCAACGGTTGAAATTGAACTAAACCAACTTGTATCGGCTGATGAAATTAAAGATATAACAGAAGAACAACTTAAAACCAAAATTGAAAGCGCTTTATATTACAACGATTTTGAGTGGCTTGAAAATCGTAAAGAAATTAGATATAATCAGCCTGACCTTGCAGAAGGGCTAGAAAACATTTTATATATTTGCCCACATTGTGGAAAAAGGCTCTCACTCGTAACATATAAAAGGGACATTTTCTGCACCGAGTGTGGATTAAGGGCAACCTTAAACGATAGATATGTCTTTGTGGAAAATAAACCTTTTAATAATTTTGCAGAGTGGTATGATTATCAAAAAGATTTACTCAAAAAGCAGATAGAAAGTGATGAAAATTATAAACTAGAAAGTAAGGTAACTTTAAAACTTCCATCGCTTGATGGAAAGAGTTTTATGAGATTTGCTGGCTTTGGAACTTGCACGCTTGATAGAAATGGCTTAACTTATAAAGGCACTCTCGATGGTGAGCAAATAGAAAAATTCTTTTCTATTAAAACTATATATCGTTTGCTATTTGGCGCTGGAGAAGACTTTGAAGTTTATGAAAATAAAGTGCTTTGGTATTTTGTGCCTGAAAACAAAAGAAGTTCGGTTATGTGGTATAACGCAAGCGAAGTTTTGTATAATTTAGCAATTAAATAAGGCGTTGGGGAAAGGTTATGGAAAAACAAACAAAAGAAAAAGCGTTTAGCACAATAAATTTGCGCTCGTTTATAGTAATTGCTGTCATTTTATTCGTTATTTTAGTTACTGTCGGCGTGCTTACTTATGTTGTGCCAAAAGGCGAGTATTTGCTCGATGAAAAAGGAAATATAATTGCTGGCTCTTTTCATTATCTAGATGTTAGTGGGGGCGTTCCTATTTGGAAAATAATTTTAGCGCCTATCTTGGTTTTTGCAAGCGATAACGGACTTACTATCATTATGATTAGTTTGTTCCTTTTAGTTATGTCTGGTTGCTTTAACGTAATGGAAAAAACGGGTGGGCTTAAAGCACTTATAAAGAGGGCATTAAAGGCTTTTTCTAAAAAGAAAACGCTTGTAATTATGATTGCAGTGCTATTCTTTATGGCTTTTGGTTCGTTTTTCGGCATGTTTGAAGAATTAGTAACCCTTTTACCTATCGTTGTGGTGCTTATGCTTTCGCTTGGCTTTGACTCTATGATAGGTCTTGGCGTGTGTATGTTATCAGCGTGCTTTGGCTTTTCTTCGGCAATAACTAATCCGTTTTCGGTGGGGCTTGCATCTCAAATGGCAGGCGTTGCTGTGTTTGACGGCGTGTGGCTTAGAATTATCTTTTTCGTTTGTGTGTATGCTTTGGTGTGTGCTTTTATATTAAATTATGCAAGAAAGATAACCAAAGATAAAACAAAATCTTTAACTTTTGATATTGATAGAGAAAAACTTAAAAATATTGACTTTAACTTAGATAATAACGTGCAAGATAGCAAGGCTTTTAAGGCATATGCAATATTTTTAAGCATTGCCTTTGTGTTTTTAATTTTAATCGCATCGGTTAGGGCTATATCAGATTATGCAATTCCTATTTTGGCTGTTGTGTTCTTGGTGGGTGGCATAGTTTCTGGACTTATTGTTAGTGAAAGCAAGAAAAAGGTGTTTAATGACTTTTTATCTGGCATGGTTTCTATGCTTCCAGCAGTCTTTTTAATTGCACTTGCATCTTCTGTTAAATACGTGCTTGATGAAGGACTTATCATTGGCACCATAACTAATAGCGTTGTAAACTTTTTAAGTGGAAAGTCAAAGTTTTTATGCGTGCTTTTAATTTATCTACTTATCTTAGTGTTGCAAGTGTTTATCGGCTCGGCATCGGCAAAGATAATGCTTATTATGCCAATCATCGTGCCTATTTGTACCGAACTTGGAATTTCACCTTCGGTTGTAATTTTAACGTATTGTATGGCAGATGGCTTTACAGATATGATTTTGCCAACTAACCCTGTGCTCCTTATTGGTCTTTCAATGGCAAACGTGTCTTATGGAAAGTGGGTTAAATGGACTTATAAAATGCAAATAACAGTGTTTATTTTAACCTTGTTGTTCTTATTCTTTGCAACCGGAATAGGATATTAAAAATTTAATAAATATGTAAAACAAAAGGGCAATGAATTTTCATCATTGTCCTTTTTGATTTGTTTAATAAAATTAAAAACTAAACAGCCTTAGATTACCCACTCGCCATCACTAAATAGGGTAACGGTTGACTTATCTTTCTTTATTCCAACAACCGATAGGTCTGGCGTTCCTATCATAAAGTCTTCGTGTTCACGAGAATCGTTTGCACCAAGCTTTTCAAGTTCTTTTATTGAAAGTTTGTCCCCATTTTTAATGGTGGTAGGATAGGCTTTGCCAATTGCTAAGTGGCAACTTGCATTTTCATCGAACAAAGTGTTGTAAAATAAAACATTGCTCTTTGCAATAGGTGAGTTTTTGCCGATGAGTGCAACTTCGCCAAGCCTTTTTGTGCCACTATCGGTGTTAATAAGCCCTTTTAGTGCTTCATATCCTTTTTTTGCAGAGTAGTCCACGATTTTTCCGTTCTTAAAAGTAATAGAAAATTCATCTATAATTTGACCGTTTGAGCAAAGTGGCATTGCACTTTTAAGTATGCCGTCTACCCTTTCTCTATGTGGGGCAGTAAAAATTTCTTCGGTTGGCATATTCGCCATAAAATATACGCCGTCTTTTGCCTTTTCTAAGGCGCTTGTCCAAACATGATTATCAGCAAGTCCTACCATTAGGTCGGTGCCATTACTGCTCTTAAAATGCAAATATTCAAACTCGGCATCGTTTAAGAACTTAGCACGACTATTAAGCACGGCTATATGCTTTTCCCATGCAGTAGAAGGATTTTCTTGGTTTAAACGCATGGCGTTTTCAATTTGCTCTGATAATAGTTTAACTGCATTTTTATTATTTGGAAAAACCTTTTTCGCCCACGCAGTAGTTGGCACAGAAACAACGCACCACCTTATAGCGTTTGCCATCATATTATCCGAAAATTTCTTTAGTGCTTTTGCCCTTGCCTTTGAAACGGCAAAAAGTTTTTCTGCAGGGATATTCTTAAAGGCTTCTGGGTCATCGGCACTAACTGCCACATAGCAAAAGTTTTTTTCAACAAGATAGTTTCTGCTGTCAACAAGCCATTTTGGAAGTTCGCAAAGGTCTTTGGTGCTTGCATAAGTATAAGAAAGTTTATCAAGTTCTTGGTCTTGCCATCTAACCCTAACAATGCTTGCGCCTGCCTTATAGCCAGCCTTGGTTAGAGCAATAGCAAAATCTCTTTTTTGAGTAGGGCAAGATATTTCTAAGCCTTGTCCTTTTTGTAAGTTTACGCCCACCTTAATTATAAGTTCGGCATAATCACTTAAAACTTTGCCTTTTATCATATTGTCACCTTTATATTTAAGTTTTTTCTTATTTTAACTCAGCAATATTAGTTAAGTCAAGCGTAATTAAAAGTAAAATGAGTATTTTGCTTTTAACTACTAAAAAATATAAAATTCTGCAAAAATCAACAAAAAAAATATCAATATTTATTTAAATTTTTCATATATATTGACATTTAATTATATTTGTAATATAATTTACATTGATATATTGTGCAATTAGATATTATGGGTAAATTTTAGTTTTTATAAAGGTAGGGGCTTTTTTGCAATTTATGGCTAGTTCTTTAGATGTTAAAAAACTTAATAATAAACAACTTGAAGAACTTGCAAGTGATATAAGAGAGCAAATTGTTCAAACGGTTAGTAAAAATGGTGGGCATTTATCTGCTAACTTAGGCATGGTGGACTCTACTATTGCACTTCATAAGGTGTTCGACTTTTCTAAGGATAGGTTGATTTTTGATGTTGGACATCAATGCTATACCCACAAGATTTTATCCGGAAGAAGTGACGACTTCGGCACTATTAGATTAGATGATGGCTTGTCGGGTTTTCCTGACATTAACGAAAGTGTATACGATGCTTTTTCAGTAGGGCATGCTGGAACTTCTATATCGGCAGGGCTTGGTTACTGCACTGCTCGTGATAAACTAAATGAAGACTATAGTGTTGTTTGTGTGGTGGGCGATGGCTCATTTTCAAACGGGCTTAATTTAGAAGCAATAGTTTCATCTAATATTAAGCCAAAAAACTTTATCGTTATTCTAAACGATAACGGCATGTCTATTTCAAAAAATAAAAATGGGTTTTACAGAATGCTTTCAAAAAGCACCACAAAGCGTGGGTATGTGGGCAGTAAAAAACTTATAAGAAGAATTTTCGGCAATTCCTTTATCACCAAAGGCTTAGCAAAGTTTAGAGACTTTATTAAAAGAGTTATAAATAAGAGCGATTATTTTGAATCGTTTGGTTTTAAGTATGTGGGCGTGGTTGATGGAAACGATATAAAAGACATGGTAACAATTTTAGAAAGGGTTAAGTTTGTTGCCAAAGAAAAGGCTGTGCTTCTTCATATTAAAACTAAAAAGGGTAAAGGCTTAAAAGAAGCAGAAGAGCGTGCTGATGCTTATCACGGCGTGGGCGTGGATTTTAAGGTTGATAATGGAAATTTCGCCCTTGCTTTAGGTGAAAAACTAAATAGCCTTATTGAAAAGGATAATAAAATTGTTGCCATAACAGCAGGGATGGCAAGTGGAACGGGGCTTAACCTTGTTGAGGAAAAAAATCCTAAAAACTTTATCGATGTTGGTATCGCTGAAGAATATGCAGTAACGCTTGCATCGGGAATGGCTCTCGGTGGGCTTAAACCTGTGGTTGCAATTTATTCAACCTTTTTGCAACGAGCATACGACCAAATTTTGCACGACGTGTGCAATCAAAACCTGCCTATAGTATTTTGTATAGACAGGGCAGGGCTTGTCGGTCAAGATGGAAAAACCCATCAAGGTGTGTTTGATATCAGTTATCTTTCACATCTTCCTAATATCAAAGTTTTAGCACCGAACACGATTGATGAACTAGGTGACTTTATTGAATATGCATTGTCATTAAATTCGCCTGTCGCTATTAGATATCCTAAAAACTCTAAGATAGAGCAAGAGTTAGTAAGATTAAGCGAAAGCACGCTTTGGTCGGTTGTTAAAAAGGGCGATAAGGTTAATATCTTGGCAGTTGGGCCAAATATGCTTAATCTAGCAAAAGAGTGTGCAGATAGTTTTAATGGCGTTGGCGTGATATCGGTTAGGTCAATTAAGCCGATGTGCGAAAGCACTTTAGAAAGTATAAAAGATAGCGCTTTAATAGTGCTTGAAGAAAATAGCGAAATAGGTGGTTTTGGCAGTATGGTTAGCACCTATTATGCAAATAAAAACCAAAATGTAAGACTAAAAATAATGGGCGTTAAAGATAAATTTATTAGACACGGACTTATAGATACTCAAATGAAAGATAATGATTTATCAAAAGAAAGTTTAGAAAAAGAGATTTCAAAATATTTAATTTAGGTGGGAGAAATATGAACAAGTATCTAAAATCAGTAATTTATGTCTTATTAGATATCCTAATTGTGTCCCTTTCGTATTATTTGATAATGCGTGTGTTGTCTGCAAACATTAAGTTTGCACTAGAAGACACGTTAACATTTTTGTTAATAGGTGTTGGATTTGTTGTAATAATAAATGCAGTGCTTGGACTATATACAGGAATTTGGGCATTTGCAGGATTTTGGGAAGCCATAAGACTTGGCTTTGCAGCAATTTTGTTTATGTTCTACAATATGTTCGTTATAAACGTGTGCGAAGATGTTGACTATTCTTGGGCAATTATGTCAACGATATTTACATACATGTTTATCTTTATTACGAGATTTATTCCAAGATTTAAAAATTCGCTTAGAAAATATCTCAACAAAAAAGCAACAGCCGATGGTTATAAAAAGGTTTTGCTTGTTGGTGCAGGTAGTACGGGTGCGATTTTAATTAAAGAACTTAGAACTTCAATAAACTCAGATATGGACCCTGTTTGTGCGCTCGATGATGATGAAGAAAAGATAAACAGATATGTTAGTGGCGTAAAAGTTGTTGGAACAACTTATGAAATTGACCACTATGCAAAAAAATATGGCGTGCAAGAAATTATCATTGCAATGCCAACTGCTGATAAAAAGGTTATAAGCAGAATAGTTAAAGATGCTCAAAAAACAGGGTGTAAAGTTAAAACAATTTCAGGAATTATGCCACAAAATGCTGGCAGAGTTTCAGTTTCGGACATTAAAGAAGTTAGTATCGATGACCTTTTAGGTAGAGAACAAGTAAGGGTAAACCTAGATGATATTTTAGGTTATATTGAAGGTAAAACCGTGCTTGTAACAGGTGGTGGTGGCTCAATAGGTAGCGAACTTTGTAGACAAATTGCAACACATAACCCAAAATTACTTATTATCGTTGATATTTATGAAAATAATGCTTATGATATTGAACAAGAACTAATTAGAAATCTTCCAAACCTAAATCTACTCGTTTTAATAGCAAGTGTTAGAGATAAAAGAAAAATCAATAATATTTTTGAACAATATAGGCCAGAAATCGTATTCCATGCTGCAGCACACAAGCACGTGCCACTTATGGAAACAAGCCCTAACGAAGCCGTAAAAAACAACGTTATCGGCACGTTAAACGTAACCGAAGCGGCTGGAAAATATGGCACGCAAAGGTTTGTTATGATTAGCACTGATAAGGCTGTAAACCCAACAAACATTATGGGTGCAACAAAGCGTATTTGCGAAATGATTATTCAAGCAATGGATAAAAAATATGCCACAGAATATGTGGCAGTTAGGTTTGGCAACGTTTTAGGTTCAAATGGTTCTGTAATTCCGCTATTTAAGCGTCAGATTAAAGAAGGTGGACCTGTCACAGTTACGCATAAAAAAATAGTTAGATATTTTATGACGATACCTGAAGCAGTAAGTTTAGTATTGCAGGCAGGGGCTTATGCAAAGGGTGGCGAAATCTTTGTTCTAAACATGGGTGAGCCTGTAAGAATATATGACCTTGCTGAAAACCTTATAAGACTTTCTGGCTTGCAACCAAATGTTGATATTGACATTAAGATTGTAGGCTTAAGACCGGGTGAAAAACTTTATGAAGAGCGTC
>JAZNAX010000052.1:0-26357 GCA_045586765.1 Christensenellaceae bacterium | reverse complement strand
TTGGTCGATAGTTTGTGGTGTTCTAACGCCGGCAACAACGTCTTCGCCTTGTGCGTTCATTAAGTATTCACCATATAAACCTTTTTCACCTGTTGATGGGTTGCGTGAGAAAGCAACGCCTGTACCAGAAGTGTTGCCCATATTACCGAACACCATTTCTTGTACGTTAACTGCTGTACCCCAACTTGCAGGGATATCGTTCATTCTTCTGTAGTAGATAGCACGTGGGTTATCCCATGAACGGAAAACTGCCTTTACAGCGCCAAAAAGTTGTTCTTTTGGGTCTTGTGGGAATTCAGCACCGATTTTTGCTTTATATTCTGCCTTGAATTGTTCTGCAAGATTCTTTAAATCATCTGCATCTAATTCTGTGTCGAGTTTAACACCCTTTTCTTCTTTCATTTTATCGATAAGTTCTTCAAAGTATTTCTTACCAACTTCCATAACAACGTCTGAATACATTTGAATAAATCTACGATAAGAGTCATAAGCAAATCTTCTGTTGCCTGTCTTTTCAGCAAACTTTTCAACAACGATGTCGTTTAAACCAAGGTTAAGAATTGTATCCATCATACCTGGCATTGATGCTCTTGCGCCAGAACGAACAGAAACTAATAATGGGTTTGATAAGTCACCGAACTTTTTGCCTGTAACTTCTTCTAATTTTGCAACGTACTCCATAACTTGTGCTTGAATTTCGCTGTTGATTTTTTCACCATCAGCATAATATTGTGTGCACGCTTCAGTTGTGATTGTGAAACCACGTGGAACTGGCATTCCGAGATTTGTCATTTCAGCAAGGTTTGCACCTTTACCGCCGAGCAATTCTCTCATTTGGCCATTGCCTTCACTGAATAAATAAACATACTTCATTTAATTTATCCTCCAAAGTATTTTGTTTTTATTTTTGTATTTTATATTCTTACAGCCTTTCTATTTTACTACATATACGAAAATTTTTCAACTATTTTATTAAATTTTTCGCATTTTTTACACTCGAATAAAAATTTTTATATAAAAAATGTAACTATTCGTAATTTTTCTATATATTTTTTAACTATGTTAAAATGTCATTTAGTTCTTTTAACGACTTAATATTTTCTTCGGCCCTATTTTTTATGTAAAATTCAAGTAGTTTAAGTGCCTTTTTTGTGCCTAGGTGTTCATCGGTTAAACTACCATTTTTTGCATCTATTAAAGCGCTTAAAGTTATGCCGTTTATTTCTCTGCCTACGTTATCAAAGCATTTTTCACAAATAAAAGCACCGTTTCTATAATCAAAAAACGTTCTTGCATTTATTTTGTTTTCGCAATAAAAACAGCCGTCTAGTTTTAAGCCAAAACCTTGATTTTCAAGTGCTAGCACCAAAAACTTAACGAGTGCCGATAAATAATCGTCGGTATAGGCAATTTCTTTTAGAGCATTTATGGTTAGCATAAACTCTTTTTCATCGACCATTTCTTCTTGATAAAAATGTTTGATAAACTCGGTTACAGTGCCTGCACAAAAAAACTTTTGGATATTTTCTCTAATAGGGTAAAAACTATCTATAAGCGAAGCGCCGATTACCGTTCTTTTATCGCCCGATTTAGAAAAAATATATTCTGCAAAACAAAAAGGCTCGGCTGCAAATTTTAACTTTGCGCCTGCCTTTTTTACGCCTTTGATTTTAGCACAAACAACACCTTTATTTAAGGTGAAAATGTTTAATAACTTATCGTTTTCAGAAAAGTTTATCCCACTTAAAACTATGCCGTTTTGTTTTTCTTCCATATTTAACTCTATTTGTTAAGTTTTCTGTAAAAGAGATAATGTGAAGCAATGCCTGTCGTTTTAAAAAGTTCCCAAGCAACTTCGCCTATATCATCTTTTTTCTTGTTTTTTGGTTTTTGATTTTTTGCCATAAATTCCCCCACTACTAGTTTGTGTGAAATTTAGGCATATTATTCTTTTGTTTTAGGCTTTTATTTTAGTCTTTTTTACATGTTTTCTTCGCCATAGCCATATTCTTTCATAAGCCCAGCACTATTTCGCCAATCTTCTTTAACCTTAATGTATGTGGTTAAGAAAACCTTTTTGCCCAAAAACTTTTCCATATCTTGTCTTGCAAAAGAAGAAACTTCTTTTATCGCCTTGCCACCCTTACCTATTAAAATGGCTTTGTGGTTAGGCTTTTCGCAAACGATGTCAAGATTTATTTCGTATGTAGTGCCGTTTTCTCTTAAGAAAAATTTATTTATAATTATCGCCACGCCGTGTGGAATTTCTTTGTCAAACTTAAGTAAAATCTTCTCTCTCATAATTTCGGAAATCATAAACTTATATGACCTATCCGAAACGATATCTTCTTTAAAAATTCTTTCGCCTTCTGGAAGTTTAGAAAGAATAACTTTCAAAAGTTCTTTTAAGTTTTTGTTTTTTCTTGCCGAAACAGGCACTATGTCTAAGCCTTCACTAGAGAGTTCTTTTAGTTCGGAAATAAGCAAACTCTCGTTCATGATATCTGTTTTTGAAAGAACCAACACCGTTGGCACGCTTTGTTTAGCATACTTTTTAACAAGTTCTCTATCGTTATCGCTTAACCCCTCGTGCGCATCGATAACAAATAGCACAAGGTCAACGTCTTGGCTTGCATCGGCTGTGGTCTTTTGCATAACCGAATTTAACAGGTTATCAGCCTTATAAATACCAGGGGTATCCACAAAGGCAATTTGATAATCTTCAGTCGTTAAAATTCCCAAAATTCTATCTCTTGTCGTTTGTGGTTTTGGCGAAACTATAGCCACTTTTTCGCCCACAAGCACGTTTATAAGCGTGCTTTTTCCAGCGTTTGCCCTACCTACGACTGCTACGAATCCACTTTTCATTATTTTTCCTTTTTCAATAGGTTTTTTCTTTGTTTTTATTAGTCTTGTTTTTCTCTTGGATAAAGAACTTTCATAACTTCTTTTTCTTTTGTTCTCATCTCCAACTTGTCTTCATCTGTCATATGGTCATAACCAAACAAATGCAAAAGTCCATGCACAACTAAATATTCCCTTTCTCTTTTTTCGCTGTGACCATATTCCACTGCCTGTTCACGAATTTTTTGGTCACAAAGCACTATAGAGCCAAGAAAAATGTATTTGCCTTCAAGTTCGGTTTTACAATCGTTTGGCGTTAAGATTTTGCCTTTAATACCTTCCATGCTTGGATAAGATAAAACATCGGTAACACTATCTTTTCCACGGGTTGTTTTGTTTAGGTATTGCATATACTCGCCGTCTTGAAAGATTATTTCTGCCTTAAAATAAGATTTTTGACCAAGCACTTTATAAACTGCTTTTGCCACCTTTTTAAGTTTTGGATTTCTATCTAAACATTCTAAAAATATTTTTCCCATATCTCGTGCTCCTATACGCCCATACCATCAAGGCTTACTTTTGGATATTCTATTCTGCTGTGATATACACCTGTTAAATGGTTTACTACAGTGTGAATTATTATGTTAAGTTCGTTCAAAGTAATTTCACATTCTTCAAACTGACCTAATTGCATTCTTTCGTTAACGATTTGTCTAACAACCTTTTTAACGTTATCTCTCGAACGGTCTTGAAGCGTTCTTGCTGCTGCTTCACAACCATCGGCAATCATGATAATCGCCGCTATCTTTGTGCTTGGCTTTGGACCAGCATAACTGTATTGAGCAAGGTCAACGTCGCCGTCAGTAAACTTTTTAGCCTTGCCATAGAAATAAAGAATAGGAAGTGTTCCGTGATGCTCTCTACAAACGTCTGCAATTTCTTTTGGCAAACGATTTTTCATAATGAGTTCATATCCATCTTGTGCGTGCGACCTTATAATATTTGCAGATAATTCTGGCGTTAAGTCATCGTGTGGATTTTCGCCATCGGCTTGATTTTCCTTAAAAAACTCTGGTCTTCTAAGTTTACCTATGTCGTGATAATAAGCACAAGTTCTTGCAAGCAATCCATCTTCTCCAATGGCTAGGGCGCATGCTTCTGCAATGTTTGAAACAACTATAGAGTGGTTAAATGTTCCCGGTGCTTGTTGGATAAGTTTTTTAACGAGTTTGGCATTATGCTCAATGAGTTCTGAGAACTTAAAGCAAGACACCTTTTTAAAGATTGCTTCAAATATAGGTAAAAGCACCATAAACACAGAAACTGAAAGGGGACCTGATGCCGTTGCACAAATTAGGTCAACGACAACGTTGTCTGCCGCTTCAAGATGTTCTATAATTGTTATGGCAACGCTTATAAGTGATGGAAGTGCCACTAAAAAACTCATGAGTAAAAGTTTTAATCTTGAAAACACCTTGTCTAAACAAAGCGATGCGATAACACCTGATGAAAAACCCATTATGAGCGATGGATATTTGCCTGTTTCTACATTTGCCGTAAACGAGTCGAACAAGAATATAATAATGCAGAAAATTATGTTCATAAAAAAGGCTTTTCTTTTGTCAGTTAAAAATAGTGTAAGTAGTGCAACGAGTGCAAGTGGACGAAGGTATGTGTCAACATAATTACCACTTGCAAAACATGCTACGAGTGAAAGTTCTATTATTAAAAAGAGCATCTCTGAGTTTGCTGCGTTTCTAAGAAAATTTTTATCTTCATATAGAAAATATAAAGCCATAACAGCAACTATCAAACTGAGCATTGTAAGAAACCTAAATGACGATGCAAGGTTTTTCAAAAAACTTGCGATATCATTTTTGCCACCCGACATACCATCTACATAAATAGTAAGCAAAAATAGCCCACTTATTATAGCGATGTTAAGAACATAAACTAAAATGTTTAAGAATATGTCCCTGCCTGTCCAATCTTCGATTTTTTGTGATTTTGTTTTTAACATAATCTTTTCCTTTTATCCTGCATAAATTATATATCTATAGTTTAGCGTTGTAGTGTAAATATATGTATCTTGTTCTTTTTGGCATTTACAAGAAGCCCAAACGATATCTTTATCGTATGCCATTGCTTTTGCTAAGATTATTGCCTTTTGCTCTTGCCCAACTTCTTTATCTATATAGGTAAATTCTTGGCTAACTATTATAGAAACGGTTGCTATTACGTTTATTTTAACAATTTGCTCTTTAATAGTCATATACCCATCGACAATAAGGTCACCTGCATTTACCTTATCGCCCACCTTTTTAACGGCAGTGCCACGATATACCTTTATCCTTTCTATAATGCCACTTTCGTTGCTGTTTAGCGAATAAACGTTGCCTAAAAGCGTGTCGGTTTTATCGGTTGCAAGCGCTAAGTCAAAGCAAAGGGTATTGCCCTTTTTGGTTATCCCAACAAATGATAAATAAGGGCTTTTTGATAATATTTGGTCTTCTAATGTTTCAATATCTATATTAGAAAACCTTGTATATGTCTTTATGCCAACGCCGTTTAGATAGGCTAGCACTTCTTTTTCCAAAACGCTTCCACTGCCCGAAAAACTAAAGCCATAAATAAAATCGTTATAAAAATAACAAGACAAACAAAAAATTACTGCGCCCACCACTATTCCTGCCTTTCTCCAAAGCATAAGAAGTGGCAATAGCACACCTTTTTCTTTAATCTTCTTTATATTATAGCACAATTCTTTTGCAATTGCAAAAAATTTTGCACTTTCTTTTATTGAAACGCTAACTATCAGCCGTTTATTAGTAATTTTTTTAATATCATAGAGAGTTATACCCTTATTTTTTGCCGAAAGCAAAAATCTATCAAGATTCAGCCCCTCTACCATATAGGTGGCTTTTACCCCTAAAAAATTCTTTCCACGCTTATTATTTTTCCGCAAATCACCACGTCTCCTAAACAATATTTTTTGATATAAAGGTCTTTGCCACCAACCTTTATTCCACCATTTTTTAATGACAAAATCACCTGTTCTTTTTCATAACTAACAATGCCTTTTACATTTTCAAAATACCCTGCACTTTCGCCAAATAAAACTGCCCTATAAGAGCAGTCTATAGGCAGTTCGTTTTGGCAAAAACAATCTTTTATATTATCTATAAACCCCATAGTCCCCCCTAAACATTTATTTATATGTATATGCGAAAATTTTGTAAATTAGATAAATGAATAATAAAAAAGTGTGCAACTCACAAAGAATTACACACTTTTATTTTACGGATTTATTTAGTTAATATAGAGCCCTATTAACCCCTATAGTAGTTGATTAAACAACCTTTAAGGATAATTTGTTTTTCTGCATCGGTTAAAGCATCCATTTTTAAGATGATTTCTCTCTTGTTTTCGCCAAGGATAACTGCCTTAAATTCTTTTTTGCCACTTTCAATGCCTTTTTTGATGTCTTTAATTAAGATATATTCATCGATAGCAAAGTCGTTTTTATCAGCAAGGAAAGGTATCATACCCCAGTTGATAAGGTTGCTACGATATCTCTTTGTTGCATATTCATAAGCGATGTTAGCCACGCCACCTAAAACTCTTTGGCAAGATGCTGCTTGTTCCCTTGCAGAGCCGTCGCCCGGTTTAATTGAACAAACAACACTACCATAAGTTGTCTTATTTTCATCAAGACCGAGTTCGGTTGGGAAAGCGCCATCTCTAACAGCCTTAGCCCTGCCAACGTACATTGGGTCTTTTCTAGAAAGAGCAAACTCAGCAAGTTTAAGTGGGTTAGAACGATATGAAGATGTTTCGCCCGATGGGATAAGTTCGTCGGTTGTTGTTACAGGGTCGTTTAGAACTGACACAACTTTTAGTAGCAAATCATCTTTAAGTGCTTGCATCTTTGGCCAGTCTGCAATGTTTGGTCCATAAACCAACTCTTTTTTAGCATCGCCACTATTTACAGCGTTAAATACTCTTGCCTTATAAATTTTATTATCAAAACGATATTTTTTAACCTTGTTTGAATATGCTTCGTCCATAGCAGAAGTGATAGCACCACCATTTTTAGCCGTTGCAGCAATACTTCTTGCGTCCATAAGAGCAACTGCAGAAAGTTGTCCGTTTGCAGGCTTGCTACCTTCTCTGCTTTCAAAGTTTCTTGTTGTATGACGGATTGATAAGCCGTTATTTTGTGGAACGTCACCTGCACCAAAACATGGACCACAGAAAGCAGTTTTAATAACAGCACCGTTTTCAATAAGTTTAGAGATATATCCGTTATCTACAAGTCCTTTATAAACAGGTTGACTTGATGGATACACATCTAAGGTAAAGTCGTTGTTATTGATTTCTACATCGCCCAAGATATTAGATGCTTCTGAGATATTTTCATACATACCACCAGCGCAACCAGCAATAACGCCTTGTTCAACGTAAACTTTGCCATCCTTAATTTTATCAACGAGTTTAAATTCGCCTTTTCCTTGTGGCAATAGTTTTTGACCTGCTTCTTCGCACTCTTTTAATAGTTCATAAGGGCGAGATAAGAATTCACGGATAGTATATGCGTTTGATGGGTGGAAAGGAAGGGCAATCATAGGCTCTACCTTTGACAAATCAATAACGATACCCTTATCGTAATATGTGCCTTCTTCTGGGTTCATTTCTTTATATGCATCGGCTCTGCCGTGTTCGATATAGTATTCTTGAGTTTTCTTATCTGTTTGCCAAATAGAAGAAAGACAAGTTGTTTCGGTTGTCATAACGTCGATGCCGTTTCTAAAGTCCATTGAAAGAGTTTTAATACCGTTACCAACAAACTCTAAAATCTTATTTTTAACAAAGCCTGACTTAAATGTTGCTTTAACTAAAGCGAGCGCCACGTCGTGTGGGCCAACGCCCTTTCTTAGTCTGCCTTTTAAGTTAACAGCAATGATTTCTGGCATATCTAAGTCGTAAGTTCTATTTAATAATTGCTTAACGAGTTCTGGTCCACCTTCGCCAACAGCAAGAGTACCGAGAGCGCCGTATCTTGTGTGAGAGTCAGAGCCAAGTATCATTGCGCCACAAAAAGCACGCATTTCTCTCATATATTGGTGAATAACTGCAAGGTGTGGTGGCACAAATGCTCCACCATATTTTTTTGCAGCAGAAAGGCCAAACACGTGGTCATCTTCGTTTATCGTTCCACCAACAGCACAAAGTGAGTTGTGGCAGTTTGTTAATGTGTATGGGATTGGAAATTTTTCGAGGCCCGATGCCTTTGCCGTTTGAATTATTCCAACGTAAGTGATATCGTGCGAAGTGATTTCATCAAACTTTACATTAAGTTTATTTGGGTCATTGCTTTGGTTATGGCTTGCCAAAATTTTATAAGCCATACTGCCTTTTTTAGCATCGTTATCAACGCTTTTTGCCCTTATAAGTTTGCCATTATTATAATAAACGCCATTACTGATAAGTTTAATCATTTTGTGTCTTCCTTTTTTCTATAGTATTTTTAACAAAAAATATTATATAATATTAACAGAGATTTTGCAAGCAAACTTATAGAAAAACTGCACCAAAAAATTTATTTATCTATTGATTTTTGGTTTTTGTTATGTTACAATGGCTTAAAGGAAAACCCATTATGAAAAAATTTAGATTTCAATATTCGCCTATAGTTTGGATTTTAGTTAGCATAATTTTTGTTATGTGTCTTTTAGGCTTTATATGGAATATTTTTAATTTAACCGAATATAACCCTTTAAACACTTTTAGGCTTGTTTCTTATATACTTCTTGCCGTTATAACTTTTGGGCTTACTATCTTTTCAATAAGCCTTTTAGTTTATGGAAGATACGTTATTAAAAATGGACAACTTTATACATATTTTGGGTTTGTTCGTTCTAAGATAAATATTGGCGATATCGTTTGCATAACGCATTTTAAAAAGAGCGATAAACTTGTTATTTATTTAAAAGAGCGAAGTTATAGCGTTATAGTTATCTCTAAGGATAATTATAACAATTTTGTGCTTGCTTTAAGAGAGCAAAATAGAGAAATTTTATACGATACTAAGATAGACGGCGAAGACTGATATTATTAGGCTTTTTAAGACTTTTTCTAAATCTACCTTAGCAAAAAAGGTAGATTTTTTTATTGCTAAAAAAGGAGAAAAATTATGACTGAACAAATGCAAATTTTATACGAAAGACTTTCCTTTTGTTTTGAAACGAGAAAGTTTGCCGATTTAAGAATACTACTTCTTGACATGGAACCCGTTGACATTGCACTCTTTTTAGAAAACAACCTTGATGAAAAAGAGCAGATAATGTTTTTTAGGCTTTTACCAAAAGAACTTGCAAGCGACGTGTTCGTTGAGTTTGACACTAGCACACAGCAAAGCCTTATAAAAGCATTTTCGGATAAGGAACTTAAAGAAGTTATCGACGATATGTTTCTTGATGATACGGTTGACATCATTGAAGAAATGCCTGCAAACGTGGTAAAGAGAATTTTGATGAATGCAAGCCCCGAAGATAGAAAGCAAATAAACGAACTACTTGAATATCCTGAAGATTCGGCTGGCTCTATTATGACCACCGAGTTTATATCCTTTTCGCCATCGACCACAATAGAGTCTGCTTTTGATAAGATTAGAAGAACGGGCTTAACCAAAGAAACCATTTACACTTGCTATGTTGTGGATAGAAAAAAGCGCCTTTTAGGTGCAGTGTCCGTTAAAGATATGCTCCTTGCCGAAAAGAACACTATAATTGCCGATATTATGGATTCTAATGCCGTTGTGGTGAATACGCTTGACGATAAAGAACAAGTTGCTCTTATGTTTTCTAAATACGATAAACTTGCCTTACCTGTAATCGACAAAGAAGGGTGTTTGGTGGGTATCATAACGGTTGACGATGCCGTTGACGTTATTCAAGAAGAAGCAAGCGAAGATATCCAAAAAATCGCAGCCGTTTTGCCAAACGAAAAACCATACCTAAAGCAATCTATTTTTAGCATTTGCAAAGCAAGAGCGCCTTGGCTTATTTTACTTCTTATAACTTCTACATTTACGAGCATAATTTTATCAAAATATGAAAGTTCTTTAGATGCCATAATGTATGCATTTGTGCCTATGCTTATGGGCACGGCAGGAAACGCTGGTGGGCAAACTTCGGTTACAATTATTCGTGCCATTGCCGTTCGTGATGTTGAGTTTAAGGATATATTTAAGGTCATATTAAAAGAACTTCTTGTATCCATTGTGCTTGGAATTACCATTGCCCTTATTTGCTTTGGAAAAATTATGCTTATCGATAGACTTTATAACGATATTTCTATGATGAGAGCATCGGTAATATCACTTGTTTGTGCCATCAGTATAATCATGGCAAAACTTGTTGGCTCAATACTGCCACTACTTGCAAAAAAGATTAAACTTGACCCAGCCGTTGTTGCAAGCCCACTTATGACAACAATAGTCGATGCCTTATCTCTTATAATTTACTGCACCATTGCCATAGCAGTGTTGTAACTTTTAAGACAATAAAAAGCCACCAAGTTCGGTGGCTTTTTTCTTATTAAATTTTTTCTATCTTTTTTTGAAGTTCGGCTATTATCTCATATATAAGTTCTTTTTTCGCATTTTTTATTATGTTATCTATATCTAACCAGTGCTGTTTACATTTTAAATAATCTTTAACATCACTCAAATTTTCCACATATAGCCCTACCGGACGCCCTGTTTTAGGTGGAAGGCATGGCTTTTTTCTTCCATAATGAATATCTAAAATTTCTTCTATCAAAACACTCTTTGTTAAAGCAGTTGGCGCTCTAACACCAATTTCTCTTCCAATAGTTCTTAAACTATGAATATTTATTTTTAGCAGTTCTTCTTTTTTATATTCCATATCCTTTCTCCTAAAATAAAAAAAGCGTACCCCGAGAGATACGCCGAAAAACGCATCTCCCAATGTTGCTACACATTTTCCCAAAACTAGGCGAGAGCATACGTTTTTACCGATAATATGCCCCAGTTTTGAGAATGTTAAAATGTGTAGCATAGTTAGTATAACACATGTAAATGTTTTTATCAAGGATTTTTTACAAAAATAAAACTCGGCTTTTTTGCCGAGTTTATTTTAATCGAGTTTATTTTAATTTTATTTATCTTACAAAATAAACGATTAGGTTTGCAAGGCTTATTAGCACCAAATAAACGCTAAACCATTTATAGTTTGCTTTTTTAATAATCTTTAGCATGAATTTAATTGCTATGTATCCAGAAATCATTGCCGTTAACACGCCGAGTACGAGTGGAACAACATCTATTCCGATTGCACTGCCACTTGTTACAAAGTCAAGCCCTTCTAATAAAACGGCTGCTAAAATGATTGGAATACTCATAAGAAAAGTAAAGTTTGCGTTATGAGTTTTATCAACTTTTGCAAGGTTTCCTGCTGTTAAAGTTGAGCCACTTCTTGATATTCCAGGGAAAACGCCAACGGCTTGCCCACAACCCATAATAAAGGCAGTTTTTGAGTTAATTTCCTTTGACATTTGTTTCTTTTTTGCCCATATTTCAGAGAAAATCATTTCCCCTGCCGTGAACAAGAACGGAATTGAAAGAAGCCAAATATTCTCTGCAAAAAGCGTGTCTAGATTGATATATTTAGAAAAAATTATCCCTAAAATTCCAGCAGGTATGGTTGCCAAAACCAAACAGCCAAATAACTTAAATGGTTTTTTGAAAATATCTAAAACCTGTTTCCACAAAACGATTATAACAGGAATTAGCGTGCCTAAATGTAGCATAACGCTATAGAAAATAACGTTATCTTCAATGCCAAACCAGTTAGAAAGCAAAATTAAGTGCCCACTTGATGAAATAGGTAAAAATTCTGCAAAGCCTTGAACAAGACCAAGAACTATCGCTTGCCAAATTTCCATATTATCCCCCCTTTACTTTGATAAAAGTTTTATAAATTCTTTAACGGCAAAAGTCAAGTTTTTATCTTTTGGAAGTGCTAGCCCTATCGCCCTTGTTGGAAGGGTTGGATTAGTTTTTATTTCAATTAAACTTTTTTCTTCGTTTAGTTCGTGACTAACAAACTCTCTTGGAATACACGCAATACCTATGCCGTTTTTAGCGAGCATGCACATTAGTTCTAAACTTGCAAGTTCAATTTCTGGGTGCAAGTGTATGCCCTGTGAGTGTGCAAAACTAACAATTGCTTGCCTTGTTGCAGTTGAAAGTTCTAGCATTAAAAGTGGATAGTCCTGTAATCTTTTAAGGTCAACCACGCCATCCGTTAATTCCTTAAACTTATCACTGCACACAAAGGTATCGTGAAGTTGCATAACGGTGTTAGATAAATTTATCTCGGTATCATCGATAGGAAGGTTTACAAAGCCGATGTCCCCCTTGCCTGCCTTTAAAAGTTCTATCGTTTCACTTGAAGTGCAGTTTTGAAGCACTAAGTTAACATTAGGATATTTTTCATGATATTCTTTTATGTAAGGAAGCAAAAAGTGAGTGCTAACCGTGTCTGATGCACAAATTCTCACCATACCCGTTGCCGTGTCTTTAAGTTCGGCATATTTACTTTCTGCTTCATCAAAAAGTTTAAGTGCCTTTTCGACTGTGTCAAATATTTGTCTGCCACCCGTTTCGGTTAGTTCCATGCCCTTATGCGTTCTGTTAAAGAGTTTTCCACCGAGTTGGGTTTCAAGTTGCTTTATGGCTTGAGATACGGCTGGTTGAGAAATAAAAAGTTCTTCAGCCGCCTTTGTTAAACTGCCACACTTAGCAACAACATAAAACACCCTATAAAGTTCAAGGTTTACCATTTTCTCCCCCTATTTGCCCACGCAAAATTTAGAAAATATGTTGTTTATAATGTCTTCGGTTGCCGTCTTGCCAGAAATTTCGCCAAGAGCGTCCCAACCGTCTTTAATGTCTATTGATAAAATATCAAGTGGCACTTTGTCAATGTTGTTTAAGGCTTGTGTGAGTTTATCCTTTGCCCTTGAAAGTGCTTCATAGTGCCTTTCTTCACATAAAAAGTCACCATTTAAGTCTATGCCACTGCCAATGGTTTTTTGATATAAAAGTTCTTTTAACTTATCTAAATTTTGTTTTTTAAGTGCAGAAATGCAAATATCGGCAAAATCGCACTTTGTACCATATTTATCAACCTTGTTTTGTGCCACGATAGCGTTTTGATCTTTTATAAAATCATAAATCTTTTGGTCATCTTCATCAATAGACGCTCCATCCACAACAAACAAGATAATGTCGCTTTCTTTTAATATTTTTTTAGATAGTTCAACGCCTAAACTTTCAACCTTATCGTCGCTTTCCCTAATACCTGCCGTGTCAGAGAAATTAAATCTAACGCCATCGATATCAATGGTGCCTTCAACTATATCACGAGTTGTTCCTGCAATGTCCGAAACGATAGCCTTATCATAACTAAGAAGAGCATTAAGGAGCGAACTTTTGCCTGTGTTTGGTTTGCCAACGATGGCTACCCTAACGCCGTTTTTAAGCGACCTACCCGTTCTATATGTACCCCTTAAACTTTCGATTTTTTCTATGACTTGTTCTAAGGCGCTTTTTACATTTTTTGTAGATGTAATCTGTAAATCTTCTTCTGGAAAGTCCATATCAGCATCAATCTCGCTTAAAGCATCTAGAATAATGTCTTGAAGCGAGTTTATTTGCTCGGTTAGTTTTTCTCTATAAAGATAATACCCTGCCTTAACTCCACTTTCACTTTCGCTATTTATCATGTCGATAAGTCCTTCTGCAGAAGAAAGCGAAAGTTTTCCGTTTATAAATGCACGCTTTGTAAACTCGCCGTTATTTGCAAGCCTTGCACCAAGCGATAAAACCTTTCTAAGTATGCCTTTTGAAATTGCAACGCCACCATGAGAGTGGAATTCCACCACGTCTTCACCCGTAAAACTTTTTGGTCCTTTAAAAAACACACAAAGGCCGTGGTCAAAAAAACCATCAGCCTGAATTTCGCCAACATACATTTTATTTGGAATAAAATCTAAAACTTGAGTTTTGCCAAGTGGCTTAAACATTTTACTCGCTATCTCAAGCGACTTTTTTCCACTTATTCTTATAACTGCAACACCACTTGCTACAAGTGGTGTTGATATTGCAGAAATTGTATCTAAGGTCATAATTTACCTGTTTTTTGCACTTTTGTGCTTTTATAATTTTTATCTTTTCTTTTAATAAGTTCTAATTATCAAACTCATCAAAAGGGTCTTTGTTTTTTGCTTTTTTGTCAGCAAACTCTTCAAAAGGTTCGCTTGGTTTTTTGTTTTTCTTGTCTTCAAACTCTTCAAATGGTGAGTCTGGTTCTTTTGGTCTTTCTGCCCCACCTTGTGTGCCATAAGGGTTGCCATATCCCGTGCCGTATGGGTTGCCGTAAGGATTGCCATAAGGGTTTCTATATGCACCATACCTTGCACGCAAATATTGATTATAGTCAATAGGTTGCTTGTTCCTTATAACGAATACGAATATTGGGAAAAGCCCAAAGAAAATAGAAAGAAGTGACGCAAGCATATAATGTTGTGGCCAGAACTTTCTAAATAAAGCAAAATAAACTGAAACGGTGATAAATATACTAGCCAAGTCAAAAATTGATGAAACATAATATATGATGTCTAGTATTTGATATAGCGTTCTTGCTTGCATGCCAAATGGATAAATTTGTTTTTCCACAAAAAATTCTGTGCCCATATAACGAATTAGCGAACTGCCTGCTTGAGCGCTTGTGCCAATATAAATGGTTTCACCCCTTATAACAGCATATTCAATTAAAGGGAAATAGATTAGGAAAGAATAAACAAACGCCAAAAATTCTGCGATAGAAAAGCCTACGCACATAATAACGGCAAGATTTTGCATTGGTTGACTAAAAAATCTTGCATTTCCCACCAACTTGCAAGCAACAAACATCCATACACCAGGAATCCAAGCAAGAAAGGCTTTTCTTACCCCTTGTTTTTTTGCAAGCACATATAACCCTATCGAGCGCAACAAATAAAGCGCCACATAAATGGCAAGCGCTATACCTAGCCCCGACCAAATATGCCAATCTTGAATAGAAATTGTATTAAATTTACTTGTGCCTACAATAGCATTAAAAGTAGTTGTCATTAAAAACTCCTTCCCCAAAAATTCTTTTCAATAAACTTTACCGATATATTATTATACTTTTTCTAAAATTTTAGTATGCACGAGCGAAAATAACTTTATGAGTTGCCTTTTTGCCACAAATAGCACAAGTTTCAGGCACGCCTTCTTCATCGCACATAACTCTTGCAGTTGCAGAAGCGTATTCTTTAACCTTGTCTTCGCACTCTCTGCATCCACACCAGCCAGCCTTAACAAAGTTCTTGTTTTCAACGCCAGCCAAAATTCCATCTAGGCTGTCTGCTTCAACAACCTTTTTATCTCTGTTTGCTTTTGACTTGATGAACATATCCTTTTGAACAACTTCTAAAAGTTTAGCGATTTCTTCGCCAATGCTATCTAATGACATAGCGTTCTTTTCAAAGTTATCACGCCTTGCAACCATTGCTTGATTGTTTTCGATATCTCTTGGACCAATTTCGATACGTACAGGAACGCCCTTCATTTCCCACTCATTGAACTTCCAACCTGGGCTCATATCACGAGTGTCAACTTCGGCTCTAACGCCAGCCTTAAGTAATGCACTTTCAAGTTCTTTTGCCTTTTCGATAACGCCACCCTTATGAGTTGCAATAGGAACGATAATAACTTGAATAGGTGCAACTTTTGGTGGAAGCACTAAGCCCCTTTGGTCGCCGTGAGCCATAATGATAGCACCTATCATACGAGTTGATGTGCCCCAAGAAGTTGTATAGCCGTGCTTTTCTTTGCCGTCTTTATCTAAGAACTTAATGTCAAATGCTTTTGCGAAGTTTTGACCGAGATAGTGGCTTGTTCCTGATTGTAAAGATTTGCCGTCGAGCATCATTGCTTCTAAGCCGAAAGTTGCGTTTGCACCAGCAAACTTTTCTTTATCGGTTTTTCTGCCTGTAAATACTGGAAGCGCTAAGGTTTGTTCCATAAAATCTTTATAAACCTGAAGCATTCTCATTGTTTCTTCCATGGCTTCTTCTTCAGTTGCATGCACGGTGTGGCCTTCTTGCCACAAGAATTCACTTGTGCGAAGGAAAGGACGTGTTGTTTTTTCCCAACGCATAACGTTACACCATTGATTCATGATAACAGGTAAATCTCTATAAGACTGAATCCACTTTGCATACATTGTGCCGATAACAGTTTCACTTGTTGGACGAATTGCAAGTGGTTCTTCAAGTTTAGCACCACCAGCGTGAGTTACAACAGCAACTTCTGGAGCAAAGCCTTCAACGTGTTCTGCTTCTTTTGTGAAATAACTCATAGGAATAAGAAGTGGGAAGTAAGCATTTTTAGAGCCGGCTTCTTTAAATCTTCTGTCCATATCTTTTTGGATATTTTCCCAAATAGCATAACCATAAGGGCGAATAACCATAGTGCCCTTAACAGGGCCATAGTCAACGAGTTCAGTTTTTAAAACGACGTCAGTATACCATTGTGCAAAGTTTTCATTGATGTCTGCAATTTGCTTAACGAATTGTTTTTCGCTCATAAATTTTTCTCCGTGCATAGTTTTCCATTATAGTATATTTAATTATAACAACAAATGCAAAATTTATCAAGTTTTTTTCTTTAATATTATAGAAAAAGGCTTGAAAAACAATTGAAATTAAGTTATAATATACATTGTAATATGATTAGGCTGTCTAAACAAAAGAAATTAGGCGAAAAATAGTCTATCTAATTTTAGGAGGATTTATTATGCAAGATGCAAAACAACTTACCGTAAATGCGATAAGAGTGCTTTCAGCAGAAGCAATCCAAAAGGCTAATTCTGGTCACCCAGGCTTGCCACTTGGCGCTGCTCCTATCGGCTATGCGGCATTTACTAACATGACTTTTAACCCAAAAGATACTGCTTTTGACAATAGAGATAGATTCGTTCTCTCTGCTGGTCACGGCTCTATGCTTGACTATGCTCTTTATTATCTTTTCGGTTTTGGCTTAACAAAAGAAGATATTATGAACTTCCGTCAACTTGGCTCTAAAACAGCAGGTCACCCAGAATATGGCGTTTGCCCTGGTGTTGAAACAAGCACAGGTCCACTCGGTCAAGGTATTGCTAACGCTGTTGGTATGGCTATTGCTGAAGATTACCTTGCAACTAAATTTAATAAAGAAGGCTTCCCTATCGTTGACCACTACACTATTGCTCTTTGTGGCGATGGCTGTATGCAAGAAGGTATCGAAAACGAAGCAGCATCACTTGCTGGTGCATTAAAACTTGGCAAACTTATCGTTTTATATGATGATAACGATATTACTATCGAAGGCAACACCGACATTACATTTACTGAAAACGTTGGCAAGCGTCACGAAGCAATGGGTTGGCAAGTTATCAATGTTAAAGATGCTAACGACCTTGGTGCATTAAATCGTGCTATCAAAAAGGCTAAGGCTGAAAAGGAAAAACCATCACTTATTATCATTAAATCTGAAATCGGTTATGGTTCACACTTAGTTGGCAAAGCAAGTTGTCACGGCGCTCCACTCGGTGAAGAAGGCGTTCAAACATTAAAAGACAACCTTGGTTGGACTTCTGCTCCATTTGAAGTTCCAGAAGAAGTATTTAAGCACTGCAAGAAGTTCGGCGCTAAGGGCAGAAAGGCTCAAAAGGCTTGGAAAGAAATGTTCAAGGCTTATTCTGAACAATACCCAGAACTCGCTAAAGAATACATCGCTTGGAAGAAGAAAGATCTTCCTGACCTTAAGGCTATTGAAGAATTATGGCAATTTGAAAAGGACGATGCTTCAAGAGGATATAGCAACACAGTACTTAATAAACTTGCTAAATATATCCCAAGCCTTATCGGTGGTTCAGCAGACTTAGGTCCTGCAAACAAATCTACAATGAAAGGCCGTGGCGATTATCTTCCAAATGATAAGACAGGTTCAAACATGCACTTTGGTATCCGTGAACACGCAATGGCTGCTATCGTAAATGGTATGTACTTACACGGTGGTTTGATTCCATACTGCGCAACATTTGCTGTTTTCTCTGACTATATGAAGAACGCAATGCGTATGTCAGCACTTATGGAACTCCCTGTAATCTATATCTTGTCACACGATTCTATCGGCGTTGGCGAAGACGGACCTACACACCAACCTATCGAACACTTAGCAGGCCTTAGAGCAATGCCAAACATGAAAGTTTATCGACCAGCAGACGGCAGAGAAACAACAGCAAGCTGGATTGATGCTTTAACTGGTAAAGAACCATCATGTATCGTTGTATCTCGTCAAACACTTCCTATGCTTGACGGCACAGGCGACAAAGCGTTCAAGGGTGGCTATATCCTTTGTGACAGCACAAAGAAAACTCCAGATGCAATTTTAATTGCAACAGGTAGTGAAGTTAACCTTGCAGTATCTGCTAAGAAAGTTCTAGCTGAACAAGGAATCGACGTTAGAGTTGTTTCAATGCCTTGCGTTGAAGTATTTGAAAAACAAAGCGAAAAATATAAAGAAAGCGTTCTTCCTAACGCAGTTAGAAAGAGAGTTGCTATCGAAGCTGGCTCACCAATGTGTTGGTATAAATACGTTGGTATGGACGGAAAGATTATCGGTATGGAAACATTCGGTGAATCTGCTCCTGCTGGCAAGTTATTCGCTAAATACGGCTTTACAGTTGATAACGTTGTAAACGCAGTAAGCGAACTTGTTAAATAAATTTAACTAAAATAATAAAAGGCTAACGAAATTCGTTAGCCTTTTTTGTTTTATTTGTATTTATCTTTAAGTTTTAAGATATTTTCTTCTATTTTTTTAATTATTATCTTAAATTCTTCATCGGATTTACCGGTAGGGTCTTCTAACCCCCAATTATCATCAAATGGCTTTGCCACAAAAGGACATTCTACATTGCAACCCATTGAAATTACTATATCAGGATTAGGAATATCTGCAATCAACTTTGAATATTGTGTTTTTTCCATATCAATGCCATATAGTTCTTTCATAATTCTAACTGCATCTTGATTGATTTGGCTCTTTATCTTAGTTCCAGCAGAATAAAAATCGAATGTGTCTGGTGCCAAGTGTTTTCCTAGTGCTTCTGCAATTTGACTACGGCATGAGTTGTGAACACAAATAAACGCCACCTTTTTCTTATCTTTTTTATAAAACGGACACCTTTCTTGTATGCACTGATTGTTTAGATGACAGCGAGAGCAAGTTACTTGACAACTTTGCATGTGCACGCCCAAATTCTCACTTGTAAATTTAATAGCTTCCATAATAGCAAGATAGCAATCTCTTTTGCAACAGCGTGGACCACCATTTTTACCTATTTTATCCAAGGCTCTTGCTGTCATTTGATTAGCAAGCCCCCAAGCCTCTTTTGCTAATGGCGTTGCTTTTAAAGCAATAGAAACGTACATACCCGTGCTAACCCCTGCACCACAAGCACCCCAAAAACCACAAGCACCACCAGGAACTTGCTTTGCTCTTTTTTGCATTTCATATAGTGCAGATTTTAAGTCTATATCCCCTCCTACATTTTTATAAGCCGTTAAAAGTGCAGAGCCAACCATTGCATGATGTTCTGGGCCATGCATGTGGCAGGCTGGGATAGACATCATTTCTTCTAAAATTTGGATAGGGTTTTTAGACTTACTGCTTAAACATATGCTAACCATTTCATCAAGTCCACTCGCATGACACTCATCGCAAACGAAATGACCATTTATGCACCTTGTTTTGCTATATTGCCTTTTATGACAAATTTCACACTCCATCATCTCATCACTTTCAAGATATTCTAATGGTGCTTTGCATATTAAGCATTCTTCATTCATTCTAATCACCTCGCCCAATTCTTATTTAAGGATAATTTGATTATACCAAAAAAATCAGCACAATTCAAGTGTTTCAAATATGCAAAACAAACCTGAATAAAATCCAACATTTCAACAAGTTGGGGATTATATCCCCTTAATAAAAAAGATTATAACCCCCATAATATAAAATGTCAACTCATGGGGGGGATAAAATGTTTAAATTTGATAGATTATTTATAACAATGGACAAAAAGGGCGTTTCTACTTATAGGCTTAGAGAAGAGTGTGGCATAGATAGTAAAACTGTGCGTAGATTAAGGGCAAACCAAAATATTGAAATGAAAACACTTGATAAAATTTGCTCTTTCTTAGATTGCAGAATAGAAGATATTGTTGAATTTATAAAAGATTAAACTGAATTTAAAAAATAAAAAAGCGAGAGAAAATTCTCTCGCTTTTTGTTTTAGTTTTTTAATTAAACGATTTTCTTAAATTTGTTAAGAATACCAAAGCCACCACCAAGGATAGCAACGATACCATAAAGAATAGCACCGATACCTAAATCAAGTTCGCCATATGTATCAGCAAATTTCATTGACATTGATTGTGAGCCCATTGATTGAACTAAATCTGTTCCAACTGTTAAGAGCAATAACATGCATACGCCTGCAACAGCAATGCAAATAGCGCCGATGAAATCAAAGTTCTTATCTTTAACAAAGATAGAAGCAACTGTAAGTGCGATACCAGCAACTAATGCGATGAAAGAAATCAAACCTGTGATAGACATAGCACCAGTCATTTTCATTGTGCCATATCCAGGTATTGTTTGTGATTCGTTAATACCGAAAATAAGGTCAAACAACTTGATTTCGCCTTCAACATCAGCGATAGGTGTTAAAGCAATACCTAAGATAAAAGCAAGTACTGCTGCGCCTGCAACGATGATTGCAAGCAAGTTCTTTTTAATAAATTCCATAACCATCTCTCCTTTTTCGCAAATGAGCCAACAAGCGAGATTCTGCGTGTAAAACACGCAGAAGAGCCATGGCTCTTGCTTAAAAAATTTTTGATATTTAAATTATACACCCATAAAAATTTTTGTCAATAGGTTTTTTCAAATTTTTGTCGATATTTAGCGAATTTTATCTTTTTGAAAAGTTTTTTGCCAAATTTTGTAAACACAATATATATAATATTCAAAGCCTTTTTATTTTGTTAAAACAATTTAAAACAAAAAAAGCGAAAAACCATTTTTCGCTTTTAATTTTGTTAAATACCATAATTTTTATCTTAAATTCTTATCTTATTAAACTTTTCTCTTCGATGAATATGCCTATAACCCCACCGACTATTGCAGTTATGCCATAAACAATGGCACCTGTGCCAAGTTTAAGGTTATATACGTTAACAAAAGTTCTAAAATCATAGCGATTACCGGCAACCATCACTTGCGTGCCCATATTAAAAAGCAATAGCATTAACACGCCTGAAACAACCAATAAAACAGCGCCATAATAATCTAAAGCACTTTTTCTAAAAAACATAGAAAGCACTGCAAGAACAAAGCCAACCCCTAGTGAAATAATGGAAATTAAGCCTGTTATAGACATTCCACCATTTAAGGTTGCACTTGCCAAAGTGCCTTTAATATTAACCTGAATTGTTGCGTTGCCAAATATTAGTTCTAAAGTGTTGATACAATACTTTTCATCAGTAGCACTGCCAGAAATTCCGTTAAGCACAAGCACAAACACAAAAGCCAATATGCTTGTTAGTATCACCACTAACGCAAAGAAATTTTTTCTAATGAAATTCATTATTTTTTCTCTATAGTTTTTATGCCAAGCCCTGTTCGGCTGTCTTTAAGTTTAATTCGTTTAATTCTTTTAGTTTATAGAACTTGCCTTTTTTAGCCATAAGTTCAGTGTAAGTGCCACACTCAACCATTTCGCCTTGCTCCATAACCACAATTCTGTCTGCATCACGAATTGTCGAAAGCCTATGCGCAACGATAAATGTCGTTCTTCCCCTAATAGAAGATGCTATTGCCTTTTGAACGTGGTATTCTGAAATGTTATCTAAAGCACTTGTGGCTTCATCGAGTATTAAAATTTTTGGGTTTCTAATTAAAGCCCTTGCAATAGTAATTCTTTGGCGCTGACCACCAGAAAGTTTGCCACCGTGTTCGCCCACTTGCGTTTCTAAGCCGTCTGGCAGTTCTTTTAAGAATTCGTGTAGGTTTGCCATTTCTACAACCCTATCTAAGTCTTCTTTAGTATATTTTTCTATACCATAAGTGATGTTTTCTTTAATAGAGCCTGTAAAGAGTATGCTATTTTGTGGCACGACTGAAATGTGGTGGCGATATTCTGATAAATTTAGGTCAGTTATAGAATTATTGTCAATCATAATCTTGCCACTATTTGGCATCATAAAACCGATTATTAGGTTCATAAGCGTGCTCTTTCCCGAGCCTGATGAACCAACAACGGCAATACACTCCCCCTTTTTAACTGCTAGGTTAAAGTTATGAACAACGTCTTGCTCGCCGTCTGGATAGCAATAATTAACATTGTCAAAAGTGATGTTACCTTCAATTTCAGGGATATTTCTTTTGCCCATGCTTGTTTCAACGTCGGTTGCGTTCATGATTTCAGAAACCGAGTTTAATGCTTCTGTTCCAGATGCTATTGCTGGAACAAGGTTTGTAAGCGAAGTCACTGAGCTACTTATTTGACTAAACATTGATTGATATAAAATAATATCGCCCACGCCAATCATGCCGTTTAGCGCAAGGAAACAACAGAACACAACGCAAATTGCGCCTAACCCTGCATTCACGATATATACCCAAGAGCCAAAGTTTGCTGTTTTCTTGTCAACTTCAAGCCCAGAGCCTACTAACGCTTTAATGGTTTTATTAAAATGCGTGATTTCAGTTTGCTCTAATCCATGCGATTTTGTTACGGGAAGCATCTCAAGCATAGTGCTCATTTTTGCACTTAAATCTTCGGTTTTCATTCTATAATCTCTATAGTTTTGCCTTAATTTCTTTCTAAAAAACCTCGTTAATATAACGTTAAAAGGTATTACAAGCAAGAAAAACAACGAAACAATACCATTTTTATATAATGATATAGAAGTGGCTACTATAATGTTTATTATGCAAAGCAACACTCCATGCATAAAGTTAGATAGGAGCATATCGATTGATTCAGTATCTTTTAAGAACTTTGACTGAATTCTACCAGACTGAATATCTTTGTGATATGTAATAGATAAATGTTGAAGTTTTCTAACAACCGATGCTTTGATGCCAGCGCTAGTGCGCCTGTTCATCTTGCTCACCACACGATACCTTGCAATAGTCGTTGGGTTGTTAAGCAGTAATAAAGCTATAATAATGCCTGCCCTAATCAAAATATATTGTATTAACTCTGGAGTAACGCCACTTCCTACTTGAACTGAATTTACAACGGTGTTGATTATATCAGCCGTTAAAATAGGCGTTACCCAAACAGGTAACATTTGCAAAAGATAAATGAGCAAAGAAATTATAATCGGTCTTTTATTGATAAATAAAATTTTACTGAAAAATCCTTTGTTCTTAGGCTTTTTGTCTATGGCGCTTTGCTCAAACAAATAATCATAGTCAGGGATAAAATCGCCCGTTCTACTAGTGTTTTTTTGCTCGTTTTCTTTCATATTTATCCTTAAAATTTATGACAATATTAAAGGCTTTAACAATTTTATTATTAGTCAAAGCCTTTCTTAATTTAGTTTAGCACACTTATATATGCTTGTCAATGTTTTTGTGTTTTAAGTTTATATTTTTTGTGGCGATTTTACTCTCTTTCTAAAAACTCATAGAGTTTTTCAATTCCCTTTTCAATATCGCTCAATGTTTGGTTAAAATCACCCGTCCAATAAGGGTCTGCAACATCTCTTGGCTGGTCTGTATAATCTAATAGTTTTGTGCATTTATTATCCTTATCTTGCCCAAAAATTCTAAGCATGTTTGTCATGTTTCTACTATCCATACATACAAAATAGTCATACTTATCATAATCGCTTCTATCAAGTTTTTCAGCACGCTTATTAGAGCAGTCTATCCCACGGCTGTTTAAAATCTTTCTCGTGCCATAATGCACGGGATTATAAAGTTCTTCACTACTCGTTGCCGATGAACGGATAAAATATTCTTTTTCTTTGCCCTTTTCTTTAACGAGTTCTTTCATTAAAAACTCTGCCATAGGCGAGCGACAAATATTTCCGTGACAAACGAACATAATCTTTTTCATAAGTTTTTCCCTTGCTTTTTTAGATTACTTTATAATTATTTTAACACAAAACGCTTATATTAGCAATATAAATTGCCACCTTTCCCTAGATTAGTTAAAATGAACGCACCTACCAGACATAGCATCTTGAAACATTATAAAATAGCCGTCCCCAAACATATCGAACACCGAAAGTGGAATAAAAGATGCATAACCTTCAAGTGCTTTGGGTGGAGTTTTTTTGTATCTAGATGGCACGCCATAGCATATGTATTTTTCTTTTGACTTTTCAAAAATCAAACCCACTACATAAAACTTGTCTTTAGAATAATAAATCTTTGCCCATTTACTTTCACTAAAAATTCTTTCCAGCCCTTCTTCACTTTGGTGCGAATAGAAAATTTTATCAAGTTCTTCTTTCACGCCGTCATAATAGTTTTGGTTTATGCAAACTTCTTCTTTTAATTCAATTTCTTCTATGTACTTATTTTCTTGGCACTCACAAGTGTTCTTTTCATTTTGAGCGCCATTAGTGAAAGGGCGTTTTTCTTTCTCCGTTTTTTTGTCTGAGCAATTAGCATGCTCATTTTCAAAGAATAAATTTTCACTGTCGTTTTCCTTTAATCGCATAATTTTTTGCTTAATTTCATCGTCTAATTCATAATAATTTTCGGTTGCAACTGCTTCGTCATTATACTGCACTAAAACTTCTTGACAAAGTTTTTGGTTTTCTTCTATATTGCACTCATTGTTAACATTTTCTAATTGGCACTTTTCTTGTTCTTTTTTTATACTTTCTTTAAGCCTTGAAAGACATTTATCAGCAACAATTTTCTTTAGTTCATCTAACGAAACGCCATTGCCTTGACTTGCAAATGCTAATGTTATAGGAATTTGCTCGCTTGTGCAATATAACCCTATTGCAACACCACTTTCTATGCTGGGAATTTTATGAAAGGTTTTGTTAAACGATGTAGGTCGGCTTCCTAAATCAAACTCATAAACAGCCCCCTTATTATCGATGATGGTTGCATAATAATTGGCGTTTTTTATAAAACTTGGCAAGTTTACCACCGAAATATAAAACTCACCTACTCCACCTTCAATTTCTATCCTTGCAAGAACGCTTAATGGTTTTATGTTTTCTTTTACTGAATCCGTGCGCCTTAGCATCAAAACTTTTTTTATGTATTCCATAACCTTAACCTTTCCTTAACCAAAAAAATCTAAACTATTATGTTTATTTTCACATATATTATATATGAATAAAAATGCTTAAAAAGTTGTAAATTTGTCAAAATGTGTTAAAATATATCAAAAATAAATTTTGGGTTTTTAAAAGTTGTTTTTTGCTGTAAAAATTTTACAAAAAGACAACTCAAAATCTTTACATTTGACAAAATCTATGATAAACTATACCTTGTGGGAAGTTAAGGTTTTTGTGACTGATGTTACTTTTAGGCACAAGATTTCAATCTTTACCACACCCACACAAATTATGTCAGTGTGAAAAAATTAAATCGGAAGGGTCCGAAATTACATAAGGAGTATTATTATGACAAACAACAAAAAAGTTATTGATTTTATCAATGAAGCAAAAGCACTTTGTCAACCAGACAACATCGTTTGGATTGATGGAAGCGAAGAACAACTTGAAGCATTAAGAAATCAAGCAGTTGAAGAAAAGATTCTTATTAAACTTAATCAAGAAAAATTACCAGGCTGTTATCTACACCGTACAACAGTTAACGACGTTGCCAGAGTAGAAGGCAGAACTTTTATTTGTTCTAAACAAAAAGAAGACTCTTCTCCTATCAACAACTGGATGGAAACAACAGAAGCTATGAACCTTATGAACGACCTATTTAAGGGCGTTATGAAAGGCAGAACAATGTACGTTATCCCTTATTCAATGGGTGCTGTTGGTTCTAAATTCTCTAAAATCGGTATCGAACTTACTGACTCTGTTTATGTTGTACTCAACATGGCTATCATGACAAGAATGGGTGCTGACGCTTTCAAGAACCTGGGTGATGAATCCAACGACTTCGTTCGCGGTTTACACTCCAAGGCAAACGTTGACCCCGAAAACAGATATATCGTTCACTTCCCTGAAGATAACACAATCTGGTCCATCAACTCCGCTTACGGCGGTAACGTACTGCTGGGCAAGAAGTGTCTGGCTCTGCGTATCGCTTCTTACCTGGGTATACAGGAAGGCTGGTTGGCAGAACACAT
>JAZNAX010000051.1:0-15544 GCA_045586765.1 Christensenellaceae bacterium | reverse complement strand
TCTATTTGCGACTCCCCGTAGCTTTTCGCAGCTTGTCACGTCCTTCTTCGGCGCCATGTACCAAGGCATCCTCCTGTATGCTCTTTGTAGCTTGATCTTTTATGGTTGCATTTTTGCAATCCGTCGAATTTGCTTACATTTCCTTGACTATACTCGACTACTTTTTTAGTGATTGATTTCCTACGTTTTTCGTATTAACCTTTCGTTTAATATTTAGTCTTTTTAATTTTTGCTTTTTTGCCTTAATGTACTATTAAAAATTAAGTCTTCTCGATTTGATTTGTTTGTTAACAAACTTATCTCTCTTAAATCTTCTATGCAGTTGTCAATCTACGGTTCTTTGACATCGGTCAAAGGTGGCAAAATTACGCCACAAAATTGTTGCTATCCAAAGCGATAGCCTAAATATATTACCACTTATAAAAATCTAAGTCAAGCGTTTGACCAAACTTTTTTTACATTTTTTATATTTTTTTTGCAATATTATTTTAAGGTTTAAAAAACACTAAAATATAGCCATAAAAAACCAAAAAACATTGATTTTTAATGTTTTTTATGCTATCATAACCTTAGGTGATTATTATGAATATTAAAAAACAATGTTATGAAGCCACTTGTGAGCTAATTTCAACTGCAAAATTACATAAAGGCGACATTTTAGTGGTTGGCTGCTCAACAAGCGAAGTGCTTGGAAGCAAAATAGGCACAAATTCAAATGAAAACACTGCCGAAGAAATTTTTGATGGCATTTACTCAGCAACAAACGAAAATGGCGTTTATCTTGCCGTTCAATGCTGTGAACACTTAAATAGAGCGATAGTTGTTGAAAAAGATGCACTTAAGTTTTATGAAGAAGTAAATGTTATTCCACAAAAGAAAGCTGGTGGCTCGCTTGCAACAACTGCATATCATAAGTTTAGCAGCCCTATCGTTGTTGAACATATCAAGGCTGATGCAGGCATGGACATTGGTGACACCTTTATAGGCATGCACTTAAAACAAGTTGCCGTTCCTGTTAGGTTATCTATTAAGGAAATTGGCTCGGCTCACCTAACCTGTGCGAGAGTTCGCCCTAAATTCATCGGTGGCATAAGAGCCATTTATGATGAAAGCAAACTCTAATACAATATATATAATATAATAAACGATTTTTTTATAATAAAAATATCCATCGGCTTTTCGATGGATATTTCTTTTTTATGTGTTAAATATTCTTCTATTATATATTATAATGTTTGTTTTTCTATTTTTACAACGAGTTTATAATTTTCGCCTAAAGTTTTTATTTTTATATCTAGCAAGTCTTTAATCTCGCTATCACAAAGCGTGCACTCATAAGGCACTGCAACATCAAAGATTAAGTTTGTGTTGTTTGGACCTTCTACCATTCTAAAATCGTGAATAGAAAAATTACAATCTATATCAGTTACAAGGTTTGCCACCTTTATTCTAAGTTCATTTACCTTTTCATCGTTAACAACGATTGGGTCTAGGTGCCCTGTCAACACGATATTGGTATTCTCAAAAAAGTCTTGCTCTATCCTATCAACGATTTCGTGTGATTCAAGTACATCAATTGAAGCATCTAACTCTATATGAACGCTTGCAAAATATTTATTTGGGCCATAACAATATACGCTTAAATCGTGAATACCAAAAACTTCTTTATAAGATAGAATTCTTTCCTTTATGCTATCGACCATTTCTTTGTCTGGTGCTTTGCCCACTAAGTGCGACATTGTTTCTCTAAAAATACCTATGCCAGCATAAGCAACAAAGCAAGCAACGAATAAACCTGCATATCCATCAAGGTTAAAACCGGTTATCTTGCCCACGCCGAGAGCGACCAAAACGGTTGCCGTTGAAATGCAGTCTGAAAGGCAGTCTACAGCAGTGGCTTTTAGAATTTGAGAGTTAATTTTTTTAGCAACTTTGCTGTTATAAAAATACAAACCGAATTTAACGAATATAGAAAGCACCAACACCCCAACGATTAAAAAGGAAAAACTGATAGCCGATGGACTGATGATTTTAGTTACAGATTCTTTTAAGAGTTCAAAAGCAATCATTAAAATTAAAAATGCAACCACCATTGAAAAAACGTATTCTATTCTTTGGTGGCCAAAAGGGTGCTCTTTGTCGGCTGGTTTGTTGGCAAGTTTAAAAGACACAAAGGACATAACGCTACTTCCACAATCGGTTAAATTATTAAGCCCATCTGCCAAGATTGAAAGCACGCCAAACACAGCGCCCACTATTATTTTTGAAAGTGCCAAAACGATATTTACAAGTATCCCCACGATACTTGCAACTTTGCCATAACGCTCTCTTTGTTTTTCGCTAATTTCCATAATATCCCCATAAATGTTTTATTTTGTTTATAGTTAAAACTTATTTTAACATAAAAAAAGTATATTTACAACTAATTTTAAATCTTTCGGCACTTAAGAGTGGTGTTTTTAAGTTATAGATAAACAATTTATATTATTTACTTGTTTTTTTGTTGAATTTTTATTAAAATAAAAGTACAAATACACACTTAAAGAGAAAGAAATGAAAAAGTTTGAGTTTAATTATAGCAAAAAATTTAAGTGCATTGGTTCAGAGTGCAAACACAATTGTTGCATTGGTTGGCAAATTGATATTGATAAAAAGAGTTTAACCCTTTATCAAAACCTATCAAAAACCGATGCTCGTTTTGATAAAGACTGCTTTAATAAAAAGTCTTTTAATCTTGACTCAAAGTTTAGCCAAAATAAGCGTTGCCCATTTTTAGATGGGGACAACCTATGCCATATTATAAAAAACTACAGCGAGAAAAGTTTGTGCAAAACTTGCAAAACTCACCCACGCTTTAAAACTTTTTTTTCTGGCATAATGGAAACAGGCTTAGGGCTATATTGCGAAGAGGCTTGTAAAATTATTCTTTCTTTTAAGCCTAAAATGAAAGAAGTTTTAGTTAAAGATGACCTTAAAAGCACTTCCCTTTCGCCAATAGAAAAAAAGATTATGGCATTTAGAAAAAAGGCACTATCTATATCGCAAAATAGAAAACTTAATATAGATGAAAGGCTATCGCTCTTAAAAAACATATCAAACATCAGCCTAGACAAAAATTCGTTTGGCGATTGGCTAAATATTTATACAAAATTAGACAAACTAGAAATCAACGAGTTTGGTTTTGAAATGGTGGCACCAGAAACAAACTTTGCACCTATTCAAAAAGGGTTTGAAAGAGAATACGAGCAATTATTATCATATCTATGCTATAGGCACTTATCTCGTGCCATTGACCTATTAGATTTAAGAGTTAGGCTCGGCTTTGTTGTTTTGTCTTTCAATATGATAAATCAAATATTTAGTTGCCAAGACGAAAAAACTCTAGACACTCTCGTTGAAATATGTAGATTTTATTCTTCTGAGATTGAAACTAGCGATGATAACATTTTTTATTTGCTGAACGAAATTGAAAACTTAGTAAGTTTTATATAATAAATTTTATAAATAAGGCACCAAAAAAGTGATAGCCCCTGCTATCACTTTTATTTTATATTGAAAGTTTTATTCTTTCATTGGTAAATGGGTGGGTAAACTCTAAAGTTTTTGCACATAAATCATAGGTTTTTCCATCTATCTTTTCACCATACAAACTATCGGCATAAAGTGGCAAGCCTATACTTGAAAGATGTACCCTTATTTGATGGGTTCTGCCTGTGTGCAAGATTATATCAAGGGTGGAAAGCCCATCTTTCTCGCTAATAAATATGCACTCGGTTTTAGCATAATCGCCACTATCATCGCACACCCTTTTCATACTGTTTTCATCTTGGCGTTTTATAGGCTTTTCTATAAAGAAATGCTTTTCGGTTGGCTTGCCAACGACAACTGCTGAATATGTTTTTTTGAACAAGCCTTGTTTCATCTCGTTAGACATTTTACTTGCAGTGAACATATCCTTTGCAACAAGCACTATGCCACTAGTGTCCCTATCAAGCCTATTGATAGGTCTAAAACAAACTTCGCCCAAATATCCCAAAACAATCTGCTCAAGCGATTTGATTTTATTGTGCTTTGATGAGTGGGTTAAAACCCCCTTTTCTTTTTTAACGGCAAGCAAGTATTCATCTTCATAAAGAACACAAAGTTTTTCTTTTATGGGGGTAACATATTGGTTTATTTTGTCAGGTGGCAAGATAATAGTTACGCTATCCCCACTTTTAACCTTTTGGTTTGCGTTACAAATAATGGTTTTATTTAGTTTTATTCCACCGAACTTAACTTTTAGGATAATCTCTTTTGAAACGCCTTGGCTTTTAAGAAAATCTATCACCTTATAATCGTTAAATTTTTCGGTCACATTAAATAAAAACTCTCTCATGTTTTGATTATATCAAATTTCAAAATTTTTTACAAACGATAAGGGGGCTTTTATTCTTATATAATGTTATTCTTGGCTAATGCACTTCTTGACAAGGGGGATATATTGTGCTACAATACCACTAAACTATAGAACATAAAAATTTGGAGATAATTTATGAGAAAAATTATTGATTTCCATACCCATCCGTTTTCAGAAAATACTGGTAATATTTGCACAAATACTGCATATTGCAATATGTCAAAAGAAAACACTAAAAAAGACTTACTATCGCTTGGTATCACGCATATTATGGGCTCGGTGATAAATGGTAGAACCCCTGTTCCCGATATGGAACATATAAAAGCACTTAACGATGAAGCACTTCGTTTAAGAGATTTTTATAAAGGCTTTTACATACCGGGTATTCACGTTCACCCTGCATTTATCGACCAATCTATTGCCGAAATAAAAAGGATGAAAAAGGAAGGCGTTGTTTTAATAGGCGAACTCGTGCCATATATTCACGGCTGGAAGGGGTATTCTTCTAAAGAACTTGGTGAGATTTTATCGGTAGCCGAAGAACAAAAAATGATAGTATCCTTTCACGGCCCAAGCACCTATGATGAAGAAAGTGCAAAAGATATTGATCTAATGATTGAAAATCACCCAACTTTAACTTTTGTTGGTGCACACGTTGGAACGAGCAAAGTTTTGCAATCACATATTGATAGACTTAAAAAATATTCTAACTATATGGTTGACCTATCGGGCGATGGCATTTATAGACACGGCGTGTTAAGACATTTAATCAATGAGTGTGGATATGACCGAATTTTATTCGGCTCGGACTACCCTGTATGTAATCCTGCCGCATACATAGGCGCTGTTGAGTTTGACTTTTTAATTAAAGAAAATGAAAAAGACGCTATTTTCTATGACAATGCATCAAAACTTTTTGGAATTAAATAAAAATTACAAATATCAAAAAAACAGCCAAGTTACCGAGTCCCTACAAGGGATTTTATTGTTTGAGAATTGCAAAAAGCATACCAAAAATTAAAATCAAAAGGAGAAAAGAAATGGTTAAAAAAGAAAAGAAATCTTTTAATGTATTTAAGAAAGGCATATTAGGTCTTTCCCTTGCTGGTGTAATGATTGCTTCATCACTTGCCCTTACTGGTTGTAGTTTAGAAGCAAAAGAAACTGTTAGCCCTACTTGGCATTCTGGAACAAGTTATACAGAAGTTAAGGGCGTTGATGGAGATTTTTTCTTTGATACTGATGACTGTAATATTTATAAAAAAACTGATAACGATTGGATTTTAATTTCTAATATTAAGGGATTAAATGGCGAAGATGGTATAGCACCAACAATTAGTGAAGATGGCTATTGGGTAGTCAATGGCGAAAAAACAAATTTTAAAGCAGAAGTTGAAGAAACTGAAAATGTATGGAAAGGTAAAAAGGCTGTATTTGTAGGAGATAGTATTACGTATGGTCTAACTACTTATGGTGCAACCGAAGGTAATAGATATTGGGAATTACTTAATAATAAATTTGAATTTGGTGAAGTTGTTGACATGGGTGTTGGTGGCTCTGCTATTAGTTCTAAAAATGATAAAGTTAGTAAATATGTACCACTTATAGATAGATATCTTGATATTCCAAATGCTGACTTAATACAAATTTTTATGGGTACTAATGACTATGGTTTTAATACACCATTAGGAACTATTGACGATACAACTGACGTATCATTCTATGGTGCATTAAATGTAATTATTCCAAAACTTCAAGCAAAATACCCTAATGCAAAAATAGTATTTGTTACACCACTTCATAGATATGGTCAACATAATTTAACTTATGATTATATGAAAAATACGGCTGGTTATGTGTTAGAAGATTATGTTAATGCAATTAAAGACGTTTGCGAAAGATATTCTATATCTGTTATAGATTTATTCTGTAATAGTGGTATTAATCCATCATTACAATCTGTTAGAGTTACTTATATGCCAGATGGATTACACCCAAATAATAACGGACATAAATTAATTGCTGAAATAATGAGTAAACAGTTGGAATTATATACACCAAACGACATTAATGCTGAACTTGAAAAAACAACAAATGAAATTTCTTTAGTAGTTGGAAGTAGTTATTACCCATCTTCTACTGAAAGTAAGCGATTGTCGTCTGCTTATAATGTTTATTTAGAAGCAGGACAAACAGTATCTCTTGTTGATAAAACAACTTTTAAATTTTTCTTATATGCACAAGCAACAGAAACACCAAAACAAGTAAGAGAAGCCGACAGAAGGGTTGTTATGAGTGGTTGGGGAATTGAACCATTTACAGTTAGTTATACTGGTTGGTACGGTGTTACCATGTGTAATGTTGATAATTCTGATTTTGACGAAACAACAATTTCTAACCAAACATTAGCAGACTATATTATAATTCAATAATTAATTAAAAAGACAAAACAAAATCAAAACAATTAATACAAACAAGATACCAAAAGAACAAAAAAACAGCCAAGTTTTTGGCTGTTTTTTAGTTTTTTAAGCTGGTATTTTTAATTAACAATGATTACTTATTTTCCATTATTTCAATAAGTTTTTTAAGTAAATCTTCGGTTGTTGGGTTAGCAAGTCTTTCTTGTCTTGCCTTTTCTTCGGCTTCAAGTCTTTCTTGTTCTGCCTTAGCATCGGCTTGAGCTTTCTTTTCAGCTAAATATGCTTCAACTGCTTTTTTATCAGAACGCTTAATGCCTTTTGCTTTTAATTCTTTCTTGATTTCTTTAGATAGTTTTTTCTTCTTTATCTTTTCTTTTATTTCTTCGTTGTTTTCTTTAATTTCGTTCATAATCTTAACGATAGTGAAAAGAACCAAAGCGATAAGGAAGAAGTTGATAACTGCAGAAATAAATGCACCCCAATCGATATAGATAGAGTTAGCAAGGTCTATCGTTCCATCTGCAGCATAACCTTTTGAAAGGAATGTGATAGCGCCACTTAAACCTTCTCCACCGAGAATTAGAGCGAGTATCCAGTTGATAATAGGCTTTAATATAAAGTTTGAAACGCCGTTAACGATAGCAGTGAACGCACCACCAACGATAACGCCGACAGCCATGTCAAGAACATTGCCACGAGTTATGAATTTTTTAAATTCACCGAAAAACTTTTTCATTAGTTGTATCTCCTTTAAGTTTAATTTCATCTTGTTTTATTATACCATAAAATCTATTAAAATACAATAAATTAGCATATTTGTTACAAATAAAATACAAACAAAAAACCTTGCAATTATGCAAGGTTTTTGTAATTTTGATATTTTGTATTTATTTTACTCTTGACTTAAATTCGATTGAAGTGTTTGTCTTTAAGAACACCTTAAATTCTTCTAACGAAATTGCTTTTGCATAGTAATAACCTTGAACAACGTCGCAACCATAGTTAGTTACCTTATCAAGCATTTCTTTTGTTTCAACACCTTCTTGAACGATGGTAATGCCCAAAGCCTTAGCCATGTCAATAACCATCTTCATAACGATATCATCTTTTTCAGGATTATCGGTTTTTTCAAGGAAGCATCTATCAAGTTTTAATTCGTCAAACTGTATGCTCTTTAATACATTAAATGATGAGAAGCCAGAGCCAAAGTCATCAAGCGAACACTTTATGCCGTTTTTGTGAAGTGTTGACACAATATCTTTAATGCTGTTGTTATCATCAAGAGCATAACTTTCTGTAAGTTCAAGCATAATAAAGTTGTCGCCTATGCCATACTTTCTTTTATTGTCTATATAAAATTCCAAAAAGTCTGGCGATGACATTGTAACACGAGATACGTTGACCGATATAGGAACAACCTTTTCGCCACGCTCTACTGCACTCTTAAAGTATTGCAATACTTCTAAGTAAATGTAATGGTCTAACTTAACGATAAATCCGTTTGTTTCAAACAAACTTATAAATTCTGCTGGGAAAATATAATCAGCACGCTCTCTATCAAACCATCTAACAAGTGCTTCTGCACTGTCTATTCTATCATTTTTGATATTATACTTTGGCTGTAAAAACAACTTAAAGTCGCCGTTTCTTAAGCCGTCTTCCATCATGCTTTCAATCTTTTCGTTTCTTGCAACTTCTTCGTTTATCTTTTTATCAAAGACGATGAAAGGTGCGTTTGTTCGTTCAGTTGCAATTTTGCACGCAGTGAGTGCATTTTCTATCATTTCGGCTGCGTTTGTTCTTGTTCCACCAAAAGCGTGGCACACACCCACCCTATATCTAAGCGTTAAGCCCTTTGATAAAGCAAAAGGATTTTTTGCTGATATCCCTTTTATCATGCTTATTCTTTTAGCAAAAGAAATATCATCTGTATATTTAAGTAACATACCAAAAGTACCATCGCCAAGGTATGCATAACTTTCGTCATAAGAACATATCCCCGCAAGGATTTTTGCGCCCTGTCTAAGAAGTTCATCGACGTCGCTTTCTTCAAACACTTTGCTAATGCTTAAAAATCTTCTTAACTTAAAAGCAACTATAGAATACTTTTTAATCATTAAAGGCGAAGAAGAAAGTGTGTTTGCTATGTCTAACTTTAATTGCTCTATATTTGGGCACTCTAGGTTATGATATGTAAAGTTTAAGTTTCTTATCTTCTTTTTGCTATGCTTATGGTATAACCAAGCATAAACCAAACTAACCACTAGTGATAAAACTGCAATTACTATAAGCGATATAATTTGGCGAAGATAACTCATTTCAACAGCCATCAAACTTTCGCTTTTGCTTAGCGACACAGCGTATAACTTATTATCTGCCGATGCTATCGGTTTAATTGCAACAATGTGCTTTTCGCCATTGATTTTTATGTGAGTTACACCCGTTTTACCACTTGCCATTAAACCAGCGATTTTTTGAGTAATTTCTTGGTCTTGGGTAAGTCTTTCTATAAAGTTAAAGTAACTGTTGCCTATGGTTTCATTATAACCATCTTTAACTTTATCGCATAAATTAACGCCACCATCGGTTATAATCGATAAGGCTTTTGAGTTTTCGTTAAGCGCACCTTCAAGGTTTATGAAATTTCGTGCTTCAATTATTGAAACTAAACCACTTATGTTTACCGAGCCCGTTATAGGAATATAAAAGGCTACGCACGATTTACTTAACATGTTGTCTATGTATTCGCCCGAAAAAGCCCTTCTGTTTAATCCTTCAAACGCCTTTATTTCTTCGTATTCAACAGTCACTTCTAATCCGTTGGCATCGTATATTTTTCCATTAGAAAAAAATCTTAAATCGCCAAACTGCTCTGAGCCTATATAGGTGTTTAACACATCAACTATTGCATTATGAGAAGTTGTATCTGTAATCGAATCTTTAACTTCCATTAAGTCGTCATATCTTTGGTTTATAAGTTGTTCTATCTTGATATTGTCTTTATTTATTGCAACAATTGCGTTCTTTTCTGCCGAATTGTTATAAAAGGGCGAATAACCTGCGATTACACTGATGAAATACATAACGAGTATTATAACAAGTAGACACATCAATATTCTTGGCAAAACGCTTTTTTTCGAATTGTCTTTAATCACCTTTTATTCCCCCTTTTTTAGTTTATTCTTTTTCTTTATTTGATTTTAGCACAACTGACACGACAATTATTCCTGCAGTTGCTATAAACATACCGATAAATACTACAAACATGCCTTGCGACCTAACTGCACCTGTAAGCCAAGTTAGTCCCTCAAGTTTTTGAACGTATCTTCCTATAACCTTTTCGCCCTTTGCTGTTATATTATCTTCAACAGCATTTGCATCGCCTTTAGTGATATATTCATACTTGCCATTACTTTCTATAACCTTTGTTACCCTATGCGTGTTTGGTTTTCCATAAATGTTTGGGTCTTCCGAATAGAAACATATAATATCCTTTTCCCTTATATCTTCTGGCGAAGTTTCTTGAATTAGGATATATGTTCCAACGGGAAAGGTATCCCCCATACTCTCTGTGGTTATCATTACTACCGAATAGCCAAAAACCTTTGGCACTTTGCCCTTAATCTTTGCACTTACTATGCAAACAATCAATGCTATAAGTAGAACAAGTAAAACCCACCAAACTATTTTAACGGTTGTGTCTATAATTTTTTTGGCTTTTTGACTCATTTTTTCTTGCTTTTCTTTATTCTTTTATTAAATTTCTTTAATGCACTATTAAAAATCTTTAGTTTCTTCTTTTCTTTTAGGCTGTCAAACTCATCTTTTGTCATAGGAATAATAACTGCATCTGCAGTTTGGTATCCTTCAAAATAAGGTTTGAACACACACTTTTCTCCGTTATAAAAGGACTCGTTGTCACGAATTATAGAAGAATCTTCCTTGCCCAAAACAGCATCTAACACTTCATTTTCTTGTTCAATAAGTTCAACTTCTTGCGTATCAACTATTTGGGCTTTCGTTTGATTATCATCTTCTTGTGGTTCTTTTTGCTCGCCTTGTTCTTGTTCTAACTGCTCTTGTGCTTTTTCAAGGTCGATGATAAGACCACGCTCAATCAACTCTTCAGTCGTTTCATAAGGCATATGATAGTCTTGCTCAGCATAGTTATTTTGAGCAACTACCCCCACCTTAGCCATTAAAATGTCTATTAAATCTAATGCCCTTCTTAGTTTAATTGGTCCACTAACCTTCATAAGCATTGTAAAGAGAGTGTTCTTTTGAGAAATATCTATAAAGTTATAGTATTGCGCTTTGTCATTAAACTCGCTTGGGTCAAGTGCTAAGTATAAATCAACCTTCTTACCTTTAATGTCTAGTTTTACGAGCGCAGTTCTACCCACATAGAAGGTTTCTCTCTTTTTAGACAAACGGCTTTTAACCTTTTTGTATGAAAGTAGTTTATTCTTAACTACATTATACATATCCTTAACGCTATCTTCGGCTTGAATTAAACGAGCCATATATGTACGGATATATCTTGCCTTAAACTTTAATTTATCGTTATCTTGACTGACTGCAATTTCTTGAGAAACAGGCTCTATCACTTGTTCATTGTCAGGCTCTTCCATTGGCGTTTTATTCCATAGGTCTATTATCAAGCCCTTTCTTACAAGTGCATCAGTCGTTTCATAAGGCATACGGTAGTCTTGCTGAGCATAATCTGTTAATGCCAACGCCCCCACCTTAGCCATTAAAATGTCTATTAAGTCTAATGCCCTTCTTAGTTTAATTGGACCACTAACCTTCATAAGCATTGGAAGGAGTGTGTTCTTTTGCGCAATATCTATATAGTTATAGTATTGCGCTTTGTCATTAAACTCGCTTGGGTTAAGCGCTAAGTATAAGTCTATCTTCTTTCCTTTAACATCTATCTTAACTAGCGTTTGTCTTCCTAAATAGAAAGTTTCTCTCTTTTTAGACAAACGGCTTTTAACCTTTTTGTATGAAAGTAGTTTGTTCTTAATTATATTATACATATCCTTAACGCTATCTTCGGCTTGGATTAAGCGAGCCATATAGGTACGGATATATCTATATTCAATATTCTTTCTTCTTTGTTGTTCTTCAAGAAGTTTAGCAAGGCGCTCTTCTTCTGCTTTTCGCATTTCTTCTTCGAGTCTTCTTCTCTCTGCCTCGGCTTTTCTTCTTTCAATTTCATCAGCCATAAATTGCTCGAATAAAACCTTATCGGCACGGAGAGCAACTTCTATGGCAACACGAATTTTTCTTTCGTCCTCAGAAAGTTTTCTTCTTTTTTCAAAAACTTCAGATGCCGAAACCAACTTTTTATAATCGGTGTCGTAAACCACATAGTCATCTTTTTCTTCTAAATCGAGTTCTGCATCAAAGTCTGGGAAAGTTTCGTTAATTCTACGCTCAGAAAGTAAACGATTATCAGCATCATCGCCAACTACCCCCGAATAGAATTGAAGGTATTGGAGAGCAACCGAAGAATAAAGTTCAGAAATGTATTCATCAGAAGGCATTTCTCTAAACTCATCGGTAATAGTAGAAAAACCAGCCTTATCAACACTTTCAATATATTCCCAAAGTGTAAGGCAAGCGTTTAGGTTTTTATTTTTAAGAATAGGGTTTGTACGAATAACCGGTGGCCTAATATAGTTTTTACCAACAGCCATAATAAGTGGCGAAGATAAATAAGACATGATAGAACGATAAATTTTTTCAAGTCTTTTTAGCACCGATGCATATTCTTCATTATTTTTTTGTTCTTGTTCGGTTAAATTGTCCTTAACAGGCGAAGTAAATTCGATTTTAAGTGTCATTTTAGCCGAGTTTTTTTCATTTTCAATAATAGAGTGTTCAAAAGCCGTTTGATAATCAAAGATATAGTTTCTTTCAATACCACTAGTGCCTTTAAGAACATTAAAACGCTTTTCGATGAACGCAATTAGTCTTATGAGCAAAGTATTGATAAACTTATTCTCATATGTTAAAAAAGTTTCGTCACGAAAAACGTTTAAGATTTTTGATGGGGTAACTTCCCCATCTTCTATTTTTAAGATATGGTTTGTGTGTTGAGCAAGATAGCGAATAGATTTTTCGCTAATTTTTTTAGTTGCCTCAACAGGTAAAACCTCTTCGATTTCTTGAATAGCAATACCTGGGTTACGGATAAACTCATCAAGATAAGGAATAGTATATTCGATTTTTTCTATCCACTCTGTATCGATTGAACGATACACTGTGTTGTTTTTTAAAGATGCAACGGTGTCTGCAGAGCCGACCAACATTTTAGCATCATCATAAGCAGGGCTCTCTTGTGCAAGCTGATTAAGATGGCTAAAGACTTTGCTTCTAAATGATTTATTTTCGCTATCCATAAGAGTGCCCTCCTTGAAAAATTAGTAAGTTAGTAAGACCTTTGTAATCTATCTAAGAATTCGATAGAAGATACCATCTTGTTCTTACCGAAAAGTGTGTTAAGGTAATTGATAAGTCCTTTAATTTCATCACGAATTAAAGATAAGTTCAAACTTTCAAACTTACGGAATACCTTTGTTGCAAGAATATGGTCGATGGCTTCAACAACGTCTCCACCACAAGCAACGTATACAGGAGCAAAGATTTTTAATTGCTTGATAATACGGTTACCGAAAGCGACACGGAATTTTTTAATAACAAACGCGTCTAACTGTTCAATCATATCCAAATATTTTTGCTCTAATGGGTTTTCGCTTACAGCCTTTTCATAAAGTGAGTTAACATAACTATAACTTACTTCCATTGGCTCTACATCAGGAGCCTTGAAAGGCAATGCCTTGCTGTCAATATTGATAGTGAAAGCACGGTCATAAACCTTATCAGAAACGGCGAAAGTAGAGTCGTCGTTATTGGCTGTGCCGACATACCAAACGTTTTGTGGAATAAAGAGTTTGCCGTCTGTCAATTTCTTTGGGTCATTTTCCCAAGCAGATGGAACAAGTTCAATTCTCCACTCGTTACTGTCTGGCATTTCCATAATAGAAAGCATTTCAGCAAAGTAATATTCAACCCTTGCGATGTTCATTTCGTCAAGAATCATAACGTTAACGTCATCGTTATAAGCAGATTCATAAATTCTGCGCAAAACTTCTGTTTCGTTAAAACGCTTTGAGAATTCGTTAAAATAACCGAATAGTTCGGCACGGTCACGCCAAGAAGGTTGAACTGAAACGATAGTAGAATCGTTTTTAAAGAATTTACCCATTGCGTATGGAAGAGATGTTTTACCTGTACCAGAAATACCTTGAAGAAGTACTAACTTTGTTGAAGAAAGCCCTGCGAACATAAGCCTGATAACTTTTTCTTCATAGAAAAGTCCCATTCTAGAACAACAGAAATTTCTAAAGTTTTCGCAAAGTTCTTTTAACGAATAATCTTTGCGATAATCTGGAGCAATGTAGTAATCGTATTTTTTATCAACGGCATCTAAACGAACAAAACGAACAGGCTTATCTGATTGAGTTTCTGTTTCGGTTTTAGTTGCATTTTCGCCAAGTTCTTCTTCATCATCAGCAAAAATTTGGTTAAGTTCATCAACTGAAATAGATGTTTGACCAATTTTAAGAGCAAGAATTCTTTCTTTTTCTTTTGTGAGTTTTAATACATTTTTATGTAAGTCAGCAACTTCTTCTAAAAGGTCTTGGTTTGTTACTGCCGACTTGCGATAACGAATAAACTTTCTTATGCCGAGATAAATAAGGTAAATGATGATTGCAAGGATACCTAAGAATAAAATTATAGATATAAAGAAGAGTATCCAACTAAGAACATCAAAACCACCTTTGTAAAGATTGACTTGTTTTACATAATCAGCAACGTTAAAGATTTGAACAATACCATTAAAGATACCGGAAATGATTTTCCAAAAACCATCAATTACCGTTGTGAAAAATGCATAAAACCAATCTAAAAATGCATTCATAAACAATTTCTCCTATAAAAAGGGTAAGTAATTAAGTAATTTATTGCCAAAAACAACCTGTTTTTGACAATAAGACACCAATGTGGACACCTTTTTGTCCACATTAAATATGTAAACGGATAAAGAACTGAATATTTTTTAGTTTGTTAAACTATAAAATTATTCCTTTTCTTCCGAATTTTGCGAATTTTCTGCTTGCTTTTGTTGATTTCTTAAGTATTCTTCAACAGCCAAACGCTTGATTTCTTCTTCTTGTTCAGCAGAAATACCTTCTGCCCTTGCCTTTTTAACCTTATGAGCCATAATAATCTTGATTAGATTATAAACTTCATATAAGAAGAATAATGCCATAGGTAAAACGATTACAAGTAAGAAACCTATTGAAGACCTTAAAAAGTCGATAACTGCACCAATGCCAACGAGTTTTCCACCATCATAAACACCGATTACATCAGTGTGACGAAGTGTATAACCATCTTCTGTTGCATTGTTATCACCTTTAGTTGTAAACCAAACATAACCACCATCTTCGCTTACAGAAGTGATACGGTGGGTATTGATATCTCCTGTTTGTCCGTCCTTATCAATATCGATAGGTGCACGATAAGTGATAATGTCGCCTACTTTAAGTTGTCTAGCTTGCTTTTCAGTGATTTTTTCAATAAAGATTAAGTCGCCTTCTTTGAAAGATTCTGGTTTTGAACTTTTCATTGAGTCTGACTGAATAGAAAC
>JAZNAX010000050.1:0-5094 GCA_045586765.1 Christensenellaceae bacterium | reverse complement strand
TTTCTTTGCGTTTACTAAAACTCTCTTTTTTGCAGATTTAATATTTGGCATATCTAATGCACTCCTTAGTTTACTTTTAATGTCTAAGATATTTTAGCACAAAATTAAACTAAATGCAACTACATTTAACCACTTAATTTTGCTTTTCGTGTAAATTTTCACTATTTTTACAAATAAATTCATACAATTTATTATGAATAGTGGTTATATTGCAGTTTTAGACAGTGGAATAGGGGGAATTTCAGTTCTAAAAAAACTTGAAAAAGCCTTTCCTTTTGAGAACTTTTTATATTTTGGCGACAACTTAAATGCTCCTTATGGAAATAGAAGCAGGCAAAATTTATTATCGCTTACTATACATAATATAAATATAATAAAAACATACCCTGTAAAAATGATTGTTCTCGCTTGCAATACTTTAAGCGTTAACATATTAAATGAAATCAAAGAATATTCTAATATGGTGGTATTTGGCATTTTTCCACCTGTTGAAAGTTTAATACTTAGTGGCAAAAAAACAATTTTACTATCAACGGTTAAAACTGCAGAGAATTTTAAGAGCAAATTTAACTTTGAAAGCGTGGGGTTTTATGACCTTGCAAGCAATATAGAAAGCAATTTATTTTGCTTAGAAAAGGTAAATTTCTTAAATTGCAAAACGAATAGCAAATTAGATTTAAAAAAATGTAAAAAAGGCGATTTTCAAAATGTAATTTTAGGGTGCACACACTATAATTTTATAAAAACTCAAATTGTTAACCACTTTCAACCCCAAAATGTATACGATGGCATCGACAATTTAATATCTCAAATGCAAAGAGTTGTTAAAAAGTCAAAATCGTTAGAAAAACACTATCGAAATGAGATATTATTTATTGGAAAAAATGCAAAATTAAATCAAATATTTTATGTCAAAAGTGGTTAAGATGCCATAAATAACAAAAAAAAGTGGTCAAAATTACAAAAAAAATTAAAAAAAGGGTTGACAGTGGTCAAAATGTGTGCTAAAATATCAGTATCAAAACAAGGAGAGTAGGCTTTTTCTATGTCGGGTAAGAATTATTCACATCAATTAGATGCTAAAAATAGAATGCGAATACCGGCAAAATTGCGTGAAGAATTGGGTTCGAATTATTCGATAACAATTGGCACGGGCAATTGTCTTTGTGTTTACACAGAAGAACAAATGAAAAAGGTAAAAGCCTCTCTAAGTAATATTAATCGTTATAGAGAAAAGCAAATGAAGGCTGCTCGTTTTATTCTTTATAACACTTGGCAGGCAGAAGAAGATAATCAAGGTAGAATTCGTTTACCAGACAACCTAATTAAATATGCTAAAATTCAAAAGAATTTAATGATATTTAAGGGTCCTGAATGTATTGAAATTTGGAGCGAAGAAGTTTGGAACGATTATTTTAATGACGTAAACTTTGAAGACCTTGCAGATGCTTTGGACATGCTAAATGAAAATGACTGAGTTTAAACATATATCTGTTATGCTCGATGAGTGCATGACAGGGTTAGAGATAAAACCTGATGGCATCTATTTTGATGGAACGTTAGGTGGTGGTGGACATTCTTATGAAATTTTGAGAAGAAGCACACCAAACGGCAAACTTGTGGCAACCGACCTTGATGATTATGCACTAGAGCGTGCAAGTCAAAGGTTAAAAGAGTTTGATGGTAGGTTCACCTTAGTAAAAGATAACTTTAAGTCGTTTAAGGATATAAAAGAAAACCTTAATATAGATGGTTTTGATGGAATTTTACTTGACCTAGGCGTTTCAAGTTTTCAACTTGATGATAGGGAAAGGGGATTTTCGTACATGGCAACCGATGTTCGCCTTGATATGAGAATGGACAAGTCAAGTAGCCTTTCGGCTTTTGAAGTAGTAAATAACTACGAAGAAAAAGAGATAAAAAGAATACTTTCAGAGTATGGCGAAGAAAGATTTGCTGGCACAATTGCTTCAAATATAGTAAAAACTCGCAAACAAAAAAGTATTGAAACTACAGGCGATTTGATTGAAATTATTGAAAGAAGTATTCCTAAAAAGTTTCAACAAGATGGTCATCCAGCAAAACGAACATTTCAAGCAATAAGAATTGAAGTAAATGCAGAACTCGACGGGCTATATCAAACGATATTAGATATGGCTAGGGCACTTAAAGTAGGTGGAAGAATAGCAATTATAACCTTTCACTCACTAGAAGATAGAATTGTAAAGAGAGCATTCAAAGAATTAGAGTGCGATTGTATATGCGATAAAAGTTTGCCGGTTTGTGTATGTGGCAAACGCAAGGAAATAGAGATTATAACAAGACACCCTATCACTGCAAACCAAGATGAACTTGAAAATAATAGTAGGGCAAGAAGTGCAAAACTAAGAATTGCACAAAAAATTTAAAATTAAGCGATTGAGCTTTAGAAATAAGGAGAAGAGAGTATGGTTACAACAAGGCGTTCAACAGAAATTGAAAGCAAAACATTTGAAACTACTTCAACTAGGGGTGGTGTTGATTTACTTGAAAGACCACGTGCTTTAGAGCAAGTGGAACAAAGTCAAACTGAAACAAACTCTACAAGTCAGAGTGAAAAAATGCGTCAAAACCTATATAATCTTCTAAATTATGACAGGTTCACTGAAGAAAACATGCAAGTTAGTGAACCAGAAATTGCTCAAGAAGTAAGCAATTTTGCTGATGAAGATATTAGACCAACTTCAACAACAATGCAATTTGGCGATGAGATTGAACAAATTCGTGAAGAAATGAAGAAAAGCGAAGTGATAGAAGAAAGCGCTTATCACCTAAACGCTAAAGGCAAGGTTGCTGTAATTCTTTATTCACTCGTAGTAACAGTAATTTTGGCTCTCATTGTTCTTAATACAGGCATTTTGGCAACATTTACATCAAGAGAAAAAGCAATAAGCGCAAGTCTTAATGAAAAAGTTGTGGAATATAATCAAGTTATGTCAAATGTAGAAAACATTTCATCACCTGACTATATTATAGATGTTGCACAAAATCAATATGGAATGGTAAATGGTAATTAAATTTATTCCCCCCGAATAAACATATAGTAGTGCTTATTAGGGGGGATAATTTTATTAAACAAGATTTTTCAATAACGATTTTACGAAAGAGGTTACTTGCAATTATACTTGCTGTAACCTTTTTATTTTTGTTTGTTTTAGGTAGATTATTATATGTTCAAGTAATTTGGGGAGAAGACTTGCAACAAAAGGCCATAGACCAATGGACAAGAGAAATCCCTATAATTGCATCTCGTGGTAAAATTGTTGATACTAATGGTGTTATTCTCGCTAATAATGATGACACTTATACTGTTTTTGTAAGAAAAAATGCAGTTAAAGACTTGCAATTTTTAGCAAACGCACTCTCAGAGTGTTTGGGAATAGACTACGAGTTTATTTATTCAAGACTAACAAAAACTATCTCGAGTGAAATCACAATAAAAAAGCAAGTCCCAAAACAAAAAATATCAAAACTTCTCGACCTAAATTTATCAGGCGTATATTATTCTCGTGATAATTCTAGGGTTTATCCTTATAACGAATTTTTGACATCGGTTCTAGGTTTCACTTCAACTGATGGAAAGGGTCAGTCTGGTCTAGAATTATATTATGATAAATACCTTTCTGGAATAAATGGTGAGATTTTGTATGAAACAGACATCGTTGGCGTAGAAATCAATGATGGAAAGGCAAGTTATCGCCCAGCCACAAACGGCTTAAACTTAAAACTCACAATAGACTATAATGTCCAACAACTTTGCGAAACTGCAATGCAAGAAGCCATGGAAGTTCATCAGGCAAAATCAGCACAGATTATCGTTATGGACCCAAATAGTGGTGCAATTAGGGGAATGGCAAGTAAACCATCTTTTAATCTAAATGAAATACCAAGAGATGACTTAGAAACGCTTAATAAACTAGGTAGAAATGGAATAGTTTGTGATATTTACGAACCAGGCTCAACTTTTAAGGTTCTTACTGCAGCCGCAAACATAGAAGAATATTTGCAGGGTAATAACAAGGCTTTTTCTATAAATCATGTGTATAATTCTTCAAGATATAGATATATTGATGGTCAAAAGGTTAAGTGTTGGAGCGACCATAAAAATGGCAAGCATGCGGGTTTAACCCTTCAAGGCGCACTAAATAATAGTTGCAACCCAATTTTTGTGGATATTGCTATGTCGCTCGGTAAACAAACAATGTATAAATATATTGATTTATTTAATTATGGTGCAACAACAGGCATAGATTTTAGTGGCGAAACTCAAGGTATGGTTTTGCCTATTTGGGCTGTCCAAAATGTAGATTTGGCAAGAATTGCCTTTGGGCAAACAATAGCAGTAAGTGCACTTCAACTTGCAAGTGCAACTTGTGCAGCAATAAATGGTGGAAATTATTATTCGCCTTATTTAGTTAGCGAAATTTATGCTGATAATGGCATAATTGCAGAAAAAATCGAGCCACAATTAAAAAATAGGGTAATAAGTAGCAAAGCATCAAGCATATTAAATGAAATGCTAGAAAAGGTGGTGTCAGAAGGCTCTGGAAAACAAGCCTACATAGAAGGTTATTCAGTTGCAGGAAAAACAGGCACGGCTCAAAAATATCAAAATGGAATAATTGCTCAAGGAAAGTATGTATCAAGCTTTGTGGGATATTTTCCAGCCTCAAATCCAAAGTATTTGGCGCTCGTAGTCATCGATGAGCCTGTAGGGCAATATTATGGCTCAACTGTCGCTGCACCATATGCAAAACAAGTGTTTGAAGGCATTATAGACTTAAACAACATAAAACCTATGTAAAAGCACACATTTTTTGTATTTAAAAATAGACAAATATAGTCAAAAAAATAAAAAAATAAAATTTTTAATTTTTTTTTAAAAAACATGTAAAAAGTATTTGACAACAAAACTTTTTTTAGGTATAATACACTAGCATTTGTCGATAAAACACATTGGCAACTGAGTTATGGCGGCGTAGCTTAGTTGGTTAGAGCGGCCGGTTCATACCCGGCAGGTCGTTGGTTCGAATCTGACCGCCGCTACCAGCAAAC
>JAZNAX010000049.1:0-92237 GCA_045586765.1 Christensenellaceae bacterium | reverse complement strand
TTTAGCGTTTTGTTTTGCTAATTTCTTTTCAAGTTTAATGCGTTGTTTTTCAGCGATAGCAGCAGCCTTTGCTTCTTCTTCAGCAAGTTTAGCAGCAGCGATAGCAGCCTTTTCAGCTTCTTCTGCTTCTCTCTTTGCTTGAAGTTCTTCAATTTGTGCCTTGTTTTCTTCGTTTCTTGCTACGATTGTAATTTCTGTTTCTTTATCGAAAATATGGCAGTGGTCGATATCAAGAGCAACCTTTATCTTGTCGCCTCTCTTTGTTTGTGAACGAGAGTCAATTTTAGCGATAAGGTCAGATGTTTCATCATCGATACTCTTAAATCCGTCTTCACTAACAACTTCTTCTTTTGCTGTTGAGCAGTAAATAAGTGTTTCAGCACCGAGTTGTTCTGCTACGTCAACTGTAATTTCGATAACTGGTTTGCCACTTTCTTTAACCCAATTTTCTTCTTCGTGGATATCTTCTGGTCTAACACCGAATACGATTTCTTTATCTGTGTTGAGATATTTATCAAGGTTTACAATCAAATCAATCTTTTCTTTTGAAAGAGCAATCTTATTTAAACCGAACTCTACATATGCTTGGTCTTTTGTACCTGTGAGTTTACCTGTAAAGAAGTTCATTTGTGGTGTTCCGATAAAGCCAGCAACGAATTGGTTAACTGGATAATCGTAAAGGTTGATAGGTGTATCAACTTGTTGCATGAAACCATCTTTCATAACAACGATTCTTGTACCCATTGTCATAGCTTCAACTTGGTCGTGAGTAACATAGATAAATGTTGTTGCAAGTCTGTTGTGGAGCTTTGTGATTTCTGTTCTCATTTGTGAACGAAGTTTAGCGTCCAAGTTAGAAAGTGGTTCGTCAAGTAAGAATACCTTTGGTTCACGAACGATAGCACGGCCTAAAGCAACACGTTGTCTTTGACCACCAGATAATGCCTTTGGTTTTCTTGAAAGATACATTTCAAGACCTAAGATTCTTGCTGCTTCTTTAACTCTTTGGTCGATTTGAGCTTTTGGCATTTTGCGAAGTTTCAAACCGAAAGCCATGTTATCATAAACTGTCATGTGTGGATAAAGTGCATAGTTTTGGAAAACCATTGCGATATCTCTATCTTTAGGTGCACGGTTATTTACATATGTACCGTCGATATAAAGTTCACCAGCTGAAATTTCTTCAAGACCAGCAATCATACGAAGTGTTGTTGATTTACCACAACCTGATGGACCAACGAATACGATAAATTCCTTGTCTTCGATATCAAGTGTGAAGTCTGTTACAGCTACAACGCCTGATGGGTAAACTTTGTAAACATTTTTTAAGTTTAAGCTTGACATAATTTTCCTCCAACGGTCAATATTTTGACCTGTTTATTTTTTACTATTCTATTTTACTACTTTTTATGTGCAATAGCAACAACAATGTAAACAAATATGTAGCCTATTTTTGTATATATTGCACAAAAACTAGTCTAATTCATCTAATGTAAGTTCGTATGCTGGAGCGAACTCTTTTAGGTAATAATCTATTTCTTCTCGCTTTAGATTTTTAAGGTCGCTAAGTATGGTTCTTTTTGCTTTTTTGAACTCGGTATTACCTGCTTTTAATTCTTCAACGCATTTTAGATATGCCGAAAGCCTGTCTGCACCCTTTACGATTTTATATTCTTCGCTATTTTCGTCTGGCAAAACATACTGCTCGTATTCGGCTTTGATGCTATCTGGAAGGGTGTCTAAAATCTTTTTGCTTGCAAGCGTTTCTAAATCTTTATAAGCGTTTTTAATTTCCGGATTAAAATATTTTATAGGTGTTGGCAAATCGCCCGTTATAACTTCGCCAACTTCGTGATATTGTGCTAAGAGCACAACCTTTTCAATGTTAACATTTCCACCGAACATCTTGTTCTTAATAACGGCTAAGGCGTGCGCCAAGATAGACACTTCTAAAGAGTGCTCCATTATGTTTTCTTCTCTAACCGAGCGCATAAGTGACCAGCGCCTTATATATTTCATACGATTTAAAAATGCAAAAAACTTACTCATTTTATTTCCCCTTTTTTTGAATATTTTTATATAATTTTTTTACTATATATAATGTTTTATTTGGCTTTTAATTTTTTAGTTGGATTTATATTTTAGCATATTTTTTTGCTTGACACAATAAAATCAAAGTGTTATTATATGTTTACTAAAAAATTTTTTTGAATATTCGCTATGGGTGCCGTTAGGCTGAGATTACACCATTTGAACCCGCAAGGTTATGCTTGAAGGGAAAGCAAGAGATTGTATCTAAAGAAAACGCTTCCATAGGAAGTGTTTTTTGTTTTATAGGCAATATTTTCACTTATACTTTTAGCGAATAGAAGGAGACAAAATGTTAAACAATTTAATGTCAAACTACTTTTTTGACACGCTTGAACCTATTGCTAAGTGGATTAGCGTAGGCGTTATCGGTATGATGATTTTATCGCTCATCATTATCTTTTTTAGCAAGAAAGAATCTTTTTCTAAGTCTGAACTTGTTAAAACCGTGGGCATGGTTGCTGTTTTTTATGCCGTTGTTATGGGAATCGTTCTCGTTTCATTAGAAATGGCCAAAAAGTTTAGCAAAGGCTATCTAGAAGGAAATTGGGTAAGCGAAAAGATTATTCCTTTTGTGCTTATCCCTGTTCTTGTTACCCTTGTTTTAACCCTTGTTAGCATGATTACACTATTTATAATCTCTAAAAAGAAACCTGATATTTTCAAAAAGACCAGCATCATCGCTCTAATCGTTTGTGGCGTGGCACTTGTCATAACTATAGTTTTAATTGCAATTTTCTATTCTAAAAACATTTTAGGCGATGGATACTATACGGGCGACTATGGAAAACTAAACTCACCTGTTCTTTATATCCTTTCTGCACTTTTAATTTTAGTTGTCGTTGCAACATCTCTTATCGTTGGCAGAAAAAACACTTCGCCTTTTGATGCTAGAACAATTTCTATGGCAGGCATTTCAATTGCGCTTTCTTTTGTGCTTTCATATGTTAAGTTTGAAGCAGCGTGGCTACAAGGTGGCTCAATCACACTAGTTTCTTTCTTGCCTATCTGCTTATTTAGTTATGTTTATGGCATGAAGAAAGGTTTAATCGTTGGCTTTATTTGTGGACTTTTACAAGCAATTCAAGACCCATTTATCGTTCACCCAGGTCAATTCTTGCTTGACTATCCAATAGCATTTTCAATGATTACTTTTGCTGGGCTTCTTACCGACCTAAATGTTTTAAACAACTTGCCAAGATTAAAGTTCACAATCAGTGCTATACTCGTTGGATTATTTAGATACATTGCACACGTTATTTCTGGCGTGTTCGCTTTCGGTGCATATGCTGCAGATAGTGGCGCATCAAGTTTCTTTACTTTTAGTGCAATTTATAATACTTACGTATTTATCGACATCGCACTAGTTGTAGTTGTTGGCTTAGTTTTATTTTCATCAAAGAGTTTCTTGCACGAACTTAAAAAGTTAAACCAAGATAAATAAATTTTATAACCAAATTAAAAACCCTTCTAAAAAGCATAACATTTTTAGAAGGGTTTTTGTTTTATTTTAATTTTTCAATTATTTTATCCATTGCTTTTATATATCCATCAAAACCTTCGCCTGCAATGGTTAAAAAGGCAAACTCACGAACATAAGAAATTTTTCTGAAATCTTCCCTTTCATTTACGGCTGAAATATGCACTTCAACAGTTGGGATATTAACTGCCTTTAAGGCATCTAAAATGGCAACGCTCGTGTGAGTATAGCCGGCAGGATTTATAATAATGCCGTCAAACTTTTTATATGTCTTTTGGATTTTAGTAACTATTGCGCCTTCATAGTTGGACTGAAAACAAGTTGTCTTAATCCCCTTTTCTTTTGCACTTTTTTTGATAAGTTTAATAAGCGCATTATAACTTTTATCACCATAAATTTCTTTTTCTCTTATGCCAAGCATATTTATGTTTGGCCCGTTAATTACTAAAATTTTCATAAAAATTTACCACCTTTTTTACAGCACTTTGCAAACTGTCATTGTTTAAAACTTCGCCGTCAGCAAAGCGAGTGTAACTTTCTTTTCTCTTTTCGTAAAGATTTTTTATCGCACCTCTATCTTTAGAAAGTGGCCTATTATCACTCGCTAAAAGGTCAACGTCTCTTTTTATCCAAATGATAACGCCATTTTGTTTAAGTGAAAAATAGTTTTCACTTTTCGTCACCACACCACCACCTGTTGAGATGACTTTGTTTGAAAGTTTGCCTACTTCACTTAATACTTCGCTTTCTAATTTTCTAAAATATTCTTCGCCTTCTAAAGCAAAAATTTCAGGGATTGTTTTTCCTGCCTTTTGCTCAATAATAGCATCTGTATCTATAAACTCTTTGCCTAAAAGGTCGGCAACCATTTTTCCTATGGTTGTTTTGCCACAGCCTGCCATACCTATTAAAATTAGGTTTTGGCTTTCTTTATTTAACTTGTTTGTAATGTTTTCGATTAAATTATCATCGAGTTTTTTATCTAAAAATAATTGGCTTGCAAACTTTGCTTGAGCAACAAGCATAGGTAGTCCGTTTGTGTGCTTTATCCCCAACTCTTTTGCTTTATTTAGTAGCATTGTCATTGCTGGGTTATACACAACGTCTAAAACGCCTTCTAACTTTGCAAAATGACTTAGTTCGATTAAGCAAGAATAATTATCAGGATACATGCCGACAGGCGTTGTGTTGATAACGACTTGAGCATCTTTTGCTTTTTCGAAATAGTTTTGATAGTTAATTTCGCCTGAGCGAGATAAGATTTTTATTTCTTTTGCCCCCAAAAACTCAGCAACTGCCCTTGCCGTGTTAGAAGTTCCACCACTGCCTAAAATTAAAACGATTTTTCCCTTTATTTCAATTTTAGCACTATTTAGGGCATAAACCATGCCGTCAAAATCGGTGTTGTAGCCACAAATTTTGCCATTTTTGCAAACGACAGTGTTTACTGCGCCGATTTTTTTAGCCCTTTCATCAACTTCATCTAAAAAGGGAATTATATTTTTTTTATATGGTATGGTAACGTTAAAACCTTTATATTCTTTTCTTAAAACAAAATCTTTTAACTCACTAATCTCTAGTTCAACTAAGTCATAGTCGTAACTACCAAGTAATGCGTGGATTTTTTTAGAATAACTGTGTTTTAAGGTTTTGCCGATAAGAGCAAATTTTTGCATAATTAAACTGTTTCTCCATAAGCGCCGAGGAAAGTAAATTGCTCGGTTGAATTATCTAGTTCGCAAAGTAGATTTTGCACTGCTTTTTCTTTGATGTCGCAATTAAAGTCAAAATAGAACATAAACTCAAAACTTGAGCCAACGATTGGGCGAGATTCAAGTTTGGTTAGGTTTATTCCTAAGTTAGAAAATTTTGATAGCAGTTTATTAAGACTTCCCGGAGCGTTTTGTGGAAGGGTTGTCATAATACTTATCTTATTTGAGCCTTGATAAAACTCTAATTCCTTTGCAATAAGAATAAAGCGAGTGTAATTATTGTCGCTATCTTGCACGTTTGTTTCAAGTAGTTTTAAGCCGTAAAGTTCAGCACACTCTCTTGAAGAAATTGCAGCGACGTCTTTTCTTCCACTCTCAGCCACAGTACGTGCTGCCAAAGCAGTATTTGGGCAAGCGATGATTGTTGCATTTTTAAACTGCTCAAGATATTTTTTGCATTGAGAAAGTGCTTGCTCGTGCGAATAAATTTCTTTTATATCTTCTTTCTTAGTATCCTTATTAACCACCAAATTGTGTAAAACAGGAAGTCTAACACTCTTAACAATATAGAACTTATGCTCTTTCATAAGGTCATAAACTTGGTTAACTGAGCCAGCCGAACTATTTTCAATAGGAAGCACACCATACTTACAAAAGCCCTTTTCAACTGCCCCAAAAACGCCGTCAAAATTCTTAAAGTAGGTTACGTCTGCAAGTTCAAAAAGTTTATCTGCAGCAATGCCAGAATAAGCGCCAGCCACCCCTTGACAAGCAACCTTTGCTTTAACAGGGAATTTAAGTTCGCCTTTTTCTAACGCCTTTTTAATATTGTCCCCCACTTGAGATTGGTGCTCTACGCTAATCGTTTGATAAGCCTTGCTCGTTTCGAAAATGGTTTCAAAAACACGCTTTAAGAAAACCTTTTTATCTTCATCAATGTTTTCCGAAACTCTTAAAAGAATTTTCTTTTCTCTATCTGGGTCGTTAACAGCCTTTCCTGACTTTGCTTTTGCAATGCTAACTTCTTTAATTAGTTCCATGCGCTCTGCATAAAGTTTGGAAATCTTATCATCGACAAGGTCTATCTTCTCTCTTATATCATTTAGTTCCATATCTTTCTCCTATAGGCTATCATAAATTGCAATGGCTGATATCGCTTCAATTACAGGGACTGCTCTTGGAACAATACAAGCATCGTGCCTACCTTCTATTTTAAGCTTTGCGTTCTCTTTTGTCTTAATATTTATTGTATCTTGTTCTTTTGCAATAGATGGAGTTGGTTTAATAACAACCCTAAAGGTTATTGGCATGCCGTTTGCCATGCCACCGTTTATGCCACCATTGTTGTTGGTTTTTGTTTTAACCTTATCTCCGTCATAATAAAATGGGTCGTTTGCCGTGCTTCCTTTCATTTCGGCAAGGTCAAAGCCCGAGCCAAACTCTATGCCCTTAACGGCAGGAACGGCAAATGCAAGGTGTGAAATTACACTTTCTAAACTATCAAACATATACTCGCCAGCACCAATAGGCACGCCCTTTATAACACACTCTATCACCCCACCGACAGAATCTAAGTCATTTCTTGCACTTTCAATAACTTCTAGCATTTGCTCTTTTTTAGAGTCATCTAAAAGTGGAAAATCACCATCTAAATTATTTAGGTCTATTTTCTCAATATCGGTATCTTTATAACTTGCACCCTTGACTAAACCTATTTGCGAAATGTAAGCATTTATAGTTATACCTTTTTTTTCTAAAATTTGTTTGCAAAGCCCACCTGCAATGCACATCGGCGCAGTGAGTCTTCCTGAAAACTTGCCACCACCACGATAATCAAACTTTTTGCCATATTTTTGCCAAGCCACAAAGTCTGCGTGCGATGGGCGTGGGGTAACTATTAGGTTAGAATAGTCTTTGCTGTTTTGGTTTGTGTTTTTTATAACTGCCTTAAACTCGCCACCCAAAAACCCGTTAGTTCTGCCACTTTGTATAATAATTTTGTCTTGCTCTAATCTTTTTGTGGAATAAGCCGAGTTTTTAGCCTTTCTTCTATCAACGAATTTTTGCAATTTTCTTTGGCAAACCTTTTCTTTCTTAAAGCCGTTTACTATAACGCCAATCTCATCTGAGTGTGAAGCGCCAAACACTTCTATTTTAAGTTTTCTTCCGTTAAAGATAGAACTTTCTTTATAGTTCACTTGCTTTTCCCCCTACGCTATTAAAGTCATCAAAAAATGTTGGATAAGATTTATTAACGGCATCAGCATCTATAATTTTGCTTTCGTCACAAGCAACTGCCCCCAAAACTGCACTAGCCATTACAATTCGGTGGTCGTTAAATGAGTTTACCACACCACCTTTTACCTTTCCACCATAAATTATCATTGAACCATCTTTTTCTTCTGCTTTAATGCCAAAAGATTTTAACATTTCTATAGTGGAAAACACCCTATCGCTTTCTTTTATTCTTAGTCTTTCTATATTATGTATAATGGTATAGCCACAAGCCACTGCACCCAAAACTGCACATATTGGCACTAAGTCTGGGCAGTCGTTTGCATCCATAGTAAAACCCTTTAACTGACTTTTGCTAACGGTTATACTTTTATCGTTAGCACAAACTTTTGCATTTGCACTTTTTAAGATATCTAATATCTTTTTATCTCCTTGCACGCTTTGAAGGTTTAAGCCACTGACCGTTATGCCATCGTTTATAGCACCGAGCACTAAATAAAACGCCATGTTAGACCAGTCGCCTTCAGCATCAAGGCTTCCACTAAATTTTTGACCACCTTTTATAAAATATCCATAATCGGTGCTTTGGACTTTAATGCCATAGCCTTTGAGCACGCTTAAGGTTATATCCACATAAGGCTTTGATGCAAGTGGAGAAGTTAAAATAATTTTGCTATCACTATCTAAAGTTGCAAGCGCCATAATAAGTCCCGAAACATACTGCGAACTTATATCACCCCTTATTTCAATTTCGCCTGCATTTAACTTGCCACAAATTTTAATGCTATCACCATTTTCTTCAAACGATATGCCGTTTTTTGAAAGGGAATTAAGAAGTTCGGTGTTTGGGCGAGAAAGTAGCCTGCCCCTGCCTAAAAAGATGAACTCTCCACCAAGGCTTGCACAAAGTGGAAGCAAAAATCTTAGCGTTGAGCCAGATTCATCGCAATCTAAAACCCTTTTTCCACTTTTTATATCGCTTAAGCAGTTATATGTCGCCAAAATATCTTTTGAACAAAAGCCGTTAAACTCTTTTCTTAAATTATTGCCACTAAGAAAGTCGCAAATCAAAATTCTGTGTGCAAAAGATTTAGATGCAATGGCTTCTACAACGCCACTTGTTTTAGATTTTTCAACCCTTATATTCATTGAAAATACCCCAAAAGGTCACATAGTTTAATGCTTTCTATCTCGCAATTACCTAAACCATTATATACGACAAGGCTAATGCTGTCACCATCTCTCTTTTTGTCATAAACCATGCAATTTGCAATGTCTTTTATGTCAAACGGACAAAGCGACTTATCAACGTTTTTAGTTAAATGTGATAAAACCACCTTAATTTTTTCATAGTCATCGCTTGTGATTTTTCCGTGCTTTACCGATGCAGACAAAATATAATCTAGACCGATTGCAACGGCTTTTCCGTGCGAAATAGTATAACCAGATAATTTTTCTATTGCGTGACCTATCGTATGACCCAAGTTAAGAAGTTTTCTATTTCCACTTTCAAACTCGTCACCTTCAACAATTTGCTTTTTATATTCAATACATAAACTTACAAAAGTTTCTAAGTCAAAGTTTTTGTTTAAGATGTGCATAAAAACTCTTTTATCTAAAAGTGCATACTTTGCACCTTCGCCAAGACCATCTTCTATAACTTCATCGGTTAAAGTTGAAAGGGCTTCTATATCACAAACCACAAGCGATGGTTGATGAAATGCACCAACAAGATTTTTTCCACACTCAAGGTCGATTGCCGTTTTTCCACCAACAGACGAGTCTATTTGCGCTAAAATGGTTGTTGGAACTTGAACGTAGTTTATGCCCCTAAGGTAAGTGCTTGCCGAAAAACCTGCAATATCCCCAACAACGCCACCACCTAGTGCCAAAACGATGTCTTTTCTTGTGAGTTCGTTCTTTGCCAAAAAGTTTTGGATGTCTATATAAGTGTTTATGTTTTTGCTCTTCTCTCCGTTTTTAAAAACGAATTTTCTTGCATCATAGCCACTTTCTTCAAGCGATAGCATAACGCTTTCGCCATAAATTTCATCAACGATATCGTCTGTTATCACTGCCACCTTACAAGGCTCAAACGATTGGGTTAAAATGCCACCAACAATATCTATTAGTCCACTTCCCACTAAAATATCATAACTTTTTGATGCGTTTACTGTTATTACTCTCATAATTCCTACTCTTCGTTAATTTTACTTCTTCTCATCTTTTCAGATAAGAGTTTTTTCTCGTTGCCGTCTGCAAGAAGTTTTTTCATTTGCTGTTTATCACCATTTTTAAGTGCGTTTTTATAATCTGTCAGATTGTTTATAATATTATCTATTTCTTGCACTAAAAAATCTGCATTTTCTATGGTTAATTCAGACCACATTTCAGGCGAAAGCCTTGCAACCCTTGTCATATCCCTAAAACTTCCTGCCGAAAACCCCATAAAACTCGTTGCCGTTGGACTTTTCATATATGAACTTGAAACAAGGTGTGCAAGTTGCGATGTGTATGCAATAATTCTATCGTGTTCTTTTGCCGAAGTGATTACTACGCTATTAAAACCAATCGAAAGAGAAAGTTCTTTTATTCTTTGCGTTGTTTTTAAACTTGCCGAAACAGGCACTAAAATCATAGAAGCCTTATCGAACAAACTTGCCGTTGAGTGCGACACGCCAGAAAACTCTCTACCTGCCATAGGGTGCGAACTTATAAACTCTAAGTGTGGATATTTTTGGCTTAAGGCTTGCATTTGGCGTGCCACTTGCCTTTTGTTGCCACAGCAGTCCATAACGAGTGCACCTTTTTTGAGCAAAGGACATATTTCATCTAAACTTTGTTTTAATGCTTCTGGATAGAGCGAAACCATAACTAAATCCATTTGCCCTATATTATCATTTGTTAGTGGCTGGTGATATGCCGATAAAAGCCTTCCTAAACTCATTGCCTTAGCATCTATATCGCTTGCGAAAACGGTGTGGTCGGTTTTTTTACAAAGCACCCTTCCAAGCGAGCCACCTATAAGCCCTAACCCTATAATTGCTATATTCATTTATTCACCATCATAAACTTTATCAACAATGCTAAGCATCTTTTTAATCTTTATCATTAAATTATCAAACTGCTCTAAGTCAAGTGACTGAGCGCCGTCACACCACGCTTTTTTAGGGTTGTTGTGAACTTCGATAATAAGTCCGTCTGCCCCTGCGCCAACAGATGCAAGCGACATTGATGGAACGAATTTTGAAACGCCTGTAGAGTGGCTTGGGTCAACGATGATAGGTAAATGCGTTTTTTCTTTTAGTGCTGGAATAGCCGAAAGGTCAAGGGTATTTCTGGTCATAGTTTCAAAAGTTCTAATACCCCTTTCGCAAAGAATAACCTTATTATTTCCTTCTGCCATGATGTATTCTGCACTCATCAAAAGTTCTTGCAAAGTGTTTGCAAGACCCCTTTTAAGAAGAATTGGCTTGCCTGTTTTTCCCACTTCTTTAAGTAGTTCAAAGTTTTGCATATTTCTTGCGCCGATTTGAATTACGTCTACATCTTCAAATAGGTCGATATCGTTAATGTTAAGTAGTTCTGTAACGATAGGAAGCCCCGTTTCTTTTTTTGCTTTAAGAAGTAGTTCAATGCCTTGATTTTTTAAACCTTGGAAAGCGTATGGCGATGTTCTTGGCTTAAATGCACCACCCCTAAGCATTGTTGCACCAGACTTTTTAACGGCTTTTGCAACCGTTATAATTTGCTCTTCACTTTCAACCGAACATGGACCAGCGATAACTTGGAAAATATTTCCACCCACCTTATGACCACCGACACTTACTATCGTGTCTAATGGATTAAACTTTCTGTTTGCATTTTTATAAGGCTCTTGTACCCTTTGAACTTGCTCGACAATATCGAGTGAAGTAATTAAGTCAATGTCCACCCTACTCGTATCGCCAACTAGCCCTAAAACCGTTGAAGTTTCACCACGACTTACATGAACGTCAAGTCCTAATTCCTTTATCCAATCGACAAGGTTATCGTATTGATTTTTTTCGCAAGAATTTTTTACAACTATAATCATTTTTTTATCTCCTACCCCAAAGGGTTAAAATTACTTATTCCTATAATAAAACTAAAAGGCTTTGCAGTAATTACCACAAAGCCCTTGATTTTTGCTACACAAAAACTACCCATATAGTAACTACTATTGCGATATTGAAAACTTGTTATTAAAATAAAAGTAAAAATAAGCGTTAGTTTTTTTCATAGTTTTTGCCTCAATTTAACTCAATTATACGCCCCATTATACCCATTGTCAAGCAATTTTTAAATTTTTCTTTTGTTTTTATCAAGTTTTTTTGATAATTAACCTTTCGCCATATTTTGAAATAATCATATAAGTAATATTGCTTAAAATAGACAAAAAAGCAAAAACTATTATGAGTTTTATCTCTAAGTCAAGGTTAACAAAATATAAAAACGCAAACACAGCGCCAGCGATAACCATGCCACAAAGCACTGTAAAGAACACCGAAACGCCTTGCTTAACTGCCTTTGTGATATTATCCCACTTCATGTAAGGGAATAAAAGGTTAAACATAAGCCCCAAGTTTCCACCTAAAATCGCATAGAGTGGTGCGTTTAAGATTGTGAAAATTATAACTAAGGCTGGTGCCGATGATAAAAGCGATGTTGAAAAGATAATGCCACAAACTAGTGCTGGAATAACAGCCACCACAAAGTTTACAAAAAGTTTTGTTCCAAAAATTCTTTTACTAGAAATTGGACTTGTGCGCATTAAATAAAAGCAACTGCCTTCAACATTTAAACTTACTGCCGTTGTTGGAGAAATCATAAAGGTAAATGCAAATATAGGTTGCAAAATCATTGCAAACATAAGTTTCATTGGCAAAACATTTGTGTCAAAAGCCATGATTGTTAGTATAATTGCACCTGCTACTGCAAAAACCGAGCCTAAAAGTGTGTTCATTGCATAAATTGGCGTTGAAAATAGTTGCCTAAACTCTTTTTTCATAAGCGCCTTAAACTGCGTGCCACTTTTTACCTTCTTGAACCTATAATTCTTTGCTCTTTTAACAGATTTTAAGAGTGTGTTTAGTTTATCGTAAGTATAACTAACAAAAGCGATTAAAAGCGACAAAATTGCAATCCCCACGCCCACAAATATAAACGCATAAGAAAAACTTGTCATGCCCTTTTCTACCCAAGGATAGATAAAATACATATTTCTTATTGCGCCAAGGCTATCTTCTAAATCTGTGCCTATTAGCGACACTACATAAATGCCTATAAACAAAAAGGCATAGATTAGTGACTGAACGAGCGACTTTCTTCTAAACTTTGAAGAAATATAACTAACAATAACCCCTAAAAACACCGAAACGAGCATAGGGTAAAAAGGCAGAGCAAGAGCCATTAAAAATAGTCTAAGTAAATTTAGGCTAGCCACCTTACCCATAATTTCAAAATGCACGAACACAGCTACTGCTAATACTAAAATTGCAAAAATAAGGTCTGCAATATACATAAATATTAGTTTTGAAAGCACTATCGTATGTTTTTTTATAGGCATTGCAGATAAAAGGTCATAGTCTTTTGCGCTATAAATACTTCCACTTGAAGAATAAAAAGAAAACACCAAACAAATAACGCTTATCATAGCAAAAATGGTAGGCAAAAATTGTTGAGGTTTGCCCATCATAACATACATTTCAGCAAACATTTTTGCATAGATATAGGCAATTGCCACGATTATTGCAACAAACACTAGTCCTACGCCAAGCGTTCCTATAGTGCTTGCGCTTTTGCCCTTTTTCTTGTTGGCTATCTTGTTTATGCCAAAAAGTGACAAAAATTGAATTTTTATTAAAGATAATAAATTATTCATCAGCAATCTCCAAGAAAAGTTTTTCTAAGGATTTATCGCCGATAATTTCTTGCATTTTACCTTCTTTAACGAGTTCGCCCTTTTTGATGATGCCAACTCTATCGCAAAGTTTTTCAACCACTTCTAAAACGTGGCTTGAAAAGAAGATTGCAGAGCCTTGCTGACACAATTCTTTCATTATTTCTTTAAGTCTAAAAGATGCAATTGGGTCAAGACCCACAAAAGGCTCGTCTAAAACCAAAAGTTTTGGAGAGTGAACTAGCGCCGAGATTAAAACGAGTTTTTGTTTCATGCCGTGCGAATAGGTTGAAATAAGGTCGCCTAAATTTTCTTTTATTTGAAAATCGGTTGCATATTTTTCTATTTTTTCAGTCCTTTCATCGCCCACGCCATAGATGTCGCAAACAAAGTTTATGTATTGAATACCCGTTAAATATTCGTAAATATCAGGGTTGTCAGGGATATAAGCCATATCCTTTTTAGCCTTTATAGGCTCATCTTTAATGCTGTTTCCGTTTATTAAAATTTCGCCATCGTCAAACCCTAAAGCGCCAACTATTGACTTAATCGCCGTTGATTTACCTGCGCCGTTATGACCAACAAAGCCATAAATTTCACCACTCTTTACATTTAAAGATAAGTTTTTAACGGCATAAGTGCCTTTTTGATATGACTTTGATAAATTTTGAATTTTTAACATTTTTTCTCCTTAAAATTTATAATTTTTTAGCCTTTTTCTTATCTTTTTTGTGCTTATAAAGTTGCATATTTATTATTGCGCCAAAAGATAGTCCCAGCATTAAAATATACGCCCAAACCAAAAAGATAATAACCCCTGCAAGCGAGCCGTAAAATGCGTTATAGTTAGAAAAAAACTTTAAATAAATTATAAACCCTATCGTTCCAATAACCATTATAAAAAGAGCAACTAGCGCCCCGATTGCAAGACCTGAAAACCCCATTTTTAATGGACTTATGAATTTATTTAATACATATATAATAGCATATCCTAAAATTATTGTAAACAAAAAGACAAAAATAGTAACAAAAATGTCTTCTCTTGGATTAAGAAAAGCCTTTAGTTTTATATTGGAAGAAAAGGCGAACACAAACGCCACACCTAAAAACAAAACAAAGAGCATGGCAAGAGCAACTATTGCCCAAAGTCTTCTAAAAATGCCTCTTTTTATTTTAGAGCGTGCTTCATAAATAAAATCGCCGTCTTTTGACATTTGATTAAGTAAGTTTGTACATGAAAACACCACGGCAATAATAAAGAAAATTGTTGCACCTTTTGATGAATTTTCTGCCGTTTCAATAACCTTTTCGCCAGCCAGTCTAAATTCTTCTGGAAGTCTTGAAACAAGGTCGTGCGTTAAACTTACCCCAAACACACTAAATGCCGAAACCACCAAAAAAAGAAGTGGCACAAATGCTGTTAAAAAGTAATACACCCATGCCCCAGCAACTGTTGATAACCTTTTTCGATTTATTAGGTCAAAAAACGACACAAAAAAGTTTTTCTTCATACAAAAACCAGTTTGTGCTATTCACAAACTGGTTATGCTTTTATTTTTTTATTTAGTTTTTCATGTGGCTAAAAATAAATCTTTTCCGAATAAACTTTAGAATAAATTTCTTTATATTTATCCCTATAGAATAGGTTAGTTCCACTAGTTGTAACGGCAGCCGTACCTGCTGCAGTTGCCATTCTTAAAATTTCTTGCATAGGCACGCCCTTTTGAATGCCCACGCACGTTGCAGCCACCATACTATCGCCTGCACCAACGGTTGAGTTAACGGCAACAGATGCACTTTTACAAAAATAACTATCGTTTCCATCGGTGAGCACAGCGCCTTCGCTTCCTAATGATATAAGAACGTATTTAACCCCCCTATCCAAATATTTTTTAGATGCAGAAACCATTTCTTGAAGGGAATGTATGCTTTTGCCTGTAAACTCTTCGAGTTCTCTTAAGTTAGGCTTTACCATAAACACTTCTCTACTATCTAGTGCCGAAAGCATATTATACTTTTCGGTGTCCACAATAACTTTAACGTGACTTGGAATAGCCGACAAAACCTTGCCATAAAAAGATGGTTCAACCCCTTTAGGTAAACTACCACTCATAACGGCAATTTCATAATCGCCAGATATTTCTTTAACCTTGTCGATAAGTTCCATTTGCTTAAGTTTGCTAACAGATTCGCCCTTATCGTTTATTTCGGTGAGCATAGCCCTTTTGTCTATAATTTTATAGTTTGTTCTTGCGCTTCCCGTGTTATAAACAAAGTCGTGCTTAACGCCTTCTTTATCTAAAACTTGTTCAAAAAGCCTTGCGTGTGCATCGAACATAAATCCTGTTGCATAACTTTTTTCGCCAAGCCTTGCAACGCCCATTGCCACGTTTAACGCCTTGCCCGAATATGTTTCCACCTTTTTGTCAACACGATTTAGTTTGCCAACGTTAAGGCTATCTAATTCTATCGTGCAGTCAATACTTGGATTCGGGCATATTGTTAGTATCATTTTTTGTTCTCCTTACCTATCGGTAATTTTATTTTTTTGCATCAGCAATAATTTTCTCTTGTGCTGAATAAGGCACTTCTTCATATCTTAAGAATTCATTAGAGAATTTACCACGACCTTGAGTCATGCTTCTTAAATCGGTTGCATATTTAAGCATTTCAACGAGTGGAACTTCTGCGCATATTTCTTGAAGGTTATCAGCCATTTCCATGCCAAGAATTCTGCCCCTACGCTTATTTAAATCACCTAAAATATCGCCCGTGTAATTATCTGGAACTAAAATCTTATAACTATGAACAGGTTCTAAGATAACAGGCTTTGCCTTTCTAATACCTTCGTCATAAGCAAGTTTTGCAGCAGAGATAAACGCAACTTCTTTACTATCGACAGGGTGTTCTTTTCCGTCAAATAGCGTACATTTTAGATTTGTCATAGGATATCCTGCCAAAACGCCCTTTTGCATTGCTTCTCTTAAACCTTTTTCTGCTGCTTGAGCAAATGGTTTTGAAACAGCGCCACCAACGATTGCATTTACAAACTCGAACTCGCCGTCACTTGCACCCGGTTCAAACTTTATGTTAACCACACCGAATTGACCAGCACCACCCGATTGCTTTTTGTGTTTACCTTCGGCTTCTGCTACTCCTAAAATAGTTTCCTTAAACGCAACCTTTGGTGCACTTAAAATTGCTTCACAGCCGAATTTTGCCTTTAATTTTTTGCAAAGAATTTCAAGTTGGGTTTCGCCCATGCCACGGATTACCATTTCGTTTGTTTCTTTATCTTTTTCAACCTTAAATGTTAAATCTTCTTCGCTAAGTCTATTAAGTCCTTGGAACACCTTGTCTTCTTCACCACTATTTTTTGCCGAAATAGCCATTGTTATAACAGGTTTTGGAAGTGGGATATCAAAGAACTTGATTAAATTGTTTTCATCACAAAGTGTGTCGCCCGTGTTTGTATTATTAAGTTTGTTTACAGCACCGATATCGCCTGCAACAAGTTCATCTACAGGCTCTTGTTTTTTGCCTTTCATTACATATAATGTATTGATTCTTTCCTTTTCGCCTGTTGTAGCATTATAAACGGTCATGCCACTCTTTAGTGCGCCTGTAAACACCCTAACCATATTAAGTTTACCAACAAATGGGTCTGCAACCGTTTTGAAAACTTGTCCTGCAAAAGGTAAATTTGCATCGCAACGAACTTCACTAACTTCGCCCATGCTATCGCCTTGCATAATATTTGTTGCCATAACAGGTCTTCTGTCAAATGGCGATGGAAGAAGGTCAACTATTTCGTGCATTAGGTTAATAACGCCCATGTTTTGAAGGGCAGAACCACCCATGATAGGAATAGTTTCACCTTGTTTTAGACCATTTTTAACACCACTAACTATTTCATCGTTAGTTAGTGTTTCTTCTAATAAATATTTATCGAGAAGTGCTTCTGAAGATTCGGCAGCAGATTCCATTAAAGAATCTTTCAAAAGTTTAACGTCTTCTAGCATGTTTTCAGGCACGGCAATTTCGTTTCTTCCACCTTGAGTAAACTCAAATGCCTTTCCAGAAATAACTGAAACATAGCCTTTCATTTTGCCATCTCTTATTATTGGGAAGTGTGTTGGAGAAATTTTTCTGCCATATTTTTGTCTAAAGGCTTCAACCGTTGCAACATAGTTAGCATTTTCTTTATCTATGCCATTAACAAAAATCATAAGTGGAATATGTCTTCTTATGCAATAGTCCACAACCTTTTCAGCACCCACAGCAACTTCTCCACTTGCATCGGCAACTAAAATTGCAGAGCCAACGGCACGCATTGCTTGTTCAAATTCGCCTTCAAAATCATAAAAACCTGGAACGTCTACAATGTTTATTTTTATGTCACGCCAATAGGTGTGCGCACAAGCAAGAGAAATTGAAATGCCCCTTGCCATTTCTTGTTCATCATAGTCCATAACGGTGTTTTTATCTGCAGTTTTTCCTAGTCTATCTATACTTTTACCATTGAATAAAATGGCTTCTGCAAGAGAAGTCTTTCCTGCGCCACTATGCCCAACTATAGCAATATTCCTAATATTTTCCGATAATACTTTACCCATAATTTTTTGTCCCCCTATCACTTTTGGTAAAATCCGGTCATCACTCCGGATAAATTTATTATAAACCATATTTTTTCATTTTTCAAGGGGGTTTTAAAAAATAGTTGTTCGTTTTATTTTCTATAACTAATAGTCATCTAAATCGATGTTTCCGTTTTGGTCAAAAATACCACTTAAATCAAGTGTTTCTTGACCTTTTTTGTTAAAGTTTGGTGGGCATGGTGGTGGACATGGTGAACATGGCGACGGTGGGCATTGATTATGCTGTGGTGGACAAGGTTGTGGTTTTTGTGGCTTTCCTATAGGCGTATTCTCAGCACAACTATCCCCACACTTAATGTCAACTAAAATAACGTCTCCACCGATTTTTACGATTTTACTTACATCTATATATAATTTACTTTTATCTAAAAACCAAAAAATGCCCTTGTTTTTGCGTGCTGGCACATAAATCCCCACGATTACCCCTTGTGGAAACTTAAACTTCATATCTATTATTCTGCCCAAGCATCTGCCGTCTGCAATGTTTATTACGTCTCTTTTTGCAAGTTCTTTATACGATAATTCCATATAATATATTATGCTGTAACTTTTTTTATTATGAACTTTTTAAGGGGCGAAAAAAATAAATTTTTGTCTTGCCTTTTTGTTGCTTGATAAATTGCTTTTTCCGTGCTATAATCTTTTTTGGAATTTTACTTTTTTTGTTAAGGAAAGTTTTTATGCTTGTTTGTGCTATTATTGCAATAATTACCATACTACTTATGGTTTGCTCGGTGCTGATAAAACCATATATAAAAATAGGCAAAAGCGAAGTCGGTCTTTACTGGCTTATTTGTCTTGTTGGTGCTATTGCAATGCTTTTATCGGGCTCTATAAGTGTTGACAGCGTGATTAATGGTATTACTGCAAACACTTCGGTAAATCCCCTAAAAATATTAACGCTATTTTTATCCATGACCTTGCTTTCTGTTTATCTTGGCGATGCTGGGTTTTTCGATTACATAGCCGACTCGGTTTTTCTTAAAAGTAAAGGTGGCCAGTTAAAACTCTTTTTAATCTTATATGCCGTTGTATCGGTTTTAACAATTTTTACTTCTAACGACATAATAATTCTAACCTTTACCCCACCTATTTGCATTTTTGCAAAAAAGGCAAAGATTTCGCCACTACCTTTTCTTTTTGGCGAGTTTATTGCTGCAAACACTTGGAGCATGGCACTTATTGTTGGAAACCCAACTAATATTTATCTCGCTCAATCGGCTGGCATAAATTTTGCCGAATATTTTTCGGTAATGGCACTCCCTGCCCTTGCTGGTGGAATTACAAGTTTAGTTATTCTTTTATTAGTGTTTAGAAAACAACTTTTAGCACCTATTTGCACAGATGAAAAGAAAATTTCGCATAACATACGCATATCAAAAGTGCCTATGATGGTTGCCATTTGTCATTTGCTTGTGGGCATAATATTGCTTGCAATTTCTGACATTTTGCAAATAGAAATGTATTTAATTTGTTTGGTGCTTGCCTTATCTTTAACGACTTTCGACTTGGTATATGACCTTATAACCATGCACACGGCTTCGCCCGTATTAAAAAGTCTAAAGAAAGAGCCTTATGAACTTATTCCGTTTATTCTTTCGATGTTCGTTATAGTTCTTGCACTTAAAAACAATGGCATAACCGACATTTTGGCAAAAGCATTACATAGTGGCACAAAAACAGATGGGCTTACTTTTGGGTTTTTATCAACCATTAGTGCTAATCTATTAAATAATATTCCTATGAGCGTGCTTTTTGAAAAGATTATTGTAAGTAACAATATGCTTTGTGTTTATGCAACTATAATCGGCTCTAACATAGGTGCTTTTTTAACACCTGTGGGTGCGCTTGCAGGTATTATGTGGAGCAAGATACTAAAAAAGTATCAAATAGATATGCCTTTTAAGAAGTTTGTTTTTTATGGCTGTTTGATTGCTATTCCAACCCTTATCTCTTCGGTTGGCGTTTTACTTTTAATCGTTTAGGTGAATTATGGTAACTATTTTATTCGTGGCAATTTGTATAATTTTTATGGGCTTAGGGCTTCCTGACTCGGTTTTGAACTCGGCGTGGCCTGCCATTTATGCCGAACTTAATTTACCTTTTAGTTATGCTAATTTTATAACCGTTTTGGTGTCGCTTGGCACAGTTCTTTCAAGTTTGTTCGCTGCAAAACTTATTGGAAAATTTGGCGTTGGAAAGGTAACATTTGTCAGCACCCTTTTTTCTGCACTTTGCCTTTTTGCCTTTTCTTTTTCTAATTCAATGTTGTTTTTTTGTCTGCTTTCTATCCCTTTGGGGCTTGGCGCTGGTGCAATAGATACGGCTCTTAATAACTACACGGCAACCAACTATTCTTCTATGCATATGAGTTTACTACATTGTTTTTATGGCGTGGGCATTTCTATAAGTCCGTTTTTGATGTCTTTTGCCTTGGGAGATGATAATAATTGGCGCAAAGGTTATGTTTTAGTTTTTATTGTGATGATGGTTATAACCCTAATCTCTTTTATCAGCCTTCCACTTTGGAAAAAAGTTAAATCTAAACAGCCAGAAAAAGATGTGCCACAAAAAACGCTTTCTCTAAAGCAAATGTTTAGTATGCCAGCAGTTAGGTCGTCTGTTATTACCTTTTTTTGCTCGGTGGGTTTAGAGTTCACTTGTGGAATTTGGGCGTGCACATATCTTGTTAACGTTAAAAACCTAAGCGAAGCCTTAGCGTCAAGATATTTAACCTTTTATTATGCAGGAATAACTATCGGTAGGCTTGTGTCTGGGTTTGTTTCTAAAAAACTCAATGTGGAAAAAATTGTTTATAGTGGATATTCTATTGTTTTAATGGCACTTGTTTTACTCTTTATTCCACTGCCACCTATATTTAAGGCTATGTCATTATTCCTTGTCGGTTTTGGTAATGGACCAACCTTTCCTAACCTTATCTACCTTACCCCGAAAAATTTTGGAAGCGATGTTTCTCAGTCTATTATCGGCTTGCAAATGGCTACATGTAATCTTGGAATTTTAATAATGCCACCTGTTTTTGGTTTTTTGGCACAAGGGTTAGGGCTTAATATTTTTCCTATTTTCTTAAGCGTTTTATATTTGTTTATGGTGATTGGCACAATTGTTTATAACAAACAAACTTGTCCTTTAAGCAAGTAAAAGCCTTAAAAAGAGCAAATTTTATAATTTTTATTGATTTTAAGTAGTTTTTTTGGTATAATTATCAAAAGGTGAAATTATGAAAAGAATTGCAAAGTTTGAAAAAGTTAGTTTAGATGAATACTTAAAAAGTGGCACTGCTGAGTGCTTTAGCGACATAATCTTGCCAAAAAGGGCAACTTCTGGCAGTGCTGGATACGACTTTTTTGCCCCATACGATTTTACACTTAAACCAAACCAAACAGAAAAAGTGGCAACGGGAATTAGGGTTAAAATTGATGAAGGCTGGGTGCTTAAAATTTACCCACGCTCAAGTTTAGGCTTTAAATATCGCCTAAGATTAGATAACACCGTTGGGATTATTGACAGCGACTACTTCTTTGCCGATAACGAAGGTCATATTTTTATAAAGATAACTAACTGTGGCGACAAAGAACTTATTGTTGAAAAAGGCAAGGCTTTTGCGCAAGGCGTGTTCGTTGAATATGGCATCACCATTGACGATGAGTGCGAAATTAAAAGAGTTGGTGGTCTTGGAAGCACTGACAAAAAATAAATAATAAAAACTTAGCCCTACCTAATTAAAGGTAGGGCTTTTCTTTTTAATCATTCTTTTCTATCTTTTTTCTAACATTATTTTTATATTCTCGTGGCGAAAGTCCTGTTTTTTGACAAAATCTTCTTGAAAAATATGCATAATCATAAAAACCAGACTGCAAAGCCACTTCATTTAAGGACATTTGTTCGTTATATATTTCTATCAACTGCTGGGCAAAATCTATTCTTACATCAGTTAAAAAATTAACAGGTGTTTTTCCCGTTTGCAAACGAAATTGTTCTCTTATATAATCTTCTGTATAATTAACGCTGTTAAGAACTTGATTTAAGTTAAAATCGCAGTCTTGAAAATTTAGAGTTATATTGTTTATAATTTGATATACTGCCTTTTCTAGTTTTGTTTGGTTTTTAACGTTTTGCAAAACTAATTGTGCCAAAGCATTGCATAATGCTGTCAAATATTCTGTGTTTTTGTATAAATTATTATAAATAGCCTTTGCCAAAAACTGACCTTCTTCACCTTGATTATCATCAAAAATAAGTGGCTTATTAAAGGTGAACGGAGCGTTTTCTTTCCACGCAACGTATATGCTTTTTAAGTTGCTTTTGGAAGTTGAGCCATGCACCATTTTGGGTGGAACAACAACGATTGTTCCCTTTTTTATACTAAATGTTTCATTTTCAATCTTTATAGCACCTTCGCCATCAATATAAACTAAAACTTCATAATGTTCGTGTTTATGCAATGGAAAGGCTTGCTGTTTATATTCAACAAAATTAACTATATAATTCATATTTTTTTCTCCACTTAAATTATATACAAAATCTATCTTTTGTGCAAGTTTTTTCCTAATATTTGTTAACTTGTTTTATTTTTTTGTGCTATTATAAGTAGTGGGAGATGTTTTTATGCTTTTTTCTAATAAAGATTTAAGAAAAATTATAATTCCACTGCTGATAGAACAATTTTTTGTGGTACTTGTTGGTATGGCAGATACCGTTATGGTTTCAAGTTGTGGTGAAGCCTCTGTTTCTGGCGTTTCGCTTGTGAATAGTTTTAATTTGTTTTTAACATATCTATTCACTGCACTTTGTTCTGGGGGAGCAATCGTAATTGCCCAACTTATAGGCAAAAAAGATTATGATAGAGCCATGGAAGCAGGAAAACAACTTATATATGCAACAGTTTTCATCGCCACTTTTATATCAATTATAATGGTTCTATTTAGAAAATATATTTTAGGGCTTATTTTTGGAAAAATTGAATTAGATGTTATGCAAAATGCATTAGATTATTCTCTTTATACATCTATTTCCTTTATTTTCTTGGTTCTTTATAATGCAGGTGCTTCTTTTTATAGGGCGCAAGGCAACACAAAAATTTCTATGGCTGTTTCGCTTATAACAAACCTTATCAATGTGGGTGGCAATGCTTTATTGATTTTTGGTTTTAATATGGGGGCTAGTGGTGCTGGTATCGCAACTTTATTTTCTTATATAGTTGGCTCAATAATAATTTTAGTTTGTGCCTGCAGAAAAAATAAGGCTGTATACATAAATAAGTTATTTAATTATAGACCAGATTTTACTCTTATTAAAAACATTTGTAATATAGGTATTCCAAGTGGACTTGAAAACGGAATGTTTCAGTTTGGCAAGGTTATAACCTTAAGTCTAATTTCGGCACTTGGCACAGCACAAATAGCAGCAAACGCAACGGCAAACACACTTGTAGGTTTTCAATATGCTTGTGGCACGGCTTTGGGAATTGCAATGACTGCTGTTGTTGGAAGATGCGTGGGTGCGAAACAGAAAGAGCAAGCAAAATATTATGCAAAAAAACTAACGGCAATAGCCTATGTTTGTGTAATTTCAGTTTCGGTTATTTTATGTTTGTTCTCTAATTTCTTTGTTGGAATGTTTAATCTATCAGAAGGTGCAACAAAACTTGCACAAGAAATAATTTTTATACATAGTATATTTATCTGCACCATTTGGCCTGTTGCTTTCACATTGCCAAATAGTTTCAGGGCAGCAAGCGACGTTCGTTTTACAATGATAATTGCAATATCTTCTATGTGGGCATTAAGAGTTGGATTAAGTTTTGTTTTCACAGGGTATCTTAACATGGGAGTTATGGGCGTGTGGTATGCAATGTTCTGCGATTGGATATTGAGATTTATAGTGTTTATAATAAGGTTTATTTCAGGCAAATGGCTTACAAAATATAACTTTAATTAAAACTTTTCCCCACTTTAGATTTAGGTGGGGATTTTTGTTAGTTTGTATGAATTTGTTTTTTCGCTTTTTTATGGCAAGTAAAAACGCCGAGCAATTTTGCTCGGCGTTAGTTTTTTTAGTTTTTAGTCTTCTACTTCAAAAAGTTTAACTGCTTTTGTATAGTGCGCTTTTAAGTTGTCAGAAATGAAGGCTTCTACACCATCTCTAAATTCATCTTTTTTGAATTTTTCAATGTAATCTTTAACTTGGTCATAAATTGCTTTAATGCCTAAGTCTTCTGCTTCTTCAGCACTTCCAACAAACTCGATACCTGCAAGCATTTTGTACTTTTCAGCAACTTCAAAAGCCTTTTCGATGCAATCTAATGTGTTCTTTGCTTTATCTGTAACTTTTTCTTTAACTGAACTGCTTAAACTTTGATATTCAGTTTTAAGTTTCATAAATTCTTCATAGAACTCTTGGTCGTCTTCATCGTTAGCACCAATACCATCTACAGGAGAATAAGTTGCTTGTATATTTACTTTTTCATCAAAAATTGCTGCAATGTCCTTATCTAGCATTTTGCCAAAATTATAAATTTTGTCGGTGTCTAGATAGAATAGGTCGTTTTCATCATCGTCATCGGTATCTTTTTCTATAACTTCAGCAGATAAATCAACATATTTGATATATGACTTGCCTGTTACCGAGTTGTCGCAATAGAACAAATAATCTTTGCCACCGATTGATTTTATTTCAACTTCATACCACGATGTTAATGCAGTATCTTCAGAAACTAAAATTATTTTTTTGTCATCATCTATTTGACCTGCTTGGTCAAGAAGTATTTTTGCGATATGACCTTCTGCATTATAGAAATATAAATATCCATCATATACGAATAAAAGTTTGTTTATTTCTTCTTTTAATGCAATAGGTGTTTTTTCATCTTTTACTGTAAATGAAGATTTATAAATCTTTGTGTCGCCAACAACGTAAATTTCTGAAAGTGAGCCGTTGATAAGTGTTGTTGCTGAAACATATTCTGCGTTAACAATTTTTGTTGCACTAGACCAATCACTTGTTCTTGCAACTAATTCGCTAATAGCGTATGTTTCTGTACGACCTGAATTTGTTTTTGTAAAGAAAATAAATCCGTCTTTTACAAGTGTTATTGCATACTTAACGTCGTCGATTTGAGTTGTTTGGCTGTTGTTACCATCAACTAAAAGTTCACCTTCTGTGCTACCCACTCTAATAACATAAACTCTGTTATATAAAGTTTCGTGTTTATTTTCATAAACGGTGGTTGTGTAATAACCGATAACGTCTGTAATGTTTTTGCTGTTTAAGAAAAAGTGTTTATTTAGCGAATCGCCATCATCAACTTCTTTTTGCTTTATAATTGTTGAACTTTCTTTATTAAAAGTGTTATAGCAAACAATACTCATTGTATCTGCATTGTAATAGTAAATTAAAACTTGTCCGTTTTCAGCCTTTACTATTCTATATTGTGTTGCGATTGCACTTGAAGTGTCTAATGTAAAGAATTCATCAGTTGTGCCACTGCCATCAAGTTTTGTTCTCATAAATGTGAGTTCATCGTTTGCAGTGTGACCTTCTGAGTTCTTTTCCACACTTGGCGTTGCATAATAAACATAGCCACCATCAATGAAAACGCCAGAACTATAATCAGATGCAACAAAGAGTTTTGGAACAACGACTTCTGTTTTAGAAAGGTCGTTTTTATCAGCAACTAAAAGTGCGCCCTTAAGTGGCTTGCCCATTTTGTTGTTTGCCGTTGTGCTTTCACTTCCGTTTATAAAGTAAAGATAGTTTTCAGTTTCTGCAATAAAGCCTGCATTTTCGATAACTGCGCCACTATTTTTTAATGTTACTTTGCCACCTTTCCAGCTGGATTCTGAACACGCAACAAGACCAGTTAGCGCAACGCTCATAATAAGCATTAAGCAAATCAATTTGGCTAAAATTTTCTTCATACAAAATCCTCTTATTTTTTAGGTAAACTTTTTTGATTTACCAGAATATATTATTTATATAACTATATTTTAAATTATATCGCTCATATATTATACCTTATATCTAAAACTTTTGCAATTATTTTTTGCAATTTTTTCTTTGTTAGGAGACAATAAAATGGATAAATTCGGTATTTTTAACCTTTTAAATTCTTTTTTTCCTTTAAACTCGCAAAAAAATGAAAATCCCACTGCAAATTCAACAACTTCTGGACTTGCGAACAACCTTTTATCTTCTTTAGGAAAAAATCTTTTATCTTCAAATTCTTGGCAAAATAGCGAGCAAGTTAAACCTAAAGAAAATCAAAAACAAGCAGTTCCTTTGCCTTTACAAAAAAGTATGCTTTTAACTATAAATTCTCACGATGAAATTGTTAAAAGAGTTAAAGAAAAACACAAATAAAAGTTTTTCTAAAAGAAAAGAATAAAATGAAAAAGCAAGGAAAATTTTTCCTTGCTTTTTGAATTTGAATTTTGTTGTGCTTGTTCGTTTGACTTTGCCAAACAAACTTTTGCAATTATCTCTTTGAGAATTGTGGAGCACGACGAGCTTTCTTGAGACCGTATTTCTTTCTTTCTTTCATTCTTGAATCTCTTGTTAAGAAACCTGCCTTTTTGAGTGCTGCTCTTGTTTCTGGTTCTGCTTGTAAAAGAGCACGAGCAATACCATGACGGATTGCACCTGCTTGACCTGTGTAGCCACCACCACAAACGTTTACGATTACATCGTATTTAGCGTCTGCTTCAACCAAAACTAATGGTTGGCGAACGATGAACTTTAATGTGTCAAGACACAAATATTCATCAACAGTTTTGCCGTTGATTGTGATTTGACCATCACCTGCTGGGATAAGTCTTACACGAGCGATAGCTTTCTTTCTTCTACCTGTTCCCCAATATTGAACTTTTTTCTTACTTGTTGCTTTTGCCATAATTACACCTCAATTACACTAACTTAAGCACTTCTGGTTTTTGTGCTTGATGGTTGTGTTCTGCACCACGATAAACTTTAAGTTTTGTGAGCATTGAACGGCCTAAGCTGTTCTTTGGAAGCATGCCTTTAACTGCTTCATAAACAGCAACGTCTGCCTTGTTTGCCATAAGTGTTTTATATTGAATAGACTTAAGTCCACCAATATGACCTGTGTGATATGTGTAGTATTTCTTTTCTAACTTTTTACCAGTTAAAAGAACCTTGTCGCAATTAACGATTATAACGAAATCACCTGTGTCAACGTTTGGTGTGAAAGTTGGCTTATTCTTACCACGAAGAATTGCTGCAACTTTTGATGCAAGACGACCTAAAACAACGCCTTCAGCATCAACAACATACCACTTTCTAACCACGTTTTCAGCGTGAGCCATATAAGTTTTCATTGAGTTTCTCCTTTAAGTTTTAACTATTATTCTTATTTAATGTTACAAGTCTTTGTCCGTATTGCCGTACACGAAATTGGCAACTTTGAGAGGGCTAATCTCAAAAATACACGAACTTTTCCTTATAAACGCCTAAATATATTAACTTTTTTTAACTTTTAAGTCAAGCATTTTTATGTGGTTTTTGCATAGTTTTTAAACTATTTTCACATATTTTTATGCCTATAACTATATATTGTGTTATTTTTCTTTGATGAGCACAATTTTTTTAATATTCAACACTGACAAGTGTTAAGCCTTTTGCTGAAAGGGTTTTTCCACCAAGGCTTCTTTTTCCCGTTTTAAGCATTTGTTCAACATCGCTAATTTCAAGCCTACCACTGCCAACTTTTATAAGCGTGCCAACCATAATTCTAACCATGTTATACAAAAAGCCATTTCCACAAATATAAAAATCTATGTCCTTGTCTTTTTGAACTATGTCTATAGAATAAATTGTTCTAACAGTTGTTTTTGCGCCACCACCTGTTGCACTCATGCACTTAAAATCGTGCGTGCCAACCAAAATTTTGGCGCAATCTTTCATTTTTTGAACGTCTACTTTATGCTCTATTTGAACGGAATATTTATCCTTTAATGGAAGAATTGTTTGGCTTACATAAGTAGAATATCTATAAGTTTTTTTCTTTGCATCTCTCGTTGCGTGAAAATCATCTTCGGCAAGTTCACTTTTTAGCACTTTTATATCATCTGGAAGATGAATATTCATTGCCAAAAAGAACTTTTCTGGGGGGATACTTGCATCGGTGTCAAAGTGAGCCACCTGCCCCAAGGCATGCACGCCGGCATCAGTTCTGCCACTGCCCGTTATCCTTGACCTTTTGCCTGTAACTTCAAAAAGAGCATCTTCTAAAACTTGTTGAACGGTTATTGCATTTGGTTGAACTTGCCAACCACAATAGTTAGAGCCGTCATAACTGACTAATATCTTAACTCTCATAATGTCACCATTAAAAAGCCTGTAATATTCAAAAATACAATGCCTGTTATGAGCCCAGCAATTAAAAGTGTTCCCAAAAGGTCTCTATAAGTAAAGGTTAATTTCTTAAATCTCGTTCTGTTTTTACTGCCCGAATAGCACCTTGCATCCATAGCGTCAGCAAGTTCATCTGCTCGCCTAAACGAACTGATTAAAAGTGGAATAAGAATAGGAATAAGCGCCTTTATCTTTTTGAAAATATTGCCACTTTCAAAGTTTGCGCCCCTTGCCTTTTGCGCTTTCATAATTCTATCAGTTTCTTCTAAAAGGGTTGGAATAAAACGGAGTGCAATGCTCATAATTAGTGCAAATTCGTGAACGGGAAATTTTATCCATTTTAGTGGATAAAGCAGGCTTTCAATACCATCTGCAAGTTCGACAGGCGTGGTTGTATAAGTTAGTAAACTTGCACCCAAAACCACTAGCGAAATTCTAGCGATTATAAAGCCTGCATTAAGTAATCCCATATCGGTAATTCTAATAAAAGTCCACTCGAAAACCACTCTTCCATCGCTTCTAAAAAACAGTTGCAAAATTGCAGAAATTATGATTAAAAATAAAATTCCTTTTATGCTTTTAAGCACCTTCAAAAATGGAACTTTTGAAAAAATTGTGGCAATTATAACAAAGAGTAAACATGCCAAAAATCCCATGAATTGAAATTGACCAACTAAAAATACTGCAACGATATATGCGATTGATATTAAGATTTTTGCCCTTGCATCCATCTTGTGAACAAAGGAATTTGCTGGGTAATATTGACCAAAAGAGAAGTCTTTCATAAGCGTTCCCCCTTGTCCTTAATAGCCCTAACAAAATCTTTAACGGTTAGATCGCAGTCTATTTTAATGCCTTTAGCACTAAGTTTTTTTATAATCTTTGCCGTTGTTGGAAGGTCAAGATTTAACCTTTCAATAAGTTCATAATCGCTAAACGCTTGTTTTGGCGTGCCTACAGCACAAAGTTTACCTAATGAAAATACTGCCACTTTTGTGCAATGCTCGGATATAACGTTCATATCATGCGAAACGATTATTATTGTTTTAACGAATTCTTTGTGGAGAGTGTGTAAAAGTTCTAAAAAGTCCTTTTTGCCCTGTGGGTCTAAGCCAGCAGCAGGCTCATCGAGAACGAGAACTTCTGGTTTTGCCACGATAACGCCGGCAATAGCCACCCTACGCTTTTGCCCACCAGAAAGTTCAAAAGGCGATTTATCTTTAACCTTTTGATAGTTTAGCCCCACCATCTCTATGGCAGACCTAACCCTATCGGCAATTTGTTCTTCGGTTAAATCTTTTTCAAAGTTTTTAAGGGCGAACGCCACATCTTCAAACACCGTTTCGGCAAAAAGTTGGTGCTCTGGGTATTGAAACACCATGCCCACCTTTGCCCTTAAGCCTAAATAATCGCACTTTTTGTCTTGCAACTTGAACTGACCGATTTCAATAGTGCTATTTTCGTTTGTAATTTTAATAAGTCCGTTTAAGTGTTGAACGAAAGTGGTTTTTCCACTGCCCGTTTGACCGATTATGCCAAAAAATTCACCTTCGTTTATAGTTAGGCTAACATTATCGAGCGCTCTAACTGCAAGGTCTTTGGACTTTTCGCTATAGGTATAAGTTAAGTTTTTTACTTCTACTTGCATAAGCCCTCCAACCAATTTTCAATATTTTTTGATAATTGCTCTTCGGTTAAAACATTACCATCAATGTTTACGCCTACGCCGTTTAGCTCATCGGCAATAGTTGTTGAAAGTGGTAATTCTAAACCATATTTTGCAATTTTTTCTCTATCGCTAAAAATTTCTTGTGGCGTGCCACTAAGCACTATTTCGCCGTGGCTCATAACATAAACCCTATCTGCATTAACAACTTCATCCATATAGTGAGTGATGTTGATAACTGTTGTGCCTTGCTCTTTGTTAAGTTTTTTTGCCACTTCTAAAACTTCATATCTACCTTGTGGGTCAAGCATTGCAGTAGATTCATCAAGCACCAAAACACTTGGTTTAAGTGCCAAAACGCCAGCAATGGCAATCCTTTGTTTTTGCCCACCAGAAAGCCTTGTTGGTGATGAATGGCGAAACTTTTCCATGCCGACAGATTTTAGTGCAAAATCTATTCTTTCTGCAATTTCTTCTCTTTTAACGCCCAAATTTTCTGGACCGAAAGCAATGTCGTCTTCAACGATAGAAGCGATGAGTTGGTTATCTGGATTTTGAAAGACAACGCCCACCTTTTTTCTAACATCAAAAACCTGCTTTTTGTCACTGCAGTCTAAGCCCATAACTTTTACACTGCCACTATCGGCCTTTACAAGACCATTGAAAAGTTTGGCAAGTGTGCTTTTGCCACTGCCATTATGCCCAATTATAGCAATATGTTCGCCTTCAAAAATAGAAAGAGAAACATTTTTTATAACATCTATATTTTTATCATAAGAAAAATTAACGTTTTCTAACTGAATAAGTGGCATAATTCCTTTCCTTTTTTTCATCTATAAACTTTTAGTTTAACCATATTATTATAGCAAACACTTATGTTTTTTACAAGCGAATAAAAGCCTTAGCCCAAATATATTTTATTTACCATTATTTTGTTGATAAAATTTTTCATTTTTCGTTGACTATTTTCATTTAAGAGTTTATAATAGTAATGTTAAAATATTATATAAAAATATTAAACAAATTTTACTTATATATTTAATGGAGGTTTTTCTTATGAAAAAATTGACTATTGACGGCAATACTGCTGCCAGCCACGTAGCCTATGCCTTTTCTGAAGTTGCTGCTATTTATCCAATAACACCATCTTCTCCAATGGCAGAAGTTGCTGATGAGTGGTCTGCTACAGGCAGAGAGAATATGTTCGGTCAAAAACTTCGCCTTGCTGAAATGCAATCTGAAGCAGGCGCTGCTGGTGCCGTTCACGGTTCACTCGTTGCAGGTGCGTTGACAACAACTTACACTGCAAGCCAAGGCTTACTCTTAATGATTCCTAACATGTATAAAATTGCTGGTGAACTTTTACCAACAGTTTTCCACGTAAGTGCTCGTGCACTCGCTGCTCACTCACTCAATATCTTTGGTGACCACGCAGACGTTATGGCTTGTCGCCAAACAGGTTTCGCTATGCTCGCTTCTAACTCTGTTCAAGAAGTTATGGACTTAGCTCTCGTTGCTCACCTTTCTACACTCAAGGCTAAAGTTCCTTTCTTACATTTCTTTGATGGCTTTAGAACAAGTCACGAAGTTTCTAAGATTGACGTTATCGACTATGAAGATATGAAAGCATTAGTTGATATGAAAGATATCGAAGACTTTAGAGCAAGAGCATTAAACCCAGAACACCCTGTTCAAAGAGGTACAGCACAAAACTCTGATATTTACTTCCAAAACAGAGAAACTGCTAACCAATACTACTTAAATACACCTGCTATCGTTCAAGAAATGATGGATAATGTTAATAAACTCACAGGCAGAAATTACCACTTGTTTGACTATGTGGGTGCTGCTGATGCTGAAAACATCGTTGTTTTAATGGGTAGTGGTGCTGATGCTGTTGAAGAAACAATCAACAAGATGAACGCTGAAGGTCACAAAGTTGGTATGCTTAAAGTTAGACTTTATCGTCCATTTGCTATCGATAGTTTTGTTGACGCTCTTCCAAAGACAGTTAAGAAGATTGCTGTTTTAGATAGAACAAAAGAAGCAGGCTCACTCGGTGAACCACTTTACCTTGACGTTTGCTCTGCACTTTTAGAAAAGGGTATGACAGACATCAAAGTTGTTGGTGGTAGATATGGTCTTGGTAGCAAAGAATTTAATCCTTCTATGATTTATTCTGTTTACAAGAACTTAGAGCTTGCTGAACCAAAGAACCACTTTACAGTTGGTATCTATGATGACTTAACAAATACATCACTCAGCTTTGAAGAAAAATACGATGCTGCTCCTGCTGGCACAATTTCTTGTAAGTTCTGGGGTCTTGGCTCTGACGGTACTGTTGGTGCTAACAAGAACTCTATTAAGATTATCGGTGACCACACAGACAAGTATGTTCAAGGTTATTTCTTCTACGATAGTAAAAAATCTGGTGGTATCACTGTTTCACACTTACGTTTCGGTGACACACCAATTCAATCAGCATATCTAATCGATGCTGCTGACTTTGTTCAATGCTCTAACCCATCATATATCACACGTTATAATATGACAGGCGACATTAAGAACAATGGTACTTTCCTTTTCAACACATCTGCTTTAACAGTAGAAGAATTAGAAAACGTTCTTCCTGCAAGCGTTAAGAGAGATATTGCTAACAAAAACATCAACCTTTATGTAATCGACGCTATTAAGATTGCTGCTGACCTTGGTCTCCGTGGCAGAACAAACACAATTTTACAATCTGCGTTCTTTAAGGTTGCTATCATTATCCCTTACGACCAAGCAGTTGAATATATGAAGAAGATGGCTTATAAGTCATTTGCTAAGAAAGGCGATGCTATCGTTCAAATGAACTACAACGCTATTGAAAGCGCTGAAGCAAACCTTGTTAAGATTGACGTTCCAGAAAGTTGGAAAAATGCAACAACAGGCGCTCCTATGGCTGACGTTGCTGACAACAAATATTTCAAAGACATCGTTCACCCTATCTTAGCGCTTGAAGGCGACAAACTTCCATCATCTGCATTTAATGCTGACGGTACAGTTCCAACAGGTACAACACAATATGAAAAACGTGGTGTTGCTGTTCTCGTTCCAAAGTGGGATGAAACAAAATGTATTCAATGTAACCAATGTGCTTTCGTTTGTCCACACGCTTGTATTAGACCAGCTGTTGTTAAAGAAGGCGAAAACAAACCTATTTCTTTCGTAACAAAACCTATGATTGGTAATAAGGGTTATGAATATAGAATGCAAGTTTCTCCACTCGATTGTATGGGTTGTGGCGTTTGTGCTGACATCTGCCCTGCAAAAGAAAAGGCTCTCACTATGGTTCCACTCGGCTCTATAGTTGAAGAAGAAAAGGTTAACTACGAATACAGCGAAACACTTGAAGAAGTTAATGTTTCTGCTTGCCCAGGTTGTAAACCATCAACAGTTAAGGGTAGCCAATTCAACAAACCACTCTTCGAGTTCTCAGGCGCTTGCGCTGGCTGTGGTGAAACACCTTATGTTAAACTTGTAACACAACTCTTTGGTGACAGAATGATAGTTGCTAACGCAACAGGTTGTTCATCAATCTATGGTGGTTCTGCTCCAACATGTCCTTATACAAAGAATAAAGAAGGCAAAGGTCCAGCTTGGGCTAACTCACTCTTTGAAGATAACGCTGAATTCGGTTATGGTATGAACCTTGCCATGACAACACGTCGTGCTAAGATTGAAGAAGATATGCGTGCTGCTTTCGACAAAGTAAACGAAAAGACAAACGCTGCATTTGCTGCATGGCTTGCTGACAAGGACGATGCTGAAAAATCTAAGGTTGCTGCTGAAATGGTTAAAGATGCAATTAAGGCTGAAACTGCTGAAGGCTTAGATTATATTAAGGGTAACCTTGACTGCTTAGTTAAACCATCAGTTTGGATTTTCGGTGGTGACGGTTGGGCTTACGACATCGGTTACGGTGGTCTTGACCACGTTCTTGCTAGTGGCGAAAACGTTAACGTTCTTGTTCTCGATACAGAAGTTTACTCTAACACAGGTGGACAAGCAAGTAAATCAACACCAACAGGTTCTGTTGCTAAGTTTGCTGCTGCTGGTAAGAGAGTTAAGAAGAAAGACCTTGGTATGATGGCTATGAGTTATGGCTACGTTTACGTTGCTCAATGCTCAATGGGTTCAAACAAACAACAACTCTTAAATGCTCTCATCGAAGCTGAAAAATACGATGGACCATCACTCATTATCTGTTATGCTCCATGTATCAACCACGGTATCAACATGACTAAGTCTCAAGAAGAAGAAAAGAAGGCAGTTGATTGTGGTTACTGGCAACTTTATAGATACAACCCAACATCTATCGATGAAGGCAAGAATCCATTTACATTAGATTCTAAAGAACCAACAGGCGATTATAAGTCATTCCTTCTTGGTGAAACAAGATACGCTTCACTTATGAAGGCTAGACCTGAACTTGCTGAACAACTTTTCGAAAAGACTGAAAAGGATAGCAAAGTAAGGCTTGAAACTTATAAGAACCTTGCTAAAAACGACTAATTTATAGTTTGCAATTAGTTAAATAAAAAAGTTAATAACTTTTAGTTTAGATGCCCCAGAAATTCTGGGGCGTCTTTTTTTGCTTTTTCTATTGTTTTTTTAACCAATTTTTGATATTATATATATAATGTATATAAATATTACAAAATTTTTGTTATTTTTTATTAAATTTTAAAAACCTTGTTTATTTTACTTTACTTATTTGTGTTTTTAAAGTAAATTATTGTTAGGAGTTAATTATGAAAAGAATTTTTAATATAATTTTATCAATAATTTTATGTGCTTGCTGTATGCTTTCTTTTTCTGCTTGTGATGATAAAACAGTAAACAAAGATAACATTATAAATCCTAGAAATGAAACTATCAAGGTTGGATATATCGACTATGCCCCACTAAACTATATGTACAAGGGTAAATTCACCGGCTTTAACACCAAACTTGCCATTTCTGTTTTCAACGCACTTGGCTATAACGTAGATTTCATTTTGGTTGAACCTGTTGATGAAGATAGGCGTGTTGTAACCGAAGAAGATGTTTTTGAAGCACTTGATAAAAACGAAATTGACTGCTTCTGGGGTGCACTAACCGATGCTGTATTAAACGATACTGATAAGTTTTATTTTTCATATAACTATATGGAAAACTCACCTTGTTTAGTTGTTGATAATGGCACATCTATTGACGATATAAGCGATTTTGAAGGCAAAACTGTGGCTTATGGTGAAAGTTCTTCTGGCGAATTATATTTTAATGATTTCCTTTCAAATGTCCCTGATATAGACTTTATAAACTGTGAAAAAGGTCAAAAATCAGCACTTCACAAAGCAAATTCACCAATAGAAGATGTAGATTGCGCTATCGTTGACACACTTTGTGCATATTATAATTTAGAAAAAACTAGAGAATATGGAAATTTAGTGTTAAACACAGCAGACAACCCTAACGCTTATCAAATCGGACAAAAAAATTATCTTAGAGTTGCATTTAAAAAAGATGCTGTTGGCGAAGAACTAAAAAATAACGTTAATAAAACTCTTGAATTTTTTGCAAGCACCACAAAGACTGTAAATAACCAAACTGTGTCTTTACTTGAATATCTTGCCGTTGGCGAAACATATTCTCTTGCAGAACTTAAAGACTTTATTGTCAAAGACTTTTCTTCACAAAACTAAATTTTAAAATAAATATTTATTGCCCCACAATTTTTTGTGGGGCTTTTTAATTATTTTTATAATTTTAAAAAATTTTTGATTTTTATATCAATTTCACTTTACTTCTTTAGCGTAATAAAGTATAATGATTGTACTTTAACAAAGTAAAGTAATAAATTTTTAGGAGATATTATTATGAAAAAACTATTCACACTACTTTTAACAGTAATTATGTCAATGGTTGCTGTATTTGCAGTTGGCTGTACGGAAGAAGAACCAGAAGCTTATAAGTTTGGTAAAGAACTTTTAAGATATGATAGCCAACTTGACACATTACCTAAACTTGTAAACGGCGATATTGATGTTTCAATCATCGACTCTGTAATGGCTGGTTATTATTGCAAAACAGGCAACTATGCAAATGAAATTGCAATTGTTGAGGACCTTGTTTTAGCACAAGAAAAATATGGTATTGCTGGTAGAAAGAACGACAAGGCGTTCGTTTCTAAAATCAACGAAGCACTCATTGCTCTTGCAGAAACAAGATATGAAGAAATCGGTGACGAATATGGCTTAACAGATAGTTTATGCTTAGATGATGAAACAGCAAATCCACTTGCAAATGCTACAGATAACTCTTGGAATCAAATCGTAGATTCTGGTAAAATTGTTATCGGTTATACAATTTTTGCTCCTATTTGCTATGATGTTGTTGATGATGAACCTACAAAAGGTTTTGATATTGACCTTGCTAAAGCAGTTGTAAACTACTTAAACCAAACTTATTCTGTTAACTTAGATGTTGAATTCCTTTTAATTGACTGGGATAACAAAGAAGTTGACCTTGCAAATGACAATATTGACCTTATTTGGAATGGTCTTACAATCACTGATGAAAGAGCAAACGCAATGTGCATTTCAGTTCCATATCTTAACAACAACCAAGTTGCAGTTGTAACGAAATCTAACCTTTCAAAATATAGCGATGCTGCTAAAATTCTTGTTAATATGAACAAAGCCGTTATCGGTGTTGAAAAGGGTTCTGCTGGCGAAAGCGTTGTTTTAAAATAATTTATAAATCTTTTTAGGATTTTCTTTTATGGAATTTACAGAAATTTTAGTTAGTTTAGGGTTGGGATTTTTAACAACCCTAAAACTATTTGCAATAACTTTATGTTTATCGTTGCCACTCGGCTTAATAATCACTTTTGGTTTAAGAACTCGATTTAAGCCTTTAAGTTTTTTATGCTCCATTTTCGTTTGGATAATTAGGGGCTCACCTTTGCTATTACAATTATTGCTTTTTACTATTCTACCAAATACAGTATTCGGCATTTCAAACAAAGAAATTGCAAACCTTTTTAATTGCAAGGTTGCAGATGTTTACTTTATTTTAGTTTGCGCTGCCTTTGTTATAAACTATGCTTGCTATTTCTCGGTAATTTTTAAAGGTGCTTTAGACGGAATTCCAAAAGGTCAATACGAAGCTGGCAAGGTTTTAGGCTTAAAGAAAGGTCAAATCTTTTCTAACATCGTTCTTTTTCAATTAGTTAAAAGAACACTCGCCCCTGTCAGCAACGAAACGATAACACTCGTTAAAGATACTGCGCTTGCATCATCATTTAGCGTGTTTGAACTTTTGGCAATAACAGACTCTATCGTAAACAAGTTCGTTACTTTAACGCCTCTTGTTTATGCAGCAGTTTTTTATCTTGTATTCAACGGGATTTTAACACTTCTTTTCGGTTATCTAGAAAAGAAAATGTCTTTTTATAAGGAGTAAACCATGGCTTATTTAGAAATTAAAGGCTTTAAAAAGTCTTTCGGCAATGTTTCAGTATTAAAAGGCATTGATTTTTCTCTCGAAAAGGGTCAAGTTTTATCTATTATCGGCCCATCAGGTAGTGGTAAAAGTACGCTACTTCGCTCTCTTAACTTTTTAGAAACACCAGATGAAGGCACTATGACCTTAGACGGAGAAGTTTTGTTTGACTCAAAAACGGCAAAAACCGATGGTGAAAAAGTTTTGAGAAACAAAAGGCTTAACTTTGGCTTAGTTTTTCAATCATTTAACCTTTTTCCACAATACAATGTTCTAAAAAACATTACTCTTGCACCAACGCTACTTCTTAAAGATAAGGTTAAATCTTATAAAAAAGAACTTAAAGCCGATAAAACCCTTTCTCTTAAACAAAGAAAGGAAAAGATAAACGAATATAAAAAAGAACAAAAACTTTTTATTGAACAAAATGCAATTTCGTTACTTGAAAAAATTGGACTTTCAGAAAAAATAAACGCATACCCTTGTGAACTTTCTGGTGGTCAATGTCAGCGTGTTGCTATAGCAAGGGCACTTGCCTTAAACCCAAAAGTTTTGTGCTTTGACGAACCTACTTCGGCTTTAGACCCAGAACTTACGGGCGAAGTGTTAAAGGTTATTCGCTCACTAAAAGACCAAGATAGAACAATGATTATAGTAACGCACGAAATGGGTTTTGCTAAAAACGTTTCGGATAAGATTATTTTCCTTTACGATGGCGTTGTTGAAGAAGAAGGTAAACCTAGACAAGTGTTTGATAAGCCAAAGTCAGAAAAACTTGTGCATTTTTTGTCAAACCTTAACGAAAAAGAAGGCGAAATAAACAAAAATTAACGATTTTTTAGGTATTTTTATGGGAACAAATCAAGATTATTCTGCGCTTTATAGCGTGATACTTAAACTTAAAACTAAAGAAGATGTTGAAGATTTTTTTTCAGACCTTTGCACCATTAAAGAGTTAGATTCAATGACCCAAAGAGTGGTTGCCGGAAAACTACTTCTTTTAGGTGAAACTTACGAAAAAATTATTTCCAAAACAGATATTTCTTCTGCTACCTTGTCAAGAGTAAATCGTTGCGTTAAATATGGAAAAGGTTATAAAAAGTTTTTATAAAATTTAATAATAAAAAAGAAAAAGTTGATAAGTTTTTCTTATCAACTTTTTTTATTGAACTATATTTATTACGGGCACTCCCTTTTTTTCAGCGTATTTAACAGTGTTATAAGTGCCACCTTTATTTTTATTTAGATAACAAATAACACACGCACTATTATCAACCATAAAAATATTTCTTTTTTGCATGCAAGAAGGGGTATATTCACGGCTTAAAAGCACTTTTTCATCTGCCACGGAAAGAAGTCTATCATACTCTTTTTTTTGCTCAAAACTAAATCTATCGGCTTGATTTAGACAAGGTATGCACGCAATGATTTTTATTTTCTTTTGCTTTCTTATTTCTTCTAAAATTTGAAAACATAATGTATCAAACCCCACAGCCATACCTATTAAAAAGGTATCAACGCCATTATCGATTAGGTTTTCAAAAATTTTTTTTAGTAATTTTATGTCTAGGTCTTTTCCTATATCTCTATGTCCCGAAACACACACTGTGTTTGCTTTTAAAATAAAAAGTTCACTCACAACGGTTTTTTCCTTTCTTTTCCATTTCCTCGTGGATATTTATCCGGTGTAGATTTTATTTTTTTAATAACAATTATTTGTCTTTTTGCGCCTTCTAACTCAAAGTTATCAATTTTTTCTATCTTTCCACCAAGAATTTTTATTGCATTTTGTGCTTCAGTAATTTCTTCTTCAGCATCCCCTTTATATGCCACGAAATATCCACCAACTTTGACAAAAGGCAAGGTGTATTCACATAAAGTGTTAAGCCTTGCAACAGCACGAGCAGTGCAAACATCAAAACTTTCTCTATATTCAGCAGTTCTTGAAAGTTCTTCTGCCCTACCACAAATTGCTTTTGCACTTTTGAACTCTAATTCTTTGCAAACTGTGTTCAAAAACTCACACTTTTTACCCGTTGAGTCTAACATTGTCAACATAATGTCAGGCTTAAAAACCTTAATAGGAATCGCAGGAAATCCACCACCAGACCCTATATCTATCAACTTATTACCAACAATGTTATCAACACCTAATAAACTATCCACAAAGTGCTTTATGATAACTTCTTCTCTTTCAGTTATGGCCGTTAGGTTAAATTTTTTGTTATATTCTAACAAAAGATTATAATATTTTTCAAATAAAACAATCTTTTCATCACTGACTTCTATCGAATACTTTTCAAAATAACTTTTCATAAAAAAAGTATAACATATAACCAAAAATAAAACAATAAAAATTAACTAAATTATATTTATTCATAGCCACAAAATAAAGTTATCTACACTTGTCAACATGTTTTATTGGTTATAAGTAATTTATCAACAATTTATCTACACACAGTTTGTCTATATATTTTCTAACAAAAATCGCCTTATCAACAATTCCACACACATAATACTAATACTAAACCTATTTTATATTTAAAAAATAAATAATAAAAAAAACAAACATAACAAAAAAAATAAAGTGTGTCATAAAATTTTTATTAAAATAGAAAAGCAAAAAAGAGAAAATTTATATTAATAAATAACTTGATTTTTTTTACCTTTTATTATATAATAAAAGGGTATATAAAATTTACTAAATTTTGCGTTTAAATAACTTAAAAAAGGGAGACAAAATATGAAACTTATTTGCGATGGTCTTGATTTATCTGATGCAGTGCTTAAGGTTAGTAAAGCACTTAGTGTAAAATCTACTAATCCAATACTAGAAGGTATTAAAATTACTGCTAAAGGTGATTCACTTACACTTCTTGCAACAGATATGGAACTTACTATCGAAAAGAAGATTAAAGCAGATGTTTTGATGGAAGGCGAAACGGTTGTTGTTGGTAAGTATTTTGTTGATTTTGCAAAAAAACTTGAAAAAGAACAAGTTGAACTTTCAAGGCTTTATGATGGTGGTCTTCAAATAAAGTATTCTGATTCTGAAAGTGAACTTCAAGTATTCCCTGCAGAAAACTTTCCTAAGTTAGAAAAAGATGAAGACGCAAGTTATTTTGAACTTTCACAAAAAGATTTTAAAGAAATTGTTGAAAAAACAGCATTTTCTTGTTCTACTGACGATTCAAGACCAATTCTTAAAGGTTGCTTATTTGAAATAAATGATAATCAATTAATTTCAGTTGCCCTTGACGGATTTAGAATGGCAGTTATTAAAAAACAAGTATTATCTAACCAAAACATTAAAGCAGTTATTCCTGCAAGAGCATTAAACGAAATTATAAGGCTTTTAGATAAAGAAGATAACATTATTAAAATTTGTATTCAAAAGAATTCAATTTTTGTTCAAGTTGAAAACACATGTTTAATGAGCAGGCTTATCGAAGGCGAGTTTGTTAAATATAATCACATTTTGCCAACAAACTTTGAAAATTATATAACCGTTAATAGACAAGCGTTACTAACAAGTATTGAAAGAGCATCAATCGTTGCAAGAAACGATAGATATAACGTTATTAAATTTGATATTAAAGAAGAATCAATGTCAATTTCTGCAAAATCTGAAATTGGTGAAGTAAACGAAAATATAACTATTATGCTTGAAGGTAAAGATTTACAAATTGCGTTTAACGGCAAGTATATTAGTGAATATTTAAAGATAATTGGTGATGAATTTATAAATATTAAGTTAAATTCGGCAATAGACCCATGTATAATAACCGCAGCAGGAAACGATAGTTATCTTTATTTAGTGCTTCCTGTAAGAATTAACGCATAAACAATTGACAAAATCAAAAAATCTATATAAAATAGATTGAGCATAAAAATAAATAAAACAAAAAGTTCAAGGAGAAAAACTATGAAACAAACATATCAACCAAAAAAGAGACAAAGAAGCAAAGTTCACGGATTCAGAGCAAGAATGAAAACTCGTAATGGTAAAAACGTATTAAAGAGACGTCGTAATAAAGGTCGCCATAAACTCTCTGCATAATGCCAAGTGAAATTAGGTTAAAAAAAGAAAAAGATTTCAATTTAGTATTCAATAAAGGAAATAGGCTGTTTAGTTCTAGTTTAACGTTAGTATATTTGCCAGCAAAAAGTATAAAAGTTGGTTATGCTGTTGGAAAAAAACACGGAACGAGTGTAAAAAGGAATAGAATTAAACGGCTTTTAAGGGAATCTTTTAGAAGTTTTGTGCCTTTAATTAAGCAAGACTTCTTTTTTGTTTTTATACCAAAAGTTAGTAATGAAGAATACACGCTTGAAAATTTTAAGGAAAATATGAAATATTTATTTTCAAAAGGTGGAATGATAGAAAAATGTTAAAATTTATAGGCGTAAAACTAATTAGGTTTTATCAAAAATATCTTTCTAGGGGAACATGCATGTATATTCCATCTTGTTCGCAGTATACCCTAGAAGCAATTTTAAAGCACGGCTTTATAATAGGGTGCTTTCTTGGTATGAAAAGAATTTTAAGATGCACACCTTGGTGTAAAGGGGGCTTTGATAAAGTTCCAGATAAGAAAAGTGTGCTTAAATGGGTATATTAAATATGGAAATTTTAAATTTTACAGCACCTGGTACAGGTAGTTGGTTAGTACAGCTTATATCTTGGCTTGTTAAAATTTGTTCTTCTGTTGCACTCGGTGTAATTTTATTTACAGTTATTCTTAAACTTGTAACATTACCTTTCGACTATGCTTCAAGGGCTTCTATGCGCAAAAATTCACTTAAAATGGAAGAAATGCGTCCAGAACTTGAAAAATTGCAAGAACAATACGCTGATAATAAAGATTTATATAATCAAAAAATGATGGCTCTTTATAAAAAGAACGGCTATTCTATGTTTGGAGCATGTCTTCCAACAATTTTAACGCTTGTTATTTTTATTGTTGCTATCAATGCGTTTACAGATTATTCAGCAATCCAAAACAAAACATATTTTTATAATATGTCTAACTCGTATAACAACGTTGTTTATGCAGGGTTTGAACTTGACAGCGAAGAAAGATATATTGTTCGTGATAAAAACGGCAAAATTGTAATTGATTATGATGCTATCGTATCTGCTGATACAAACGGAGATAATAAATTAAATCAATTAGACAATGTTAATAATAATATTGTTTTCAATAACGATTTTGAAATTTTATACAGTCAAGAACTAGACACATATAAGTCTTCACCTGCTGAAGAATACTATAATATTAAAGTTTGGACTTCAAGTGGTTATATTATTTATAATCAAACATTTATGTTAAATACAGCAAGCCAAACAAAAGCAATAATTGAACAAAGTTTTTCAACAAGTGATGAATTATTGCTTAAAACAACACTTTTAACTAAAGAAAACAATTTCTTGAAAGTTGTTATTGATGGTCAAGAAAAAATGTATAACGATATTGTTGGCACTGAAGATTGGACTGCTGAAAAGTTTATCTTAAATATTAGGCAAGATAAGTCTGCTGAAACTTATAGACTAGAAGAACAATCTTTCCTTTGGGTTAAAAACATTTGGGTTACTGATAGCCCACTTTCTCACCCAATCGAAAGCAACTGGTCAACCTTTAAGCAAACACACGGATATCATGGTGCCGATATCGGTTCAGATGGTTATAAAAACTTAATTGCTAAACTCGGTACAGAAAAAAGTGAACCAAACGGATATTTCATTTTAGTTGCACTCACTGCCCTATCATCATTATTTATGCAATTAGTAATGGGAAAAGCACAAAAGGCACAAATGGAACTTCAAACTGTTGATGGACAAGGCGTTCAAACACAAAAGATTATGAAGTGGATGATGCCTATCATGATGGCAATCTTTGCGTTCATGTACACTGCTGCATTTTCACTTTATATCGTTGTAAGTTCAGTGTTTAGCATACTAACAACATATGGAATTAACTTTATTGTTGATAGAAATTTCAAAAAGGAACAAGCAAATAAACCAACACAAAAAATTCGTGGCAGAGTTTATGTGCCAAAGCAAGAAGAAAAAAAGGAAGAGCCAAAAAAGAAAGAAAAGCCAAAAGATGACAAGTTTGCTCATCAAAGTGGTGGCGATTTCCTTACAGGAAAGGTTAAAAATAAAAAGAAAGGAAAATAAAATTTACACTTAATTTTATAAGTGTAAAGGAGGTAAAAATGCAATTTACAGGCAAAACGGTTGAAGAAGCCATAGAAAAAGGCTTAAAAGAATTAGGAATTGAAAAAGAAAATGCTTTAATTACCGTTATTAACGAGCCGGCTAAGGGCTTGTTTGGAATAATTAAAACTATGGCAAAGGTTGAAATTATCGAAAATAAAACTGAAGACCAAAAAGTAGAAGAGTTCGTAAAAGAAATTGCTAAGTTTATGGATTTTGATGTTTCTACAGAAGTTTATGAAAAAGACGGAAGCACAGTTATTAAACTTAACTCAAACGATTCTTCAAATATTATCGGTTATCGTGGCGAAGTGTTAGACGCTATTCAAACACTTGCAGGCGCAAGCATGAACATTGGTAGAGTTGAATACAAAAAGGTGGTTGTTGACTGCGAAAACTATAGGGATAAAAGAGAAGAAACACTTATTTCACTTGCTAAAAAGTTAGAACAAAAGGCAACTGAAATGAGAAGAGAAGTTATTTTAGAGCCAATGAGTCCTTATGAAAGAAGAATTATCCACACAGCACTTGCAAATAGTGAAACTTGCACTACAAAGAGTGATGGCAAAGAACCAAACAGATACGTTATAATCGTTCCAAACGATAAAGACGAGTTTTCTACACCATATAATGCAGGAAGAAACAAGGGCGATAGAAAAAATTCTAGACAAAGAAAAGATTCTCGCAAAAAACCAAGTGGATTTAAATCTCGCTATGGTAAAGACAGCAAAAAGAGTGGCTTTACAGAACAAAAGAGAAAATCTCCATCAGTTTTTGGAACATATCTTGGAAATAGTTTAAAAGATAAGTAAAATTAAAAAAGTGGCAAGAAATTGCCACTTTTATTTATTACCAAAAAGAATTTTTTAAAATAAAGCATATATAGTTGAAAAATTAAATAAAAAGTATTAAAATAGATATATATATGTAAATAAAAAACAAAAGGAAAAAATTATGGGAACAATGACAATTATTATGATTGCACTAACTGCAGTCGCATTATTATTTGGTATGCTCTATGGCTTAGGAAGAGGACGCAATCGTTCAATTTTAAGATTGATTCTTATTATTGGCTGTATTGCTGGCGCAATTTATTTGCGTCAACCGGTTATCGAGTTTTTGCTTGATACCGATATGGCGAAAGAACTTTTAGCATCACTTGCAAAAGAAGTGCCAGAGAACTTTCAACTTGTATTTTCAATACTTTTAAATCTAATTTTAAGTATTGCTGTTTACTTTGTATTGTTCTTTGTTTTAAGAATAGTTTCTTGGCTTATTATATTCCCTATCTTTAAAATATTCGTTAAGACAGAAGTTGACAAAAGAAGGGGCTTTGGTGCACTTATCGGTTTAGTTCAAGGTATTGTTGTTGCACTTGCTGTGCTCGTGCCACTCAATGGATTAGTGATGCAAGTTGACAGACTTTCAAAAGTTGAAATGGTTATGCCTTCTCAAAACCAAGGTGGTTCTGGTGGTGGAGAACAAACAGGTAATAACGAGCCTAAACCACTTTTCGTTATACCAGAAAATATTGGCTTAAATGAATATGCAAGTTCTGACTTAGCAAATATTTATAACACTGCTGGTGGCTGGTATTTTGATATGATTACAACGGTTGAAACATCAGAAGGAGACTTAAACTTTAATGATGTTTGCGATGTAGTTGTTGGCATGGTAGACGTTATGGATGCAACAACGGACATTTCAGAAGGATTCCAAACTGCAAAAGATGGTAAAGGAACAAAAGAAGAAACAGCAACTGCCCTTAGAGATATCGGTGCAGACCTTAATGATATTGGTTTAAGACTTAATAAAATGAAAAAGCCTGCAAAGGCATTGTTAGATATTCTATTCTCATCAATGTTTGAAAACCAACAAGTTGACTCTCTCATTTCAAACCTTAAACTTGATTCTCTTGGCAATGTATTTATAAGTTTAGGCGATTTCTATGAGGATGGTATTGTTGAAAGACAAGCTGTAGAAAATATTGTAAATGGTCTTGTTGATAACTGGTCATTACTAGAACTTATGAATATTGATGAAGCAGGCTTACTTTGTGATATGGAAGGCTCAAACGAAGATAGTTTTGTAGAGGCTCTTCAAGGCGTTGAAACAGAAAAAGCAAACGTTATAAGAACGTTGTTTGGTATAGGCGCATAAAAAGGAATAAAAAAAGAAAAACCACTCCACAATAATTGTAGAGTGGTTTTATTTTGTAAAATTGTCAATTGGACTTGATTTTATGCATATAAATATGCTAAAATATAGAAAAATGGAGAGATAAAATGAGCGTTAAATTAAACCCTGATAAACAAGTTGTTGATATGATTAAAGAAGGCTTAAAAAGAACGGGTGGATATTGCCCTTGTAGGCTTAGCCGAACAGAAGAATTTAAGTGTATGTGCACTGAATTTAAAGAGCAAATTGCCGACCCAGAGTTTGAAGGGTTTTGCCATTGCAGACTCTATTATAAATCTAAAGACAAGGAGAACTAATTATGGAAGTTATATTAACTAAACAAAATTTTGAACAAGAAGTATTAAAGAGCGAAATTCCTGTAATCGTAGATTTTTGGGCAACTTGGTGTGGACCTTGCAAAATGATTGCACCAATTCTAGAAGAAATTGCAACTGAATATGAAGGCAAGATAAAGGTTGCAAAAGCAAATGTTGATGAAGAAATGGCACTTGCAATCGAATATAAAGTTGAAGTTATACCTACCCTATTCTATTTTGAAAACGGACAAGTTAAAAACAAAACTGTTGGGGTTTTAGAAAAGAAAGAAATCTTAGCAAAAGTATTTGGCTAGAAAAAAGAAACGCTCACTATTAAGTGAGCGTTTTATTATAAGAATTATTATTTATCCAAAAATAAATTTTTAACCGAAGAACGATTTACTAATTCGCCACGGACGTTTATGTTTTGGCGAATACAATATGATTTTTGGCTTATTTTTTTTACCAAAAGACCAATGCCAATGTTGCAAATTTCTTCTATATTAGGGCGAATTGTTGTTAAATTTACGTTACTGTGTGAAGAAAATGAAATATCATCAACACCTATAATAGAAAAATTTTCAGGCACGCTTTCGTTATGGTCTGAAATGCACTCTATTGCGCCAAGAGCAATATAATCGTATGCACAGAGTATTGCTGTTGGTCTTTTTTCAAGTGAATATAATTTTTGCATAGCGTTATACCCTGCTTGGTTAAATCGCTCGCTACTGACAACGATAAAATCTGGATTTAACTTAATGCCATGTATTTTAAGTGCCTGTTCAAAAAACTCCTTTCTTTCATTAGTTAACTGTTCACCGATATAACCTATATCCTTGTGTCCGTTGTCCTTAAATAATAAAACGGCATCTGAAATTGCACTTGAAAGGTCCATATTAACGCAATCAATATCTTTAGGTGTTGGCGTAGAACAAATATTGATGATAGGAATATCTTTGTTGTATTTAACATTTGATGTGGAGTCTAAGATTAAAATTCCATCTGCATTTTTGCAAGAAAGATGATAACTTATAAGTTCACTTTCCTTTTCAGAAGAAAATTCGCTTAGCGACAAAACCATAATCATGCCTAACTTTGTTAGGCTTTTTTTTATATAAGAAACAAGGGTTGCGTAAAATTCACTTTCAACTTCTGGGCAAATTACAGCAACCACTTTTTTAGGATATTTAACCTTGTTATATTTTTCATAACAATTATATTGCTTTGCAAGCGCAAAAATTTTTTCTCTAGTTTGCTCTGATATATCATTTGCACCATTAAAAGCCTTTGAAACGGTTGCTGGAGATACGCCGGCAAGAACGGAAAGTTTTTTAATGTTCATAAATTCACCTCTAAAAAAGTCTAGCACAATAAACACAAAAAGGCAAACTAAAATAAACAATTTTACGAAAAAGTTTCGTTATTGTTAAGTTTGACTTAAATATATAATAAGTATTATTATAAAAATATAAGCAAAGGGACAAAAATGGAAAAAATTAAAATAGGCTGGAGCGAAGTTGATATTACACCCGAAAAAGGCGTTAAAATCAGCCTTGCTGGACAATTTTTTGAAAGAATTACAGACCAAGTTGAAAGTCCTGTTAAGGTTATTGCAATGGCTATTGAAAGTGGAAACGAGCAACTTATTATGGCGTCTTGCGACCTAGTGTCAGTGCCATGTAATCTTAATCAAGCCGTTAAAGAATATTTATCAGGCAAGTTAGAAATTTCTGTTGACAAAGTTATTATAAGTGCAATTCATAGCCATACTTCATATTCTTATCCAAGGGATAATGCGATTGTGCATAAACTTAAACAGATGGGAGAAGAAAAGATAAGTTCTTATAATTATTTTAAGTCTGTTTTGCCAAAAGATATGGAATATAAGCCACTTGTAAGTGCAGAAAAATGCTTGTCGCAAGAACAATCGTTTAAGTTTTTGGTTGAAAAAATTGCAAACGCAGTTATTCTTGCTTGGGAAAATAGAGAATTTGCATATTACAAAAATGCGTTTGGGCGTGTGGCTGTTGGAATGAACAGGCGTGTTTGCTATAATGATGGAACTTCAAAAATGTGGGGAGACACCAACCTTGCTAGTTTTGATTGCTTAGAAGGTGGAAATGATTCTGGCGTTGAACTTATTTATACATTTGACCAAAACAAAGAACTAACAGGTGTTGTTGCAAACATCGCTTGCCCTGCCCAAGTGGTTGAACACAGAAGTTTTATTTCTTCTGACTATTGGGGAAAAGTTAGAGAAAATCTTAAAAATAAGTTTGGCAAAGATATAAAAGTTTTGGGGCTTTGCTCACCTGCTGGCGACCAATGTCCAAGAGATATGATTCGCTGGGTAAACCCTGAAACGCCGATTGATGACCCTAATATAAAAAGAGAAAACTACATAGAGCGCCGTGCTGACCCTTCTATGTTTGACGTTTCGGGCTTAAAGGTTGTTGGAAAAAGAATTTCTAACGAGATAATAAGCGTTTATGAAGAACTTGACACACAATTAAAAGACGAAGGACTTTTGTTGCACGAAACTATGGAACTTTCTTTGCCAATAAGAAAGGTTTCTATTAGTGAATACGAAAGGGCAAAGAAAGAAATTGACGATTATTTAGAAAAGAATCACGGCAAAAAAATGACTTATGAAGATACGGCAAAAATGCACGTTTATTCTGGCACAATGACGAGATATCTTGCCCAACAAAAAATCAATACTATTGAAATAGAAGTTCATTTCGTGCGTTTTGGAGATATTGCAATTGCCACTAATCCATTTGAATTATTTTTAGATTATGGAAATCAAATTAGAGCAAGAAGTAAGGCAAAACAAACTATATTGATACAACTTGCATGTGGTGTTGGTGGATATTTGCCAACCGAAAAAGCCGAAAAAGGTGGACATTATTCTGCTTACGTTTCAAGTGGAACAACAGACCATGTCGGTGGGGATATTCTTGTTAGAACAACTTTAGAAAATATTAACAAAATGTTTAAATAAAAGGAGAGAAAATTATGAAAATAGCATTTGCAGGGTTTGGTGAAGTAAATACACCGATAGACATTATTGTAAATAAATGCACGGTTGCTTGTGAAAGCCTTAAAAAGCAAGGGGTTGAAATTCTTCCTTGTTTTCCTATCCGTGATGACTACGAAGAAAAAGATGTTAACAAGGCGATAGAATATTTTAAGGGCAAGCAGTTTGATGCACTTGTTTTATGTATTGCAGGTTGGATACCAACGCATGCCGTTATAAAAATTACCGAACAATTTAGAAACGTTCCTATGGTACTTTGGGGACTCTGTGGTTGGATGGAAGATGACAGGCTTGTGACAACAGCCGACCAAGCGGGAACTTCTGCATTAAGAAAGACAATGAAAGATTTGGGATATACCTTTAAGTTCGTTTACGACATTATGGGAAGACCATCAAGGGTTGAAGAAGTTCTTGCATACTGCAAAGCAAGTGTTGCATTTAATGATTTACGCAGTGCAAAAATCGGACAAATGGGATATAGAGATATGCATCTATATGGCACACTTTTTGACGGTTGCTCTCTAAAGAAAACGGTTGGACCTGAAATAGAGTGTTTTGAAATGCTTGAAGTTATTCAGCGTGCTGAAAAAATCTCGCAAAAAGAAATAGACGAAGTTGTTTCAACCACGATAAAAAGTTGGAAATTCTTAAAGGAAGCAGACCCAACTGTTATTGAAAAAGGGGTTAAATATTATCTTGCTATAAAGCAAATTATAGATGAAAGAAAATACGTTGCCGTTTCACTTAAAGACGTTGATGGTATGAAAAAACTTTTAGGTTTTCCACCAGCAATGGTGTTTATGTTACTTGCCGATAGAGAAGGCATTTCTACCATACCAGAAAACGATTGCTTAGGCAATGTAACACAAGCGATTATTAAAGCACTTACAGGTCAAATAGGTGCATATTTAGAATTTTATGAATTCTTTGCTGATGGTGTGCTTGCAGGCGTGCCTGATTACGTTCCAAAAGAAGTTGTTGATGGCGAAGTGACTGTTATCCCTGCAACCTTTGGAGAACTTTCACAAGGCATACTAAACGTTTCAAGCGTTAAAAGTGGCACAATAACAATGTGTAGACTCGCTTATGAAGATGGCAAATACGTTATGCACATGGTAGTTGGAAAGGGCGAAAAACCACCAAAGTGGGAAGAAGCCGGCTGGACTCAACCTGCCCCACAACTTCCTGCGCTTAAGGTTGTGCTTTCAGATACAGAAGATTTTGCAGATAAAGTTATGGCTCAACACTACATTATCAGTTATGGCGACAACTCAAAACTTATTAAAGAATTCTGTAAAATTTGTGGCATTGAAGTTATTTAATAAAAAACAAAAAAACGGCACGAAAAATTCGTGCCGTTAAACTTTTAAATAATAAGCATAAAAATTAGCGAGTGGCAAGCCAATCGGAAATAGAAGATATAGCCTTTTTATTACCACAAAGATATAATACGTCGCCATCACTAAACACATAGTTAGGGCGAACGGTGTCAACTACTGTGCCGTTATTTTCAATAGCGATAATGTTTAAGCCAAACTTTTCTCTTAAAGAAACTTCTAAAATAGTTTTGCCAACAAATTCGTTTGGAGCGTTAAAGGTTGCAACCTTAACCGAATCGCTAAGTTCAATAAAGTCAACCCCATGCCCCATTTCAAGTCTGTTTGCAAGGCGAAGAGCCATGTCTTGTTCTGGGTAAACGATTTCTGCACCAAGTTTAGCCAAAATTTCGCCGTGTTCGGTGCTTTTTGCTTTGGCAATTATGCGTTTAACACCAAGTGATTGAAGTTGCATAACAGTAAGAATAGAAACGTCGATAGCGCTTGCTAAACATACGATAACAACGTCGCAATTAGAAAAGCCCATATCAGAAAGAGATTTCTTTTCTAAATTATTTGATATAAATGCATTTTCTGTAATTTCACGAATAGCCGAAACTTTTGCTTCATCTTTATCAACAACTAAAATTTCAGCGCCCATGTTAGCAAGTTTATGAGCAAGTGCTGTTCCAAACCTGCCGAGGCCTATAATACCATAAATCATTTTTTTATTTTTCATAATATTCCCTATATATTTTAACAAATAATTTTATTTAATTAACCGATAGAAATGTTACCTTCTGGGTAAGAAAAGGTTTCCTTTCGATTAAAGTTCCAAATAGAAGCGATAGTAAGTGGACCTAGCCTGCCTATATACATACTTAAAATAGATATAAGTTTGCTACCTACCGATAATTCGCTCGTTATTCCCGTAGAAAGCCCTACCGTGCCGAATGCGCTTGTGGTTTCTAAAAGAATATCGATAAGTCTTAAATGTGGCTCTAGCATACTTATTCCAAGCGTTGCTAATAAAATGATAAATATTCCCAAAATGGTTATAACCGATGCTTTTCTAAATGCGTCTTTTGGCATTGAATAATGAAAAGCCTTTTCAGACCTATTGGTTGCAGAAGACTTTATGCCTTGAAGAAGTGCAAAAAATGTTGTTGTTTTTATGCCACCACCTGTTGACCCAGGCGAAGCACCGATAAACATTAATATAATTAAAACCAAAAGACCAGCATATGAAAAAGAATTTAGTGCATAGGTTGAAAAACCAGCCGTTCTTGCCGAAACGCTAAAGAAAAATGCGCCTAGCCAAGAAATATTATTACCTTCCGAAAGTTTAAAAAGCAAAGTTCCTAAAAGTAGCAAAGCCCCCGACATTACGAGAACAACTTTGGTGTGCATAGAAAGTTTTTTCCACTTAAATCTATTGTTAATTAAATCTCTAATAACCAAAAAGCCAATGCCACCGAGAATTATTAGTCCACTCGTCGTAAGGTTAAGCAGAACATTGTTTTGATAAGGGATAAGGCTTTGTCCCTTAAAAGCAGGGTTAATGCCACCCAAAATATCAAAACCAGAGTTATTAAAAGAAGCAACGCTATGAAAAAGGCTAACACCTAGTGCCGTTAAAAAGTCCATATCGTTTATGAAAACGATAAAACTGAGAACAGCGCCCACAAACTCAATGATAATAGTGGTTATAAAAATATCCCTAACAAAGTTTTTAAGACCTTTTCTTGAGTTTAGATTAGAGCCTTCTTTAATAACGTTTATGCCTTTAAGATTCATTTTTTTGCCAACGGCAAGAATAATGCCAGCGCCGATAGTGGAAACGCCAAGCCCACCGATTTGGATAAGAAGTGCCAAAATAGTTTGACCAACGGGGGTAAAAGTTGAGCCTGCATCGACGGCGATAAGTCCTGTTACACAAACTGCACTTGTCGAAGTATAAAGTGCATCTATATACCTTAAGGTAACCCCTTCTTTTAAGCAAAATGGAAGGCTTAGAAGAATTGAACCTAAAAGTATTGTGGCAAGAAAACCTAAAGCGATAATTCTTACCGGCGATTGTTTTTTAAGAAAACCAAACATTTATAAGTTTTTTCCTTTTTTACATCCAAGAGTTAAAATTAGCATTTATCAAACTTGAAAAACATATACATTTAATAAATTTACCCTATTATACCACAATGAAAACCAAATTGCAAATAGCAAAAAAGAGCAGTAAAAACCATGGCGTTTACTACCCTTTTATTTTTCCTTTTTCTATTATTATTTTATTAACTTCTACATTTTTAAACACCTGTCTATCAAGAGATGTAGCAGTGAATATAGTTTGCATATTTTTAACGGCAGAGATAAGTTTTCTTTGCCTTTTTTTGTCAAGTTCGCTAAGAACGTCATCTAAAATAAGAATAGGATATTCGCCGAACTTATTATAAAAAATCTCGGCTTCGGCAAGTTTAAGAGAAAGAGCAACCGTTCTTTGTTGACCTTGAGAGCCATAAACCCTTACGTCATCGCCATTAAGGGTAAACTTAATGTCATCTCTATGTGGACCGATAGAAGTAAAGCCAAGCCTAATATCACGCTCTAAACCCACTTTTAAGTCTTCTTTTAGGGCAAAGGCAATATCTTCTTCACTGCCATAGTAACCACTCTCCGTGCGCATTTTAAGGTCTTCTTTATTGTCTGATAGGAGTGCGTGCTTCTCGCTTGCTATAGGCGAAAGTTCGGTTAAAAAGTCGTTTCTTGCCTTTATGATTTTGCTTGCCTCTCTAGAAAGTTGTTCGTCCCATATAGGCAAGGTGTCTCTTATTAAATCTTTATCTGGGTCTTTTAAGAGATTGTTTCTTTGCGAAAGAATTTTATTGTATCTTTGAAGGGCGTAGAAATAATTTTTGCTCATTTGAGAGAGCGAAATGTTCATAAACCTACGCCTGTCTTCTGGGCTTTCTTGAACGAGTTTTAGTTCTTGTGGATTAAAGAACACGCTGTTTATGTTTCCCAAAAGTTCGCCCACTTTTAGAACTTGAAGTTCGTTTATATAAATACTTTTTTTATCAAGGTTATTAAACTCTATTTTAACAGACACTTCGCCATACCTTGACTGTGCTTTGCCAATAATTTCTGCATTATTAAAGCCGTGTCTAACCAAGAGCCTGTCTTTATTAGCCCTTGGAGAATAGCCCGTGCAAAGGAAAAAGATTGCTTCAGCACAATTTGTTTTGCCCTGAGCATTAGCACCGGTAAGGATATTTATTCCGCAGTCAAAGTCAAAATCTTGGCTTTCATAATTGCGAAAGTTTTTTAGTGACAAATGTTTAATATACATAGATTTTTAAAATTTTTGAAAAAAAGTGGCCGTATTACTTTATTTTATTCTAAAAATATTATATAATGTTTTCTACTTAAATGCAACTGATAAAGGGGGATAGTTTGTTATGGATAAAGAAAATTATGAGATTTTATGGGAACAAGTGTTGTTACCAAAGATAGAAAGTCTTGTTACTTCTATTGCTTATGAAAGTTTTATCAAACTATTAGTTCCTGTTGACATAAAAGGCAACACTATCGTTCTTTGCACTCAAAGTAAAATTTTCGCCGACGGCGTAAACAACCAAATGATAGGCTCTAAAATTAAAGAAGCAATTATCAAGGCGAACACACATATAACAGATTACTGTGTGGTTGTTGCAAAAGATAAAGAAGATTATCTTAAACAACTTGGCGAAGAAAGAAGAGATGAACTAGAAAATCAAGGCTCTCCAATAAACACGCAATTTACTTTTGATTCTTTTGTCGTAGGCTCGTCAAACGAGTTTATTTATGCTGCCGCAAAAGCCGTTGCTGAAGCACCGGGAGATAGTTATAATCCCCTATTTATTTATGGTGGCACAGGACTTGGAAAAACTCATATTTTGATGGCCATTGCAAACTACATAAAGTTACATAATCCAACCCTTAACGTCGTTTATGCTACTTGCGAGCAGTTTACTAACCAATTTATCGAAGGCATAAGCAAGGGAAAAGGCACAAATGCAAGTGCCGATTTTAGAAGAAGATATAGAAACGTTGACGTTTTGCTTATTGATGACGTGCAATTTTTAGCAACAAAACAAGGTATTCAAACGGAGTTCTTCCACACCTTTAACGAACTTGTAATGCAAAACAAACAAGTGGTTTTAACTTCTGATAGACCACCAAAGGAAATTGAAGTTTTAGAAGAAAGGCTTAGAACTCGTTTTGAAGGTGGACTCTTAGCAGACGTTCAACCACCTGACCTTGAAACGAGAATTGCAATCTTGAAAAGAAAGGCAGAAGAAAAGAAATGCGTTGTTAATATCAAAGTGTTAACCTACATTGCAGAGATGAACGTGGGCGATATAAGAACGCTTATAGGAAAGTTGACAAAGGTTATCTTTGCTTCTAAACTTCACGAAAGACCAATAACTATTGAACTTGTTAACGATGCCTTAAAGGAATCTGCTGGCGAAAGGCAAGAAGAATTAAGAGCAGAAGATATAATAAACGGCGTGTGCCAGTTTTATAAGGTGTCTAAAACCGAACTTCTTTCAAAGAAAAAGACCAAAGAGATAGCACTTGCAAGACAAGTTAGCATGTATTTGGTTTTGGACATGATGAGTTTGCCATCAACAAAGGTTGGCAAGATTTTTGGCAGAGACCACGCAACTGTTACTTATACAAGAGATAAAATTTCAGAACAAATAGAAATTGACACAAAACTTGCCGTTGATATTAACGATATTAAGAAAAAATTATTAAAGCAATAAAAATTATGGAAAATAGATTCACTGAAGGAAAATTCGATGCTGTTGTAATCGGTGCAGGACACGCCGGTTGCGAAGCAGCGCTCGCCCTTGCAAGAACGGGCTTTAAAACGGTTATGCTAACACTAAACTTAGATAGCATAGCCTTTATGGCGTGCAATCCTTCAATAGGTGGAACGGCTAAGGGGCAAATCGTTAAAGAAATAGATGCCTTGGGTGGCGAAATGGGTATAAACGCCGATAGAGCACTTCTTCAAATAAGAATGCTTAATCGTGGAAAGGGCGCTGCCGTTCAATCACTTAGGGGTCAGGCTGATAAAAATTATTATCACACAGTAATGAAAAAAACCTTAGAAAACACCCCTAACCTAAAGATTTTACAAGGCGAAGCCGTGGAAATCTTAACCGATGAGAGTGGAAAAAATGTCAGTGGCGTTTTAACTTCTTTCGGTGGAATAATTGAGTGCAAAAGCGTTATAGTTGCAACGGGCGTATATCTTAACGGAAGCGTTATCGCTGGCGAGTGGAGACAAAACTCTGGGCCAAGTGGCTTTCAAGCATCTAACGGTGGGCTAACTGAAAATCTTATTAAACACGGCTTTACTATTAGAAGGTTTAAGACGGGAACACCTGCAAGAGTTGATGCAAGAACAATTGATTTTTCGGTTTTGGAAGTTCAAGACGGCGAAAAAGAGATTTATCCGTTTAGTTTTTTGACCGAAAGCGTGCCACAAAAACACACGCCTTGCTATCTTACTTATACAAACGAAAAAACTCACCAAATTATAAGGGACAATCTTCATAGAAGCCCACTCTATGGTGGACTTATCAAAGGAACAGGCCCAAGATACTGCCCTTCGATTGAAGATAAGGTTGTGCGTTTTGCCGATAAGGAAAGACATCAACTTTTCTTAGAGCCAGAAGGGGCAGACACAAACGAAATTTACGTTCAAGGTCTTTCAACTTCCCTACCACACGATGTGCAAAAGGCTATGTATAGAACGATTAAGGGCTTAGAAAATTGCGAGATTATGAGATATGCTTATGCTATCGAGTATGACTGTATTGACTCGCTTGACCTACTCCCTACACTTGAATATAAAAAGATAAGTGGACTATATATGGCAGGCCAAGTAAATGGCACAAGTGGTTATGAAGAAGCCGCAGCACAAGGGCTTATTGCAGGGCTCAACGCATCACTTAAAATGCGTGGGGAAGACCCACTTATTATTTCAAGAGATGACGGGTATATTGGCGTTTTAATCGATGACCTTGTTACTAAAGGCACAAACGAGCCATATCGTATGATGACAAGCCGTGCCGAATATAGAATTGTTTTAAGGCAAGATAACCCAGACTTTAGACTTACCGAAAAAGGTAGAAGTGCAGGACTTGTCGATGACGAAAGATATAACAGATATTTAAAAAGAGTTGCTGAGTATGAAAAGGCAACTTTAGAGATGAATATTTTGGTTAAGCCAAAAGATGCCGATAGTTTACTTAAAGCACACGGCTATGATAGTGCAAAGCAAGGCTTAACAAAGGGCGACCTTATAAGGCGTGGCATTTCGCTCAGCGAAATTATAGAAAGTCTTGGTGGGTTCGATGGTATTTCTAAGGAAATTTTAGACACTGTAGAGACTGATGCAAAATATCAAGGCTATTTGCAAAAGGGTTTAGAGCAAATAGAAAAGGCAAAAAAACTTGAAGAAAAGAGTTTGCCAGACGATATCGATTATCTTGCAATTAAAGGCTTAAGAATAGAAGCCCAACAAAAACTCGACAAAATTCGCCCTAAAAACTTAGGTCAAGCAGGCAGAATTTCTGGTGTATCCCCTGCCGACATCGCAGTGCTCATGGTATATCTTAAAAAGTAAAAGGAACAAAAAAAACAAAAAACGCTCCGAATTTTCGGAGCGTTTATGTTTTGATTAAATTAAAGAGCGCCCAATAAAGCAGCACCAATAATTACAACGATTATCGTGTAAAGCAAAGAACCTGCTGAAACACAAATACCTGCAATTCCTAAGCCCTTAAGTTTTTGATTGTTTTTGCTTGCTTGGTTTACACCGATGATTGATAAAACCAATCCTGCAATAGCAACTATGCCAACCAATGAGATAAGCAAACTTACAAGCGACAAAACAAAACCGATAATGCAAAGAACATTAACTTTTTTAACATCTGTGTTTTCGATAGCAGTTTCTTTTACTTGACAGCCACAATGTGGGCAGATAACTGCTTGGTCGTTGATTTCTTTTCCACAAATTTTACAAAACATATAATCTTTCTCCTTTGTAATAAAATATACCAAAATGGGATATTTTTATTATACCGAATCGGTATAATATTGTCAAGAGTATGAGATTAAAATATTTAAGAGAAAAGAAAAAAATTTCGCAATTAAAACTTGCAATTGATTTGAATATGAATCAAAATAGCATTAGTAGATATGAAAATGGGCAAAGGCAGGCTGATTAGGAAACGCTGATAGCGTTTGCCGATTATTTTGATGTGTCTATTGATTATTTGCTTGGTAGAACTGAAAATCCAAAGATGAATAAATAGAAGGCTAAACGAGTTTTCGTTTAGCCTTTTTTGTTTGTAGAGTTTTATAAAAAGCAAGAATATAATATATTATGTATGATAGAGAATTAGCCTATAATTATGCAAAACGGTGGGCGACAAGTTTTAACCCAAACTATTATAACTTTTCAAGTCTTGGTGGCGACTGCACCAACTTTGTTTCGCAATGTATTCACGCTGGTGGCGTGGCAATGAATTATGATAAATATGGTTGGTTTTACCTTTCGCTTAGTAATAGAGCGCCTGCGTGGACGGGGGTAAATGAGTTTTGGAACTTTGGCACTTTCAACACGGGCGTGGGGTTAAAACTAACCGAGTGTGAGTTAAGTGACCTTGATGTTGGGGATATAATTCAGCTTTATAACGGACAAAAGTATTATCATAATTTGTTTGTTTCGAGTACGGATAACGGAATAAGGGTGTCTGCCCACGATAATCCTATCTTTAACACCTTGCTTGGAAGATATAACTATGTATCTTTAAGATGTGCAAAGGTAAGCGACTAATAAAAAGAGAACAGCCTTGCAAGGTTTTGCCTTGCAAGGCTGATGTGTTTTTAAGACAATCTGTAAGCCGAGTTCTGTCGTGTACGGTCATTTATCTACGAATAATGTTACCATTATCCCCCAGCGATATTTGTTAAACTATTTCGGTGAAACTCCCTAATGAAATAGTTTGTCAATCTTGCGTCAGGTGGGGTTTACATTGCACCTTGTGTCACCACACGGTCGGTGTGCTCTTACCACGCCTTTTCACCATTGCCCAAAAGGGCTGTTGTTTTCTGTTGCACTTTCCTTAAAGTCGCCTCCACTGGGATTTCTCCAGCACCCTGTTTCTAAAACGCTCGGACTTTCCTCATTGACAGGCTCTCCCTGCCCCCGCGACCGTATAACTGTCTTAAAAAGCAAGGTTATTATATATCAAACAAAAAGTTTTGTCAAGTTTTTATTTTTTTAGTAAACAATTTAAAAAAGAAAAGGCAAAAGACTTTTATTAAAAAAAGAGTTCTGCCTAATCAAATTAAGGTTTAATTAAAAGATTTTTTATAAATCGTCAGCGTCTTGAACAGGCTTTTCATACTTGTCATAAGCATCTACGCCTGTATAAGAGCCAAAAGTGTCAAAATCACTTTTAAATTTATTGTTACTTACAATCTTTAGTGTTTTTTGAACTTTTACTGGTCGTTTTACTTTTCTTATTATCTCTCATATTCATCCCCCTTGATAATATGTTGTGCAGAAAGGCAAAATATATTCAAAAAAACCAAAATTTCGACAAAAAATTTTTGGTGACTTTTACCTTGCCTAAAAAGTTAAAAAACTTGGTTTTTTTATACTCTTTTTGTTTTACAATTAAAAAATAAAGGCGTATAATTGTTAAAGATTATATCTTGTGGAGATGAAAAATGTTAAACGAGAAAAAGAAGTTTAATTATGGCTTTATAGTTATTGCCATTTGCTTTTTGGTAACAGGTGTGTCGCTTGGTTTTTGCTCAAGTGGAAGAACGCTTTACGTTGTTCCTATGACCGAGGCGCTTGGGTTTAGCCGTGGTGCATTTTCACTTAGCGACACGTTTAGATTTGTTGCAACAACGATTATTAACATTTTCTTCGGCACGCTTATAAACAAGTTTGGTGCAAAAAAACTTATATGTGCAGGTTTTATTTGCCTTATGGGTTTTTCTGTTATCAATATGCTTGCAGAAGAACTTTGGATGTTTTATATCGCAGGAATTTTGCTTGGCATCGGTCTTGCTTGGACAAGCACAACCATGGTTGGCGCCGTTGTAAAACTTTGGTGCAAAGAAGAAAACAAGGGCAAAATAACAGGCTTGATTCTTTCTTCTAACGGACTTTTTGGTGCTATTGCAACCGAAATTGTTTCACCTATTATCTATAAAGAAACATTTGGTTATCGTGATTCATATAAGGTGATTACAATAATTCTTGCAGTCGTGCTTGCGCTTGTTATAGTTTTTTTCAAAGATAGACCTAAAGGCACTGAAAAAACGGTTATCGAAAACAAAGCAAAAAAAGCCCGTGGCAGTGGCTGGGTTGGTATGGAATATAATCAAATTTTGAAAAAACCATACTTTTACATAGCGTGCGTATGTTTGGCTTTTACTGGTATGTCACTTCAAGGTTTAAGTGGCATTGCCGTTCCACACATGCAAGATAAAGGCATTTCTAATGAGCTTGTTACGACAATGACTTCGCTCGGACTTATTGTTTTGATGGGAACAAAGATTTTAACAGGCTTTATGTTCGACAAAAAGGGCTTAAGGTTCACCATGAATATTTGTTTGATAAGCACTTTCATTTCGGTTGTTGCGCAAGTGTTCGTTGACTCATCTAGTTTAGGTATTGCCCTTTCATTTGTTAGACTTGTGTTCCAAGACATTGCCCTTCCACTTGAAACGGTTATGCTTCCACTTTATGCAAGCGAACTTTTTGGAAATAAAAGTTATATGAGCGTTCTCGGCGTGTTCTCTGCTGCAAACTATGCAGGATATGCCCTAGGCTCGCCTATTGGCAACTTCATTTTCGATATTTTTGGAAGTTATGACATCTCGTTCATCGTGTTTGGTGGACTAATGGTGTTCGTTGCAATTGCAATGCAATACGTTGTTAAACAGTCTAGAAAAGATAGAGCGCTTATCGAAAAAGAAGAAAATATAGAAGCAACTTGTGAAAAGAAAAAACCAAGTTTTTTTGCAAGAGTTAAATGGAATAAAAAAGTAAGCCCTGTAATAGGCTATTCGCTTTTATTTGCAACTATTTCACTTGCACTTTTAATTGGCGTTTTAGTTGTTTGCTTATAGATAAGGAAAAATAAAATAAACAAAAAGACAAAAAGAGTGGTTAGCCACTCTTTTTTATTTTTATAAATTATTAAATTATCTAACGCCAATTCTTGTTGCTTTTGCCTTTCCACTAAGCAAATCGTGAAGTGAGCATTTTGCAGAAGCGATTATAACTTTTGTTCCAATTTTAACTGCATCTTTTATATATTCAAGTTTAGCCTTAGCCCCGTTTGCCCCTGCCCTTGATGCGCCGTTGCAATAATTTTCGCACTCGGTGATATTATCTAACACTTCATAAATATCTTTGCCAGAAATTTCGCTAATTAAAGTGCTTGGGTCGTGACTATCTTTATAAATACCGTCTGCACTTGTTAAAATAATTAAGTTTTCTGCTTTAACAAGGCAAGCAATTTGAGAAGCCGTTTCATCGTTATCCACACACTCAACAACCTTATCGGTCTTGTCTTTGAGTGACTGAATTTCAAACCTACGGCTTTCTTCTGTGCTTATTGCGTCGTTATAGTTAATGATAGGAATTGCGTTTTGGTCTTTTGCACGAAGAAGCATTGCCTTTAGGTGTTCTCTCTTTTGTGGGTCATTAAAGTGTTGGTGTTCAACTAAAACTTGTCTAAGCGAATATTTAGAATCCACATACTCGCGATATGTTGACATCAAAATAGACTGACCTTGCGCAGCGTAGTCGGTTTTAACATCTTCCTTTTCGCCAACGAGTTCGGTGCCATTTCTTTTAATATAATCAAGTCTGCCCGTTTCGGCAGCACCACTTGTAATCCAAATATATCCCGGCTTAAGTTCAGATGAAAGCCTTGCAATCAAGGTATAGTCTAAAATATTGCTCTCTTTATCGATGAGTGCCATTGAACCGATTTTGCCAACGAGTTTTGTATCGAAAGTCATTTTTTTCACCTTAAAAAGTTAATATCTTTTAATATTATAATCTAAAAAGACAAAATTTTCAACTAATTACACCAAAAATAAGTATGGTTTTATAATTTTAGGAAAAACTATAAGAAAAGTAATGTAAAAGGAGAAAAAAATGAAACTAAAAGATAGTAAGACATATCAAAACTTAATGACGGCATATTTAAGAGAGTCTGGCGCATACAACGAATATACTTTTTATGCCGAACAAGCCAAAAAAGATGGATACGAAGTGATATACAATATCTTCACTCAGTTTGCCGATAACGAGCAAGCTCACTCTAAAATTTGGTTTAAGTTATTCCATGGAATTTCAAACACCGAAGAAAACCTTATTGATGCTGCCGACCTTGAAAACTATGAGCGCTCGGTTTTATATTCAGACTTTGCTAAAGTAGCAAGAGAAGAAGGTTATGATGATATAGCAAGCCTTTTCGATGGTGTGGCAGCCATTGAAAGACAGCACGAAGAAACTTATAGACAACTTGCTGAAAAGGTAAAAAACGATGCCATGTTTTCTAGCAAAAAAGAAGTGTGGTGGAAGTGCAACAATTGTGGACACTTGCATAAGGGCTTAGAAGCACCACAAACTTGTCCGGTATGTTCTCACCCACAAGCATTTTTCGGTACCCACAACACTAAATAGTTAAAAAATCAAGATAAAAAAAGGATAGCAAAGTTGCTATCCTTTAATTTTATATAATAATTATTTTGCAAGGTCAAAAATTGCCTTTTTATAAATCTTATAAGCCGTTAAAATTTGCTCAGTAGAAACGTTTTCGTTGGCATCGTGGATATTGTCTATGTGTCCCTTTAGTTTTGGTCCAAAAGCACAGCCTTTATTAAACGCCCTTGCAAAAGTAGAGCCACCCATACTTATAGGCTGGGCATTTTCACCTGTAATTTCATTATATGCATTAAGAAGTGTTTGAACAAACTCGCCGTTCTTTTCTGCCATCATAGGGTCATGGCGAACCTTAGTGGTATAACTAATATCAAAACTATCAAGAATAGGTTTAACATCTTCTAAGGTAAACGGAGCAGGTATTCTGCAGTCACAAGTAATGGTTATCCCCTTTTCATCTTGTGAGATAAGGTCTGGCGAAAGGGTGACTACCCCTTGTTCGTTTTTAAGGGCAAATATGCCTTTTTTGTCATAGAACAAATTGTCTAATATGCCTTTCACATCTTCGCCCATATATAAAAGGTATTCAAAAAGTTTAAGCATAGCGTTTATGCCAAGGTGTGGACTAGAGCCGTGTGCCGACTTGCCTTTTGAAACGATATAGCCCTGTTCGTTTATAGAAAGATTAAACTTATCAAGGTCGTTTTGGTTAGTTTTAATTAGTGGGCGAACAGAGACATAATCGCAAACGGCATTTAGTGCTGTACCCCCCTTAACATCGGCAAAATTTTTGAGTTTTGGCAAGTAAAAAGCAACTTCGACAATGCCTTTTTCGGCATAACTAATAGGAAAATCTCCATCAGGCGAAAAGCCGTATTCTGGCAAGGTGGTTTTTGTCCTTAAGTAGTCTATATCACGCCAACCACTTTCTTCATCACAGCCAACGATAAGGCGAAATTTTTTGTTTACGGGCTGTTTAGAGTCCTTTAACTCTTTTAATGCATAAAGGCAAGAAAGAAGTGGCGTTTTATCATCGCATACCCCCCTGCCATAATACACACCATCACGATGGGTTAAAGTGAAAGGGTTAGAAAGCCAACCGATACCTATAGGAACGACATCAAGGTGACCTATGATGCCCACTTCTTCGCCTTCGCCATAAATAACTTCACCGGCATAGCCATCATAGTTAATTGTTTCAAAGCCAAACTCTTTAGCAAGACCTAAAAACCAGTCAAGACAATTTCTAATATTATTGCCAAAAGGTGCGCCTTTATTTGGCTCACCTAATATGCTTTCAAAATTTATAAGATTGGACAAGTGACTAATAAATTGATTAAAATTTTGCATTAGAACTCTCCTACAAAAACTATTTACACTTATATTATATAATATTATCAAAAATATTGTAAGCATATTTATAAAAATATTCTATTTGTTTTGTTTTTTTATAAATTTATGGTAAAATAATCTTATGAGTTTGATGGAAAATGTTCACGCAGGACATAGAGAGCGTATGGTTGAAGGGTTTTTGAAAAACACTGATGGGTTTAACGACCATCAGGTGCTTGAGATGTTGTTGTTCTTTGCTATCCCAAGAAAAGACACTAATCCTCTTGCGCATAAACTCATTAAATTTTTTGGCGACTTAAAAGGCGTGTTTTCGGCAAGTGTAGAGCAACTTATGTCGGTTGACGGCGTGGGAAAGAAAATCGCTTCTTTTATTGTTTCTATAGCAGAAGTGTTTAGAAGAATAGAAGGGAAAAAGGAAAAAGACATATCCTTTTCTAACCCAATGCAAACCAAAGAATATTTGCTTAGCGTTTTTGAAGGGCTTTCAAGCGAAAAGTTTATAATGCTTTTTCTTGACAATAAGTTTAAACTGCTTGCTAAGGTCGAATTTACCGACAACCAAAGAGATAAGGTTAGCGCTGAAATCCCAGAAGTTGTAAGCGCTATAAACATTTATAAGCCTACATATGCGATTATGGCGCATAATCACACGAGTGGAAGCGCCCTTCCAAGCAATGAAGACCATTTTGCAACAAAGAAAATGAATTTGATTTGCGAACTGCACGATGTAAACCTTATCGACCATATAATTATAAGTTTTGATAACTCTTTTAGTTATAAGGGCGAAAATTTAATAGATAACATAAAAAGACAATGCAATTTAAAAAATATTTTTAATGGCATTAAAGAAGTTTAAGGAGAAATAAAATGGTAAGAACACGTTTTGCACCAAGTCCAACAGGGTATTTACACATCGGTGGACTTAGAACAGCACTTTATGGCTTTTTGTATTCAAAACGCTATGACGGAAAGTTTATTTTAAGAATCGAAGACACAGACACGGCTAGATATGTTGATGGCTCTGTTCAAATTATATATGACACCATGCGTGATTCGGGCATCATGTATGATGAAGGCCCTGATGTTGGTGGCGACTACGGTCCATACGTTCAAAGCGAAAGAAAATCTATCTATACAGAATACGCTAAAAAACTAGTTGAACTAGGTGGCGCATACTATTGTTTCTGTACGGCTGATAGGATTGAAGGCCTTAAAGACAGCACAGGCAACATTAGATACGACAAGCATTGCTTAAGTCTTTCTAAAGAAGAAATAGAAAGAAGAATTGCTAATGGCGAGCCATATGTTATTCGCCAAAACGTGCCTGTAGAAGGCACAGGTACCTACCATGACCTTGTTTATGGTGATATTAGCGTTGACTATAAAGACATTGAAGACGGCATTTTAATCAAGAGCGATGGTATGCCAACTTATAACTTTGCAAACGTTGTTGACGACCACTTGATGGGCATTACCCATGTTATTCGTGGCACCGAATATCTTTCTTCTACACCAAAGTATAACCTTATGTACGATGCTTTTGGTTGGGAAAGACCAACATATATTCACCTTCCACCTATCATGAAAGATGCTCAACACAAACTTAGCAAGAGAAATGGCGATGCTAGTTATGAAGATTTTGTTAAAAAAGGTTATGTTAAAGAAGCAATCGTAAACTACATTGCACTTTTAGGCTGGAGTCCAAAGAGTAATGTTGAAAAAATGAGCCTAAAGGAGCTTTGCGAAAACTTTTCATTAGAAGGTATCAACAAGTCACCATCAATTTTTGATGAAACAAAAATGAAGTGGCTTTCTGGCGAATATATCAAGGCTATGAGCGATGAAGAGTTTGTTGAAAAGGCTGATGCCTTCTTAAAACAAAGCAAGGTTTATGGCAAATACGACATGCTAAAGGTTGCAAACCTATTAAAAACAAGAATAGAAATCTTTAGCGAAATCCCTGAAAAGATAGACTTCTTAGAAGAGTTTGGCGAATACGATTTAGAATTATATTCTCACAAAAAAATGAAAACAGACACAGAAATTGCTAAAAAAGTGTTACCACTTGCAAGAAAGGCTATTTCAGACCTTAAAGAGTTTACTTTTGACAGCGTGCACGATGCCATGATGAACTTAGTTAACGAACTTGGCGTTAAAAACGGACAAGTTTTCTGGTGCGTAAGAGTTGCTATTTCTGGCAAGCAATCAACTGCTGGTGGCGTTATGGAAATTGCCGAACTTTTGGGCAAAGAAGAAACCTTAAGAAGATTAGACTACTCAATTGAATTATTAAACAAATAACTAATAAAACGCACCATTATGGTGCGTTTTAAGGTTAATATCCCCGTTTAGTTATGGTGGTAAAATGATAGGAATAGATATTGTTGAAGTTAAAAGAATTAAAAAGTTAATAGAAAGCCCTGAGCACGCAAAAAGACTTTTTTTCAAAGAAGAAATTGACTATGCAAACGCTAATCGCAACCCAGCGATTCATTTTGCAGGCTTTTTTTGTGTTAAAGAAAGTGTTGTTAAGGCTCTCGGTGGTGGTTTAGTGACCGAAGTTCAGGTTTTGCATTACGATAATGGCAAGCCATACGCTCAACTTTTTGGAAAAGCAAAGGAACTTTTAGGTCAAAGAAAAATAGAAATATCTATATCTCATACCGATGAATATGCAACAGCAATTTGCCTAGTTGTTGAATAAAAGGTTATTAAAAAGAAAGAGAGCAATTTTTTGCTCTCTTTTTGTGAGTGGGATTTAAATATCACGGTCGGAAGAACCCGACGCTCACTGTATTTATTATATACTATTTTAATAAAAACAGTCAACTAAAATTTAAAAAATAAAAATTCAGTTCCGTGCTGTGTCGCCACATTATACTGCCTTGTTTAAGGGCTGAACTGAATTCTAACAACATTATATATATTTTTATAAAAACTGTCAATTATTTTTTAAGAAACAATAAACTTTAAACCCAAAACGAACTTTAGTTTTGGGTTTAATTTTTTAATAATAAATAAAAACAAAAAAGAAAGGCTAATCAATTATGCACCAAAAGATTTGTTTATGGAAAAATTGTCCTTATTTTCTAAATAAGAAATATATTTTTCAATGCCAGATGCAATATTTTCTGCCATTTTATAAATTAGGTTTAAGCGAGTAAGGTTAAATAAATTATAGTTATTATTAGACTTGGTTGCAACAACGCCAATAATACTTATGTCGCCCACAAGCCCTAAGTTTTTGTCAACACCAAGCCCAGGCTTAAGCCCCTTGTTCAATACTTTAATAAGCCCTATATCTTCACTACTGCCAATCGCAGCATCAATTGCAATAGTAATTGAGTTTGGGTGCATTTGTTTTAAGTAAGTTCTTGCATATTCAACTTCTTTTGCTGTTATAGGAAAGTTCAATGTTCCATATATATAAGACCCAATTTTTCTATTTTTTAAGAAAGTGCCAACAAGTGGGCCTAAACTATCCCCTAAAACTAGGTCACTGCCAATACATATAAATATTGGTCTTTTGTCTTGTTTGTTGCACTCTATTAAAGCCTGATATATTCCACTAGGGCAATGCTGATTAAATGTACTAAATGAAAAATCCTTTTTTTCCATAACGCAAAATACTTCCTAAAATTTTTAAAATGTTTAATTTTTCTAACACATTATTTATTTACTAAATTTTGTTAAATTATACAAAATGTTTTGTTTCTGTTGAAAAATTATTAAAAATGTGGTAATATTATAAAACAAATAAAAAGAAAATGTTGGTGGTTTAATGTTAAATTTATTAAATGCAAACCTTAGCGCCACCATAGATATTATAGCGCTTGTGCTGATAATAATATTTGCGCTGTATGGCTTGATAGAAGGTTTTTCAAAAACGCTATTTACATTTTTTGGAACTATAATAGCAATTATCGTTGCTATTCTAATATCTTCACCTATAATAAAGTGCATGGAAGAAAACCTTGGCATAGTTTCAAATATGGCAAATAATATATCTAGCCCACTTAACAATTTGTTTGGGAAAGGCTTGATGCAAACCAAACTTGTTGATGTTAATGCTCAAACATTATATAGTGCTGGAATTAGTGGGGTTTTTGTTAAAATTGTATTATCGGTTAAAAACAAGGGAAATTTCGACGCCAATGCAACCGTGAGCGACGTTATATCCCCTACTATCGCCTATTACATCGTTTTGATAATATCTGTGGTGCTTTTGTTTATTGTTCTAAAGATTTTGTTTAAATTTATTAGCAAAATAGCAAAAAAGGCCCATAAAAGCAAAAGCATTGCAACAATAGACAGAATATTAGGCTTAGTGCTAAGTTTATTATATATAATTATTGTAATAGAACTCGTCATTACTATTGTTGGCGTTATACCATTTTCCTTTACTCAAGACTTATACGCTAGCATGCAAGCATCAAAAATTGTTAACGCAATAGAAAAACTTAACGTTTTAGGATTTTTGACAGATAAAATTGTAAACACCCACATTATCGATATGATTATAAGCACAATTAAGCCGTAAATCAAAATAGCACTTATTTAATTAAAACAAAAAATCAAAGTAAAACAAAAAAACAACTGCGCAAAAATACACGCAGTTGTTTTTTTGATTACACAAAACCTTGCACTTGAACAACAATACTTATATTACAAAAATTGTTCTGCATCATAATAAAAACCCAGCACATAACACAAAAACTAACGGCAAATTACAATAAAATCTTTAATAACGGCATAAATTAACTCAAATTATAAATATTTTATATAAAAAATATTGAAAAAGCATAAAATATTAATATAACGCTGTAAAAAGTTTCAAAAAACTACCATTTTTAATGAATTTAAGCATAAAAACTGCTTATTTAAGCATTTTTAACAAGAAAAATAAATAAAAACTAGAAAATAAACATGTTTTTTGAAAACTCATTGTTTCATGTGAAACAATGAAAAGTAGAGTGTTTCATGTGAAACAAATTATGTTGTTGTCGTAATAAAATGCTTAAAAATCGGTGTCTGTGAGAGAGAATATCGAAAATTTTTCCCACCCAAAAAATAATCCTATTCTCGCTCAGAGCGTTAAAATGACAATTTTTAAAGTGTGTTTTTTGCTAATATTTATGAATAGATTATATAAGAATTGCTCTTTGTGTGTTCAAATAAATTGTGTTTTTGCCCAATTTTAACGAAATAATATAATTATTGATGTGCGATGTTGAAACTATTTGTGTCAAGTATTAGGTTCTTGAAATAATGAACATGGGTGGCGTGGTGATTCTGGTGTGATGTTTTTAATATTTTACATGTCTGGATTTAATTGACATATCTAAAAAGTGTAGGGCGTTCATGCAAAAAGTGCAATTGTGTTGGCGTTTTTATATTATTAAAATCGTGAGCCGTTATTTTTGTGCTAAATAATAATAATTTTAGGGTGCTGTTTGTTGGTTTTATATAATTTTTTTGTTAGTTATGTAAAAATCGATATGCGTTTATATAATAAATACATAGAAAATAAAATAGGTGCATATAATTTTATGATTATGTTTATGTAATATTTATAAAATTAATAGCGTGGCGCAAAACTATTTGGCAAAAATTTATTAAATAGCGCTATATATAATTGCTTTGCGCTATTGATAATTTTTTATTGAATTTTCTAAACTTAACAATTTTTATAAAATCTATTGTATTTTTATTTATATTGATGTATAATATTATATATAGTTGCTATAAAATATTATGTAAAGAATTATAAGTATTTTACTAGCAAATATTCAAGTTTTATATTTTTGCAAATTTAAGTTTGTTTTATTTATAAAAGAATGTTAAAAACTTTAATGTTTTTCAAGATTTTTTTAATATAGACAAGTTATAATATTGCTGATAAATTTTTAAGGAGAAATATTTTGAAAACGAAAAAGAGTAAGGCATTATGGATTGTGCTTGGCATCATAATTGCAGCTATTGCTGTTTTCTCGGTTACTTCATGCTTGATGGGAAGCACAGAAATTAAAACATCTGAACTTCACTCAATACTTAACGAGATGGCAAATAGTTCAATCTATGAAGACAGCACAGGAACAGGAAATGGAGACACCTATCTTGATGGTGCAGAATTAGAAAAAGCAAATGCAGAAGTAATAAGAGAAGAAATTTTAGATAGTGGTTTTAACATGACCAAAGGTGCAAAGATAGAAAACGTTGTGTTTGATGGTTATGTAATCACATTTGATTTAAGAAGTAGAGTTACGGGCGAAGTTCTTTCGTTTACAACAAACTATTCAAGAAGTGATAGCGAAGTTGCAATGATAACAGGGCTTCTTTCAAGCCTAAATTTAGGTTATAATTACACAGACCCTAATGCAGGTTCTATTTGGTCATCACTTTTACCACTTGGTGGAACAATTTTAATTGCTATCGTATTCTTTATTTTAATAATGCAAACGCAAGGTGGCACAAAGAGTGCAATGAACTTTGCAAAAACTAATGCAAGAGTAAACCAAAACTTAAAAGTAAGGTTTACTGACGTTGCAGGTGCAGAAGAAGAAAAAGAAGAACTTGCAGAAGTTGTTGACTTTTTGAAAAATCCTAAAAAATTCTCTGACCTTGGCGCAAGAATACCAAAAGGGGTATTACTCGTAGGCCCTCCGGGTACAGGTAAAACACTCTTTGCAAAAGCCGTTGCTGGCGAAGCAGGTGTTCCTTTCTTTTCAATAAGTGGTTCAGACTTTGTTGAAATGTTTGTCGGCGTTGGTGCATCTAGAGTAAGAGACCTATTTGACATTGCAAAAAAGAGCATGCCATGTATCGTGTTTATCGATGAAATCGATGCAGTGGGTCGTCAACGTGGTACAGGTATGGGTGGTGGCCACGATGAAAGAGAGCAAACCTTAAACCAACTTTTAGTACAAATGGACGGCTTTGAAACAAACGATGGCATTATCGTTATGGCGGCAACTAACAGGGCAGACATACTCGACCCAGCCCTACTTCGCCCAGGTAGATTTGATAGACAAATTTATGTAAATGTTCCAGATGTTCGTGGCAGAGAAGCAATCTTAAAAGTTCATGCAAGAAATAAGCCACTTGCAACAGACGTTAACTTTAAGACAGTTGCAAGAATGACAAGTGGTTTTTCTGGTGCTGATATAGAAAACCTTTTGAACGAAGCGGCTATCCTTGCTGCTAGAGCAAACAGAAAATATATTACGAATAAAGACCTTTACGAAGGCATCAATAAGGTGCTTATGGGTCCACAAAAGAAGAGTAGGCTTGTTACCGAAACGGATAAACGCATTACTGCTTATCACGAATCTGGTCATGCCATCTTAGCAAAACTCTTGCCTAACTGCGACCCTGTTCACGAAGTTTCTATTATCCCAAGAGGTCAGGCTGCTGGATACACTATGACAAGACCAGACTCTGATGATAACCACTTGACAAAGGCTAAACTTTTAGATGACATAGTTATGACATTAGGTGGTAGGGTTGCCGAAGAACTTATTATTAAAGATATTTCAGCCGGTGCTTCTGGCGATATCCAAGCCGTTACAAAGCGTGCAAGACTCATGGTTACCGAGTGGGGTATGAGCGAAAAGGTAGGCCCTATCTCTTATGGTTCGGATAAGGAAGTGTTTATCGGCAGAGATATGGCGTCACACGTAAACTACAGCGAGCAAACGGCTGGTATTATTGACCAAGAAATTAGACAAATTATCGACGACGGCTTGCAAAAAGCAAGAAAACTTTTATCTGCAAACAAAAAACTTCTTGACAATATGGCAAGACTTTTGGTTGAAAGAGAAACAATTTTCTCTGAAGAAGTTGATATGCTTATGGAAGGCAAGAGCGTTGAAGAAATTATGGAATTTATGGACAAAAACGAGCGTTCATTAAAAGAAAATCCTTTTAAGAGAAAGTCGGTTATAATTTCTGAAGAAAAGGCTAAGGAAAAGAAGGCAAAGGCAGAAGAATCACTTGCCCAAGCCCAAGAAGATAGCCACAAGGAAGAAATAAAAGAAGAAAAGATAGATAAAGAAGGCGAGCAAAATTCTGATAAAGAATAATGCAAAAATTAAAAACAAAAGAAAAAGAAAGATAAAGCAAAACTTGCAAAGGAGAGAATTATGGGAAAGATAATTGCTTTTTCTAACCAAAAAGGTGGCGTAGGCAAAACAACAACTTGTGTAAACATGTCGGCATACCTTGCTAAAAAGGGTTATAAGTGCTTGATAGTTGACCTTGATGCACAAGGCAATGCAACAAGTGGCTTAGGCTTTGCTAAAAGCGAAGTGAAAAACTCGGTTTATAACGTTATGATAGATGATATGCCTATCGAAGAAGCCGTGCTTAAGACTTGCGTGGAAGGACTTGATATCTTGCCTTCTAACATTGACCTTGCTGGTGCAGAAGTTGAACTTGTTTATGTTAAAGACAGGGAAAAGGTGCTAAGAAAGGTGCTAGAGCGTGCTAAACAAAGTTACGACTTTATAACGATAGACTGTCCACCATCGCTTGGACTTTTGACAATAAATGCACTTGCTGCGGCAGATACCGTGCTTATCCCTATCCAAAGCGAGTATTATGCTTTAGAAGGTTTATCACAACTAATGAACACTATTAAACTTGTTGTAAAGCACTTAAACCCATCGCTCAAAATCGAAGGCGTTGTGCTTACAATGAGCGATAATAGGGCGATTATATCAAGACAAATTAGCGAAGAAATTCGTAAGTATTTCGGCAAACGAGTATTCGACACGGTTATCCCAAGAAATATTCGTTTAGCAGAAGCACCAAGCCACGGCGTGCCAATTATGCTTCATGATACACGCTGTTCGGGTGCAAAGGCTTATCTTGCTTTAACAGAAGAATACATAGCAAGACAGCCTGCTAAAAAAACCAAAGAATAATTGGAGGAAAGTATGAAAGCAAAAGGATTAGGAAAAGGTCTTTCTGCCTTGTTTTCTGAAACAGAAGAAGATTACGGAAAAAGTTTATTGTTTGATGAAGAAAAAACATCAAGTAGTGGCGAAGATGTAAAGCAAATTGAAATATCTTCAATTTTTGCAAACCCAAATCAGCCAAGAAAGGTGTTTGACCAAACGGCTCTTCAAGAACTTGCAGATTCTATCGCAAAACACGGCGTGATTATGCCAATCATCGTTAATAAGAGTGGCGATAGGTATATGATTATCGCAGGTGAAAGGCGTTTTAGGGCAAGTAAACTTGCTGGCCTATCAACCGTGCCTGTTATCGTTAAAAATTATAACGAAAGACAAATTAAAGAAATTTCCCTTATCGAAAACTTGCAAAGGGAAGACTTAAACCCAATAGAAGCAGCAACTGCAATGCGCTCTCTTATGGATGACTATGGCATGACTCAAGAAGACTTGGCTGATAGAATAGGTAAATCTCGCCCTGCTATTGCTAATACATTGAGACTCTTAAACCTTTCTCAAGAGGTTATCAAACTCGTTGCAAACGGCACGCTTTCTGCTGGTCATGCAAGGGCAATTATCTCTTTGCCACAAACCGACCAAATAAAGTATGCCCAAACTACTATTAAAGATGGGCTTTCTGTTAGAGAAGTTGAAAAGAGAGTTAAAGAATATTTTGAACCACCAGAAGTTAAGGCTAAAAAGAAGATTAAGCAAGAACTCTCTAATGAACTTAAAGAACTCATTATGGATATGCAAAGGGTGTTCGGCACTAAAGTAAACGCTATCGGCAACGATAAAAAAGGCAGAATCTATATAGATTATTACACTCGTGACGATTTAGATAGATTAAGCGACATAGTTGAAATGTTAAAAAAGAAGAAATAATATAAAGAAAAAAATAAGAAAAACTCGGCTTAAGATTAAGTCGAGTTTTTTGTTGTGTTAATTTTTTTATTATGCGACTAAGCAAGGGTTTTAATAATGTCAAAGGCTTGTTGCTGAAAAGAATTTAGTTTTTTGTTTTTGTGGATTACAAGATAGTTAGTTTGCGTTGCGACAATGTCTTTAATATTGACTATTTTAAATTCGCCACTTTCAATAAATTCTTTAACATATCCTTCAGTTAAAAAGCCAACCCCTAATTTTGAACGGATAGCAGTAACTATTGCTTGGTTGTTAGAAGAGTCCATTATAGGTGAAAAGGTTAAGCCCCTAACTTCAGCAAGGTTTTCTAAAAAATCACGAGAAGAACTGCCGTGTTCTCTAATAAGCAAAGGGATTTTTGTAAGTTGTTCAAAAGTTGTTTCTTTATAAATGTCATAATCGGCGTGACAAACAGCCACAAACTTTTCGTTAGATAGTGGAACGGCCCTAAGATGTGGCGAAGTTACGTTTCCACCAATAAGCCCAAAGTCAAGAGTGCTTTGTTCAAGTTCGTGCTGAATTCTTGTAGACTGTCTTATCAAAATTTGTGGCTGAATATTATAACCATGTTCTTGCACCACTTCTAAAAAACGAGGGATAAGAGTTTGCCCTAGGGTTAAAGATGCACCGATTTTAACCAACGGGTTTTGACCGTGCAGGGTTGCAAGCGCTTCAAAATCTTCAAACCCAGCAAGAATTTCTTTTGCTTTAGTTAATAGTTCCTTTCCAATGTCCGTTAAAACAAGTCTTTGGTTAATTCTTTCAAACAACGGAACTTTATAAAACTTTTCTAATTCGGTTATGGTGTGTGAAATTGTGGGTTGAACAATAAACAATGCTTCAGCAGCTTTTGTGGTGCTTCCATGTTCGCAAACTGCTACAAAAATTTTCAAATGTCTTAAAGTCATCTTTTGTACCTATATAAAAATCTTATAAACTTTATTAAATTATACTATTTATGATATAACTTGTCAATGCTTTACTTATGAAAAGTTGGGTGCTATAATAAAAACAGATTTACATAAAGGAGATAAAAAGATGATAACTGAACAAAATGTGATGCAGTTAGTGGCAAGCTTGGTGTGGTTGCTTGCTGGTGTAGGGGTGTTTATCGTGGGGATGAATTTTATGAGTAGCGCCCTTGAAAAAAGTGCTGGAAGTGGTATGAAAAAACTGCTTGGCAAAATAAGTAATAATAGGTTTTCGGGGGTTGGGATAGGCGCAGGCGTAACGGCGATTATTCAAAGTTCTTCGGCAACTTCGGTTATGGTAATAGGGCTTGTAAACGCAGGGGTTATGACGCTTATGCAAGCAACGCCTATTATAATGGGTGCTAATATCGGAACAACGGTAACGGGTATCCTTGTGTCGCTTAAAAACGATTATTTTGAAATCATCATGTATATTCTTGCATTTGCAGGGGTAATGATGGGATTTACAAAATCTGAAAAAGTAAAAATTATCGGTAGTTTTTTCTGTGGCTTAGGGCTTATCTTCGTAGGGCTTAATATAATGGGTAGTAAAGAAGCATTTAAGAACCCGTTGATAGAAGAAGTGTTTATCAATGTGTTTAAGTCTGTAAATTTTCCATTACTCTTAATAATTATCGGTGTGATATTTACTGCGCTTATCCAAAGTTCTTCAGCTGCAACGGGTGTTGTAATCACAATGGTAGGCTCACAAGTTTTACCACTTGACCTTGCACTTTTTATAGTGCTTGGTGCAAACATAGGCACTTGCGTTACAGCCTTGATTGCGTGTTTAGGCGCAAATGCAAACTCTAAAAGGGTTGCATTTATACACTTTATATTCAACGTTATAGGAACGGTGCTATTTGCAACTATAATTTGGATTTTCAAAGATTGGGTGGTTAGTCTGCTTATCGGCTGTTTCCCTGGTGAAAGCACAATGGCTCTGCAAATGAGAGTTTCGCTCTTCCACGTAATCTTTAATGTGTCAACAACCTTATTGTTGCTTCCTTTCGTGAAACAACTTGTAAAATTATCTAAAGTGGTTATAAAAGATAAAAAAGAAAATAACGAGCCAACTTTTGCATTAAAGTATGTTGACGATAGGCTTATAACAATGCCATCGGTTGCCCTTATGCAAGTTAAAAAAGAAATTGAACATATGATGTTGGTTGTTAAAGAAAACACCATAAATAGTTTCACAGCAATGCAAACGGGCAGTGAAGAATTCGGGGAAGCATTAAAAAATAATGAAAAGCAAATAAACTTTACAAATAGTGCACTCACAAGATTTTTGATTAAACTTTCATCGGCAGGGCTTGAAAGGAGTTCCGAACAAGTAATCGGTGGCTACTTCCATGTGTTAAACGACTTAGAGCGTATCGGTGACCATGCTGAAAATTTCTATGAGATAGGCGTGGAAATGAAGGCTAAAGGTTTGGAATTTTCTAATACAGCCAAAGAAGAACTTGGACAAATGCATAATAAGGTTATAGAAATGTTTGATGCTTCACAAAACACATTTAAGAATTTTGATAAATCCCTTCTTCCTGCCATTGCGCAAATGGAAAACACTATCGATGAGCAAAAGAAAACTCTTAAAGCTAAACACTTTGCTCGTTTAACCGAAGGTGGCTGTCAAGTAGAGCTTAGTCCATATTATACTTCAACTATCGTTGGCTTAGAGCGTGTAGCCGACCACTTATTAAATGTTAGCTATAGTATAGTTAACCCTGTTGGCTCACAAGAAGAATAAACTTGCAAAAAAAAGAAAAACTCGACTTGGTTTAAGTCGAGTTTTTTGTTTATAATGATTTTACATAATTAAGGATAGTTTTTTCTAATTCTATTTTATCGCCGTCGTTGGTGATGACTATGTAATTAGTTAGGTCAAGGGAAGAATAGTCAACTTGGGCGTTTATTCTTGCTAAAATTTGTTCTTTAGTTAGGTTAGAACGCTTTTTAACGCTTTCTATTCTGGCATTTAAATCTCTTGTAATAATTATAACGCCGTCAAACTTATCTTGATAACCACACTCAAATAATAGTGGCACTTCCACAAAAACTAAGCCTTTTTTTCTATTTGCTCTTTTTAGAACTTCATCTAAAACGAGTGGGGTGATGGTGCGTGTTAACTCGCTATGCTTATCCTTGTCGAAAAAAGTAATGTCGGCAATTTTTTTAGTGTGAATTGTTAACCTTTTCTCGCCACTAACAGCCGTTGGGAAAATGCCTTTTAAAATCTTTTTGACGGCGTGCGTTTTATATAAATCTTTAACAATTTGGTCGCAAGAAAGGGTAAAATAGCCAGCGCCTTTTAATATTTCAAGCGCAAGGCTTTTGCCACTGCCTATTCCACCTGTAATTGCTATAAGTTTATTGCCTTTCATCTTCTATTTGGCATCAAACCAAGTTTTGCCACTGCCCGTTTCAACAGTAAGGCGCACAGCAAGGTCAACTGCCCCCTCCATTTCGGTTTTTAATATGTTTTCTACCTTTTCCTTTTCATCTATAAATGCATCGATAATAAGTTCATCGTGCACTTGCAAAATGAGTTCGGATTTTAGGTTTTCTTTTTTTAATCTGTTTGCAACTTTTAGCATAGCAATTTTTATAATGTCTGCGCTACTGCCTTGAAGTGGCATATTCATAGCCACCCTTTCACCAAACTGGCGCATTGCATAGTTAGATGCCGAAAGTTCACGGATATATCTTCTTCTGTTTAGCAAGGTCTTAGAATACCCTGTGCTTTTTGCAAACTCAATGTTTTCTTCCATATAGGCTTTAACTTCTGGGTATTCCTTAAAATAAGCGCTTATAAACTCTCTTGCTTCAAAGTTAGAAATCTTTAATTGTTTAGCAAGCCCATATTCGCTCATGCCATAGATAATGCCAAAGTTAACGGCTTTAGCCCTGCTTCTAAGGGTAGGGGTAACTTCGTTAATGCCTACATTAAACACCTTTGATGCCGTTGCCGTGTGTATATCCTTGCCCCCACAGAAAGCATCGATAAGGCTTTGACATTTTGAAAAGCAAGCAAGAAGTCTTAGTTCAATTTGCGAATAGTCTGCGCTGATTAAAATTCTATCTTGGCTTTTTGGCACAAAGAACTTTCTAATCTCTTTGCCTTCTTCATCACGGACAGGAATATTTTGTAAATTTGGCTCTTTACTTGAAAGCCTTCCCGTTGCCGTTAAGGTTTGGTTAAAAGTCGTATGCACAAGCCCTGTCTTTTTGTCGATTAACGGCTTAAACCCTTCTATATATGTTGAAGAAATCTTTTGTAACTGTCTATATCTTAAAATAAGCGAAATAGCAGGGTGCGTGCTTTCTAAACTTTCTAAAATCTCAGCCGTTGTTGAGTATCCGTTCTTTGTCTTTTTGCCCTTGCCAAGTTTAAGTTTTTCAAAAATAACGTCGCCAAGTTGTTTTGGTGAGTTTACATTTAAAGTAGGCTCATCTACAAGCGTGCGAATCTCGTTTTCAAGGTCACTTAAAATTTCACGATACTTTTCGCCTGCGCTTAAAAGGGCGGTATAGTCCACCTTAAACCCACTTTGCTCCATGTCAAAAAGCACGTCGCTAAGTGGCAATTCAACATCGGTGTATAGGGTGGTTAGGTCTTGCTTGGCAAGTTTTTCTTTTAGCATATCGTATAGAACAATCTGCGAGTATGCTGGTGTAGTAGTCGATAGGCCATATTCGGTTAAAACTTGTGTTAAGTTTTGGTCACCACTAGAAAAATCGCATAGGTATTTCATTATACATGTGTCATCGGCCTTAGCGTTAAGGCTTAAACCTACACTATTAAAGATAAAATGTTTTATATCCTTTTTACCATAAACGATAAGTGGCGTTTTGCCATTAAGGTGGTGAGAGAGTGCGTTTAGAACATCAGCCGTGTTAAAGCCATCATCAAGTAGATTTTGCCTTGTTTTTATAACGTATTCGGATTTTCCATCGCTTAAATTGATGCTACTATCCCCAAAAACAATGCTAAGCCTATCGAACTTATTAGAAAAAATAGGCTCAATTAAATCGTTAACTTCAAAGATTTCTAAAGTTGTAGCAGGTGTTTTGGTCGAACTAAGAGTAGGTTGCTCACTTTCAAACCACTCTTGTTTGTTGTAAAGCGACTTAAATTCAAGGTTTATAAACTTTTCTTTAACAGCTAAGCTAAATGGCAAACTAACTGTCATTTTTGATAGGTCGGTGTCAACCCCTGAGTTGCAGTCTATGGTTGCCAAGGTCTTTGATAAAAAGGCACTTTCTTTGCCTAGAATAATTTTTTCTTGCAATTTGCCTTTAAGTTTATCGGTGTTTTGATAAAGATTTTCTATATTAGAAAATTCTTTGAGTAGGTTTAGGGCTGTCTTTTCGCCAATACCACTAACCCCAGGGATATTATCAGAAGCATCGCCCATCAAGGCTTTAAGTTCTATAATTTGACTTGGGATAAGCGATGTCTTTTCGGTAAAGTTTTCGTTGTTATAAATTTCAACGTCGGTTATACCACGCTTTGTAAAATGCACTTCTGTCTCATCATCAACAAGTTGAAAAGAGTCCTTGTCCCCCGTAATAATTATGGTTTTAACCTTGGTTGCTTTGGCAATAGTGCCTATAATATCATCGGCTTCGCTTCCTTCAAGTTCAAAGGTCTTTATGCTCATTAGTTTAAGAACCTCTTTTAAGAGTGGAATTTGTGGGCGAAGTTCTTCTGGCATAGGCTTTCTTGTGCCCTTATATTCAGCATACATTTTATGTCTAAATGTTGGCGCTTTTAAGTCAAAAGCAACCCCAACATAAGTAGGTTTTTCTTCACTTAACATCTTGAAAAACATGTTCATAAAACCATAAACGGCGTTGGTGTATGTGCCATCTTTAGTTGATAAAACAGGCATAGCATAAAATGCACGGTTTATTAAACTGTTTCCATCAATCAAAACTAATTTTTCCATAAAAATCCCTTTAATTGCTTGCTATTTGAAAAAAATTATGATATTATCTTATAGCAAACTTTGAAAAAGCGTTGTATATAAATTATTTTACCATATAATTTTAACAAAAATACAACAATTTTGCAACTTAAATAGATAAAATATTTGCCGCTGTGGTGAAATTGGCAGACGCGCTGGACTCAAAATCCAGTGGTAGTGATACCGTGCCGGTTCAAGTCCGGCCAGCGGCACCAAAAATCGACAAGAAACGTTAGTGGCTTGTCGATTTTACTTATTCACTCTTCATCATTCACTATTCACTAAAAATAGGCAGTCGATTTTTGGGAGTGAAGAAGTAATAGTAAAAAGTGAATAGTTGTGGTATTAAACATACAGAAGGTTGGAAATGAAAGAAAGTCCTTTAATAATTAAATCAAAAGAGTTTGCTTTGCACATAATTAAGATTTGCAATCAAATAAAAAACGAGAAAAAAGAAAGTGTTTTAACAAATCAGTTATTGCGTTCAGGCACAAGTATCGGCGCTAATATAAGAGAGGCAAATTATGCACACGGAAAGGCTGATTTTATTGCAAAATTACAAATTGCCTTGAAAGAATGTTCGGAAAGCGAATATTGGTTAGAGCTACTAATAGAAAGTGGATATTACAACGACCAAACAACTTTAGAAAAATGCGTTGAATTAAAAAGAATACTCATTTCTTCAATAAATACGGCAAAAGAAAATAGATAAAGTTTAAGCCCAACCAACACAAAAAAATAAAAGTTAAAAATCTACATAAAAAAATAAAAGCATCGAAACTTTTTTCGGTGCTTTTTTTATACAAAAATGAGTATGAAAAACAATGGGTTTTGTTCAATATTTAGTCAAAAATTAGTGTTGCCGATTAAATAGTCAACGGAAACATTAAAGAACTTGGAAAGTTCTTTTAGTTGAGCAATACTAGGCTCACTATGTCCATTTTCCCAATGCGAAATTGCCATTTTAGACATGTTTACAACTTTTGCTAATTCTAATTGAGAAACATTGTTTTCTATTCTCAATTCTTTTAATCTATCCTTAAACAACACCATAAATAAATTGTAACAAAATGTGTTACAATATACTTGACAGTAACAAAAATTGTTACTATAATGTTTACATAATTGCGATAATTGTCGTAATTTGTAAAAATTTTACAGGAGAAAAGATTATGAAGAGAATTTTTAAACTAATTGCTTGCATGTTGGCTGCTATGACTTTGTTTACTTTTACTGCTTGTGGAGAAAGTAAATGTTCGCACTCTTACACAAGTGTAATTACAAAAGAAGCAACTTGTAAAGTGGCAGGTATAAGAACTTATACTTGTGGTGTTTGTGGTGATTCTTATACTGAAGATATCGCTAAATTGACTACTCACACTTACACAAGTGTAATTACTAAAGAAGCAACTTGTAACGAAACTGGTATAAAAACTTATACTTGTGGTGTTTGTGGTCATAATTACACAACCAGTTATTCAATGCCAGAATTAACGGCAAGTGAAGTTTTTGAAAACTCCAAAAATTCTGTTGGAGAGATTATTACTTATGATAAAAATGGTAGCGAATATGCTCTTGGCACAGGTTTTTCTTACAGTAGTAACGGAAAAATTATTACAAATTATCACGTGATAGAAGGTGCTTATTCTGCCAAGATAACTATAAATGGAATAAATTATACCATTAAATCTGTGTTGGCATATGATAAAAATATAGATTTAGCTGTATTAAAAATTGATGCTACAAACTTAAAGGTTTTAGATATTTGTAAAAGTAATCATTCTGTGGGAAAAGCCGTTTATGCGTTTGGTAGTTCAAAAGGTTTAACTGCTACTTTTTCACAAGGAATTATTACATGTGCCGATAGAGAATTAGACGGCGTTCATTATGTACAACACGATGCAGCCACATCGAGCGGCAATTCTGGTGGTCCTTTAATAAACCAATATGGAGAAATTATCGGTGTTCACACTATGACAATTAAAGATTCTCAAAATCTAAATTTTGCAATTTCTGTGAAAGAGTTAGATAATTTAACCTATGGCAATCCATTAACCCTTGCTCAATTTTATGAAAAAGAGTGTGATGTATTTACAAAAGTGAAAAATTACGTTATGGCAAAAGGCAGTTACGATAGTAGCGACAAAGAATACACAATAACTCTTGGATATACATATTCATCTGATTATTCTACTATGTATACAAGAAAGGTTAGTTATAATGTTGTAGATGACGAGATTTGCTTAATGTTTTTTATAGATGCAGATAATTTAGTGTCGATATACATAGATGAAGTTGATGGTGTTTACAATTGGACTTATGTCGATATTTATGAATACTATATGATAGGTGTTTTATATGCATCTACATATACACCAAATCACTTGCTAGGGTACAGCAGCAACAACATAAGTTCATCAAGCCTAAGGTCGGCGATAAGGGAACTTGCATCTTCAATGGCAAGCTTGTTAATAACATATACAAATATAGATTTTGCTGAAATTGGTGTAACCGCAGCCGATTTGGGTTTTATCAATTACTAATGAAAAATTAAAAGTCCTTTTTAATAGAATCCAATATTATAACACGGTAGATTTTTTAATCTGCCGTGTTGTTTTTTCTAATGTAAAAAGCAGTTTTATGTTTCAAATAAGCAATTCTTAATATAATATTATATTAAATTACAATAAATCATTGACTTTTGTTTGGTAAAGCAATATAATATAAAAATAAAAAACAAAATATAGGAGAAAGAATTATGAAAAGATTATTTACACTTTTACTTGCAGTTATGATGTGTTTTGCTTGCGTATCACTTTCTGCTTGTTCTGAAGAAGATAGCGTTAGAAATTTAGACGATATCGTTAAGAGTGGTAGAATAACTATTGCAACAAACGCAGAATTTCCACCATTTGAAAGCAAAGAAGGCACAGAATACTTTGGTATTGATATTGACATTGCTCAAACAATTGCAGATTACCTTGGCGTAGAACTTGTTATCAACAATATGGACTTTGATGCAGTTGTAACATCTGTTCAAAAAGGACAAAGCGACCTTGCACTTGCAGCGCTTACAATAAGTGCAAAGCGTAAAAAAGCAATCAACTTCTCTGATGCATACTTTGGTGCTGCACAATATCTTATTGTAAGGGCAGATAGCAACGAATTTGATGCTTGCCAAACAAAAGAAGACGTTGATGCTATTCTTGCTGCATCAACAAACAAAAAGGGTGTTGCTCAAAATGCAACAACAGGTTACTACTACTTGAAAGGCTCAGAAGACTTTGGTTTTGCAGGTTTTTCAAACATCCAAACTTCTGGTTTAGAAAACCCATCATTATGTGCGATGGCACTTGTTAACAATCAAGCAGATTATCTTATCGTAGATAAAGAAGTTGCAGAAAGCGTTGTAAATTCTAACTCTGGCGTTAAGGCTATTGAAATTTCACTTTCAAGCGAAGAATACGGCATTGGCGTAAACAAAAATAATAACGCATTATTAAAAATCGTAAACAAAGTTCTTGCTGACCTTAAAGTTGTCGAAGATGACGGAACTTCAAAACTTGACAAAATTTTTGCAAGGCACATTGCTGGTTAATTAAATTAAAATGTGGCAGATATTTATTGATTCATTTATAGGCGAAAAAGCCTATATAAATGTTCTAGAAGGCATTGCAGTTACTATTGTGACTGCAATTTCTGCACTTGTCATAGGTATAATTTTGGGCACGATTGTTGCTCTTTCAAGAGTGTTTAAATCCAAAAATCCAATTGTCAAAGTTCTACAAGTGATTGCAAAATTATATGTTGGATTTTTTAGGGGCACACCTATCGTTGTTCAATTATTGTTTATTTACTTCGTTATATTCCCAGCAATTGGCTTAGGGCTTATGAACGTTATGGTTGTGGGTATTATAATTTTTGGACTTAACTCTGGTGCATACGTTTCTGAAATAATGCGTGCTGGTATATTGTCGGTTGACAGGGGGCAAAACGAAGCAGGCAGGGCGTTAGGTCTTACATATACCACAACGCTTTTTAAGGTTATTTTGCCACAAGCAATTAAAAACGTTATTCCAACAATTGCAAACGAATTTGTTTCGCTATTAAAGGAAACTTCGGTTTTAAGTTTTATAGGAATAATGGATTTAACAAAAGCACTTAGGGAAATTGGCGCAGCAAACTATGAGTTTACTATTCCATATTTGGTGCTCGCCATAATTTACTTAGTATTAGTTATGATTGCGACAAGCATTGTTAAAATTATTGAAACGAGGTTAAGACGAAATGAGAGACAATAAAGAACAAAATGTTATAATTTCGGTTGAAAACCTTTATAAAAACTTTGGAAAGCACCAAGTGCTTAAAGGTGTTTCTTGTCAAATAAAAAAAGGCGATAAAGTGGCTATAGTTGGCCCATCGGGTTCTGGTAAATCAACCATTTTGCGTTGTATGAACCTTTTAGAAGAGCCTACCTATGGCGAGATTTGGTTTAAAGATGAACTTCTTACCCCTATCGACCCATACTTGCATTTTGATGTTATAAGGCTTTCAAAAACATACAAAAAAGTATGCGAAGATATTAAGGCAGAGGAGCCTGAAATCGATGAGAATAGTCTTGATGAAAAAGCAATTGCCTTGATAAAAAAAGATGACCTTCTCAAAAGGTTTGAAGGTAAAGAATATAGCAAAGCAATAAAAGAGTTATATAAAGAAAATCACGTTGACATTAACCTTGCTCGCCAAAAACTTGGCATGGTGTTCCAACACTTTAACCTTTTTAACAACTTAACGGTTTTGCAAAACCTTACTTTAGCGCCTGTTAAACTAAAAATTATGAGCAAAGAAGATGCTGAAAAGAAAGCATATGAACTTCTTGATAGAATTGGTTTAAGAGATAAGGCAAACGCATACCCATCAACACTTTCTGGTGGACAAAAGCAAAGAATTGCAATAATAAGGGCACTTGCAATGAATCCAGATGCAATACTTTTCGATGAACCGACAAGTGCTTTAGACCCAGAAATGGTTGGCGAAGTATTAGCGCTTATTAAAGAACTTGCAGACGATGGCATGACCATGGTTATAGTAACGCACGAAATGGGCTTTGCAAAAGAAGTTGCAAACAGAATGATATTTATTGATGACGGCGTTATAAAGGAAGAAAACTCGCCAAAAGAGTTCTTTGAAAACCCTAAAAACGAAAGATTAAAAGAATTTTTATCAAAAGTACTATAAAAAACAAAAAACGCTTAGAAGTTAAACTTTTAAGCGTTTTAAATTTTAATTTATAAATTTTGCTTTTGCAGGTTAAAAATGGAAAAAAGTTTATATTTTTGCAAAAAAACGAGTTATAATTTAAACTTTTTTTACAAATCGTTGACTTTTTATATCTTACACGATATAATACAAATATAAACGATGTAAATAAATATATATTTATTTAATATAATTAGTTAAGAGCAAAACTGTAGCAATACAGTGACGCAAAGCTATAGGGACTTTAACAGTCAGCCAGTTGCCTTTTTACAGGACAACTGTTTTTTAATTTTATGAAGAAATTTTAAAGGAAAGGGAAATGTCGGCGCTTCTTAAACAAAAGCTAAAGGTAATATTTACATTGGCAGTGCTAATTTTGACCATTGTTTGCTTTTTAGTGAGCAATGGAACTTTGGCATGGTTTGCTAAAAATGAAAATGTAAATGCAAATGGCTTTTCTGTTAGCGCTAAAAATTCCCCTAACATAGTTATAGCCAAAACGGCAGAAGAAATTTTGCAAGGCGACATAGCCTTTTCGGTTGATTTTAAGGGCATGACAAGAAGCAATATGGTGCCTGTGACAAGAGAACAAAATGCGCCAGAAACTTTTCTTAAATATTTAGTAAACCACCACGCCGTTGATTTTAATACAGGTAATGCAAAAGATGATAGCGTGCCACTAGAATTTGAAAACGTTCCAACAACAGATAACGAAATTTATTTTGTTGACCGTGTGGTGTATATTGCATCTACTGCACAAGCCTTGCCAATCACATCGCTTAAAGCAAGCATTGTAAAGCCGTTTGAAGTTGGCATAGACCACTCTTACTTTAATGCAGCGAGCATTGATTTTTATGTTGAAGAAGTTAGCCAAGAAGGGTATCGTGGCACGACATCTGTTTCTAAAACAATAAATAATCAACAGGATAGATACGTAAATTTATTTCCGTCTGGTGGCGAAATTCCTTTTAATGCCGAAGGATGCATAAAGATAATAATGCGTTGCTATTTTGATGGGGCGCTTCAGGATGAACAAAACAATAGGGCATATATTAACTCTTATTTAGTTAGGGCAGATGCCATATCGTTGGGCGTTGAATTTATAGCCGAAGAAAGTGTGGCTTAAAAAAGCTCTAAACAAAAATTTATAAATAAAAACAAAAAGGAGGTGGATTATGAAAAAACTTAGCAAAAACGATTTAATAAAAAATAACGGCTCAATAAAAAGTCGCTTTCTTTATACTGTAGTTTTGATGGTTTTAACATTTAGTCTGCTTCTTTTTTCTTCTTATGCGTGGCTGACATTTAACAGAAACTTAAATGTCGACGACATGGATATGTCGCTTGTCGTTGACGATACGAGCGCCATTTATGAAGCGTATATGTATAGCATAAAGGATGGCAAGGGCACAAACCTTACTGGAGATGGCGATGTGCTTAATATTGCCAACATTGTGCTAAATCAATACGATACTATTTTTAGAACACAAAACAAAAACACGCCTGCATTTGCAAAAATAGTTATAACAAGAAACAAGTCCATGCCAAAAAACGGCATTGTGCGACTTACTATTGATAGAGAAGATAATAACCAAGAAACAGAAGTTTTAACCGACTTTACTTCAAGCATAATAAGATTTACATTGTTTACTATCGATGATGGCAGTGATGTGGCAATAACCGACCCTGACGCTCTATATAAACTTATAAATACCGAACAAAGATTTGGTGAAGTTGAAAACTATTTGGGCAATGACAGAGACTTTTCAAAGACTTTCGTTCACACCATAGGCGAAGGGGAACACCACACCCACGCTAAAGATACTTCTATAACATTATCTTCAGAATATGGTGAAGAAAATTGGTACATAGATAGTAACGACGGAAATGAAAAAATGAACGTGTATCTTTATATAACGTATGATGTGCAACTAATTGAATGTTATATGCACGACCACGAAGGTGGCTCAATTTCACTTGAAGATACAAGTTTTATGTTTGAAAACGACCTAAAGAAAATCAAAGCAAGTTATGTTGCGATTTCTTAATCTTTTACATTTTGAATTTAAGAAAACGGAGAAAGTATGAACAAAACGCTTAGAAAAACATTGATAATATTGCTAATTGCAATTATAATGCTTTTGCCTGTAACTTATGCTTGGGTTTCAGACAATGGCTTAAGTTCGCCTATAGCAATTACGAGTAATGTTCATAAAGCATATTTTGAGTCTGGAAATGGCACTAAAGACATTGAATATGATGGAAATGGTAAAATAACTAAAGGTCCTTATGAAATAGCAAAGCCACTTCAACTCTATTATTTTGCATGGCTTCAATATCTTGGCTATTTTAATGTTGATAACGATAACGATGGGCAGATAGACACCATCTATTTCCGTTTGTCTAAAGACCTTGATATGAAAGAAAATAGTGTTACCTATATTCTTCCACCTATCGGCACAACAAAACACCCATTTTTAGGCAATTTTGACGGCGAAGGTCACGTAATCAGTAACTTAACCGTGGATAATAAGTTCGCTTCTCTTATAGACCCACCTGAAATAACAGGCGAGTTTTCAAATGCAGAAATAATCGGATTCTTTGGTGTTGTTGGCGAACTAAACAAAGATGATTATAACTATGACACTCAAACAAACCAAATAAAAAATCTTATTCTTCAAAACCTAACGGTAAAAACCCAAACGACAAATGCTCTCGTTGGGCTTGTTGCAGGTTACGTTAATGGCACGGTTGACTGCGTTGGTGTTGTAGATTCTACTATAGATATAGCAAATGGAACTCAACTTTATCAAAAAAGTGAAATAACAAATATTTCAGACTATTCTATCATAGGTTATTGCACCGATGACTATAGAGATGACGTTTATGTTGTAAATATGGGAATTAAAAATCCAGGCGCTTCAGATGTATATGATGTTGTTCCAAAAGCATCGGAAGATGGAAGCGTTAACGGCTGGGGTGGCAGTATAAATATGACCGATATTTATGACATGCTTACCGGTATAAGAAATGATGATGCTACAAGCAACAGCAATTATTATTATGAAAGGACAGACGTTACTGACCTTAATGGAAACACGACGACATTAACATCGAACGAGTATACTACAACAAAAACAATGCTAACACATAGCATAGAAGGTTTTGGTTCGTTCGTATTTTCAAGCAACGACTATGCAAACTATGTAAACTTCATTGCAGGTGCTCAAAAGGTTAATTCTTATAAATATACATATAATGAGAACGAGCAATTACCCCTTTATAATATCGTTAACAACGGTTATTATTTGAACTTTAATGGAAGCACCATTTCTTCTGGTCAAAATCAAAATACTGCAACTTTGTGGTATATAGATGACGGGAAAATTTCAACCGTTGTAAATGGCATTTTATATCACTTGATTGTAACAAACAACACTCTCTCTTGTGTTGGAGATTATGGGGTGAGTGAAAATAGTATTACCAAATGGACAAAAGAAGACAATGCTATTGTATATAACAACCAAAAATTAGTGTGTCAAAATGGAACTTGGCGCCTTTCTTCTGTAAGCGCAGAGAGTGGTTATACCATTTCAAGAAACAACAATTATCTATCTATTAACAACAATAATAATGGCGTTCAAAACCAAACAAGTGTAAATAATGCGACTATTTGGCAACTAAATCAAATAACAAATGGATATACATTATCAACAACGGCAACAAATGGCACAACGTATTATTTAGGTTTTAGTACAGGAAATAACCCTAGATTACAGATTTCAACTACGGCTAGCACTTGGCAGTATAATTCTACAAATGGTCAACTAACTTGCCTTGCAGGAAGAAACAATAACACAACTTATTATTTGAGATATAGCAATGGTTGGTCATTATCAACAACAAATAACAATAATAACAGACTAACATTTACTTTAGTAGAAGTTTTTGACACCCTTGCAAACCAAAATGGCACAGCGTCTAAGGTTGAAAGAACGGAAAAAATATATATTGACAACTCGATAGAAAACACGTACTATGATGAAAACGGAGAGTTGAAATCAACGGGGCCAGGCTTAACATACTTCCCACTTATCTCAGAAACAGTAGATGGCAAGCGCCGTCCTAAAGCGACAAATACTGGCTATATAGTTGGTGCAGAGTGGGATACTCTTGAAGAGCAACAACAAGACGGCGTTACAAGTAACCTTCGTATTTCTAGATATACTTTAAATAGTGGTATGACTAACACAAATTCACCACTTACCATGACCTATAAAACAGGCGATACTTTTACGGGCATTACGACTTCTGGAGATAATACTGCAGAAAAACTTAAATTGCAAAAATACACCAACTGCTATAGCACTTTTATACAAAAACAAAGTGGCAACGTGTGGGATGGTTTGCACTTTATGGATGCGCCAATTTTAAAATCAAACGTTACTGAAATTACGGCAACATTAAGAAATGAAACAAAATATAACTATCAAGTGCCAACAAACTGCATAGACTTTAACCTTTATGAAAGGGGATTTATTAACTTCTTTGCTGGCTCGTATTACACACAAGGTAATGGCAACAACTCCTTCTTCTCTATTTACCAAATTATTCGTGATGAAAACGATAAAATAACAGACATAAGAGAGATTTATAAGGTTTACGCATTGCTTGATGCAAATGACAACATAATAACAAATAAAGACTATTTCTATACCTTTCTAGTAGATGGTGTAGAAGTTATTTTTGATAAAGACGGCAAAAAGCAAACCACCATAACTATACCTGAAGGATATTCTATGGTATTTGATTGCAGATGGATAACTCATTCAAGCGAATACGATGGGTGGTTAAGCGTTTCATCAAACAACCCTGCAAACAGCAGACTTTTCTATTTTGAAGTGCCTGTAAACGCAGGGGAATATGCTATCGGCTCTACACAAGGAAGAACGGGTGCATACTTAGTTTACCTTGACCTTGCAGCAAACGCTCAACAAGTAGAAAGGGTTAAAGAATATGAAGAAATAACCGAAGTAACCACAATAACAACTATCCCAAATGGCGTTGAAATTTTGGTTAAATCTGAAAGTGGTTATTCTGAAGATGTTATAGCAGGCATAGATTCTAAAAACTCTGCTTTTGCATCAGTAAACGAAGATGGTTCTGGCACAATTACTATAAGCAAAACTGATGAAAACACCTTTGTTTATTCGGGGGGCAGTGGGCTTTCGGCACAATATGTCGGTTCTAACAATTCGCTTGTCGATAAAGAAGGAACGGCTATAACCGGCGACACTACTGTAGTGCGAACAACCACTATTACCAAAACGACTTATCGTGATAATAATATAACTGAACAAACTCAAACGGTAACCGTTATAACCAAAAAGGTTATAAAAGAAGGCAATGAAGAACAAACTCTGTATATGCGCACTGTAACGACTACTGATAGTGAGGGCAACCAAACAACTGAAACAACCGATTGGCAAGAAGAAGAGTTGTTCCCTGAAATAATAGAAACAAATAATGTAGAATTGAAGGCTGGTGATACGCTCATAAACCTTGCTTTTGCCAATAGGCAAATAGATTCGGCAGTTATCGACTATACTTATGTTCCTGCAACGCAAAATGAAGGAGCGAAGTATATCATCACCATCACAAATCAAACGGAAGAGCCTATCGATATAAAGGCAATCCTTACTGCAGACGGCGTAAATAGCAAAATAACATTTATTATAACTGATGGCACAAACGAATATACACTTTTCCAAAAAGAAACCGAGGATAATAAAAAGGTGACTATTGAAACGGTAACAATTCCTGCAAAAGCAAATGCATAAAACAAAAAAAGGCTGTAGAACTCATTTCTACAGCCTTTTTTGGCGCACTTGACAGGGTTTGAACCTATAACCTTCAGAATCGGAATCTGATGCTCTATCCATTTGGGCTACAAGTGCATAACTGCTACTTAAAAAATCTTAAGTAGCAGTTTGTTTTTAATTATTCATTTGTTTGTTCTTCAGCTTCAGCGTTAATAGTAACCTTAACTTGAAGAATTCTTTTAACGGTCGATTTCATAATTTCAATCGACAAGTTTTTATAATCGAATTGGTATCCAGCGTGTGGGATAATGCCCAAAAGTTCAATGATAAAACCACTAAGAGTGTTGGCACTTAAAGATTCATCTTTTTCTAAGTTAAACTTTTCAAAAAAATCAGCGATAGGTGCGTTACCATCAACTATGCACGTTTCTTCGTTGATATCCTTAAAGAAATTTATAATTTCATCGTGTTCATCATAAATTTCGCCAACCAATTCTTCTAATATGTCTTCCATAGTTAGAAGTCCAAGTGTTCCACCATATTCGTCTAAAACGACAGCAATGTGAATTTTTTTCTTTTGAAGTTGTTTTAGTAGGTCGGAAATCTTAGCGTGCTCGGTTGTATAAAAAGCATTTTGCATAATGCCGTCAATGCCTTTTTTGCCGTTAAGGTAAGCATTAAAGAAATCCTTTTCGTGAATAGTACCGATAATTGTATCGATGCTATCTTTATAAACAGGGATACGGGAATAGCCTTCTTTAGCGAAAACCTTTCTTATTTCATCCATAGAAGAAGAAATGTCAACTGCAACGATATTAACTCTAGGGACTAAAATGTCACCAACTTCTAAATCGTCGAACTCGATAACAGAACGGATAAGTTCGGTTTCTTCTTCTTTTAGTGTACCATCTTCTTCTGCTTCTTCAACAATTGTCATAATCTCTGCTTCAGTAACGATATCGTCATCTTTGAAACGGAATATTTTGCTGATAAGCCATTTCCAACCAGAGAACGCTAGGTTGAGTATGTATAGCAAATAATACACGAACTTGATTATTGGATAAAAGGTCATAGCCATTTTTTCTGGAAAAGATTTTGCTATGAGCTTAGGTGTAATTTCCCCAAAAATCAAAATAGAAACAGTCATAACCACGGTTGAAACTATATTTGCTGTCGATGGGTCATTTTTAAAGACAAGCCCAAACAAAACAGTTGCAAGTGTGGTCGCAACGATGTTTACAATGTTGTTGCCTATAAGTATTGTACTTATAAGTTTGTCATAATTAGTTTCTGCAAGGTCTAAAACCTGCTTTGCTCGTTTGTTGCCGTTAGAGGCAAGTGAACGAAGTTTGATACGATTCGCACACGAATACGCTGTTTCTGTCGATGAGAAAAATCCCGACAAAATAACAAGCACAACGAGTGCAATCAGTATGGGAACGGAGCCGTCAGGCATATTTATCCTCCTAAAAAA
>JAZNAX010000048.1:0-8195 GCA_045586765.1 Christensenellaceae bacterium | reverse complement strand
TACAAAAGGCAGGAAAGCACTTTTGTCTTTTTACCCAATCATACATTGTATAACCGTTCTTCAGCTTTTTGCAGATAGGTGTAGCTGAACTAACACCGAAAATAGTACGCATTTTTTATTCCTCCTATAATTTTATTTTTTGTTTAAAATGTAACTATTTTTTTGAAATCAGCGTCCCGATTTCTTACAGCTGCAAGCTCATTATAAAATTTAACCCTGACAACTAGTGTCATAGTTAAAAAATTTTTTAATTTTTTATGAAAATTTTTATTTTTCTTGCATCTAAAGAAAAAACAAAGAATTCGCAACATAAAATAATAGTTATTGCTTCCAGTAATAACAATAACTACTACCATTATTTAATACCGATGAATCCGTATTGCCGTTGTCTTTGATGCTGGGATTATTTTCATGTATTTCAAAAGTGTCATAAGCTAAATATGGAATTTCTTCCCGAAAAATATTTTGAGAGTTATCATTTGTTTCTGTATCCTGAAATGGTATAACAGTTAATACACATATATCCTGTTTTCCTGTTCCGTCCTGTGCCGTTACGAAAATCTTTGCTGTACCTACAGCTTTAGCAGTGACATATCCGGTTGCAGAATCAATCGTAGCAATATTTGTATCAGAACTAGTCCAATATAACAGTTTATTACTGGCATTTGACGGATTAACAGTAGCTGTAATCGTAGTGTTGGTGCCAACAGGTATTATCCGTGTATATGTGTTTATTTTAACAGAATTGACTGGTGCATTTACAATAATGTCACAACAACCGAATTTTTCATTGCCATCCTGACTTTTGGCGGTAATACGAGCGTTTCCTATATTGACAGCTGTAATTTTACCTGTAAACGAGTTGACAGTAGCCACATTTGTATTGCTGCTTTCCCATTTTAGCTTTTTGTTTGTAGCATAAAACGGTGCTATTTCAGCCTTTAAATCGGCACTCTCACCTTTGTTAATCACTAAAACCGAATCTTTGATTCTAACCGATTCAACAAAGACCGTATCTATTATAGCAATATTAAAATATCCTTTATTTTTACCCAAGGTATTCACTTTTAAATAGTAGGTTTCATTGGCTGTTAAATAGTGTACTATCTTAAAATTAATAGACGAACCGTAATTTTGACCGCTTCGTATTTGCTTTTTATTAGAGTCATATAAATAACCTATCGTTTCAAAAGGAGCCACACTATAGATAGTATAATAAGCTGTGTTTTTTGGAGTAAATTTATACCAAATTTCAGCTTCAGGACAACAAATGTAGCCTCTTCGCCATGTTGCAATCATTAAATTATAAGCCGTTTCTATCGTGTTAGAACAACTACATTTTGTTTCTGATTTATAGTCTAAACCCACATCTTTTCTATCAGCACTTTTTAGGGAATCTAAATGTTTTTTGCCACTTGATTTCGTACTCATTAAAATCATTTCCTTTCTTTGTTATTAAAGTTTTATTTTCTGATAACTTTACCCGAGCCGTTTTTGAGAATTTCATCTAAAAGGTTAATTCGTGTTGGTATCTGATATGTAGGTAGAACGTCACTGCAAAGCTGTTTTACTTCTGCGATATCAGAAAAGTCTCCTGATATATTAAGTTCTATCTGTACACCATATTTATCGTCGGTATAGCCGCACACAAAAACGTCTTTAACACGAGGATCAAGTTTTAATGTGCTTTCAATTTCCTGTGGATATATATTCATTCCAGCCCTTATAATCAAATCGTCAACGCGTCCTTTGATTTTAAGCAATCCTTCCTCATTAAACAAAGCAAGGTCACCTGTGCAGAGCCAACCGTCTTTTAAAATCTCTGTTGTTTTTTGAGGATTGTTATAATAACCCAGCATAACGTTATCACCCTTAACCCATAACACACCTATCTCATTTTCTTTGGCGGGCATACCGCTTGGTGCAACAATCTTTAAAGATACCGAACGAAGAGGTACACCCACACAGTCAGCACTTTCCTTGAACCTTTTTGGTGGCAAAAATGACACTCTGGGTGACGCCTCGGTTAATCCATAAATATGATAAATGTTCGCATTGCAAAATGCATCGGCAATATTTAAACCTGTTTCAAGGCTCATACATTCACCGCTGACAGCAATATGTAAAAGGTAATCTTTATCGGTTTTTCTTTTAAAACGCGATATCATTGAAAGCAGAGTTGGTGTTCCGCAAAAAACTGTAATTTTATAATCTTTTAACAGTTTTAGCATTAATATCGGATTAAAAGAACCTGAATAAAATCTAATTTTTGTTCCCTTAACAAGTGCTGTTAAAAATTCTCCAGTTAAGACAGCACAATGATACAGCGGTCTTGCAATTAAAATTGTATCGGAACTATCTATGCCAAAATACAAAGCTATATCAGATACGTTTGATATTATATTGCTTTCGCTTAACATTACACCCTTTGGCGTGCCCGTTGTACCCGAAGTGCACATAATTAAAGCAGGGTGCACCTCGGGCTCTTTATAAACAGAATCTTTGATATAAATGATTTCAAAATTACCGTCCTGATCGGTAATAACCGCATCGGGACTTATGGTATCTAAAATTTTATTGCAATGTAGTTCACCGTATCTTTGTGATAACGGTAACGCTGTCACTCCCGCCGCAAAACAGCTTAACAGCGCCATACTTGCCGCCATTTCAGATTGACATAAAATAGCACAGCATTTTACACCCTTTAATTCTTTTGAAAAATTTTCTGCAAAGACTATTATTTCTTCAAAAGTCATTGAAGCACTTTCTTCGCAGATTTCCTGTTGTAGATTATTTTGCATCTTGCTTTTAAGATGTTTCCAAAGTTTCATTTTCAAGCTCCTTTTCTGCTTTTTCAACAAGCAACGTTAACAGTTCTTTTTCTTCCTCCATTAATTTAAGGAGTTTCTTTTTAATTATCGGAAGCACAGAATCTCGGCGTTTCATATGATGAGAGGCATAAAGCATTCGCATAGTATCAGCCTCAGAAACTAACGAGGCGTATTGAAAACTGATTTCGCAGTTTAATTGAAAACTTTTTTCCATCTGCTTAATTCTTTCAAGCATAACCTTTTTATGCTCCCAAATAAGACGAAAAACACGTCTATCCATTCTGTGATACGGAATGGAACCATCCAACAACTTATCGAGGTACTTTGCAATATACTCATGCACAACTATACCCCTTACTCTGCCTTCGTCATTTTCCGGATACTTAATATAATTTGAATCTAAGTAATCAATAATACCCTTAAGGGCTGTCCTAGGCCAAAAATCAATTTTTTCGGATTTCGGTTTAATTGCCCATATATATGAGGGCAAACCCTGTTTGAGTATTGCATCTTTACCCTTATTAAAAGACTTTTGCGGTGTCCAGAATTTTCTATATATCCAATCCTTATCATAGGCATAAATGCAAAAAGTTTTATCTGCTTGGTTATAGCCGCAAATAGTACCGTCGTGGTTAAGGTGACGTTCTTTATAGAAGGTTTTGCCGTCTACATAATAATCATCTACCCCTGAATAATGAACATAATAACCCTCATCAATTAGGTTTCTGATAACAGGATTTACGTATCCGTTTAAAAATCTCATAGATATTTTTCTGGTTTCAAAGCACGGATTGTCAAGCCAAGAATCATCAACACGAATTTCGGGAGTTGTAAAGCCTGATAGGAATTTTCTATTACAGCTCAAAATCATGGCTTTTGATAAAAACCAATTTCTTATAGTCGGATTATCTTTTATACATGCTGTAAGTATACCGCTGTGATATGTTCCATACATTGGCTCGACAAGTGGAAGTTCTGCAAATTTATTCATCGTTATCACCGCAAATGTATTTTTTAACCATATCTATAACACTTTGCACTGTAGTTAGCTCAAACGGATTCATATCCGCCTCATCAAGCTGAATATCAAATGCCTCTTCAATTTCAACCAGCATTGTTACCATCATAAGACTGTCTAGTGCAATATCTTCTTGCAAGTGAGCAGTAGTTTCAATAGAGTCAAGTCCGCTAAGTTCACATAAAATACCTTTTATCTTTTCTTCTATATTCATTTATTTATCACCCTTTCTATTTCTTTTTTTACTATGGTATAACATTCTTCTTTTGGCATTTCGGTCGATATTAATACACCATTATTAGCTTTGCAAATTTTAATATATTCATCGCGAAGCTTATACTGCAAATCCATATCAATATATCTGTCCTTTTCTTCGGGACGTCGTCGAACACGCTTTACAGCCGTTTCAACAGGAACATCAAGAAAGAACGCAACATCCGGTTTAACCATCGATTCCGCAATCTCGTAAATCCACTTATCTTTTTCATATCCACGAGCATGAAGATTTGCAAGACAAGAATAAAAATATCTGTCACTAATTACGATTTCTCCTGCTTCAATTTGTGGCAATATAACCTTGTTAGTATGCTGAACCCTGTCGCTAGCTGCAAGAAGCGATAAGCTTCTGTAATCATAAGCATCGTGATTGGGATTATCCATGTAGGTTCTAAAAATATCAGATTCACGCACGGCGTTTGTAGGCTGCTTTGTCAAAAACACACTGTATTCTTTTTCTAAATACTCTTTAATTCTTTTAATCATCGTGGTTTTGCCACATCCATCAAGACCGCAAAAAGTAAATAAAAATCCCGATGTAGTGTTAGGTCTCATATTAAGTGATTTCATGGTCTCTCACCTCCTCTAAAAGTATTCTTCTGTCATCGGAAAAAAAGCGCTCTAATATTTTTCGTTCTGTAAATATAAACTCCTTTTTTTCTTTTGGAGAAAGCACTATATGTATAAAATCTCTATCACCTTTCAAGGACTTTGTTGCAACTTCTACCGCATAAATATTTTTAAAATTAAACAATTCTGACATCTGCAACACTGCAAATGCGCACACCTTTTCCATACCGAGTTGCTCTGCTCTCGCAAATAAAAAATTAATGTATTCTTTATCTGCATCATTTAAAAGCATATAAATATCGCAGTACTTGTATAGTGTCATATCTCGCTTCATTTCCACCCATGGTAGTGTTGTAGCTTCCTTGTAAAGATGACTGCACAAATGAATGAAAAAATCATCAGCCCTTAAAGTTCTAACCTTAAAATCATCTAGTTTCACTGTAACGGTGTTATTAATCATCTCCTCAAGAAGAACCGTTTCTCGAGGTTTGTAATCCAACGAGAAATTAATATCCACTTCAAAAAATTGCATCGCCGGCAGATTAACCTCTTTAATATAGGGAACTGTTTCTCCGCGTGTCATTTTTGACTCAATAATTTCCTTACGTGTTGCAGGCTCAAACCTACCGTTGCGAATATTTCCTTGTTTAAACCCTGCATCAAGTAATAAGTTTCCAATTTTTGTAACGTCTGTAGGAAGCACCAATAAGTCAATATCATTAGAGGTTCTGTAGCCTTTAGGATACACCTTGCAAAGATACGCACCCTTTAACATTGCATATTTACAGGTGCTGTCTGAAAGCAAATTTTCAAGTTCTTGCATGCATTGTAAAAAGCTATTGTTTTTTTGGATATTTTGGTCATACGCTACTTTTAGAGAATTTCTAAATTCGCGATTAACCTGACCTAGCAAACCGTGTTTTTTAAGCATTCCGTATGCAATACCTTGCATACGATTAAAAAATAAATGTCCTAAAACCTCAGGAGTAGCATATTTAAGCAAATTTGCATCAAATATTTCTCCTTTAAAACTGCATAAATTTTTAAATAATTCTTTCTCAATTTCTTTCATATAATATTTCCTTTCGTTATTTTGATTTTGTATACTCCGAGATAATTAATTTAAGTACTCTGTTTTCTTCATCGTTTAGTTCGCATACTGCCTTTTCGTCTGAAAACTTAGATAGCTTATGTAATACCGATAATTCTTTTTCTGTCATATACATTCCACTCATATAGTAATTATCCATCACATATACTCCGCCATATCTGCCACACATCGTATAAATCGGTTCACTGAGGCTAAGCATTTCTATATCTCGCAAAATAGTTCTTGCGGAAACTCCGAACTCTTGCGCCAAATTTGAAATTGTCTCGTGCCTTCTGCGACATAATATGCGCATTATTTCTTTTCTTCGTTCGGTAGTTTCCAATCACACACCCTCCTTTCTTTTTCACATTTTAGAACTTAACCCTGACAACTACTGTCATAGTTAAAATAAAAATTTAAAAATAAAAAACCTGACAAATCAATGTGGTATACACATCAAATTGCCAGGTTCATAGTTTGCAGATCTTTTTTCATTTATTTCTACGCTAATTAATTTTGCCTTTCTTAGAAGCAGAATAATCTTCTTTAGGCAAAGCAGCGTTTAGTTGTTCATTTCGCTTTGTTCCATACTTTGAAATTATTAATAAATTCATTTTATCGTGTTCGCGTTTTGAAATTACACCATATTTTAGCAACGTACTATTATAATAAATCAATCTAACTAACCTACTTGTTAAAGTGTTTTGATTCAAATCAATCATTCTGCCTCTCCTTTCTGTCAACAACTATTATGACCGTTTATTAATATATTTAATCGAAATCAGATTTTTTCAAATATTTATCAACTGATTTTTGTAACGATTTATTCAATATCTTTTCGTTTTCATCAAAATAATATTTCAAATACATATTCATAAATTGTTTTTCGCACTTTAACAATTCATTAGTAATATCAAGAATATTTATCAAAACTATATATTGTGTTGCTGTTATACATATTATTGAATTGAGAAATTGTTAAAACTGTTTTTTACTAGATAACAACGAATTTAATTTTCACTGTTTTTCATAAATTAATTAAAAATAATAAGCTTTAAATATTTTATGTAAGGGCACATATTAAATGTGCCGGGCGGAAGAAAGACGTTCCTCTAACGAAATTTCGCCGAGTTCATTGCGTCGTCTTTTTCCGTATTTTGAGATTATAGCAAGATTCATCTTGTCGTGCTCACGCTTTGTTATAACACCATTCTTTAAAAGATACTCATTATAATAAAGCAATCTAAGCTCTCTTGTCGTAATCTCAAGTTTAAGCTTACTATCTTTCTTCATAGATTTTCCTTTCTGCTCAATAGTATGAACGTATTTTGTTTTCTTTACTCAAAAACTTGAACCTATCCTTCACTGATATAAAAAACGATAAAGTTTTACTTAATCTTATTTATTCGTTTCAAGAAAACATTAACTTAATGGATTCTTTTAATTTCATTAGAATAAGTGTTATTAACATCATTGCGAGAATGTCCCATAGATTCGGAAAGCTCTCGTTCAATTTGTGCATCGGTCATTCTGCCTTCGGCTTTGTATCGTTCTTTAGTTTCTTGATAAAACAAATGCCTAAGACTATGCCAATGTATCGATTGTTCTCTTGGTCTTTTGCCTGGGCTTTTGTACTTTGTGCGTTCGGGGTCCATAAATTTCTTTTTATTATTGTTCATCCAGTTATCCAAGGATTTACTTTTCTTTTTAACGCTGTTTGTGTGGTTATCGCATATAACATAATCCATAGAACTCTTGCCGTTTTTCTGAGCGTATGCAAATACTCGTCTTAAAATGTTCACCTGCATTTTGGTTTCGACCGGTATATCTCTCGGTCTACCACCCTTGGTGTTTGTAAGATTTAATTGTTTATATTTAAGTGCATACTCAATTTGATGCACACGAAGGGTTACAAACTCCTCGTGGCGAAGTCCGAAGTATCTATCCATATATGCCTCAATAACCGCATCCATACGGCCCATATCAAGTGCTACTTTGATAAGGTCATCAAACTCATGCGGAAGAATAGATTTATCCTTTATATATAACTGGCGCTTAGCAACGAAAAAGCATTTATTACTTTTGGGCAAATTCCTTTTAGGGTTCATTCGCTGATGCACCCACTTTATGCCGGATAATTCGGTGAGTATATATCCGGGCTTACAACCGCTGATTTGAAGATGCTCAATATAACTTCGCACGTGGCGCACTTCAACATTTCTAAAATTCTGCAATGTGGTATTCTCTCCTAAATACCCGCAGAATCTGTTCATTACTGCTTTATAGCGTCTACGTGTTTTAAAGCTGCCTTGATTTGACCTGTCAATCACAGGAAGACTTTGATTTAGCAAATTCCGTTTTTGATTCTCGGCTTTTCGTTCTTGTTCTTCAGGGGTTAAACTCATAAGTA
>JAZNAX010000047.1:0-7238 GCA_045586765.1 Christensenellaceae bacterium | reverse complement strand
ACTGCAAGTGGGTTAAATCCATCAACTCTTTCAGCATAAAGTTGTGTTGGAGAAATACCAGCGCCAAGACGAGCAAGGAAATCATAAGCCATTGTTTCGCCTCTTGTTTGGCCACCCATACCATAACCATTGTTAAAGAAGTTAAATAAGATTGGAAGACCGCCTTTCTTTTCCCAAAGTTGACGAAGTTGGTCCATAGCAGCAAAGTTCATAGATTCATAAACAACACCACAACCAACAGCGCCGTCACCTACGTTAGAAATAACGATACCTGGCTTGTCGTTAACCTTTTTGTAAAGTGCAGCACCAAGAGCAACAGGAGCAGCACCACCAACGAGAGCGTTGTTTGGATAGATACCAAATGGTAAGAAGAATACGTGCATTGAACCACCCATACCTCTGTGGAAACCTGTTCTACGAGCGAAGATTTCACTCATAAATCCATAGAGAAGGAAGTCAATTGCTAAATCCTTAACATTACCTGTCTTGTTGAGTTTTTCAACAGGAGCAAGTGTTTCGCCACCCATAAAGTCTTTCATGATTTGATAGAGTTTATCTTCTGGCAATTTATTGATTGAAGCAAGACCACGAGCCAAAACTTCGCTGTGGCTTCTGTGTGAACCAAAAGTCATATCGTCCATATCAAGGATATATGCTTGACCAACAGCTGCTGCTTCTTGTCCCATTGACAAGTGTGCAGGACCTGGGTATGAGTGCTTAAAGCCTTGATATTCGTTTTTGATTTTGATATCGTTAATCATGCTTTCAAATTCTCTAAGCATTGCGATGTCGTTGAAAATACGAACAAAATCTTGCTTAGAAAAATTTTCTTTTTCGTCTTTAATAGACTTGTTGTAAACGTTTACAGGAATATCTGTAAATTGAATTTTACCTTGTGCCCTTATAAAATTAGGGTCAATTATTAAATTCTTTGGCATTTTTATATCTCCTTATAATTTTTAACTAATTAGATTTGGAAAATCGCTTCTCTAACGATTTCGCATACTGTTGGGTGTGGGAACACCAACTTCTTAATGTTTTCGATATCAACTTCTAAGTCAACCATTGCTGAAACAGAAACGATGAATTCGCCTGCATAGCTACCGATGATGTGTGCACCGATAAGTGTGTTTGTCTTGTTGTTGATAACTAATTTACAAATACCGTTTAGGTCTGTATTTTCAGCGATGTATCTACCAGAGAAAGTCATTGGGATTGAAACACATTTAACGTCTAAGCCCTTTTGCTTTGCACTTTCTTCTGTTTCACCAACAGAACCAACTTCTGGGTTTGTATAGATAACTGATGGAATAACGTTATAACGAATACGGTCTTTCTTGCCGATAATGTTGTTTACTGCAACTTCTGCTTCTCTATAAGCTGTGTGAGCAAGCATGATTTTAGCGTTTACGTCGCCTACTGCATAAACGTTAGCAACGTTTGTCTTCATCATATCGTCTGTGATGATAGCGCCTCTATCCATAGCAACGCCGATATTTTCTAAGCCGATACCTTGTGTAACAGCCCTTCTACCGATTGAGCAAAGAACTTTATCAGCCATAACCTTTTCTACTTTGCCGTCTTTTTCATAAACAACGCCGTCTTTTTCAACTGCTGTAACTTTTGCGCCGAGTTTGAATTCAACGCCTTTCTTTTCTAAGCTCTTTTGAAGGATAGAAGAAATTTCAGCTTCTGTTGGGCCAGCGATTTTGTTAAGCATTTCAACAACAGTAACTTTAGAACCTACTGATGAGAAGTAGCTTGCCATTTCAAGACCGATAACGCCACCACCGATTACAACTAATTTTTCAGGAATAACTGTTAAATCTAAAACTTCTCTGTTTGTCATAACGAGACCAGCTTCGAGATTTTCTCTGAGACCTGGGATTGGTGGAACTACAGGCATAGAACCTGTTGCGATGATTAAGCGCTTAGCAATGAATTTTTCTTCGCCAGCCTTAATGATATAGCCTTCATCAGCCTTACCTTCGATAAAGCCTTCTGTTTCTTTCATAACAACTTTGTTTCTCTTAAGTTGTGATTTGACGCCAGAAACGAGCATTTTAACAACGCCGTTCTTTCTTTCAACAACGAACTTTTGGTCAACAGTTGCTTTTCCGTCAATATTAACGCCATAAGCACTTGCGTGGTTAGCATAGTCAAAAACTTTTGCTGAGTTAAGGAAAGTTTTACTTGGAACGCAACCTTCGTTTAAGCAAACGCCACCAAACGCTCTTTTTTCAATTACCATTGTTTTCAAACCAGCGTGACCAGCTCTTTCTGCTGCAAGGTATCCACCTGGGCCACCACCGATTACGATTAAATCAAAGATTTCCATTTGTTTTTCTCCTTTATTAGATTGAATCAGCCATTAGGTTAATGCTGAAGTTTTCGAGATAGTCTTTTAAGTCTTTCAAGAATCTTGATGCAGGTGCACCGTCAAGTGCTCTGTGGTCGTATGAAAGTGAAAGTGCCATTGCTGTATATGGAATAATTTCACCATCTTTGCCAAGCTTAATTCTTGTTTCTAATGTGTTTACACCCAAGATACCTGTTTGTGGTGGGTTTACAACAGGAGTAAAGCTTTCAATGCCCATTGTACCTACGTTACTGATAGTAAAGCTACCACCTGTTAAGAGTTCTGGAGCAAGTTTGCCTTCAATAGCATCTGTTGAAAGTTTTTTAGACTTAACAGCGATTTCTGACAATGTCATTGTATCAGCACCGAAAAGTGTTGGAACTAAAAGTCCTCTTGGTGTGTCTGTTGCAATACCCATATTTACGTGGTCAAAATAACGCATTGTATCGCCATTGATTAAATGAGCATTTAAATCTCTATGCTTCTTTAATACTCTTGATGCAGCGTATACGATGATGTTATTGATTGTGATTGATGGGAGTTTAAGTGTTTCTGCATTATCTTTAAGCATCTTTCTAAATGCCATAATGTTTGTGCAGTCAAATGAAATTGTATGTGTAAGTTGTGCCATTGTTGAAAGGCTCATTACCATGTTCTTAGCAATAACCTTTCTAATGTTAGACATCTTTTCATCTTTATAAGCCTTGAAGTCATCGCTTGCCTTAGCTGGAACAGCTTGAGCTGGAGCTTCTGCTTTTGCTGGAGCTTGAGCTGGAGCTTCAACAACTGCTTTAGGGTTAACGCTTGCTTCTCTAACATCTCTTTCAATAATTCTGCCGTTAGGACCTGTTGCTATTGCACTATTTAAGTCAACGCCAAGTTTTTCTGCTAAGTTCTTTGCTCTTGGAGAAGCGAAAACTTTGCCTTCAGCATTTACTGTAGCTGTAGGTGCTGGTGCAGCTGCTGTTGTAGCTACTGGAGCACTTGCTGTAACTTCTTGAGCAACAACTTCTGAAGCGCCGTCTGGTGATAAGCCTGAAGCATCTTCACCGTGTGGGCCAACTGCGCATACATTAGATAAAACAGGAACTTCATCGCCTGCTTCACAGAAGATTGCTAAAACTTCGCCTTCTACTTCTGCTTGATAGTCAAATGAAGATTTGTCTGTTTCATAAGAGAACATGATGTCGCCAACTTTAACGTTGTCGCCAACTTTTACTTTCCATTCTGTTAAAATACAACTTTCAACAGTAATACCTGCCTTTGGCATTGCAACAGGTTTAACGTTAGGGCTTACAGCCTTTTTAGGTGCTGGTGCACTTGCAGGTGCTTGAGCAGGTGCTTCCACCTTAACTTCTTTAACTTCAGCTGCTGGTGCGCCGTTTGGTGCAAATGCTGAAACATCTTCCCCCTTAGCGCCAACAACTGCGATATTTGTAAGAACAGGAACTTCATCACCTTCTTCGCAGAAAAGTGCTAAAACTTCGCCTTCTACTTCTGCTGTTAAGTCAAAAGAAGATTTGTCTGTTTCATAAGTAGCAAGAATGTCGCCAACCTTAACACTGTCGCCAACTTTTACTTTCCATTCTGTTAAAATACAACTTTCAACAGTAATGCCTGCTTTTGGCATTGTAATTGGATTTGCCATAATTTTACTCCTTTATATAAATGTTTATTTTTTAACTTAAATTTTCTTAGCGTTTGCTAAAACGTATTTTTCTGCTTCATCAGACCAGATACCATTGTTTCTTTCACAAATTTCATCTAAGTCAGCAAAGAACTTATCAGTTTTTCCTAATTCCTTAAAGTCAGCGATTGCTGTCATAGGCATTGAAATGTGTGTATATACAAGTTTCTTTGCGCCCTTGATGTTTGGAAGATTTAATGTTGTTTCAATAGCACTGTCAAGACCACCAACGTGTGAAATCATAATTGATGGGTCGATTCTGCCTTCGCCAGCGAGCTTTAATGCTTCTCTTAAGTCATCTGTGTTACCACCTGATGTACCTGTGATTCTATGGAATGTGTAGTGAACGTCGTAGAAGTTAACTTTTGCTGAGAAGTCTGTTTTTGTTGGGCCTGCAAAGAAGTTCAAACATCCCTTTTCGCCGAGAAGTGCATCGCCTTGTTCAACGAGTGCTGTAACAGGTGCATAAACGAATACGTCGTCAAAACCTTTGCCACCATTTAATTCTTTCATATAAGCAACTGGGTCTTCAAGAGTTGCTGTGTTAACGTAAACGAGTTTAACGCCGTTTTTAGCAGCATCTTCAACTGTTAAAAGTTTTGCTGCTCTATCAAGTCTTGCTTGGTCGATATCAGTAACAACCATGAGTGATGGTTTTCTGTCGCAGTGAATACCATAGTCAACAGCGCCAAGTCCCATAGGACCAACACCAGCGAGAATTGCAACAGCGCCACCTTCTTTAATGCCCATTTCGTGACTGTGTGATTCGTAGTTGTTACGGAAGTTTTCGTGATAGCCTGCAATGATGCAAGACATTGGTTCAGCAAGTGATGCCTTAAAGTAACTTTCGCCTTCATAAGGGATAAGGCAATCTTGTTCCATTACTTCGTTTGGAATTACGATATATGTTGCATCGCCACCGATGTTTGAATATGAATATCCAGGTGCGATGTATGGGTTTTCTTTTAAGCTGATTGCTGGTTGAATACCAAACTTCATGCCTTCTTTAAATAGGTGTTGCCATTTAGCACCAACCTTAACGATGTCACCACAGAATTCGTGACCAATGATGATTGGGTTTGTTGCCACATCGTTTGGAACTCTTTTGTGGTTTGCACCTTGAATTGCTGCCTTATAACTTGACATACAAATGCTGTCTGAAACAACTTTTGCTAAAATTTCATTGTCTTTGATTTCAGGCAATTCAAATTCTTCAAGCCTTAAATCGCTTTCTCCATAAAGTCTAACTGCTTTTGTCTTCATGATTAAATGTCTCCTTTTACATTTCGTTTTTATCTCATATTAATTATATCATATATAATTATTTTTGCATCCCCTTGTAAATAACTTGCAAAAAGATAATTTTTATGATAAGATATAAGCACAAATGAAAACAAATGAACACGATTTTTATTAAAAAACACCTATTTTGGCGTTTTTAAGGGGGAAATTATGCTTGCACTTGAAAGACAAGAAGAAATTTTGGACATTTTGAGCAGAAATAATTCTGCAACGGTTGAAGAGCTTGCAAAAGAGTTATATGTAAGTGGTGCAACCATTAGGCGTGACCTTAGACAAATGGAAAGACAAGGACTTATTAAGCGTTCACATGGTGGTGCTATGCCTTTTAAGTCGACAACCGAAGAATCGGCGTTTGCTCTTAGAGAGCAAGAAAATATCGTTGCAAAAAAGACAATTGCTAACCTTGCCGTTAAACTCGTTAAAAATGGCGATTCTATCTTTTTGGATTCAAGTTCAACAACAGGGCTCACTATTCCCTTACTTAACAACTTGCAATATTTGTCCGTAACGACTATCGGACTTAGAAATGCACTCCTTCTTTCACAGACTAATAACATTAAAATATATATAGCAGGTGGACAAGTGCACAATCATTCAAATTCTATTATCGGCTCTGACACTATTGACTATATTTCAAGAATACACGCAGATATATCGCTTATTTCTTGCTCTGGCATCGACCTAAACAGTGGATTTACCGAAGCAAGTATTGAACAGGCTAAAATCAAACAACAAATGCGCAAAAACTCACATAAAGTTGCAGTACTTTGCGATAGCACAAAGTTTAATAAGGTGTTTTTATGCAAGGACTTTTCCTTTGATGAAATTGATTATTTAATCACCGAAAAGACCCCACCTATCGAATACGTTGAAAAAATTGCAAGCACAAAATGTAAAATAATCACACCACAAAACACTAATTTTTAATACTTATATATAAAACAAGAACGGATGCTTTCTTTTTTAAGTAAAGCATCCGTTTTAATTGTTTTAGTTAGTTTTTAATTCTCGCTAATACAAAAAGCCGATAAGATTTTTGCACGAAGTGGGATTGAATCGATATTTATATATTCTTTTGTTGTGTGAAAAAACTCTCCACTTCCACCCATACCACAAATTGTTGGAATTCCTGCAAGTTGTGTAAATGCTGCATCTGAGCCACCACCAGACTCTAAAGGAGTAAGCGTTCCTAAGTCGTTATCGTGGCAAACTTTTTTGAGTTTTTCAAAAAGTGCCATAGTTTTATCGTTTTTCTCCATTGGCGGTCTTTCATTCAATAGTTTTACATCACAACTCGTTCCTTTAACAAACTCTGTGTTTGCAATCTCATAAACAAACTCTTTTGCTTTGTCTTTTTCATCCATCGTGACAATTCTAACATCAACCGACACACTGCATGAATCTGCAATAACGTTAGTCACCTTTCCACCACTAATAACATTGCAACTATAAGTAGTTCCACCAACCACGCTTTTTTGGTGCAATGCAACAATTTTATGTGCTGCTTCTAAAATGGCGTTTTTGCATGCAAAATAATGTTCTCCTGAATGCCCACCGACCCCTTTTATATCTAATTGGTATGTTAATATGCCCTTTCTTGAAACAACAACTTGGTCACCCACTGCCGTTTCGCAGTTGATTACACAAGGAAAACCTAATGCACTTTGCTCAAAAAACTCAATTTCTTCTGCACCACCGAGTTCAAGAGAAATTTCTTCATCAGAAGTTAAAACAAGCCTAACGTGCTTATCAAAGCCGTTTTCATAAAGTGCTTTCATGGCAAGCAAAGCAATAGCAATTCCTCCCTTGCAGTCTATAGCACCGGGAGCATGAATTTTGCCCCCTTCTATTTTTACTGCAGGCTCGCCAAAAATCCCCTTTTCGTGCACT
>JAZNAX010000046.1:0-48671 GCA_045586765.1 Christensenellaceae bacterium | reverse complement strand
TATTTGTGCTGGGTGATAACCTTTTGCGTTAATTTTTTCTTTTGCAAGAGCAATTATTTGCTTAGGACAAGCAATTTCGCATAGTCCACAGCCTTTGCAACGCTCTTCATCAAAACTTACTTTTGCCATAGTTTCTCCTTTATATCCAATCGCCGTATTTTATTGGGTCAATTGGTAAAATTTCTTTAATTTTCTTAATTCTTTCATCACTAGCAAGGCTCTTTAGTACCCCTGTGAATTTGAGTGGTAAATTTATCTTGCTTGCTAGTTCTTTTGCAAACTCAACGCCACTTAAAATTGTTTCTACCGTCGTTTCTTTGCCTAAGTTAGAATTGCTTACAATACCTGTAAACTTTATTTTGCTAGCATACTCAATTTCGTTCATTATCTCAATAGCACCCTCTAAATCTCGTGTTTCAGGGCGATATTTATTGATAACGAAAAGTGAGTCATAATTATTTTCTTCCTGAATACGCTCATAAAACCTACCGAGTGCAAGCGCACCCCTATCATCGCCACCGATGTCAGCAACGGCATAGCGAGATTTATCGTCAAGCATTTGATATGCTTTTGCGTTCATTGCCGGTAAATCTACGTTTGTTTGAGCATAAGGCGAAACAACTAGTTCAACATTTTCTTTTTCAAGTGTTTTTTTAGCGTCTATCGTTCTAAAATATGGGTTTACAATATCTAGGTCATAAATACTGACTTTTTTGCCCATTTTAGCAAGGGCAATAGCATAGTTTACCGAAATAAAGGTTTTGCCACTGCCATAATGCCCCATAAATAAGGTTATTCGCTTGTCAAACATTATTTTTCAACCTTAACGCACCAACCACGCTTGTCTTCAACTCTACCCCATTGAATACCTGTAAGTTCGTTGTAAAGTCTTTGAGCAAGTTCGCCAATCTTATTATCAGCAACAATGTGGTCAATGTCTTGATATACAAGGTGTCCGATTGGTGAAATTACAGCAGCTGTACCTGTTCCCCAAGCTTCTTCTAATGTGCCGTCTTTAGCAGCACCGATAAGTTCATCAACAGAAATTAGCCTTTCTGTTACTTTATAACCCCATTCTCTTAAAATTTCGATACAAGATTTTCTTGTAATACCTGGGAGAACTGAACCTGTGAGCATTGGTGTAATAATTTCGCCATTGATTTTGAACATAACGTTCATTGCGCCAACTTCTTCGATGTATTTTCTTTCAACGCCATCAAGCCAGAGAACTTGAGAGAAGCCTTTAGCAGCAGCTCTTTTACCAGCTCTCATACTTGCAGCATAGTTACCACCACATTTAGCATAACCTGTGCCACCACGAACTGCTCTAACATCTTCGCTTTCAATGCTGATTTTAACAGGATTAAGACCTTCTGCATAGTAATTGCCTACAGGTGAAAGAATAACAACGAAAGTTGCTCTATGAACTGCGTGAACACCTAAAGATTCATCATTACCAAACATAAATGGACGGATATATAATGATGTTCCTTCTTTTTCTGGAATCCAAGAATAATCTAAACTGATAAGTTCTTTTAATGCCTTTAATGTAAATTCTTCTGGAAGTGCAGGAAGGCATAATCTTTCAGCAGAATCGTTCATTCTTCTAATGTTTTCAAGTGGTCTAAACATTTGGAAACCATCTTTTGTTTTATAAGCCTTCATACCTTCAAAAATTTCTGCACCATAATGCAATACTGTAGATGCTGGATGAATAGGAATATAATCAAAAGGAACTATTCTTGCATTTTCCCAACCCTTGCCTTCTGTGTATTCCATCACAAACATGTGGTCGGTAAAATACTTACCAAAACCGAGATTTGTTGAATCTGGTTTTTCTTTTAATGTTTTTGCTTTTACGATTTTTATTTCTTGCATAATGTCACCTCTTTGCATTATTTATTGATTTTTAATTTTTCTATTGCGTCTTCACGCATTTTATACTTTAATATTTTGCCTGCTGCGTTCATTGGGAATTCTTCAACAAAAATAAAATATCTTGGAACTTTATGTTTTGCCATGTTTGAATTTCCATATTCTCGCATATCTTCTTCGGTTGCCGTTTGTCCTTTTTTAAGGATAATATAAGCACATGCTTCTTCGCCATATCTTTGGTCTGGAACGCCAACAACTTGAACGTCTTTAACCTTATCGTTTGTTAGATAGAACTCTTCAATTTCTCTTGGATAAAGATTTTCGCCACCACGAATAATCATATCTTTAAGTCTACCTGTAACCTTATAATATCCATCAGGAGTTCTGCAACAAATATCTCCACTATGTAACCAACCTTCAGCATCAATAGTTTGCTCGGTTGCTTTTGGCATTTTATAATAGCCTTTCATAATGTTATATCCACGAGCAACAAATTCGCCATTTTCTCCATCAGGAAGTTCTTCGCCTGTTTCTGGATTTATAATCTTACACTCCACACCTGGGAAAGCACTTCCGACAGTTTCAACCCTGTGGTCTAAGTCCTCATTAACTTCGCCCATCGTACAACCCGGAGATGCTTCAGTTTGACCATAAACACTGATTATTTCGGTCATATTCATTTCTTTTGCTGCCCTTCTCATAAGTTCTGGTGGACAGTTAGCGCCTGCCATAATACCTGTTCTTATATGAGAAAAGTCAGTTTTGGCAAAATCAGAGTGGTTAAACATTGCTATAAACATTGTTGGAACGCCGTTAAAGCAAGTAATTTTTTCGTCGTTTATACAAGCGAGTGATGATTTTGGTGAAAAATATGGCATTGGACAAAGCGTGCCACCGTGAGTCATCATGCTTGTCATTGATAAAACCATGCCGAAGCAGTGGAACATTGGAACTTGTATCATCATTCTTTCGGCTGTTGATAAATCCATTCTATCGCCTATGATTTTACCATTATTAACAATATTTCTATGAGTTAACATTACGCCTTTTGGAAAGCCCGTTGTTCCAGAAGTATATTGCATATTACAAACGTCATCAGGACAAACATTTGATGCCCTTCTTCTAACTTCTTCATTAGGAACGAACTTAGAGCGACTAACAAACTCATTCCACTCTAAACATCCATCCATTTCAAAGCCAACAGATATGACATTGCGTAAAAATGGAAGTTTTTTAGAATATAAAGGTTGACCTTTTTGCGTATCCTTTAGTTCTGGGCAAAGTTCTTCCATAATGCTCTTATAGTTAGAATCTTTGCAACTTTCAATCATAACTAGAGTATGAGTATCAGATTGTCTTAAAAGATATTCGGCTTCGTGAATTTTGTAGGCTGTATTTACAGTTACCAAAACTGCGCCGATTTTTACCGTTGCCCAAAATGTTAAAAACCACTCAGGAACGTTTGTTGCCCAAATTGCAACGTGGTGACCTGCTTTAACGCCCAAAGAAATAAGCGCAGCAGCAACCCTATCGACATCTTCTCTAAACTCAGAGTATGTTCTAATATAGTCAAGCGTTGTATACTTAAACGCTAATTGGTCTGGATATGTATTTGCCATTGTATCAAGCACATCAGAAAAAGTTAAGTCTAAAACATCATACTTTTTCCAAGGATATGTGCCTGTTTTAGGACGATTATAGTAAATTTCCTTTACTTCTTTCTCTGTCTTTGATGACATATAACTCTTGAAATGAGTTAAAAGTATATCTGCAGAACAAATTTCATCGCTATCCATCACACATACAAAGCCATCATAATTAAGTGACTTTAATGCGTTCATAAAGTCTTTAACAGGAAGTTCGCCTTCGCCTATAAGCACATTTTTGTCTTGCTTTTTATCACCAATTCTAACATAGCCGATATAAGCACCCAATGTTTGAATAGTTTTGTCGGCTTGTTCACCTGCCACGAAAAATGTTTCTCTTATATTCCAACAAACTTTTACGTTTGCTGAGCCTAAATCACTGATTATATCAAGAACTTTTTGAGTATTAGCAAGTTCGCCACTTGTTTCGATTAAAATATTTACGCCACTTTTTTCAGCAAGTTCTATTGCTGGCGAAAGTATCTTTTTAACCGAGCATGCTTTTATTAACTTTTCAAAAGTGATAATGACATTAGCAACTGATGCCAAAGATGCATATTCAACACACTTAACAATTTCTTTGCTATCAGTTTTTTCGGTTATTTGTTTTGGATAACAAATAGCAGGCAAAGAAATATGCCTATTAACCAACTTTCTTTTTGCATCAGCAGTTACTGATGAACGAAATATACTATCTATATGTAAGTCTTTTTCAATCTCTGCATCGCTTATTTCTATGCCATCATATCCATAACTTTTAGCAATATTGCAAAGGTCGATAAAACTATTACTATTTACAATTTTATCAGAAAAGGAAAATTTCATATTAGTTTTCCTCGTAAACAATCTTATTTAACGCATTTATATAAGCACGGATACACGCACCTACGATATCGGTTGAAACGCCGTTACCTGGATATAACTTACCATCTGCACGGAGACGAATTATTGATGAGCCAACTGCGCCTCTGCCTTTTGTTACAGCGTGAACTTGGAAATCATCAAGTTCATAGTGGTGGCCTATAATTTGTTCTATCGCATGAAATGCTGCATCGATAGGACCATCGCCTGTTGAAACACCTGTAAATTTTTGGCCATCTTTTTCTAAAGTAATATTTGCAGTTGCAGGAATAATGTTTCCACTATTTACAACATAGTTTACAAGATGATATGTAGATGGAACTTGCATTGCTGTGCTTGCAACAATGGCTTCTAGTTCTTTGGTATCTATAACTTCTTTTTTTGCTGTAAGCCTTTTGAATTCTTCATAAACACTTCCAACGTCACTATCCGAAATTTCATAACCGAGTTGTTTAATAAGGGTTGAAATTTCTGACATTGATGCATTGCTATTTATAATACCTGCTTCTATATTGTTTTCAACAACAATTTGCTTATTAAGAATAATATCGCTAATAGCGTTTATTGTAGATTTAGCATTGCAAATATCAATAGCACATTCACAATCTAAATCGAACTTCTTTTCACGAATAATTTCAGCAAAGAGTGCAGTACTTAAATAACTTCCAAAAGCAGATGTTTTAACGCCATCAGCCCCAGCCTTAATTGCAACTACTGCCGATGCGCCTGCCATTGATAAATTGTTCTTTGTTTCTACATAAAGTTTTGCACTGCAAATTGGTCTAACAGCCTTAAGCAAGTTTTCGTATTCGCTTGGAACTGCTGAGCCTTCTCCATCGCAAAGAGTGATGGTTTTAGCACCATTTTCTTGTGCAATAGAGATGCACTCTTTAACAAAGTCTATATCGGCACGGAAAACATCAAGTGCGACAAACTCAACATCAGCACTTGCTTCGCTAGCCTTTTTAACAAGGACTGCAATTTTTTCTAGCATTGCTGGTGCTTTTAAATGATAAAAATATTCCATTTGTGCAGTCGAAACAGGCAAAATTACCTGTAAGCATGATTTATTTGCATTTTTTATGCAATTTAATGCAAGGTTAAACTCGGCATCAGTTGTGCCAACTGAAACCTTAACAACTGTATTTTTTAATGATTCAGCAATCGTTCTATAAATAATTTCACACTCTTTATCGCTCTTTAGTGTTGGAAGTTCAATCGCATCCATTTTAAGCATGTCAAGTTTTTCTGCAACGCCAAGCTTTTCTCTAAAAGTTAAAGAAAAATCTTGCTCGCAAATAGCCTTAAGTGTGATGTCTGAAACATAAATTCTTTTCATATAAATTCTCCAAATGTTTAATTACTAAAATAAAAATCCCTGACTAAAACAGTCAGGGACGATTTTCACCGTGGTACCACCCGAATTGTTGCAAACTTTTGCAACCACTCTTTTGCTTTAACGAGGCATCCGTAAACAACTAGTGAACAACTTAATCGTTTTTTTGGAAATGTTTTTGATAAAAAGCACTACTCAAACAAGTTGAGAAATATCGCACATATTATCTGTTCCCATGACTAAAATTTTAGTAATTATATATATTATATATAAAATTAAAAATTCAGTCAAGCAATTGGCATATTTGACACGCCTTTTTTCGCATATTTTTGTTAAAAATAAACAAAAAACCCTAACTAAAAAGTTAGGGACGATTTTTGACCGTGGTGCCACCCGAATTGTTGCAAAATTTTTGCAACCACTCTTTTGCTTTAACGGGGACTTCCGTAAACGATTACTTTTGTATTTTCGCCGTTTCCACTCGAGAATGAGTAGTGTAAAATCGCTCGATTGACTTGCACCAACCGTCAACTCTCTAATCCACAATTTAACACCTGTTTCCGTCATAGTGTTTAATATTTTTTTGGTTATTATACTCTAGACATTTTGTTTTGTCAAGTATTTTATATCACTATTTAATATTTAATAATTTTTTAATATTGTTAGCATAAATATCTTCTTTTTGACTTGAAGAAAGGTCAAGTTTTTCAAACCTTTCTATCTCGCCCACAGCATCCCACATAGGAAAATCTGTTCCAAAGAAAAACCTTTCATGCCCAAGCCTATCTATAATGGATTTAGCCTTGTTTTTATCTATAAACATAAGCGATGAACATGTGTCAAAATATACATTATCTAAGCCTTTATATAGCTCAGCATCATCCCAACATCTATAACCACCGAAGTGTGCACCGATAAAATTAACATTTTTATATTTTTGTGCCATTTTGGTAAGCCTATGTGGTTTAGAAAACTCGTATCTATTATCCCCTGTATGAAAAAGAATAGGAAGCCTATCCCCAACCACTCTATAAAACTTTTCAGCATTTTCATCATCGATATAAAACTTTTGAAAGTCAGGATGAAGCTTTATGCCCTTAAATCCATTTTTAATGCACCACTCAACTTCATCATAAACTTCTTGTTCGGTCATATCTTGATGAAGGGTCATAAAGCCGATAAAGTTATCGTGTTTATCGATTTCGCTTTTTACAAACTCATTGATTGCACGAACTTGACTTGCTTTTGTTGCACAAGAGTGAACAACAAACTTGGTTATACCAGCTCTTTTGCCATCTTCTAATAATTGGTCGGTTGTGCCTGCTGGCATTTGCATTTTTATATCATAAAATTCACCAATAGCGTTTGTTGCCTTTTCTGCTATTTTTGCTGGATAAATATGTGCGTGTGCGTCTATAATTTCCATTTTTTCTGCCTCAATTTTTTTACAAGTTAGATTTTATCACATGGTAAAAATTTATGCAACTTTTTTAAATGCAAAAAAGGACAAATATTGCCCTTTTTCGTTATTTTATATACTTATTTAGATATGAAATGTCAAGCGACCACTCGCTGACCTTATTTAATCTTTGATGCTCTAAATTGGCTTCGCCCATAGCCTTTCGCATATCTACATACGAACATTTATTGACAGCCATAAAGTGATTTTCGGCACGCTCAGCATTGCCTTTAAGTTGAGTAAAACCTATATGAATAACGCTATGGCAATCTCTGCAAACGGCAATTATATCGGTCAACTTTTGCACGCCATTTTTATCATCGTATTCCCAAACTTCGTGCGCATCAAGAAATTTAGTTTGTCTTCCACAAATAGCACACTTTCCACCTGCCCTTTCTTTAGCATCGGCTTTCAAAAAATCCCACGCTTTTTTAGACAAGATATTTCTAAGATTGCTCTTCCAACATCCATCTGGCACAAGTTCAAAATTAAGTTTATATTTCATCGCTTCCCCTACTTGAGTGGCATATAAAATATATTATTTGATATTCCTTGCTCAACTTTTTAATTAAATCTATAGCATTTTTAACTTTTATTTCATCAAGGTTATAAAATGGGTCGTCTAAAATTATAAATGGCTTTTCACCCTTAAACAAAACGTCGGTTAGAGCGAATCTTTTGCAAATTTCAATTAAGTTTTGATAGCCTTTGCTATAAAAATCGGTGTCCTTTTCCCCACCTTTTTCCACAATTGATACGTTTAAGTCAATGTCAATTTGCGCCTTCATATCGCTACTTGAAATCTTAGCAACGTACTTATCTAAACTTTCTTGAAGTGGTGCTCTATACCTAACTTTTAAGTTTTCATCTGCCTTTTTTAAGAGTTCTAGCGTAACCGAATAAACATCAAACTCTTCTTTATATGCTTTAAGTTTTTGTTCAAGTTCAGCTTTTGTGCTTTCTAATTCAACTATATTACTTGCAAGATTTTGGTGATAAACTAAACTTGCCCTTTTGCTTGCCAAACGAGTTGAAAAGTCATTGTAGTTTGCCTGCAATTTATTTAGCGAGTTTCTTAGGTCGGTTAAGTTTTCGGCATTATCATCTAAATTCATAAACTTGTATTTTTCGCCGTCATAATCTTTAATATACTTTTCAATTTCTTCAAGTTTTACCCTAAGTTTTTCATATTCGTCACTCAAGGACAAAATTGTGTTTAAGGCAGTAAATCTATCTTGATATTCACCTATATTAAATCTAGCAATAAAATTATCAATGGTTGTTTCAATATCTTTTTCAAGAGTAATAAATTTATCTAGTTCATCTTGCTTTTTTGTTATTATATCTTGATAGTTTGTAGCAGTTGTATTTATTTGTTTACCTTTTGAAACAAAGTTCACAACTACTAATATAGCACCTACAACTATAAATGCTATTGTAACGATATAATTAACAAAAAACATACCTAGCCCTAAAAGAGCACTTATTATTGCAACATAAAGCAGTATATTCGTTTGCTTTTTTGCTGGCACAAAAGAAGATTGTATTTGCTTTAAGTTTTCTATATCTTTACTTAAAATATCGATGTTAGTTTTTGCCGTAATTAAATCGTTATTGCAAGTAAAATATTTATTAACTTCTTCTTGGGTTGTTATATTTCCACAAAGAAGTTTTTTTCTATCTTCTACCTGCCCTGCAAGCACTTGTCTTTCACTACATAACTTATTGTAGTTATCTCTTTTTAATTTTAAGGCTTCACGCTCACCAACAGCCGAAACTTTTTTGGTCTTTTTCTCTATTTGCTTGCCTAACAAATTGACTTCATTTTCCATGACATCAATCTCTTTTTTTATTTCGCCAAAAGTCTGGATTGACTTATTGGTAATTTGAATTTCATTTTCCACATCGATGATAGCACGCTTTGTATCGGCAATAAGTCCTTTATCGCCACGGATTTTATACTTCTTTATCTTGCTATCAAGTTTTTCAATAGCATTATCATAATCTTTAGAATCTTCAAGTTCACAAAGTGAATTATACTTGGCAGTTAAACTAGAATTGCTTTTAATTTGAAAATCTTTTTGTGAAAAATATGTGGTTGATAAAAATCCATCTTCATCAATTTCAAATATGCGTTTTCCTAAATTTTCTGTATTATTAAATTCCTTACCTGTTTTTGTGTCAAATAATCTAACAGTATCTTCTGATTCTTTTGCTCCAAAAAATCTTTCTATTTTATAAAAGTTATTTCCCCACTCGAATTCAACATATCCACCAAACTTTTCGGTGCTATTCCAAGGGCGATATTTTTTTCTTTCATTTTCAGCGATACTATGTTTAGAGCCGTTTAACCCATAAAACATTGCTTTTATAAAGGTTGCAAGAGTGCTTTTGCCCCAGCCGTTATCCTGCTTTATAGTGTTTAAGCCTTGAGAAAAATCGTAACTAAAGTCACTAAGTTTACCAAAAGAAGAGACATAACATTTTAATAGTTTCATATTAAAAATCCTCCCCTTTTAATGCAGAAAGCCCACACTTAATAACCTTGTTTTTTTGTTCTATAGTCATATCACTTTCCCACACACTGCGAACAAACTCGCCCTTAATTGACTTATCATACTGATAATCTTCTAAAGTGATTTTAAGTTCTGTTTTATCATAAACTTTAGCGAAAAAGAAAATCTCGTTTAGCCTTGAAGCAAGCGAAAATGTATCGATTAAAAAATCTACTCCGTGCTGACCTTTTAGGATTACCTTAATTAAACTCCTTGTATCTATTTCGGCTTGTAATTTAGTAATTATATCTTGCGATAGTTGATAAAATGACTCGTACTCGCTTACATCAAAAGTTTTTTCATATAAGGTTCTTGAAGAAAATTCTATAAACTCACTTTCAACCTTGCCTTGCTCGCAATCTAAAAGAACAAAACCTTTACGGCCAAGTTCATCAAAGCCACGGCCATCTAGACACCCAGAATAAACATAATATCCACGCTCATCGATTGGCTCAGCACTATAACTATGGATATGACCGAGTGCCAAATAGTCAATAAACTTACCTTTTAATCTTGGAATACTGATAATTTCGGCATCTTCTTTGCTTTTATATCCAGCCACTTGTCCATGCATGATAACAATATTTGTATCTTTTTCATTAAGCGATAAAACATCATACACAATATTTTTATTAGTTGAATTCAACAAAATTCCAGAAACAACAATATCGCCATATCTAACGCTTTTAAGATTGTCGTTAAATTCGATAAAATTAGTTGGCAGGTCTAAAATTGTTGATATAACGCTTGTTTGGTCATGATTACCTGGTGCATATAAAAAATCAATATCCTTATTATTTCTTATGCAACCAAAAACACGCTCTCTTGTTTTTAGAGAGACTTTTTGCGTGTCGAACATATCGCCAGCAATAATTATAGCCTTTACATCATTTTTCTTTGCAAAATCAACAAGGCGTTCAAATGTTCTTATAATTTCATCACGCCTAATTTTTGATTTTTCTGTTGGAATACCATCTATTTTAGAATCAAGATGTAAATCTGCAGTATGAATAATTTTCATAAATTAAAACCCAATTTTCTTTATTTTATAATATTATAATATATTATTTTAAATATGTAAAGTTAAAATTGAAAACACATACTAAAAAAGCTATTAAAATTTTATAAAAAAACAACCCAAATTTTTGGGTTGTTTTACTAAATATTTTATCTATTAAATTTAGACACAAAGAAGAAAGCAATAGTCCCTGGCCCTGAGTGACTGCCGATTATCGGCCCAAGATTTGTAATCACGCTATCCACTCCTTTAAGTGCCTTTATATTTTCTTTTATATACTCTGCATCTTCTAAGCAATCTGCATGCGAAATTATACAAAACTTATAATTGTCATCGTATGTTTCGTTATATATATTTAAAAGTTCTTTTAACGCTTTTTTTCTTGACATAACTTTTTGCATAACAATAAGTTTACCTTCGTTATCGGCTTTCATAACAGGTTTAATATGCAAAACATTACCCACAATTGCCGAAGTTTTTTTAATTCTTCCACCATTTGCAAGGTATTTTAGGTTATCAACTGAAAACAAGTGTGAAATATTAAATTTTAACTTTTCTAAATATTCAACTGCACTTTTTATATCTCCACCATCATCAATGAATTTTTTTGCAACTAAACCAAATAAACCTTGCCCAGCACACGCACATAAACTATCTATAACATAAACTTTATTCTTAAAGTTTTTGTTTACATTTTCGCTAGCATTTATTGCCGATTCACATGTTTGACTTAAACCACTTGAAAAAGCAAGGTGCAAAACATCTTTGCCTTCGCTTAACAATTTAGAAAAATATTCTTCATATACAATTTGATTTATTTGACTTGTAGAAGTTTTTGCACCTGCTCTCATATTTCCATAAAGATTAGATGATACAACGTCATCATTTTTTGTTGAAAATTCCCTGCTGTCAATTATAAAGTTCATGTCTATAATTCTAAAATCGTTTTCTTTTATTATTTCAATGTTAAGGTCGCATGTTGCTTCCATTGATATTATTATACTGTTTTTTGTTTTCTTGTCCATAAAATTCGCTCCGTTTTTGTTTGTTGCTTTTTAGCACAATGGTATTTTACTTTATTTACATCTTTTTTACAACTCAAAACGCTCTCTAGTTATTTGAATACATATATATCTTTAAGTTACCCAATTTCTAATTTTAGTTTACTAAAAATTTAATTCTACTCTTAGTAGATTTTATTAAAAAAAGGGTCAAAAATAATGCAAAAATTGCTATTTTTGACCCTTTTCATACATAAACATATTTTAAAAATAATTCTATGTCACAATTCGTTTGTTAAATTTTTAATTTTAATTTTTTTGTGCAATTAAGCCGTATGCAGTTATCCCTAACTTCTCAAACATCTTTTCATATTCGGTTTTGATATTATCTATCTCGCCACTTAGAATTTCTTTAGTTATGTCACTAACCTTAAAGCCGTGCTCAACAAACTTTGAAAATGAATATTCAAAAAATTCTTTATCATCGGTCTTTTGATAAATCTTGCCACCATCAACTAAAAAAGACTTATACGCCATAACAAACCTATCGCTAGTGAGCCTATGACTTTCACTACCTATCTTTGGAAATGGTGGAGAAAAATTTAGATAAATATTACTAATAGAGCCTTCCTTTATATAGCGTGGCAAATATTCTGCGCCCGTGTTTAAGAATCTAATATTTTTTAATCCATTTTCCTTTGCAAGTTCGCATGCCATAACTATAATATTTTCTAGCATTTCTACAGCAATATAGTTTGTGTTTGGATTTTTTTGTGCTTTTTGAGTTATAAACCCACCTTTGCCACAGCCTATCTCTAACTCAACAGGATTATCGTTTCCAAACAACTGATTAAAGTCGTAATATTTTTTATTTTGAACGGCAATATTAACGTTTACAATATCCCTTTCTGGAACTAACAATACGTCGCTTGCATTTTTTAGCCTTTCTTCAAGGTGTTTTTTTCTTCTAATTCGCATATAACCTTTCCTTTTTATAAAAGCCTTTTTAACCTTTAAAAAAGATGGACTAAAATCCATCTTTTTCATTTTAAGGAATTATTTTAGATTTTATGTATTATTTTCTAAAGAGTTTTCTCATAAATGCAGGAAGTTCTCTTTCCTTTTTAACTTCTACTGCTGGTTGTTCTTCCTTTTCATAAGCGATAGGTTCAACAACTTCTTCAGGTTGATTTTCAACTTCTTCAACAATTTCTTCAGTTGCTTTTTCAAAATCTCTTAATAGTGGTGGAACATCATCTTGAACTTTTGCATTATTATCATTAAAATTGATTGCTGGCTTAATGCTAACTTCTTCTTTTTCAACGTTATTTGGTGCAAAACCTGTTGCAATGATTGTAATTTTTACTTCATCAACCATGTTTTCATCAACAGTTGTACCAAAAATAATATTTGCAGATTCATCAATTATACCTTGAACAAGCATAGATGCTTCATTTACTTCACTAAGTGTAATATCCTTACCACTCGTTACATTTAAGATAACTGATTTAGCACCTTCAATTGTAGTTTCTAGAAGTGGACTTGAAACGGCTTGTCTAACGGCTTCTATAATACGATTTTCGCCTTTAGACCTACCGATACCCATGTGTGCTAAGCCTTGATTTCTCATAACCGTGTTAACGTCAGCAAAGTCAAGGTTAATTAGCGATGGTGTTGCGATAAGGTCAACGATACTTACAACACCTTGTCTTAACATATCATCTGCAACCTTGAATGCATCGAGCATACCTGTTTGTGGTGGTAAAAATTGCAATAATTTATCGTTAGGTATAACAACTAACGTGTCAACATACTTCTTTAGGTTTGCAATACCTTTGTTTGCATTTTCATTTCTAACCCTTCCTTCAAAAGAGAAAGGCTTTGTAACAACGGCAACGGTAAGAACGCCAAGTTCACGAGCAATACGAGCAACAACTGATGCTGCACCTGTACCCGTGCCACCACCCATACCTGCTGCAATAAACAATAGGTCTGTTCCTTGCAAAAGTGCTGTGATTTCTTCTTTAGACTCTTCTGCTGCTGCTTCACCAACATTTGGGTCACTTCCAGCGCCCAAGCCTTTAGTAAGTTTTTCGCCTATTTGCAAGCATCTATTAGCCTTAGAAAGCATAAGTGCTTGATTATCAGTGTTAACTGCAATAAATTCTGCACTTGATACGTTTGCAGAAATCATGCTATTTACGGCGTTACATCCACCGCCACCTATACCAATTACTTTTATAACTGCTGAATTAGTTGTCATCGTTTCTTGTCCGTATTGTCCGTACATATAAAAATCTCCTTATTTATGGTAATCGCATATCTTCTATGCATCTATATTTATTATTTATTTTGCTCCAATGCTAAATCTAAAAGCGAAAGCACAGTTGATTCAATAGGCTTGTCCATTAGTGGAACTTTTGGTCCAAGAACTTCAACAGCCATTCCAAGTCTATTTGAAACATGTTCTTTAGCGCCCCTTAGATAAGTTATTCCACCACCTGTAATAAATAATGGAACATAATCTGGTATAACATAGCCCGATTCTTCAAATGCAATTGCAAGATTTTCGCACAAAATATCAAGACTTTTCTTAACGCTATCTTTTACATCGTTTATTGGGTAATATTCACCATTTTCACCGTCTAAAACATCAAAACTACCACCAGAACAAATAGCACTTAAATTAACTTTTCTTTTTAATCTTTCAGCGATATCAAAATCGACTGCAAATCGTTCTACAAGCCCTGCCGTGATATATCCACCACCAAAATTAAATGCTTTTTGGAATAAAATTCCATCGCCTTGAATAATGCTAAACGTTGATGTTATATATCCAACATCAGCAATAATCGCAATTCTATCTCTTGTTTCTGCTTCCACTAAATATAGGGCTTGAGCAAGCGCACTTGAAACGCACTCAACTGCTGAAAATCCAGCATTTAACAAGGTTTGTTTTACGATGTCGATAAAATAGTTACTGCAAACTATAAAAGAAAGTTTACCACTAAGTATTTCACTATTTGCTCCAACAGGATTTGCAAGCCTTCTAAAATCGTCTAGTTCATAAACTATTGCTGAACGATTTATAAGCGTATGCTTTGTTGAAGACATAACGAAAGCCGAATCAAATAGCGCATCAACATCTTCATCCGTTATCCTTTTCTTTTTAGAAAAAGAAAGTTGTCCATCTCTTATAAACACCTTAGTAAAGTCACCTGGAACACCCACATACACTGTGTCAATCTTTCCATAAGTGCCTTTAAGCAAGTGGTCAGCAAGCGAAAATAATTCTTTTTTTAATTTTAGTTCATCAAAAAATACACCGTCAGAAAAACCATCATAATCAAAAGAATATTTACTTTTGATAATAAATGTCTTATTTACGCCCCTTTCACCAACAACGGCAGTTACTTTAGATGAGCCTACATCTATAATCGCAACATGTTTCTTTTGCATCTTTCACCTTTTATAAACTCTTAAATTATTTGTTCGTATAATCTATAGTCGTTTCTATTATCAGCATCAATTTGGTCATAAGTGTGGTCAACGACAAGTTTGTTAACGCCATTTTCTTTTGCATACCTTGTTTCTAAAAGCCCAAACTTTTTTTGATAATCGTTTGCTTTAGTGTTATAGGCTTCAAAACCAACTTGTCCTTTTATTTCGCCATCAACTAAAATGTCAACGATATAAATCTTAACGCCGGTATGAGTTTCAAAACTTACATCGTATTCTCCACCAGAACAATCTTCTATCGTAACACTTTTAATGCAGTCAAACAAGCCAAATTGTTTTGCAATTTCAAGTGATTTGAAAACAGTTTCATCACTTGTAGTTCTTATTTTTTGCCCTAAAACAACGTCTGTCACTTCAATTTTAGACGTTAAATTAGGATTATTTCTAAATGTAATAAATTCTAAATCAATAACATTTCCACCTTGTCTTATCTCGCCACTATCGTTTAGCGCAACGCCATTTTCATCTAGAATATACGTGGTGTTATTAACTGTAATTTTATAAGTTTCTCTACGCTCGGTTATATTTACACTTAATACGTTTGGATATTTCTTTTCTACACTTTGAACTTCAAGGTAGGTCATAGACTTTAAGTCGTCTATAACATCTTGTTCATTTAAAAATAAAATGTTTTTGCCCTTATATTTACTTAAAATGGACTCTGCAGTATGAACATCATAACTAGAAACGGCATAACTAACATCAATTTTTGCAACAGTAAATATTCCAAAACATGCCAAAAGCACCACAAAAGCAAATGCTATGGCTATTATTTTTGCTAAATTTTTCTTTGCTGTCATAATGCTAAATTTCCTTTACTACTAAATCTTTTTAATGTCTGCACCAAGAGAACTTAATTTCTTTTCAAATTCAAAATATCCACGCTCTATATGCGAGATATTGTTTACTATCGTTTGCCCTTCAGCATTTAGCCCTGCAAGAACGAGCGCTGCTCCACCCCTTAAATCGCTTGCATAAACTTGTGTACCGCTTAGCCTATTAACACCACTAACATATGCTCGCCTTCCTTTTACTGAAATGTTTGCGCCCATATCGACAAGCGATGAAACATGGCTAAACCTTTTTTCAAACACATTTTCTACAACAACTGATTTTCCACTGCTTACCGAAAGCAATGCCATTGTTTGCGCCTGCAAATCGGTTGGAAATAATGGGTATGGTCCGGTCGAAAATGAAAAAGATTTTGACACTAATTTATTTTTTAAATATATTATATCATTATTTGTAGTAATTTTACAAGTGTTATCGCAAAGTTTATGTATTAAAACTGAAATATTTTTTGCATTGCAGTTATGAATTTCGATTTCACCACCCGTTATTGCCGTTGCAAGCAAAAAAGTGCCACACTCTATTCTATCAGGAATAGGCGTGTATTCTGTGCCGTGCAATCTGTCAACGCCTTCTATTAAAATAGTGGAAGTACCTGCCCCATAAATTTTTGCACCCATTGAATTTAGATAGTTCATAAGGTCAACAATTTCTGGCTCTTTTGCCGAATTAAATATTTGCGTTTTGCCTTTTGCTAAAACTGATGCAAGAATTATATTTTCAGTTGCCCCAACTGATGGAAAATCTAAATATATATTATTTCCAACCAAATTACAAGCCGAGCAAAATATTTGTCCTTGAAATTCACTAACATTAACGCCCAACTTTTTAAGTGATTTTATATGTAAATCGATTGGTCTTAATCCTATATTGCACCCACCTGGTGCATAAATTTTTGCTTTTTTAAAACGACAAATAAGCGCACCTAACATAAAGATAGATGAACGCAATTCGTTTGCAAGTTCTTTTGGCACTACATACTTGTCAGCCGTTAAAGAATTTATTATTAAGTTATCCCCTTCAAACTGCCATTTACAACCTATGTAAGACAAGATATTAAGCATTGAGATAACATCTTTTATCTTAGGACAATTTTTTATTACCACTTGTTCATCTGTTAGTAATGCACCTGCCATAATTGGCAAAACCGAATTTTTTGCACTTTGAATAGTTATCTTTCCACTTAATTTTCTGCCACCGTTTATCAAGTATTTTTCCATAAAATTCTCCCAAGAGTAGTGATATTTTATTTTATGGAAAAATTGTTTAAAAAGTTAATGAACCTTGTTTAGAAATATTAAATAATATACCCATTTCAGCCATAAAAATTATTATCGAAGTATTTCCACTTGAAACTAATGGAAGTGGCAAGCCTGTAGGTGGAATACTTCCTGTAACAACAAGTGCATTTACAAGTGTTTGTATCCCAAAAATCATCGTTATTCCAACAGCCAAAATGTAGCCAAAAATGTTTTTTGACCTAGACGCTATTTTCAGTCCACGATATACTATAAAAAAGAGCAACGCAAAAAAGAAAAATAGCCCAATAAAACCTATTTCTTCTCCTATTACAGAAAGTATAAAATCAGATTCAGCAAATGGCAAAAAGGAGTATTTTTGCCTAGAATTAAATAGTCCTACTCCAAACCAACCACCTGAGCCAAGCGCATAAAGTGACTGCAGAAGTTGATATCCTTCGCCTTTAGGATTTGACCAAGGATTTATAAATGCCATAAGCCTATTTAATCTATAAGGCTCGGCAAGAATTAATAAAACGCCACCTAAAACAGCAGGAATTATCAAATAGAAAAAATGCTTAATTTTCATACCTGCACAAAAAAGCATAGTTATCATTAAAAGTGCAACACAAACCGTGATGGACATGTTGGGTTCTATAATAATTAAAAGGCAAGTTGCCCCACCCATTATTAGAACGGGTAAAATACCAAGAAATGTTTTGGTTTTTTCTGGGTTTTTGCTTACATAAGTTGCACAAAAAAGTATAAGCGAAAATTTGGCAACTTCAGATGGTTGAAGGGTTATTCCACCAATACCTATCCACCTTTTTGCACCATAGTTTTCCACGCCAATTTTTGGCACGAATACTAAAGCAAGAAGCACAAACGAAATGACAGATATGTACGGAGTAAACTTTTTAAGTTTATTATAGTCATAAATGGCTGTTAGCACCATTACAATTGTGCCAAGCAAAATGCCAATTACTTGTTTTTTTACAAAATAAAAACTATCGTTATAAGTTTTTTGTGCCGAATAATTACTTGCCGAATATATAAAAATCGTGCCTATTATCGAGAGCAAAACGACTGCGATTAAAAGCATATAGTCGCCCTTACTTTCTTTTGACCTTGTTAAATCTTTCACTTAAACCTCTTGAACTAATTGTCTAAACCTATCCCCTCTTTCTTCAAAACTTGAAAAACTATCAAAACTTGCACATGCAGGGCTTAAAAGCACACACTCGCCGTCAGTAGCGATTAGTTTTGCAATCTTTACAGCCGTTGTAAAGTCATAAGTCAAAGTTATATTGGTATAGCCAACATTTACTGCGCTTTCAAACATTTTAAGCCTTGTTGCACCCATTATTATTACATGCCTAACCGAACTTGTCTTTATTGTTTCAAATAGTTCTTTATAGTTTTCTCCCTTATCACTTCCACCCAAAATTAAAATTGTTGGCTTTTTTATGTTTTCAACTGCAGTTATAGTTGATGCTGTATTTGTCGCTTTTGAATCATTATAATAATCAACACCACCAATGCTTGCAATTAGTTCCATACGATGTTTAACACCCTTAAACCCCATTAAAGCACTGACTATAGACTGATTATCTACACCCAATAGTTTGCAAGTGCAAATAGCAAACAAAGTGTTATATACATTATGTTCGCCCTTTAAGGCAAGACTTTCTTGACTGATTATAAACTCATCGTTATAGTAAAGTTTATCTTCAAACCTATATGCGCCTTCAATTTTTCCTTTTAGTGAAATGTATTTGATTTTAGCCTTTACTTCACTACTAAAATTTCTAACAGTTTCATCATCGTAATTTAATATGACATATTCGCTTTCTTTTTGATTTTTAAAAATTCGCTTTTTAAGGAATATATAGTTCTCCATAGTGTAATGCCTTTCTAAATGGTCTGGAGCAATGTTTAATATGCAAGATATATGTGGGCAAAACGAACTTGTTGTTTCTAATTGAAAACTTGAAACTTCTGTCACACAAATACTATCACTATCAGCATCACAAACTTTATTTGTAAGTGGCACGCCAACATTTCCAACTAGCATAGATTTTGCACCACTTTCTATAAGAATTGCATCGATAAGCGTTGCCGTTGTTGTTTTTCCGTTTGTTCCCGTTATGCCAACAATTGTAGGCAAAAATTGTAAATATCCAAACTCTAATTCGCCAATTATACGCTTACCTAAACTTTTTGATTTTACGGCTACATGATGGTTTATAGGTACACCTGGACTCACAACTACAACATCTATGTTTGGCAATATGTTGTCTATGTTATCTTTATTTACCCTAACTGCACCTAAGTCTATTAACTCGCTTATTGCACTATCTATTTTTTCACTACTTAATTCTTCATAAAGAAAACATCTTCCACCATTTGACAAAATATAGTTTGCAACAGCAAACCCACTTTTTGACACACCAAGCACTAGAAATTTTTGATTTTTTATGTACATTTAACTCCTTATAAATATGGCAAAACGGCAAGCATACCAAAGACGGCTGTAATTAAGGCATATGTGTACCCTATTTGCGTTTCCGTATAGCCTTTCAACTGAAAATGATGATGAAGTGGTGCCATTAAAAAAACTCTTTTCTTTGTTTTTTTGAAATAAAGCACCTGTATAATTACCGATATGCTTGATATGGCGAACATTATTCCTAATATAGGAATAAAAAATGAGTTTAATGAAAAAATGCTGATAGCACCTATAAATCCACCAAGTGATAGCGAGCCTGTATCACCCATAAAAACTTTTGCCTTGCTCATATTAAAGAATAAAAATCCCATAATTCCACCAATTAAGCTTGCTGAAAGCAATAATAGTTCGTGATACTGCTCTAAACTAATATAAATAATTCTTGATGCTTGGTATTGAACGGTTATGAGAATAATTAAAAATATAAAATAAATTAGACTAACTTGTCCTGCTAGTCCATCTAAACCATCGGTTAAATTTACACTATTTGTTATTGCTAAAAATATTATTGTGATAATAGGAATAGCAAAGATTCCAACATTAACTTCTGTCATTGCAAACGGCACATAAAAGACAGAAAAACCATTTTTATAGCCATATACCCCTGCCATAATGGCAATTGCGATTTGGAATATAATTTTTTGATACGGCTTTAATCCTTCGTTTTTCTTGAATTTAATTTTTATATAATCATCTAAAAATCCTACTATTAAATAAGCAAGTCCAATGCTTAAACATACCCATGATAACCTGTTTTTTAATCCACCAAAAATGATAAAAATTATAGCCGATGGCAATATAAAAAATAGACCACCCATTGTTGGTGTTCCACTTTTTTGTTTATGCGTTTCAACATAATGTAAAATGGGTTGCCCGACCTTTAGTTTTTTTAAAATCGGCAGGGCAAAAATCCCACTTATTATAGTTAAAAAAAGCGAGCAAATTACTGCTAAAACTATTCTTTTCAAAGCCCCATGCTCCTTAAGTTTTCATTAACCGTATCTTTGTCATTATATATTCTTTTTATGCCAAGAATTTCTTGATATTTTTCGCTACCCTTTCCAGCAATCAAAATAATGTCTCCACGAGTTCCAATGCTTAAGGCATGTTTTATTGCATTTTCCCTATCTTCAATCATAAGATAATGCTTGCTCTTATTCCTAACCCCTTCTTCTATTTGACCTATTATTTCCATAGGCTCTTCATACCTTGGATTATCTGATGTGATAATTGTAAAATCAGCCAAAGAACCACTTATTTCTCCCATGATTTTGCGTTTTGACTTGTCTCTATTTCCACCACACCCAAACACACATATAAGCCTATTATTAACAAAAGGTCTTAATGCAAGCAAAGTTTTATTTAGCCCATCTGGTGTATGCGCATAGTCTATCACCACATCAAATTCGCCACTATATACCTTTTCTAGCCTTCCTGCAACACCATTAAACTGCGTTAAACCTTTTATTATCTTATCACTTTTAATACCAAATAACGAACACACGCAAGTGCTAGCAAGCGCATTATACACGTTAAAAAATCCTAGCATATTAAGTTTAACTTGTTCTACATAATCAAACAAGTTGATATAAAATGAAGTCGATTTTTCCTTACAAGATATGTTTATTGCAAAAACGTCTGCTGGGTTATCCATACCATAGGTTATGGCATCTTGTCTTATTTTTAAGATTTCTCTTCCCACCTTATCATCGCTATTAGTAACTATATATTTAATTTCATTTTGAGTAAAAAAGTTTAGTTTTGCCTGTTTATATGTTTCTAAACTTTCAAAAAAGTCTAAATGGTCTTGACTAAAGTTTGTAAATACAGCCGAAAAGAATTTAATTGCACAAACTTTATTTAAAAATATTGCGTGTGCAGAAACTTCCATAACTGCAGTTTTTACCCCATTTTGATACATTTCATGTAAAATTTTATATAATTCTATAGGGTCTGGCGTTGTAAGTGTTGGCTCTATATATTTATCTAAATAATATGTGCCAAGAGTCCCTATAAGCCCACACTTTACCCCTGCACTTTGCAGAATGCTATAAATTAGATGCGACGTTGTTGTTTTTCCGTTTGTTCCAACAACGGCAATTAGTTTCATTTTTTTATCTACATTTAAATAAAAATTAGAGGCAATTTGGCTCATTGCAATCCTTGTATTTTCAACAACTATTTGTGTTAGAGATGTCTCTAACTCTTTTTCGCACACAATGGCAACTCCTCCATACATTTGCGCTTCTTTAGCGTAATCATGCCCATCAAAATCTTTGCCATTGATACAAAAAAACAAACTTCCCTGCATAACTTTGTTGCTATCACAAGTTAAGTCTTTAATGTTTAAGTCTTGCTTTCCAATAATCTTATTTACTTTTATTCCTTTAATTAGGTCTAATAATTTCATTTTTTGCCCCCTTATTCAGTTTTTGCCACATTATTATTTATATTCACACTTAAAGTTAAATATCTTGGCCAACAAAAGTTTTTTCTTAACATTATTTTTTGGCAAATAAAAAAATCCTATAGCGCCATTATATGATAGGCTATAGGATTAAAACTTTTATATTAAGTTTTGTCGAATACAATAAGATTATGCCTTATTGTATGTGCTCTTTTATTTCCATTTGTCGATTAAAGCACGAATTTGTGCTGTTAATTTTGCATTGTCATTGTTTGCACTTGCTTTTTTGCTGTCTGCAAGTTTCATCAAATCATTTACTGCATCAATTAAGTCGTTATGAACTGCCCTTGCTCTTGCTGAGCCTTTAAGTAATTTTGCTCTATCGATACGCTTACTATCTGCGTAAATAGTCATTTTGTTTTGGATTAAATCGTATTCCGTGCCACTATATGGTGCTTCGGCATCATACCCTTTTGAAATTAACAAATTACAAAAGTCAGTACAACTCGAATCATCACCATGATTAACAAATACCTTTTTTGGTTTATTCTTAAAGCCTTCAAGCCACCTTAAAAGCCCATTTTGGTCGGCGTGACCAGATGTGCCATGCAATGTCGCTATCTCAGCCCTAACCATAACACTATCACCAAAGAGTTTAACTTCCTTTACGCCTTGTTGTAATAGCCTACCGAGAGAATTTTCTGCTTGATAACCAACAAATAAAATTGTGTTTTCTTTTTTCCATAAATTGTGTTTTAAGTGATGCCTAATTCTTCCTGCTTCACACATACCACTTGCCGCAATTACAATCTTTGGCATTTTATCGGTGGTAATTGCAATAGATTCTTGTGTCGAAACGGATAAACTTAGTCCATCAAACCAAATTGGGTTGATTCCTTGTTTTACTAATTCATAAGTTTCTTCATCTAAGCAAGAACTATCACATTGCAAGAATATACTTGTCGCTTCAACGGCAAGTGGACTATCAACATAAACTGCAAAGTTCTTATGTCCTTTTATCATGCCACTATCTTTTATTTTTCTAATAGCATATAAAAGTTCTTGCGTTCTCCCAACTGCAAATGATGGTATTATTACGTTTCCACCCCTATTAAATGTCCTTTGAATACATTTTGCAAATTCGACTATCACGTCTCCAGAATCTGACTCTTTATGATTGCGATTGCCATAAGTAGATTCAATAACTAAATAATCGGTTTCTTCAACGATTTTAGGGTCATTTATAATCGGTTGATTAGTATTCCCAACGTCACCAGAAAATACTATTTTACGCCTTTCTTCACCTTCTGTAAGCCAAATTTCAATACAAGCAGAGCCAAGCAAATGTCCAACGTCAGTAAACCTAAGTTCTGTACCCCAACCTATTTGAATAATTTCGCCATATTCTACAGGTCTAAAGAGTGAAATTGCACCTAACGCATCTTTTAAGGTATATACAGGTTCTTTTGTGGTTACACCTGCCCTGTCAGATTTGCGTTTTTGCCAACTTGCTTCTAATTCTTGAATATGCGCTGAATCTCTAAGCATAATGTTACACAAATTGCAAGTTTCTCTCGTTGCATAAATTTTGCCACGAAAACCATCTTTATATAACTTTGGAAGCATGCCAGAATGGTCAATATGTGCGTGTGTTAAAAACACAGCGTCGATTTTAGATGCTTCTACAGGAATGGGCACATTTTCAAAAACGTCTATGCCTTGTTCCATACCACAATCAACTAAATATTTAGTTTCACCCACTTCTAAAAGTGTACAAGAGCCTGTCACTTCATGTGCTGCACCTAAAAATTGTATCTTCATTGTAATTTCCCCTAAGTTTAGTTTAATATTATTTTATTTTTCTTTAATAAAATTATATCACATTTAGAAATTTTTTCAATACTTAAAATTAATTTACATTAGAGAAATTACGCATTACAACATAAAGTTTTTTATAATAGATAAACAAATGGCAAAACCGAACCGATGGATTTATGTATTATAAAAATAACAAAAGAAAAGCACCAACAAAAGTTGATGGTGACCCCTACGGGAATCGAACCCAAATTGTACAAATTTTAAGTAAAATTATCAGTATTTTTATGGCTATTTTTTATTAGTTTCTTAAGCCTATTTTAATCCATTTTTAATAAAATTTTTAATTAAAAACTTAAAATTTACAGTTTTCAAACCATCAATGTCTAAAAATATTTTCAGCTGTAATTTAATAAAATCGCTAGTTTTTTACTAGCGATTTTATATATTGTCACTTTTTCTTTATAGAACAATTTGTCTATTTGCACATTTACTTTTCTATTTTCCTACCAAAAAATAAATTTAATCGCTGTTTTTGTTGCGCTACAATTACGCTGCAAATTATTTCCACTTTTATTTAGGTGCTGCAAAACTGCTGCAAATAAACTTTGCGACTGCCTCAAAACTGCCCCAATAAATTCTTATACAAACTCAAATTTCCTTAAACAATTTTTCGTATTCTTCTTTGCTTATGATAGTCTTTCCGTCTTTATCTATATATTCCTTTTCTAAAAGCCATTCAAAAATGTTAGAAGCGTCGACATATCCAATAGATAATTTACTTTGTAATAGTACACGAGAAATTTCGGCATTTTCATAAGCAAGTTTTAAGCCTTCTATTTTATGAATAATTTTATTTGCTTTTTCAAGCCCCATTTTCCTTGCTGTTTGTGCATTTTCAAATGCCTTAAAATAATTCTTTTCAACGTAATCGCCATTTAAGTACATACAAGCCATTCTATAATATCCGATATGTATATTATTTTCAGAGGCAATCTTGTATGTTTCAAACGCCTTTTTATAGTCTCTTTCGATATCCAAGCCGTAATAATATAAATGAGCAATGTGGCAATGTGCTTTTAAACAACCGTTTTTAAGTGCCAAATTATAATATTCGAGTGCTTTTTCAGAAGATTGTTCAACCCCTTCACCATGAGCATACATGTCGCCAATAAGAGAAAACGCATCGAATTCGCCGAATTTAACAAGTTCATCCAAACAATTTTTAATACTATTATAGTCTTCAGTCTTGTATATTTCAAAATATTTATCCCATAACTCTTGTATATCCATTTTTATTCTCCTTGTCTTCTTTCCATTGTATTTTGACAATATTCCTTAAAACTCATTGCTTGATAAGGGTTTAAGGCTTCGCAAAGTGTTTCTATTAAATACTTGTTTTGTTCTTCTATATAGTAATTTTTTGAAGATTTAGACCTTTTGAAGTAGTATTCTCCACAAGCAATAATATGGTTTAGAGCCAAGTCGTAAAAGTTTTCAAAGTCGTCCATATCACAATCTTCGTTGGCAGGTAGAGCACAGTATAAGTCGTTAAGAACGCTCCACATTTCTACTGCACGGGTACACTTTTCGATTAACTTTTTCGTTTCGGTGTTCTTAATAGTATTAACGTCAATCTCTTCTAAAAGCGTTTCTATCCCACAAAAATAGAAGTTGTTATCTGACTCAATAAAATCTCTAAAATCATTGCCTTGTTCGTCAAGCATTCTATCGGGGTAGAACACGTTTTCTAAAAGCATTCCGTTTTCTATTATGTACTTGACTATATCACGCTTTGAAAAGGGGTTATATGATAAATCTTCAAGTTTTCTTTCTATATCCACGTTAGATTTGAGTATAAAATCTGCACGCTCTCTCTGCTTTTCAGTAGAATTAAACTCCCTGTCGTAAACATATCTTGCATAAGCGTTGAGATTGTTTGGGACGTCCATTTCCTTCTCGCTTACTTTTTTAAGTTCCACCTTAAAAGAGATAGTACGCACCTTGTTTTCATCAAAGCGAACTCTATATGCGCCATCTACAATTCTTTCGATAGTTCCTCGCCCCAAAATCTCGTGTATAACAGTGTCGCCAACGCTATATTTTGCATTTAACGTTGGTGTGGCGGTTTTTGGGTTAAGTTTGTTCACGTAAGACTTTGCCCATTCGATATAGTCAGTGCTTATTACCCCCGTTTTCTTAAACGAACTTTCATCTATATCAAAGATAAATCTTGACGGAGCAAGTTGCATTTGACCGCTTGAATTCATTTCGCAATCAGTAAGTACAAGTCTTTCTTCCGCACGTGTCATTGCAACGTACATAAGCCTTCGTTCTTCTTCCATTTCTTCAAGCGTGTTTGTTTGAGAAGAAGGGAATATTCCTTCGTTTAGTTGGCATACAAACACGTTCTTAAATTCTAAACCTTTTGCAGTATGAACAGTCATCATTTTAACGCAATCGGTTTTATCGTTCCTATCTGCACTTGTAATTAGTGCAACGTTGTTTAAGTAATCAGAAAGCAAAACCTTTTCTTTGGCTTCCGTTTCAAACTCACGGATTGAGTCTTTAAGTTCGGCTACGTTATCAAGCCTTTCTTGGTCGCCATCTTCCATAAGCATTTTTTCATAACCCGTTTCTTTGAGAATATAATCGAGCAAATCGTTTATGGAATAATTTTCTTTAAGGTCTTTTATGCTCTCAATCAGTTCTATATATTCGTTTGCACCCGTGCCCGTAAATAGAGCGTTAAAGCGATTGTTCTTTAACGCCGTGTAAAGCGAAACGCCGTATGCTTCGGCTTCCTCACGAAGATATGCAAGCCTTGTTTTTCCTATGCCACGAGTAGGCACGTTGACTGTCCGCAAGAACGAAACGTCGTCAGTAGTTTCTGCCATTTCAAGATAAGCAATAACGTCTTTTATTTCCTTTCGTTTATAGAAAGCAAACCCACTAAATATGACGTATGAAAGTTTGTTTCTAATCAACGCTTCTTCTATCGCACGGGAATTATTGTTGTTTCTATAAAGCACGGCGCAGTCGCTCAAAGAGCCACCTCGTTTTACTATTTCTGCAATTTGCTTTGCAATATAATCGCACTCGTCTTTTCTTGTTTTGGCGTGGTGATATTCAACGCTTAAACCGTTATTCTTAACGGGTTTTAATTGCTTTTTAATTCGCTTTGAGTTCTTGCCAATAAGCGAATTACTTGCATTTAGAATTTGGGGTGTAGAACGATAGTTAGTATCAAGTATAATAGTTTTAACGTTCTTAAACGTCTTATCAAAATCCAGGAAGATATTAACGTCTGCACCACGAAATGAGTATATAGTTTGGTCGGGGTCTCCAACGATAAATAAATTGCCGTTATTCTTTGAAAGAAGCGATACTAACTCATACTGTTCGGGGGAAACGTCTTGGAACTCATCCACTTGTATATATTCGAAATGGTTGCTCCACTTTTCGTTAAACTCTTTATCTGTTTTAAATAAGTATAAGGTAAAGTTAACAAGGTCTGCAAAGTCTAAATAGAAATTCTTTCTTTGTGATTTTAAGTATTCGTTTATGATGAAATCGGTTGAAGCCTTATTCTCTACGTTAAGGTTAGAAAAGGTTTTAACGTGGTCTGTTGATATAAGTTCGGGTATATATTTAAGGTCGTATTTATACACGTCTATTCGGTTTAGAACGTTAGAGAAAGAGTTGTTTTTGAGTTTTAACCCGTTCTTTTCATATATCTCACGCAGTAATTCCTTTTGGTCTTCAACGTCTAAAATCTTAAAGTTTTTCGGGTAATTAAGTCTATGTATATCAAAAGATAAAATCTTTCGGCAAATACTATGGAACGTGCCAATATAGCCGCCGTCTTCATCGGGTATAAAGTCCCGAATTCGCTTTTTCATAACGTTCGCCGCCTTGTTAGTAAAGGTCACCGAAAGTATATGTTCGGTTGGCACGCCCAAAGCCTTTGCTATATACACGTATCGGTGAGTCAGCACCCTTGTTTTTCCGCTTCCTGCACCTGCAACAACCCGAATATAACCTTCCGTTTCTTTAACGGCTAATTGTTGCTCGTTATTTAACTTATCTAATATTCGTTTTGTTTCCATAGTTTTTTCCTTTTGCTGGTTAAAGTAAAACCACTAAGATATAAAAATCTATGTATTAATGTCAACCTTTACAATAGGATTTATAGCTTAGTTGCTTTAAATTACACTAATATTAATAAACTACTTGATATAATTATTTATTAAGTATTATTAATTGACATCTATCAATTATTATGCGTGTCTTATTTATTTTCCTTAATCGTTTAATTTATTAAAAAACCAAACTTGTGGATGCCATGGCTTAGTGCTTGCAATATTTTTAATATCTATGGGGCAAACACTGGGTCTAACTTCGTATAGACGGAGATTGGGACATTCTTTAATTTTTTCAATAATATTATTTTTGTGTTTATCAAAAATTCTACTTGCATTATTACTAAGAGCATCAAAACTACCCCAAGCTAATAAGGCTATCTTTGCGTTACCTAGTTTTTCTTTTATAATTGATTTATTTTCAGCATCTATCTCTTTACTTATATCTTTTTGTATATTATTAGGTTTTACATCATATAAAGGAATTAAGTTTAATATAGTTAATCCATCACAACCCTTAAAAATTGGATCTAATTCAAAAAGTTTAATTACGTGTTGCGTAGTAATATCAAAACCATTAAATTGTTTTTCATTATAGTTTATGTGTTTTGTTTGCGTTTTTTCTTGATTTTCAATTTCACCTAGTAAGGTTGTTGATGGATTTTTTAGAATAACAACGCACTCATTATTAAAATAAAAGTCGTTTTTAGTGGAAAATGTTAAACTGAATCTATATGATTTGGCATCTTTTTGGCAAGATTTTATTTCTATTTTTTTTAACCTTCCTGTCATGTGGTATGTTCCTCATAATTTTCTTTAATTTTTTTAAATGAATCAAAGGAACAATGTTTCCAAAAGAAAGTACAACCTCCACGACAGATTTTTAAATGTTTACATGATTTGCACTGTGTAGAAGGTAATTCATTTAACTGGCTAATAGTTTGTTTGTATGGGTTCTTTTTAGATAACTTTATAAACTCTTTATATGAGGAGAAGTCTATGCCAAATTGTCCCAATTTGGTATCAATATTCATACTACAAGGTATGAGATTCTTTTTAGAATCTAAGGTAACTCCATTTTTATAATAGATTTGGCATGGAGCAGCTAATTTGTTTTTAAGTAATATTAACTGATCTGAAGTGTATACGCAAAGCGGAAAACTATATTCAATCCACCACTCGCCATTAGTAATACTATCAAGTCTATCTTTTTGAGACAAAAAAGCATTTACTAATTCAAATGGATTATTTTTTTTCAAATATTCCTCATCTAGAGTATCGCTAAACTCATTGTCTATTACAAAAGTGAATGAAAAATTTTTAGCACCATTTGTAGCAGCTTTTTCAATAGCATCGCAATAAGAATAAACGTTGTATGGTGTAATTACCATAGAGCAGGTAAAATCAATATTAAACATTGACAAGTTTTTAATTGCCGCTAACTGTTGTGAAAAAGAATTGCAACCAGTTACTTCATTAAAAGAAATATCATCCCATCCTTTTAATGAAATGTCAATGTAGTCCAAACCAGAGTTAATCATATCTTGACAAAATGTATAATCATTAAAGCATAAGCCATTTGTAGCTATTGTAGCTAACATTTTATGTTTTTTATTCTTTATGTATTTTATAGCTTCCTTAATTTGAGGATATAAGGTTGGTTCCCCACCAGTTAAAACAACATATTTTAGTTTTGCTTGTTCGCAAAAATCAATTATCTGTTTAACATCATCAAAAGGGATAAATTCATGTGGAACATATGAGGTTTTTTTGGCATAACAAAAAAAACAACGCAAGTTGCAATTTCTTGTAAGTGTTATTGTGCACTGTTTTATTTTATGCTTAAACATAGCTTTATCCTTTATAATCCGTATAATGAAGACTCTTTATTATTAAAAACTTCTCTTGGAGAACCTTGTGCGATAATATTGCCACCAACATGTCCGCCATAAAGACCAAAATCTATCAACCAATCAGACATTCTAGCAATAAATTCTATATTATGCTCAATTATAATAATTGTTTCATTATTGTTTTGTAATTTTTTTAATATAGACTCAAAACGAGCAATATCTAAATCGTTTAGCCCAGATGTTGGTTCATCTAAAATATATAAATTGTTTCCACTGGAAGAAACACCCAGAGCTTTAGCTAATTTTATTCTTTGAGCTTCACCACCAGATAAATTCATTGACATTTGTCCAAGTTTCAAATATCCTAAACCCAATTCTATCATACTTGTTAAAACTGAATAAATTTTCTTGTTTTCAGAGAACAATTCAACAATGTCAAAAATAGGTAAATCTAAAACTTCTTGAATGTTTTTATTGCGATATTTTACAGATAAAATTTTATCACTATAACGCTTTCCTCCACATTCGGGGCATAAAATATATGAGTTAGGTAAGTAATTTAATTCTATTTTTTGAAGTCCTGTTCCTTGGCAACATTCACATCTGCCACCTTTAACGTTCATGCTAAACATTGTCGCTGTACATTTTAATTTTTTAGCTGTTGGTGTTTGAGCAAATATATTACGAATTTCATCAAATATTTCCAAGTACGAAACCACAGTGGATCTTGGTGTTTTTCCTATTGGCGATTGATTAACTTCTAATATTCTTTTTATTGAAGATGCTCCTATAAATTCCTCACAATAGGTATTGTTTTTACGACTAAAACATTTAGAAACAACTGAAGCAAGAGATGATTTACCAGAACCCGAAACACCTGTTATACAAGTAATTCCACCGATTGGAATTTTTACACCTTGCTTTTTGATATTTCTGAAACAAATGTTTTTTAGTTCAAAAAACTTTGAATGTTCTATCTGTGGTTTGAAAGAAATGTTATATTCATTTTTTCTTGTATTCTTACCAGAATAAATAAGATAGCCGCCTTCTGGTCCACCCACAGGTCCTAATTCAATCAGATTATCAGCAGAGGAGATAAATTGTTTGTTATGTTCAATTGCTATTACAGTATTACCCTTATTAATAAGATCTCTAGTTGAATCAATTACACTACCAATATCTCGATAATGTAACCCTTTGCAAGGCTCATCAAGTATATACGTTATTCCTTTCAATGAACAGTTTAGTTGATTGGCTATACGAACTCTTTGACGTTCCCCTCCAGATAATGTAGGGATTGTTCTATTTAAGCTTAAATATCCAACATTTAAGCTTATTAATGACTTAATTTTATGTGTCATACTTTCAATTAGTTGCGAGACCAATGCGTTTTTTGATTGATCAATTTTATGATAATCAAAATTTATTAACCAATTAAAAAGATCGTTTAATTCTAAACTTTCAACTTCATCATAGCTTAACCCATCAACTTTGTATAAAAGTATACTAGGAGCTAGCTTAGATCCATTGCAAACATGACAAGTAACATCTTCCATGTATTTTGAAAACATAGTAGATGAAGATATATCCATGCTTTTTAATTTTTCATTAATGGTTGCAATTGCTCCTTGAAGGTATATATAGTGTTGTTTTTTTCTTTTTCCTTCTCGATAGGATAACTTATATTTAACTTTTTCGTTTGAATATAGTAATAAATTTAACTCTTCTTTGGTTAAATCAGAAATTTTCTTGTGAATATCTATACCATATAATTCACATAAAGCTTTTAACGTGTTTTCCTCTTTGCTATCAGCAGGTCCTTTAAAAAATAGAATAGCACCGTCAACTAGTCGTTTCTCGCGATCAGGAATTAAAAGATCCTCTGATACAATAGTTTCTATTCCTAAACCATAACAGTTAGGGCAAAAACTTTTGGGATTATTTGAGGAAAAAATGTTTTCAGGAACATTATTAATAATTGAAAATAAAGACCTTAGATAATATGAAATTTCGGTAATAGTTCCAACTGTAGAACGAGGATTAACATTATAATAGTTTTGAGAAATATTCAACGCGGGTCTAAGATTTTCTATTAAATCTACCTTAGGCTTGTTCATTAACTTCTGTCCATACAAATTTCCTGTCATTCCTTCTAAAAAACCACGTTGGCTTTCAGCATAAATTGTATCGAAAACCAAAGAGGATTTTCCACAACCAGAGCAACCAGTAACACACGTAAAAGCATTTAATGGGATTTCCAAGTCAATATGTTTTAAATTGTTTTCATAAGCATTTTTTATTATGATTTTTTCCATATTTTTAACTCTTTTTTGATTTATATCTGATTTTTTCGATTTTTGTACGCATCATAGCAGCAACTTTGCAATGATAATCATTTATTTTGAAAATATCTCCATTTTCATTAAAATTGCTCATCATGCACACGGTACAAAAACCCCTATTTTCACATTTCAAACACTTAGGAAAACTAGCTCTTTTTATTTTCCTAAGTCTATTTATTTCTGTTGAATTTTCCCAAATATCTTTTAATTTTAAATTGTTAAGATTTCCAACAACATTGCCTTGCCACCCAATACAAGGGAAAACATCTCCATTAGCCGCTACACAAAAATAATATCGGCAAATTGAACATATTGGATCTTCACTAGTTAATGCACACTTTTCTTTTTCAGTTTCTATTAAAGCATTAACATATTCATCCGATAATTGTTTTTCAAACACATTTTCAATATCTTTTATATCTAATCTATTAACTAAATTCCTATTAGATTGATCAAAAGATGCAAATATAACATAGTCAAAAACAACTGCAATATTTTTTGATTTTCCCCAAGAAATTACCTCTTGAAAGGTGTCCTTATTTTGTTTCATTACAGGGCATGATATTTGGATAGGAATACCAGCATTAATTAACTTTAATATAGCATTTTTCGTTTTTTCGAAACTTCCTTTTACTTTTGTTATTGAGTCATGAATTTCTGCAGACATTGAGTACAAAGAAGTTTGAACAGAAAGAAAAGGATTTAATTTCATTTCTTCTAAAATACTATCATTTAATAAAGTTAGATTTGTGAGTATATTCACCGCTAAATCTAACTCACGACATCTTTTTAAAAATTTTAAAATATCCTTATGTAATAATGGCTCACCACCAGAAAGCGTAACATGAATAATATTCATATCCCTGCCTTCTTCGATAATTTTATAAAACAAATTAGAATCAATAAATGTATCTTTACATTCATGCGGAATGTAACAATGAACGCATCTTTCATTGCATTCGCTAGCTACCTCGATATGAATACTCCTTAGAAAATCATTCTCGCCAAAAGTTTTATCTGAACAGTTTTCAACAACAATGTTCTCTTTTGATTGTATAAAATCTTCTTTCAACTCAGTTTTGAAATCATCACAATCCTTAATGGTCTCCCCATAATTTAAATAGCCTTCCTGACACAATTGTATAAAAAAATCAGAGACATCTTGTTTTAGTTCATCTTTTTCTACACCTATAAAGACATGAAGAAGTTTATTTACTATGTCATCAATATGTTGTGGAGTTCGTCCAAGCATTTCTAACATTACAGCTGCACTTTCTGACACAAATTTTTCTTCAAGTTCTGGCGTTGAATCATTTAAAAATCGATAACCAAACAATGAATTATCGGCAAGATATCCGTATGTACTATATTTCCTAAATAAAATCTTTTCATTCAACTTAAAATACATTTTTCATACTCCACTTTAACAAATACCATAGTAGTAAAAAACTGAAAAGGGGATACAGTGTTTACTGTACCCCCTCCTACCTTGAAACTACATTAAGCTCTCTTGCTGCAAGGTCTTCCGCTTGGGCCACCGCCACAAACAGCAGAACGGACTGTATCAGCATTGATGATAGCTGGTTTACGATATTGCATAGTTTTTTCCTCCTTATAGTAATATGGTGCACCTATTAAAATAATAGCACCGTAATTATAACAAAAAGACACATCATTTGTCAATAATATTTATTAATTTTAAGGACTTTAAAATTTTATTACTCTACTAAAAATTTTATTTTGCTTATACATTTGTATATGAGTTCAAAAATTAAGACTTGACGGTTTGTCATTTGTTTATATCTTAAAATATCTTTGGTTTTTGCTTTTTGGTTTTTCTGGTTCTGTAATACCAATTAAACCTGCTTCTAATGCTGGAATTATATAATTCTTACGGAAAGTATCTCTTGACTTTAAGCCAACCTTTTCCATAAGTTCAGTAAGCGACATTGGATAACTTTCTATAACAGCCATTAGTGCCGTAATTTGGTTATTTATATGATTATAATGATTTCTAGTATCTTTAATAATATCGTTAAGAGCAGACTTAATAACACCAAGCATAAACACGATAAACCTGTTTGATTTACCTTCAGATGTTGAAAGCGTAATTGCATTATAATAATCTTCTTGGTTATCTTTAATAATACTTTCAATAGGTATCCACTTAAATATAGGCTTCCAAATAGCAAGTAGTGCCGTTTGCCAAAGCCTACCCATTCTTCCGTTGCCATCTCTAAAAGGGTGAATAAATTCAAACTCATAATGGTACACACTTGACTTTATAAGCATTTGAGCCTTGCTCTCGCTTACCCAATCAAAAAGTTGATTCACTAAACCGTTTACCATACTTGAAGGTGGAGCAACGTGTATTACTTCGCCATTTTGGTTAATAACACCAACGGGTGAAGTTCTAATTTGACCTGCTTCCTCAACAAGTCCCTTCATCATAACACCGTGAGCAGTAGTTAAATCGCTAATAGAAAAGGGATTTAATTTGTCCAATGTTTTATAAACTTCAAAAGCATTTTTAACCGCAATAATATCATCTTCTGGTCCCAAAACACGCCTACCTTCAATAACGTCTGTCACTTGTTTAAGCGTTAGTGCATTATTTTCTATTGCAAGCGATGAATGAATAGACTTGATACGACTAACACGCCTTAATCTTGGCAACTTATCAAGGTCGTTAACGTTTTTTAACTCTCCCAAGAGTTCCATGATTTCAGACGTCAACTCTAACATTTCTTCAGTTATTTCATAAGGCGGAATGTATTTATCCATAATAAATCTCCTTTTGCATTGTCTATATTTTAGCATATTGCAAAATTAATGTCAATATCTTACACGAAATCTTGCACGATAACATACCATAAAATATTAATTTACTTGACTTAAATCTTAAAATTTTCTACAATTCTTTTTTGGATAAAAAATACAAAATGGAGAATTTATATGAAAAAATTACCGAGAAAGAAGAAATTAGAGATAGTAGAAAAATACTTGTGTGGAAACAGCGTGATAAATTTAAGCGAAGAATATAACCTAGCAAGAAGCACGATATATTACTTTATCAATAGACACCGTACAGCAATATGCGACCACCCTGTAAATTTAAGAGATTTTACAATGTTAAATAAAATGCACGAACGCAAAAAACTCATTGTCCATATACTACAAACTGCACCCTGCACGGCAAATGCACCATTAAGAGAAAAATTACAAGCAATTAAAGACCTGTCTGGGAAATACAACGTCAATACCCTATGTGAAGCTTTTGAAGTTACTAAAGGCACGTATTATAACCACATTTTGCGTAGCAAAGGAGAAAACTCTGAAGCACAAAAAAGGAGGAAAATGTTAAAGCCAATTATTGAAGAAATTTTTATGAAAAGTAATTGCACTTTTGGAGCAGGAAAAGTTACTGCGATTTTGAAAGATAGAGGTTACGTTGTTTCAGAAAGAATAGTTGGAGATATTATGCACGCAAATCAATGGTTTAGTGTTAAAAGCAATGCAAAAACTCTTTATGAATATAGTAGAAGAAAAAAAGAAAATATACTCAAACAGAATTTTACAGCATCTAAACCTAACGAAATATGGGTTAGCGACATTACATACTTTAACCTAGACCAAAGAAAATACTACATTTGTGTAATTTTAGACTTATATTCAAGAAAAATAATTGCTTGCAAAATTTCAAAGCGCAATAGCACGACACTAACTAAATCTGCATTTAAATATGCTTATTATAATAGACACCCTGAAGATGGACTAATTTTCCACTCGGATAATGGAAGTAACTACATTTCTCATTCTTTTTACGTCTTTTTAAGAGAATGTGGTGTAAAACAATCGTTTTCTAGAACAAATCGCCCACACGATAATGCTGTTAGCGAATCGTTTTTTAAGTGTATGAAGAACGAAGAACTATATAGATATAAATACAAAAGCGAAAGAGAACTTGTTCTATCAGTAGGCAAATACGTTGACTTCTATAACCAAGAAAGGCCCCATACTTATTTAGGTTATATGACCCCAAATAAATATGAAGACCTCTACAAAAAAACGTGTACACAATAGGTTCTAATATTGAAGATTTGAAAAAAACGTTTCAAAAATTAAAACAAAAATTACATTTGATGTCCAAAGCATAAATGTCGTAAATCGATAGTGAATACAAAAGAAAAACAGTCATAATTTGGACATCAATAGTTCAAATTTTGACTGTTTTTCATTACTGATGATTTTTAATTTGCGCTGCAGTTGCGCTGCAATTAGTTTGTGTCTGTTTTGAGTTGTTTTTAAGCTGTTTTTGTGGCTTTTTTGATGATTTTTACAAAATTCCAATACGGGCGTTGTTCCCGTAAATGCAGTTTTGAGAACTTTTGTTTTAATCACTGCTGCAAAGGTGCTGCAAATAAGTTTTACGACTGCCCCAAGAAGTTATTGTAAAACCTCAATTCTTCTTAAATATTTTTTCGTATTTTTCATTGGTTAGAAATGCTTTTAATTACTATAAATGTATGCTTACACAAAAAAACAAAATGCACATTCTTGTTATACTAAAAAAGTATCTATCCTTGCAATTATGAATAAAAATCGCACCAACGTTTTTAATTAGTATATCATATAGTAAAAATAAAAAATCGGTTAGTTACAATTAACCGATTTTCATAAATTATAAATCTTTTATATTTATATTAAGATCATTTTAATACAATTTATCATTTTAATAATGACATAATATATGGAATTAATTCTTTAACTAATTTATAAACCGTAGTTCCAGGATCTCGTTTTGAAGGTGGTATTTCATCATCATAGGATTGTTCTATCCGAATTGCATTGGTTATTGCAAAGTTTATACTTCCATATTGTGTACAAATATCAAATATGTTTGGCAAGTTTTTTTCATATCCATCACTAGATATTCCATTTTTCTTAAATAACTCATCTAGTTTTTTAAACCAATCAATACGATGCAAAGCGGAATCAGAATAATGAAAATGAAGATATATCCAATACTCAAAACACTGATTGCTCCATCCAACATAAAAGCCTTTTTCCTCTGCAAGTTTTATTGCTGCATCGAAATCTTTGAAGTCATCCTTGTCGAAAACGACCCATACTTGCTCATACATGATTGGTGACCGAGCAACAATTTTTGAAACTTCATTTACAAGACTTATTGTGTTTTTTCCTTCCCCAAGAGCGTCTATCGTTGGTTGCTCAGTTTTTATACTATTCGCATTGTATAATTTATTTATGTGGTTAGCTAATCCATTGAAATAATACGGTTCTGTTTTTGCCCCTTCAGAAACTATCAAGAAAGAATTTGGCTTAGGAGTCTTAGACTCTATTCTTCTTTCCTTCAATTTTGCTCTTCTCTTTTTAAAAAAATCATCTGTTCCCATTGTTACCCCTCCCAATGGGTGAATTTTTTAAGATTTGGAATCGCATCAAATACACCACTTAAATAATCTTTAGTAAATGATTTATCATTCCTAATTTTATAATCTGCTAACGAGTATAAAGTAGATTCGCCATATTCATTTTTATCTGCAAACCAAATTTGATCTCTGCGAACATATTGTTTATCTAATAAAGTAGTATCATGTGTCGTGTAAATCAATTGGGCCTTGGAGCTATTGTTATAAAATAAGTCAACTATATATTTTTGTAACAATGGATGAAGTTGGTTATTAAGTTCATCAATAATTAACCCTTTTCCTAATCTCAATGCCAAGTTTACTAAACCAAAAATTGCGACGGCTTTTCTCGTTCCAGCAGACTCTTTATCAAAAGTAAAAGGGACCTTATTGCCCTGCTTGTCAAAATGATATGTGTAGATGTATTTTTTATCCTCGTTTTTTTCCACTGAAATATCTTTGATTCCAACATCTATAGCATTTAGAAAATCAAGTAAAACAGCCTTATGTTTTTTTTCAAATTTTTCATCAAACAAAAAATCTAAAATTGCTGCTGAATCTCCCTCGCAACTAAAATTAAGCGGAAGAAAATCTAAAATACTAAACAGCGTGTTTTCAAAAACTTTATTTTTCAACTTTAAGCTACTAAAAAACGAAAGGGCTAAAACATCAATATCAATATCATCGATATATTTATCGCATGATTGCTTTACAGAACTTCCTAGGACTATTCTTTTTTCGCTTCTTTCCAAAATAATACTTTGCCTATTAGTTGTTAAACTAGTTCTATACAACCATTCTGCTGTGATTTTTTTCTTGTTATAAGTAAAACCATACCTATACTCAAAGCCATCATCATGGTAAACAGCTTCGAATTCAGTATCTTTAGTAACAGCTTCTACATCCAACATAAACGGATTGTAGCATTTAGAAAGAAAAGTTTCTTTTTTGTCTTTATTATTTTGCTGAAAAGATTGACTGGTAATTTTTCTAAACATCGAATAAGCCTCAATAAAACTACTTTTTCCACTAGCGTTAGCACCAAAAATAGAGACAACTTTAAGAAAATTACTTCCTTCTTCCTCCTCAATCAAATTATATTGATGTTCCTTATAGGATTTTACTGCTCTCATATCTAGAGCAACCTCTTCTCTAAATGGTCCAAAATTCTTAAATTTAAAAAGTACCAACATAAATAATACCTCTTTTATTAGTTATTCCATTATATATTAAAAATAAAGATTAGTCAATAGTTTTTGAGATTTTTTCTCATAAATCTGCTTCAAATCTTTATTTTAATTGTTTTAATAACACTTTATTCCTAATTATACACAGCATTAAATAGTTTTATAATCTCAAAACTACTTTTTATGTGTTGCATGAAAGTTTTCAATCTCAAGACAAAAACTTCTAAATAATACATTATGCTGTGGTTTTACTAAAGTCAATACAGTATGACATTTAAATTAGAAAAAGATTGTCAAAACTGCAAAAATTTTCAATAGAACCAGGTTGCAAATATATAATAAAATAATAAACATGACACTTTTGATCATATATAAAAAGAAAAACAGCGTGCCATATTTTGCACGCCATTTATCATTTATAATAAAAACTATTTTTTGCTTTTTTCAAAAATCAATTTGCCTTCATCTTCAAATTTAAGCTTAAAATCTAATTTTTGTAGCAACTTTATTGATGATTCATTATCTTTTAAAGGAATAGCTTGAATTATTTTAGATTCTAGTTCCTCACATACCTTTGTTAATATTTCAAAAACATACCCTTTTCTTCTAAATTTAGGCAAGATATAATACGCTATCATACAGGCATCGTTATTATCACTCACATCAAGAGAAATCAATCCTATTAACTCATATTGGTTTTTAAGAAAAATTGCGTATCTATCTATTCCTAATCTAAAATCTTCTACTAATTCATCTATTCTCAAGTTGCTCAAATTAAAATTCGATATTGATGCATCATCCTGAATTTCTTCTAGAAGTTCATTTGCTCTTCTATTGCTTAATCTCGGCACTATTTCAAGCCTATCCGTTTCTAAACGATTAAACAAATCATGAATTTCGTTTTCCATATATAAAAATTCCACATTAAATTAAAAATTCTGAACTAAATTATTTTTTGTAACATCCCAATCACATATTTCTATGTTTGGGTAATATACTTTTTCAACAACTTCAATTATATTTGATGACCTATTGCTTTTTTCTGTTATATTTCTATCTTCCTCTTTAAGCATTTTACAAATATAAATCTTGTCCAACACTTTAGATACATTTTCATAATTTATTGTTTCTAAGGAACATAATTCTTTAATAATTACGTTTATTGGGATTGTGTGTTCATCGTGAAAAATATTATTCCAAATAACTTTTTGACTTTGTTTTATCAATGTTTGTTCACCATCTTTTTTAGCGCCAAAGTACATATTTATTTCAACGTCAATTTTAGCCGTAAAAGTATTTCTATAATTAAAGCGCTTAATATCTTCTTCCACCGCAATTTGATTCCAAACTTCTTGTGCTTTTTTAGAAACTAAAATATGGTAATCATCAATATAATATTGTCGCAATATTTGGTTTAGCAAATAATTTGCACTCCAAATTCTTTTACCATCGCATTCTATATACCCATGCTCTTTGTCTTTTTTGCAGGCTTTAATAAAACTAATTATGATATCTAAAACCTCGTTTTTTTCCATTCAATTTAATCCTTATATTTTTCAACTGCTGCTTCTACATTTTTCTTTATGCGCTCTCTTAAATGCAACGGCTCAATTATTTCAACGGCGTTAAGATATTGCATTGCCCAATATTCCATTGCGTTGGGGCTAACCCTTACAGTCACTTTGTATTTATCGCCAACTTTTTCAATTTTTGAATCAAAGCCAAACCAATCAACAACTTGGTCTATAACCCAATCTCCTGCCCAAAAAGTAATGGTTTCAATCTTATCCGTAAACATATAAGGAAGAGAAGAATTAAATGCTTTATAATTTATACCGTTCTCGTAACCTTGCACGCTTCTTATAGGCGTTAGTGGAATATCTGTTAAAGACATGTTCGTTATATGGTCAACACGATAATATCCCATATTTTCCCATTTTTCATTTAGCGCCATCAAGTAATAACGTTGATTATGCAAAATAAGTTGATAAGGGCTTACTTTGTGCGTAGCACTCTTATGTAAAACTTTATCAGCACCGTATTTATTGTAGTCAAACTTTATTTGCTTGCCTTTTTCAATAGCTTCGTCAACAATTTCTATATTATAAAATAAGGCAACGTTTTCTGACTTGCTCCACTCGTTTACCGAATAAACGTTTTTAACATGATTCTTAAAATATTTATTAGACATTGAACAAAGCTTTTCAATAAGTTGTTTAGAATGTTTTGCCGTAATATGCTTGCTTGAAAGAACACCGTCAATCAATAAACGGAGTTCACTATCTTCAAAAGTCTTTTCTGCTAAATAACAACCGTTTCTGGTAGACTCAATCTGAATACCTGCTTCTTTTAGCAAGGATAAATTTCTACCTATAGCTTTTCTTTCAATATCAATACCATAGTCGTTTAATAGTAGTTTTGCAATATCTTCTTGTTTTAATTGATGGTCCACATCACTATAATACTCTAAAATTTGCAATATTCTAAGCAATGCCAACTTTTTAGGCTCAAAACTTTCCATATCTTTTATGTCCTTGTCCTTAGTATAAGTATTATACCAAAAACGGTGCATAAAATCAAGGCGATTTAGGAAGCTCATTAAATGTAAAATTATTATTGTCAAATTTTAGTTTTATCCAGGGGCTATAATATTCTTCCATATCTTTATCAATCATAATTTCTGCAACATATTTTTCCACCAAACCTTCTTCTATCTCTTTTTTTGTCGCAGTTCTATCTGGGCGGTTAATTGTTATAATTTTATCAGCATATTTTATCAACGACTTATGTCTTAAATCAATATAGCAAGAACATCTTTTATATGAGCTTTTATGTCCATCTGTAATTACTATCGCAACGTTTAACTTTTTGGCTAACTTTTTTAATTTTATTGTTGTTTCTTTCTCTGAGCAACCATCTCTATTAAATAAATCAACTGCATTATCTATAAACACAGCGTCTATATCATATTTGATTTTATGTTCTGCAACCAAAATCAATATTTCTTCAAAATCAACAATGTTATCATATAAGTAAAAATTCTTATTTTCCATAACGTTTAACATGTTTAGACGGTCAATGGCTTTATGCATATTGGTTTGCATAGAGAAAAATATAATCTTTTGCTTGTCAATTGTTTTTTCTATCATAGAACATAAAAAACAAGTTTTACCGATAGCAGGTCGTCCACCAACAATAACTAAATCGCCTTTGCAGAATTTTAAGTACTTATCTAAACTTTCAAATCCCGTATATATTCTTTCCATAAAAACTCCTTTTTCTTTTATATTACAATAATATGCGTGTCGTTTTCGGTACACTAGTTAATAAAAAAGAACCACCAGTCTAACTGATGATTCTTTCTTTAATAGAAGCTTTTAATACTTTAAGTTGTTGGGAAATTTTTCCTCATAATTTTAATATCGGCTTTATATTCTTGCGAAACTATAAAAACCTTTATATCTGCTTGATATTCTTGGTTTACTAATTTGCAACCTTTAATTATCTCTGCGTTCTTTTCTTTATATTGTTGTTCTACAAAAAATACTTTATATTGTGCTTTATATTCTTGATTTACAATATACACTTTACCCATAATGATTCTCCTTTTCCATTATTTAGCTTCTATTAATATAATTTACGCTTTTATTAAAGCGCCTTCTTTTTCTGAAATTTCATCTACGTCAAGACCTACACGATTGCAGAACTCAACTAAAAACTCTTTAGCAAAGGCTTTTTCTTGCTTGTCCGTCTTAATGTCAACAATATCTTTTAATATTTGAGCTGCTTGCATATCCGACAAATATCTGTGAAGACCTGAACCAAACTTAACAACTTCTGGAGCGTTAGGGCAAGCATAATAATTCCAAAATAGAATTTTTTCAGCTTCGCTTGGCTTTAATTCAAGTTTCCACTTGGATTTTGTTGTAACGTATCCAGATTCTCTATTGTCGCCTTCATAAGCATCATCAATCAAGAACACTGCAAAAATAAATCTGTTTTCTTCGGTTGCGTTAGGCAATCTTGTTGTAAGAACGGCAAGACTATTTACTTGAACTTTTTCAAGTTTCATTGGTCTACCTTTATTTATACCCGTTTGAATAGTTCCAGCACCAGCAACCCAATTTTTTAGCATTACGCTTTCATAACATAATTCGCACTTATCGTATTCTTTTTCAACTTCCGAATATGGGATTGTGCCATTAAGAAAGTCTTTACATTTAGAACCTAAAGAGCACCAAACGTGCTTTTCTTTATTTATGTTGTAATCCATATTTTCTTTAGAACAAGGCCCGAAAAAGCCAACTCTGTCTTGGTTCTTGCCACCATCACAAAACGTACACTTAAAAGCAACGTTTTCACGGTTAATCTTCTTAAGCTTTTTCTTTTCCTTAATTTCTTGTTCTATTCTTTCTTTTTCTTTGCTTTCTCTCTCTAACTTTTCTTCTTGCTCTTTTTTAGCTTTTTCTTGATTTTTTATATCCATATCTTCAAGAGATTTTTGATATAAAGCATTGTCGTCAATTTGTAAAAAACCTTGTGCAAAGCAGTCAGGATACATAAACTTTTTTTCGCCAACTTGAAACTTTATCGTTAAATAAATATTATCTTCGCCAATTATTACGCCTTCACCAAATTTCTTATGTACTACTTTTGTATTAACTAAACTCATTAAAACACCTTCCTTAGCAATTCAACATATTCTTTATAAGCTTCTGTTTCTTTTAGCAACGTCAATCTTTCAGCAATTCCACCATAATACCAATAATGTTCGTTTTTATCTTTTTGATTAAACCTTTCCCACAATTTATCGCCCAATCGGTTATAATCCCTATAAATTGCACGCATATTTGAAAGTTTGTCGGCAATACAAATTATTTGTTCTTCCTTTGTGGCTTTATCTAAAAAATCTAATGTCGCTTGTTTTCTTAATTTCCAACTTTTGTCAGCAGAAATATCACGCATTTTATCTTCAGTATCCGAACAAACTAAATTCGTTACTCGCTCGCCAAACTCTTCTAGCAAATCTTCCTTAGTATAATCAGAATCTTCCACCACGTCATGAAGAACAGCCGCCGCAATAATTTCTTTATCATCAGTTATTGACGCAGCAATCGCACAAGATTCAATAGGGTGAACTATATAAGGTAGTTTAGTTCCTTTTCTAACATCGCCGCTATGTTCTTTAACTGCAAATATAATTGCCTTATCTACTATGTCCATAAGCTCAACACTCCTTTAGTTGTCTTTCAATTTCTTTTAATCTTTCTAATGCTTTTTCTTTAGTTTCAACACTTTTTAATGCTAATTTATAATAATATTTTGCTTGCACTAAATCAACCTTTGTACAAACACCAAATTCATACATATAGCCTAATTGAAATTGTGCCCAAAAATTACCTTTAAATGCAGATGCTTGATATAATTTTAAGGCAAGCAAATTGTTTTGTTTTACACCAAGCCCATTTTCGTGCATATATCCAAGCCATAAGCAACAACCGTAAACATCTCCTAATTCTCTGCCTTTATAAAAATAAGCTAATGCCTTTTCGTAATTTTGTTCTACGCCATGACCTTCAAGATATAATATGCCAAGTCTTTCATAGCACTCTTCTATATCGTTATTAACACCTTCTTGATAATATTTAAAGGCTTTTTCATAGTCTATGGCAACGTCTTTACCTTGCTCAAATATCATTCCAAGAAAAATTGTTGCCGTTTTGTTCCCTAATTTATAGGCTCTTAAATAAAGCTCATTTGCAATGCGTTGATTTTTCCGTATTTTTTCAGTACCATATTCAAATTCTACGGCTAAATTCAAAATTTCATAAGAATCTTTGCCTTTAATATAGTCAGAAATGTCTTTAACACTATTTATCATGTTTAGCACCTGCACTTTCAATTAAAGACTTTCCAACTAAAAAGCAATTCAACAAAATTGTTCCAAAAACAAGACCAAAACCAATTAAAAACTTTTTCATATCTTTCTCCTTGCAAGAGAAGAATATCAAAAGCCATGTGTCATTTTTGGGACACATCCTTAATCATTAAAAACTAGAAAATTATATGCCAAAAATTTGCATTAACTCTTTTTTTATAAGTTTTCTTCTTTCGTCAAAGAATAAATCAAAATCTTTTAGTTCCAAAGACACTCCATAAGGATGATATCTAAACTCATTTCCTTTAATTGCCATCCAATCTTTCAAAGGTGTTTTATTTTTACTTTCATTTTCTGACCCTTCTAAAAATTGCAAGTTAGGTAATAAATTGCGTTTTTTCTGCCATTCGATAACTTTATCTGGCGATAAATTTAACGAAGCGATATTTTTGCTATCAAACCCAACGTATGGGTGACAATGGTCTTGATGAAAAGAAACTTGATTTAATTTAAGTTCTGGATAAAGAAGAGATAATAAAACATACGTGCTTTGTCCTTTTTCATAAGTGTCTAGCCAATAATCAATATCTGACTCGGCAACAATAAACGTTCTTCCACCTGTTAATGTAATATCCTTAAACAAGTCTAAAGAAAACGGCGTATGTTTACAATCTATATTTTTTAAGGCGTTTCTTGTAGAATTAAGAGCATCATTACTAGCAATACCGAACAACCTTTTCGCTAAAGAAATTGATAAAAACTTTCTTGCTTCTTTTTTAGAATCTTGGTCTTTTATCATGCCACCTTTATAAAAATAATAAGCGATAGGCATTGTAGCATTATATGAAGTTAAGCTCTCATCACACATCCCAATATTTGCCAAAATAGTAGACATATCGTCTAATGCGGTTGAAATCGTATTCCAATTATTGTGGATTTCTTCTATAGTTGCTTTCGTTAAAGAATTAATTTTCAAATTAGTATTTGCACCTACTAAAACTAGGCATAATCGCATCAAATAATCTCTTGTAAAATTAAAACCGTCACCTTTACTATTCATGGTCGCAAGTATGTTTTCAACATTTTCCTTGCCTTCTTTCCAACCATCAATTAAAGTTGAAAATATCAAATCAGATTTTGATAATTTACGACCTGTAGAATTTACCTTAACAAAAATATCTAAAGCTTCATCATAAGTGTTTTCACTTATGCAATAGTAATGTATTAAACCTTTTCCTGATGAATCATGCAAACGTTCAAACAAACTTGACAAGTCTTTGCGACTTTCTTTACTAAATTTGTTTTCAATCATAAATTCAATAAAATCGTCTTGCTCATCATGTTGAAGCATTAATTTAATCTTAAAATAATTACCTAACTGAACTTCTTCATTAGTTAAAAAACAAAATCTTTTTTTAGGATTTTCGTCATCCTCTTCGTTTTGTTTATAAAAATCTAAATTATAATACAGTTCTTTTGTAACCCAAGACTTTGGATTAGATTTATTATGCCCACGCCCACCTTTGTAATATGTATAAGAACCATTAAGTGCAATGTTTAATGATGTGATTCTTTGTTGCCCATCAAGAACAATATAATATTCTTTTTCATCTATTAAAATTTCCGGAGCTTTTTCATTTTTTGTTTTTCCTTTTTCAAACTTATTGAAAAAATGATATAAATTAGGCTTGTCTCTATTTATCGTACTTCTATTAGTTTTCCAAAAAATACATGCACCAATAGGGTAATCATCTACTATTGATTCAAACAATGCTTCTATTTCATAAATATCCCAAACATACTCTCGCTGAATGTCTGGTAATAATAAATTTCCTTCTCTTGCATATTTTAGTGCCGTTAAAGCACTCATGTCTTCATACTTATTCGCTGTTGGCATTTAACTTTCTCCTTTGTAAACACAATATTATATTTCATGCACCAAAAACGGTGCGTAATGTTTTATAAAATAAAAAGCGCATCCCAAAGTGGAATGCGCCCAATAGTACGCCACCACATTGTTGCTACACAATTTCTCCGTCATAGGAAAAGTGGTGGAATACAAATTGGCTATGTATCCACTATGACGAATATAAATGAAATTATGTAGCATAAATATTATATCACTTTTTATATATAAATGCAATTAAATTAGAAAAATAAGATTATGAAGCATTTCCACATTTCTTCTTGACTTAAATTTTGAAAAATACTAGAATTTTCGGTTGGATATAAATACTAAAGGAGAATAAAAATGAAAAAATTAACAAGAAAGAAGAAATTAGAGATAGTAGAAAAATACTTATGTGGAAACAGCGTGATAAATTTAAGCGAAGAATATAACCTAGCAAGAAGCACGATATATTACTTTATCAATAGACACCGTACAGCAATATGCGACCATCCTGTAAATTTAAGAGATTTTACAATGTTAAATAAAATGCACGAGCGCAAAAAACTTATTGTCCACATTTTGCAAACAGCACCTTGCACGGCAAATGCACCATTAAGAGAAAAATTACAAGCAATAAAAGACTTATCTGGAAAGTATAACGTTAATACTTTATGCGAAGCTTTTGAAGTTAGTAAAGGCACCTATTATAACCACGTTCTACGTAGCAAAGGTGAAAACTCTGAAACGCAAAGACGCAGAGCGATGTTAAAGCCCATAATTGAAGAAATTTTTATGAAAAGCAACTGTACTTTTGGGGCTGGCAAAGTTACTGCTGTTTTGAAAGATAGAGGCTATGTTGTTTCGGAAAGAATTGTTGCAGAGATTATGCACTCAAACGAATGGTTTAGCGTTAAAAGCAATGCTAAAACTCTTTATGAATATAGCAAGAGAAAAAAGGAAAACATACTTAGACAGAATTTTACTGCTTCTAAACCTAACGAAATATGGGTTAGCGACATTACATATTTTAATCTTGGTTTTAGAAAATACTACATTTGCGTCATTCTAGACTTATATTCAAGGAAGATAATTGCTTGTAAAGTATCCAAGCATAACAGTACGACATTAACAAAATCAACGTTCAATTTTGCCTATGCAAATAGAAGACCAGAAGAAGGTTTAATCTTTCACTCTGACAATGGAAGCAACTATACTTCACACGCTTTTTATACTTGCTTAAAAGAATGTGGCGCAAAACAGTCATTTTCTAGAACAAATCGCCCACACGATAATGCTGTTAGCGAATCGTTTTTTAAGTGTATGAAGAACGAAGAACTATATAGATATAAATACAAAAGCGAAAGAGAACTCGTTCTATCAGTAGGCAAATACGTGGACTTTTATAATCAAGAAAGGCCCCATACTTATTTAGGATATATGACCCCAAACAAATATGAAGACCTCTACAAAAAAACTTGTACATCATAGGTTCGAAAAGCGTCTTTTTTAACAAAAAGTTTCAAAAATTAAAACAAAACGACATTTCTTGCCCAATACGTCAAAATCGAAATTTATTAGAAAAATACAAAAGAAAAACAGCCATAATTTGGACATCAATAGTTCAAATTTTGACTGTTGTTCATTTTGGTGACCCCTACGGGAATCGAACCCATGTTACCACCGTGAAAGGGTGGTGTCTTAACCGCTTGACCAAGGGGCCTTTTGTCTGGCAAAAAAATTTGCCTTTATGTGAACCGACGCATACCGCCGTTTGTTTGCTGGTAGCGGCGGTCAGATTCGAACCAACGACCTGCCGGGTATGAACCGGCCGCTCTAACCAACTAAGCTACGCCGCCAT
>JAZNAX010000045.1:0-1535 GCA_045586765.1 Christensenellaceae bacterium | reverse complement strand
ACCACGTGATGGTCGTTTCATTGAAAAAATTGGTACCTACAATCCTGTAGCACAACCAGCTCAAATCAGCCTCAACTTTGACAAAGCTTTAGATTGGTTAAACAAAGGTGCTCAACCAACAGACACAGTACGTTCAATCCTTTCACAAAAAGGCGTTTTGTTAAAGAAACACTTGTTAATCGGTGTTAAGAAAGGTGCTATGACCGCTGAACAAGCAGAAGTCAAGTTCCAAAACTGGATGAAAGAAAAAGAAGCTAAGGCAGCTGAAGAAGTAAAAGCCAAAGCAGAACAAAAGAGAGCAATCCAAAAAGAAAGATTAGAAGCTGAAGCTAAAGTTAACGAAGCTCGTATCGCTGAGTTAGCAAAGAGAAGAGCAGAAGCTGAAGCAGCTGAAGCAGCAGAAAACGCTGAAGAAGCAGCAACAGAAGAAGCTCCAGCAACAGAAGAGACAACAGAAGCTGAAGCATAAGATTCTAAATCTTGCAATTAAAAAAAAAAAAAAAATCCGTCGAAATTTCGGCGGATTTTTTTTTGTATGTCCATAAAAAGACACGAAAAGACGCAAATATTTTTATTCCCTATCGTTATTTTTTTCATAAAATAATTATATGAATAAACATTGTTATGCAAAAAAACATTATATTTGTAAACAAATTTGTTGACATAATATTACCATTATGAATTATGATGTAGGACAATATATAAACGAATTAATATCCCATACAGGTCAGTCTCAATCTATTGTGGCTCGTGATATAAAAGTTTCTCGTCAGTTGCTCAGCTGTGTAATTAACGGTAAACGTGAAATGTCGCTACAACTTGCCATGAAATTAGAATCCTATTTTTCGTTAGCAGACGGTGAACTTATGAAGATTCAATCGATGCAAGCCATTCAAAGACGGAAACTATATATACGAAATCACTTATGCAAGACGCTAATGAACAAGAACGCATTTTGGTCGTATGATATAAAATCTTTTAACGACATACCGGACGAAGAACTAATCGAAAAATGTTTCACCATACTTGATATGAATGATATAGACCTAATGTTTGAACTTTTTCCTCGCAAACAAATTCAACAAATATGGCAAGAACGAATGGCGATACAAGGAGAATATATGCAAATGCTTAACGTGATGATTGCTATGTATTATTTCGGAATCAAAGAACCTGAAAAATATTTAGCCAAGGTCGAAAAAAAACATATCAATAATTTACTAAAAAAATCATCATATGAGACAGGGATTAACGAGTAAGATTGAAGCTATTATAGAACAAGTGTCTCAGTTAGAATGTATAAAGCCATATATCTTATGCGGAGGCACAGCACTTGCCATACAAATAGGTCATCGTAAAAGCGAAGATCTTGACTTTATGACGTGGCGCACATCTAAAACAGAAAAACCTGAAGTCAGATGGAATTTGATAGAAAAAGAAATTGAGGAAAAGATTGGAGAAATAGAAAACTTCAATATGCTTGGATTTGACCAAGTTGAATTTTTGGTTAAAGGTGTAAAACTGTCTTTTTTTGT
>JAZNAX010000044.1:0-2554 GCA_045586765.1 Christensenellaceae bacterium | reverse complement strand
AATTTTCTTTCCATTGTTTAGTCCTCCTTGTCCTGTAATTTTAAGCCATAACTTTCGAGTTTGAAAATAACTTCGTCAAGTGATTTCTTACCTAAATTACGGACTTTAAGCATATCTTCTTCGGTCTTTTTAGTTAAATCTTCTACCGTGTGAATATTTGCTCTCTTTAAGCAGTTATATGAACGAACTGATAAATCCATTTCTTCGATAGTCTTTTCTAAAATCTTAATTTTCTTATCTTCTTCTGGTGGAACCAAGATTCCAATATTTCCAATTTCTGATAAAGAAACAAACATTTTAATGTGTTCTTCCATAATCTTTGCAGCAAGGCTTACGATGTCTCTTCCTGAGAAAGCACCGTTTGTTGTTACTTCAAGTGTCAATTTATCAAAGTCAACACTTTGTCCAACACGAGTTGCTGATACATTATAGCTTACTTTTTTAACAGGTGTATAGATACTATCGATTGCAATGTTGTCAATAATATCAGTTTTGTGTTCGTCTGCGCCTTCATAGCCACGACCTCTGCCAACTGTTAATTCAAGTTCAATTCTTCCACCATCGTCTACAGTGCAAATGTATTGGTCTGGATTTAATACTTCTAAGTCTGCATCACAGATTATATCACCTGCTTTAACTACTGCTGGACCTTCTTTAACGAGTTTGATTGTCGTTACATAATCTTTGTCCATGCTTGTGGATTTAAATGCAACGCATTTAAGGTTAAGTATGATTTCTGTCACATCTTCTTTTACATTTGGTACAGCAGAGAATTCGTGCTTAATTCCTAATTCTTCTGCAAACTTAATGTTCTTGATTGCTACACCTGGTAGTGCTGACAATAAAATCCTTCTAAGTGCATTGCCGAGAGTTAGACCAAAACCCTTTTCTAAAGGTTCTACTACGATTTTTGCGTAGCTTCTATCTTCACTTTCTTCCACTGCTATTTTTGGCATTTCAATTTCCATCATAAGAAAATTCCTCCTAAAAAATAGTTTCGATATAGATGATTGCAGGAATTCTTGTCAAAGCGTGGAAAACCTTAACTTTCCCCCTGCAAAAATCCATCGAAAATTTATTATTATTTTATTTTTTAATTATTTAGAATATAATTCGACAATCATGTGTTCAGCGATTTGAACATCAACATCTTCTCTTGTTGGAAGAGCTAAAATCTTACCTGTAAGAGTTTCTGGGTCGAATTCTAACCATTTTGGCATTGTGCCAACTTTCATTTGCTTAATTTCTGCAAAATACTTGTTGTCTTTCTTGCTTTCTTTTACTGCAATTACATCACCAACTTTAACGCTAAAAGATGCAACGTTTACGTTTTTACCATTTACTGTGAAATGTGCGTGTGTAACGAGTTGACGAGCTTGTGCTCTTGATGAGCCGATACCCATTCTGTAGATAACGTTGTCAAGTCTTCTTTCTAAGAGTGAAAGCATGTTTTCACCGGTGATACCCTTCATTCTATCAGCCTTTTCATAGTAAGTTCTGAATTGACCTTCTAGTACGCCATAAATTCTCTTACATTTTTGCTTTTCACGAAGTTGTAAACCGTATTCAGAAATTTTCTTTCTGCCCATGCCGTGTTGACCAGGAGCTACTGGTCTCTTTTCAAATGCACATGTACCCTTAAAGCATCTTTCGCCTTTCAAGAATAATTTTGCACCTTCACGTCTGCATAAACGACATTTAGATTCTGTATATTTAGCCATTTATCTTTCCTCCATTATACTCTACGCTTTTTAGGTGGTCTGCATCCGTTGTGTGGGATTGGTGATACATCTTGAATAAGTGTAACTTCCATATCACAGTTTGTAAGTGCACGAATTGCAGATTCTCTACCTGCACCTGGGCCCTTTACATAAACTTCTACAGAACGCATTCCTTGGTCTCTTGCAACTTTTCCAGCTGCTTCTGCTGCCATTTGTGCTGCAAATGGTGTGCTCTTTCTTGAACCCTTAAATCCAAGACTTCCTGCACTTGACCAAGATACTGTGTTACCTTGCATATCGGTAATTGTTACTAATGTGTTATTGAATGACGCTTGAATGTGTACTTGTCCTTTGTCAACTTTTCTAGCGTCTTTACGCTTTTTAACTACTTTCTTTACTGCTGCCATTTTACGTCACCTCCATTATCTAGTTGCCGTTTTCTTCTTAGCAACGGTACGACGTGGACCCTTTCTTGTCCTCGCATTTCTCTTTGAGCTTTGTCCACGAACTGGAAGGCTCTTTCTGTGGCGAACACCACGATAGCAACCAATTTCTATCAATCTCTTGATATTTAGGTTTACTTCGCTACGAAGGTCACCTTCTACACGAAGGTTGTGTTCAATATATTCTCTGAGTTTAGCAACATCGCTTTCACTCAAATCTTTTACTCTTGTATCTGGGTTAATACCCGTTTCACTGATAATTTTCTTTGCCGTTGTGAGTCCGATTCCATAAATGTATGTTAAACCGATTTCAACTCTTTTGTTATTAGGCAAATCAACGCCGGCTATACGTGCCATTAACAATTTCTCCTTATTTGTTATTTTTGTTTT
>JAZNAX010000043.1:0-27919 GCA_045586765.1 Christensenellaceae bacterium | reverse complement strand
ACCTCCTTTTTTTAATGAAAACGCCCTTGCATCCGAAACAGAACACAAGGGCATAAACTCAAGTTTTATACTTCTTTTTTCTGCCTCGGCAGGTTTGCGATAAATCACAATTACATATTACCTACTGTCTTGGGCTATTTAATTTACTTTGAAATTATAACACTAAAATTTTTAATTGTCAACTAAATTTTAGCGTTAATTTTTACGCCAGGGCCCATTGTGCTTGCAAGAGCAACGCTCTTAACATATTGACCTTTAGCTGCAGCTGGTTTAGCCTTAACGATTGCTTCCATAAGAGCTTCGTAGTTTTCTTTAAGCTTTTCTTGACCGAAAGATTTTTTACCGATAGCGCAGTGGATAATTGCGTTTTTGTCAAGTCTGTATTCAACCTTACCTGCTTTTGTATCTTTGATTGCCTTAACAACGTCCATTGTTACTGTTCCTGACTTAGGGTTTGGCATAAGTCCTTTAGGACCTAAAACCTTACCGATACGACCAACTAAACCCATCATGTCTGGTGTTGTGATGATAACATCATAGTCAAACCAGTTTTCTGATTGAATTTTTTGAATCATTTCTTCAGCGCCAACAAAATCTGCACCTGCTTCTTTTGCTTGGTCTGCTTTTTCACCTTTAGCAAGAACTAATACTCTTACGTTTTTACCTGTTCCGTTAGGAAGAACTAAAACGCCTCTAACTTGTTGGTCAGCTTGTTTTGGGTCAACACCTAAACGAACGTGAAGTTCAACTGTTTCATCAAACTTTGCTTTTGCAGTATTGAGTACAATGTCAATTGCTTCATTTACTTCATAAAGTTTTGCTGCTTCGATAGTTTTTGCACTATCAACATATTTTTTTCCGTGTTTCATTTTTCTTTTACCTCCTGTGGTACGCTCGGACAAAACTTGTCCTCCCACTTTTCTGTTATTAGTCTACTACTTCAACGCCCATGCTTCTTGCAGTACCAGCAATCATGCTGATAGCAGCTTCGATAGTGTTTGCGTTAAGGTCTGGCATCTTAAGTTTTGCGATTTCTTCAACTTGTGCCTTAGTAATCTTTGCAACCTTGTTCTTGTTTGGTGCAGCACTTGCGCTTTCAATTCCACAAGCCTTCTTGATAAGAACTGGTGCTGGTGGTGTCTTCAAGATAAATGTGAACGAACGGTCTTGATAAATTGTCATTACAACAGGAATTATAAGGCCAGCTTGGTCTTGAGTCTTAGCATTGAATTCCTTTGTAAAACCAGGAATATTGATACCGTGAGGACCTAATGTTGAACCAACCGGTGGACCAGGTGTTGCCTTGCCCGCAGGAAGTTGTAATTTAACGATTGCCGTCACTTTCTTTGCCATAATTTTTTCCTCCATTTGGTGGTGCTTTCGTTGTGTCAGTGTAAAGAATTTAACACAACTCCCACTTTATAACAACGGCCTAAAGCCGATTGTTTGTTTTTTCGTTTTGTATATATATTATATATATTATGTTTAGCGCTTTCGCACTTTTTTAAGCAAACTTAACTAGTTTTGTTCTTGTTCGCTTGCTACATTAACCTTTTTAACTTGAACAAAAGTTAATTCGACATCAGTTTTTCTGCCGAACATTTCAACATTTACCATAACCTTTTGTTGACCTTCAATAATTGAAGTAACAACGCCCACAAAAGATTCAAGTGGACCAGACACGATTTGAACTGTGTCGCCAACAGTAAAGTCAATTTCAACAGCAACTTCTTCTAAGCCCATTCTTGCAACTTCTTCATCAGTGAGTGGAAGTGGTCTACCTTGTGGACCAACGAAACCTGTAACGCCCCTAGTATTTGTTACTAAATACCAAATGTCGTTAGAGTAAATCATTTTTAAGAACACATAGCAAGGGAATTTCTTTCTTTCAACAATTTTCTTTTTGCCACTTGCCTTTTCTTCCAAAGTTTCTTCTGTTGGAATTTTAATTTCAAAAATGTTTTCTTGTAAGTTGTTATTCTCAATAAGTTTTTCAAGGCTATCTTTAACCATAGCTTCATAACTTGAATAAGTGTGAATAACATACCATCTTGGTTGTTCTGCCATATAACTAACCCCTTGGAGCTACGAGTTTTAATAACTCGAGCAAACCTGTATCAAAAGCAAAAATAACAACTAAGAAACAAAGAACCACAGCAAGCACAACGCCAGTCTTCTTTACGACCTTAGCAAAATTAGGCCAATTAACTTTTTTCAATTCTGAAAAAACGTCTTTAGCCTTCATGCCAAATCTTTTAAAGAAACCTGGTTTTTTGTCTTTCTTTTTGTCTTTTTTTACTTCTTTTTGCTGTACAGGTGTTTGTTCTACAAAATCACCCTTAGCAAGGTCTTTATTCTTTTTCATTACTATTGCCCCTTAAAATTTATACCTTTAAAAAGGTAAGTCAGCGAAGAAAAATTTCTTACTTCGCTTCCTTATGAGTAGTATGCTTTTTGCAGAATTTGCAATATTTTTGCATTTCTAATCTTTCTGCATCGTTCTTCTTATTTTTAAAAGTATCATAGTTTCTCTGTTTACACTCTGTGCAAGCGAGAGTTATCTTTTGTCTTGCGCCTTTTGCTGCCATAATGCACCTTCCGAACATCAAAAAATTAACACCCCGAAACGAGATGCTAATTGATTTTACCAAAAATATAAATTTATGTCAAGTTTTTTTAAGGTTTTTTATAACTTTTTAAAGAAAAAATATAATTTTTTATGCCTTTTACTACATTTTGCTCTATGACTATTTTTCACCACAATATATAGTTTTCATTTTGGCATTTTTTTACAAAAATTGCGATAGTTTTGAATATATACTTGCGTTTTTTATAATTTCTTCTATTCTTTCTTGACTAAGGGAAGCAATTTTCCTTTCGCTGTCGTAAACTATAACTTGATTTACAGCACGAACATCTAAAATAGCCACAAGTCTTTTTATGGTGATATCTTTATGTACGGCATGCGATATAAAGGGCATGCCCCTTTTTAAGTTTTGATTAGACAAACTTGAAAATATTTTTATGTATTTGTTTTCCCTTTCCCTACTAAACGTTCCAAAGCAAACAAATAGCGAAAAGAATAAAAGCGAAAAGTTTATTACGCCGTTTGTAATGCTTAAAACAAACATAGAAAGTAAAAGGGTTGCAAAAACCCCACCTAAAATTTTGCAAAAAGTAAAAGCCTTATCATAGCCAACCCTTTCAGCAAGAAAACAAAAGACAATTCTTCCACCATCGAGTGGATAAATAGGCAACAAGTTAACTACAGCCATTGAAAGATTTGCATAAACCACCACGTCGGTATATGCATAACAATTTGGATATATCCACCACACTGCTATAAAAAATAGGCTGACTGCAATGTTTATTATAGGTCCAGCAAGTGCGATTTTCATTTGGTCGCTAAACTTTAGCCCTTCGATATTACCAACGACCACAGCACCAAAGGGCATAAGCGTTATTTTATTAAGCCTATACCCCAAGTTTGCACTGACAAAAGAATGACCGAGTTCGTGCACGATAGCCGTTGCCGTGCATATTATGAATATAAAAATTTGACCTGTTATTGCATAGAAAAAGCCAAGCACGAAAAATAGTGGGTGAATTGACAACCTTATTCCTGCCATACCACCATATTGCCAACTATTTCATAATCATCTAAAACTTCGCCCGAGCCATTAGTAAAGCACATGCTTGCGCCGTCAGACTCTAGGTATCCCACAGGGATATTTCCATAAACGATGTCACCTTCATTGACATAAATATGTTCTACGTCTAAAATTGTGCTTTTAAAGTTTTGGCTATGCTCAATTTCAATGTTATATCTGCCGTTTTCGGTTACCGAAATGCTTTTTACAATGCCATCGCATGGCGCATACACACTGCCTTCGCCTGCAAAAGTAATCACACCGTTGCTTACCATAACGCCATTATTATCACCCATAGAAATGACAGGCGAAAATTCGCTATACTCACGAGTGTCCACCACAGTGCTTTCCGTACCGAACACCCCACGCAAAAAGACGTTTATTCCACTATCTTTATAAAGGGCGTTTGTTAAGAAAATTGCCATTACAAGCACGCCTATTATTACAAGTTGCACGCCCACAACGGTAATCTTAAAAGGCGATTTTTTGCCTTTGTTTTTTGCCACAAACACGTTAGAAGTGTTTTCATCTATAATAATTTCTTGACTAACTAGTTCTTGACCTTCTTGAAGTGCAAGGTCGTTTTGGTTATTAACTGCAACCAAACTTGTCTCTTGACTATCAATTAAGTTTTCTTTTAAATCTTGCTCAGAATTAACCTTTTTCAATAGTTCGGCTTTAACGAGTTCATCATTAACTCTTTTCTTTTTTCTAGTTTTTCTCTTTTTAGTTATAGGGCTGACACTCGTTGTGGAAATAGGAATATCAAGCATAGTGGCATATTGTAATTTTTCGTTCATTTTTTGTTCTCCTAATCGTTCATTTATAAAACTATATGTGTTTTTTTGGGCTGATATGACAAAAAAGCCACAAGGCGAATTTACCTTGTGGCAATTATTTTGCACAAATATTTATTTTTTTGTCGGTTTTTAACAGTTAAACAATTTTTGGATTAGTTTATAACCTTCTTTTTCAAAAATGTTTGTATCTAAAGCATTTTGCTCGTCATAACTCTCCACGCCCTTAACATTCTTTTTGCTATTATAAAGCAAATATGGAACAGGGTCTGAGCAGTGCGTCATTATAGAAAGTGGGGTTGGATGGTCTGGTAAAATTAAGAAAGCAAAATCTTCACCCATTTCTTTTAAGCCGTCATAAATGATTTTGACAACATTGTCAATTTGTTCTATAGAATAAATCTTGTTTTTTGCATCGCCGTGATGTCCACACTCATCTGGCGCTTCCATATGAAGATACACAAAGTCTAAGCCATTTTTGAGCCCTTCAACGCAAGCGTTTGCCTTTCCAACAAAGTTTGTGTCATAATTCCCCGTTGCACCTTCAACTTCAATTACTTGCATTTTTGCAAGTTTGCCTATACCCTTAAGTAAATCTACTGCAGAAATTATGCCACCTTTAAGCGAGAATTTATCATAAAAACTTTCAAGGTTAGGTTTTGTGCCATCACCCCAAAACCAAAGTGAGTTTGCAGGGTTTTTGCCTTCTTCTATCCTTTTTTTGTTGATAGGGTGGTTGCTTAAAAGTTCATAAGATTTTTTCATAATCTCAAGAAGTTCTTTTCCACCTTGGCTTGTTGGCAAGTGTTCTTTTATAGGCTTTCCGGTAATGTCGTGTGGTGGGGTTAAATCACCCATCAAACTGCCATTATCGATAACCATACAATGCCTATAACTGATTCCAGCATAGAGCGAATATTTGTCATTATTAAGATGACTTGCTAAATAACCGATAAGTTCGGTTGCTTCAGCCGTTGTTATTTCGCCAGCGCTATAATCTATCATAGTTTTATCAGCATATTCTTTTTCGTTTGAAAGGGTAACGAGGTTTGCCCTTGCCGTAATGTCCGTGTCTTTTAATGCTATGCCGATAGATGCTGCTTCAAGTGGAGAACGACCAGAATAGCACTCTAATGGATTATATCCCAAAACCGAAAGGTTGGCAACATCACTGCCCGGTTTCAATGAACAAGGCACAGTTTGACAAAGCCCCACTTCGCTCACTTTTGCAAGCCCGTCTATAAAAGGCTTGTTTGCAACCATAAGTGGTGTTTTATCACCCAAAAAACTTTGACGATAATCTGCCATACCGTCCCCTAAAATTACAACGTATTTCATAATGCACCCCAATCGATAGGCTGTTTGCCTATCTTTGTTAAGTATTCGTTTGTTTTTATAAAATGACCACACCCAAAAAAGCCGTTATATGCCGAAAGTGGACTTGGGTGAACGCTTTCTAAAACTAAATGTTTTGTTTGGTCAACAAGCGATTTCTTACTTCTTGCATTTGCACCCCAAAGCAAGAAAACTACCCCACTTTTTAATAAGGAAATCTTTTTGATAATGCTGTCGGTAAAATCTTCCCAACCTTTGCCTTTATGCGAGTTCGCCTGATGTTCTCTCACGGTTAGCACAGAGTTAAGGAGCAATACGCCTTGCTTTGCCCAACCTGTTAAATCGCCACTTTCCCCCATTTCTATGCCGAGTTCATTTTTAATCTCTTTATAAATATTAACGAGCGATGGTGGTCTGTCCACCCCTTTTGGCACAGAAAAGGATAAGCCCATTGCTTGACCTATGTTATGATAAGGGTCTTGACCGATTATCACAACTTTAATGTCTTTAAAAGCCGTTAGTTTCATGCTGTTAAAAATATCAAACATCGATGGATAAATTGTGTGCGTGGAATATTCTTTTTTCAAAAACTCTCTTAACTCTAAATAACTTTTAGAAGAAAATTCTTGCTCTAAAATACTATCCCACTCGGGCGTAATTTTTATCATTTTAGTTCCTTTATTTCTATTTATTCTATAATACCACATTTCGATTGACAAAATCAATCCAATTATATATAATAACCTAAATTGTTTACATATACTTAAGGAAAAGGTAATTATGAATTTATATGACGTAATGCTTATAGCCGTTGCACTTTCTATGGATGCTGGTGCAATCACAATTTCTAACTGCTCGGTGTATAAAAACTCACTTTCAGCAAAAAAACAATGGGCAATGCCAATCTTTTTTGCAATTTTTCAAGCAGTTATGCCACTAATCGGCTTTGCTCTTGGAAGCCTTGCAACATTTATCCGTGGCGACTTTGCAAGTTACCTTTCAAGCGCTATTTTCTTTATACTCTCTGGTAAAATCTTTGTCGACATCATAAAAGATGCAAAAGAAAAAACCATGACTTTTTCCCAAGCAAAAGATGAGCGTGAAAAAGAGAAAAAAGTTCAAAACTTAACTTTTTTAGTTTTAATCTTGCAAGGCATTGCAACGAGTATCGATGCACTTGTTATAGGAATAACCTTTGTTGAATTAACGTTTTCTATTTGGCTTGCAATATTAGTAATTGCAGTAATCACCTTTATAATTGTTGGGCTTTGCGTTCTATTTGGCAAAAAACTTGGGCATTTGTTCGGTAAATATGCCGACTTTGTGGGCGCAATTATCCTTTTAATTTTAGCAATAAAATCATTAGTTCAAGTGTTTATGTAACACATGTTTTTAATCAAAAACTAATAGCCAGCGAGTTTTCGCTGGCTATTTTTGTGTTCTTTTTTATTTATAACTTAGATTCTTTTTGCGATTGCTGATAAGAATTCTTTTGAAGAAAGTTTCTTTGGAGTTACGCCTTCTTTCTTAAAGAGTCCAACAAGGTCGCCTGTCATTTCGCCACTTTCAATAGTGTCGATAGTTGCTTTTTCAAGCCTTCCTGCAAAGTCAACAAGGTCAGGAAGGTTATCTAATTCACCACGCTTTCTAAGAGCGCCAGACCAAGCAAAGATTGTTGCAACAGGGTTTGTTGAAGTTTCTTCGCCCTTAATATACTTATAATAATGGCGAGTAACCGTGCCGTGTGCTGCTTCGTATTCATAAATTCCGTCTGGTGAAACTAAAACGCTTGTCATCATTGCAAGGCTTCCATAAGCAGTTGCAACCATATCGCTCATAACGTCGCCATCGTAGTTTTTGCACGCCCAAACAATTCCACCTTCACTTCTAACAATTCTTGCAACGACGTCATCGATTAAGGTGTACATATACTCGATGCCAGCGCTAGCAAATTTTTCTTTGTATTCTTCATTATAAACTTGTTCAAAAATAGCCTTAAAGTTGCCGTCATAAACCTTGCTTATTGTATCTTTTGTAGAAAACCATAATGGAAGTTTCATGTCGAGTGCATAGTTAAAGCAAGCACGAGCAAAACTCTTTATAGACTTATCGGTGTTATGCATTGCCATAACAACGCCGTCACCATCAAACTTGTGGATAGTTTTTGTAACTTCTCTGCCATCTCTATCGGTAAACACAAGTTTTGCTTCGCCATTTCCTGCCAAGCCATCAACAGCCTTATAAATATCACCGTATGCATGTCTTGCAATTACGATAGGCTTTTTCCAAGTTGGGATATAAGGCGTTATGCCATCTACTAAAATAGGTGCTCTAAAAACCGTGCCGTCAAGCATAGCCCTTATAGTGCCGTTTGGACTTTTATACATTTTCTTTAGTGAATATTCTTCAACTCTTTGTGCATTAGGTGTAATCGTTGCGCACTTAACAGCAACGCCATATTTTTTTGTTGCGTTTGCACTGTCAATGGTAACCTTATCATCGGTTTTATCCCTTTCAACCAAACCTAAGTCGTAATACTCTGTTTTTAAGTCAACAAATGGGCAAATTAGAATATCTTTTATCCAACCCCATAAAACTCTTGTCATTTCATCGCCATCCATTTCAACGAGTGGCGTTTTCATCTTGATTTTTTCCATAATTATCTCCTTGATTTTTCATAAGTAATTTTAGCATAGTTTTGTCTTTTTTACAAGCGTTTTGCGCCCTTACTTCCAACTGAACTTAGTATTCCTGAATTATACTCGGTGATATGGCTTTGCTCACGCAAGAATTTTTGCTCGCTTGCCATTATTAAACTCGTTAACATTTTTGAAAAACCTTTCATTGTGTCAAAAAACAAATAATACGAAAGCGAGCCGGGGATAGAGTTTATCTCGTTTAGATAAATTTTGCCTTGGCTAACAAAATAGTCTATCCTTATAACCCCAGAAAAATCTAGGTCTATATAAACCTTTTTTGTTATTTCATTTATTTTGTTAGATAGTTTTTTGTCTATGTTTGCAGGGAATTCTCGTTTGCCGTCTTTATACTTATCCCCAAACGATAAAATTTTATCTCTTGCAATTGGTCTTTCGCACTCGGACACATTTACTTCGCCCTTTTCATCACGATATACAGCACAATTTATTTCAATAAAGTCTTGCAAAAATGGTTGAATTATTGCTTTTTCGCCATATTTAAGAGCATTTTCTATAGCAAAGGTTAATTCTTTTCTATCCGTTGCCTTGCCTATGCCGATACTAGAGCCAAGTAGGTTTGGCTTAACTATTAGTGGGAAATCCATTTTCTCAACAATGCTATCCACCTGCTCGATGCCGTTTACCACCACGCTTTTTAGGGTGGGAACTTTTAATGCCGATAAAACTAAGGCACTAAACCCTTTATCCATACTAACTGCCGATGGTAATATACTAGATGAAGTGAGTGGAATATTGCACATTTTAAGTAGTCCACTAAGTGCCCCGTCTTCTCCCCTTTCGCCATGCAAACAATTAACAACCGAGTATATGCTTTCTAGTTTTTTAAGTTTTTTGCCCTTTATCATATAAAGGGTATTTTCGCCCGATATAAAGCATACTTTTTTTAGTTTTTCTATTTTCAAGTTTTTATAGCCGTCTAAGTCAAAAAGTTCTTTTGAAGTAAACCACTCTCCTCTTTTCGATATGTAAATAGGAATAGGATTAAACTTATCCTTTTCAATAGAGTTAAGCGCCATAACTCCTGTCAAAATAGAAATGTCGTGCTCAACCGACTTGCCACCGAATATTACTGCTACATTTTTCATTAAAAAACACCTCCACAAATTTTGTTTGCTTTGGTGCTTTTTATTTTTTATCTAAATGTAAAAATCTAAATATTTTATAGTTAATTTATTATCAAATCAGTTATAGTTATCTGGAAGGTCGTTTTCAAAGAGCACAACGTCGCCGTCACAAAGTATTTCGTTAAGCACTTTGTTGCCCTTATTTAACGTCTTTTCAAACTTGATGTTTTCTTTTGGCATGCCACCTTCTAACAAGCCTTTTATAATCATTTCGGCATTGTGCTTGCCTACAACGATAACAAAATCTGCGTGCCTTGCAAGAGTTTTACCAAACTCAAAGTTTACAAGGTTTTCAATCTTGCCAAGTTCAACAAGACCTGGGGTTAAAACGATTTTTCTGCCCTTAAAGCTATCTAAAACTTCCATTGCAGACTTAATGCCTTCTTCATTGGCATTATAACTATCGTCAATTATAATAATGTTTTTGCTATTTGGAACAAGTTCAAGCCTATGACCAATAGACTGAATTCTTGATATACCAGCAACTATTTCTTTTGGAGTAAGCCCAATTTTATAAGCAACGGTTGCTGCTAAGCATATGTTTTTAACACTATGAGAGCCAAGCAAAACGGTAGAACATTTTATGTCCTTTTCTCCGTCTATATCAAGTGTAAAGGTTGTTCCACGCTCATCGGTTTTTATATTTTTAGCAGTCACTAAAACATCGCCGTCAAGTCCTGCCAAATACTTTTCACCACCAAACTTTTCAAAAAGTTCAACCGAGTTAGCATTATCCGATGCGAACACACCTATTCCGTTTGGCGCAAGGTTTTCAAATAATTCAAACTTAGTGCTAACAATATTCTCTGCAGAGCCAAAAGATTCTAAGTGTTGGTGATTCACCCCTGTTAAAACACCTATACTTGGCTTAACTAATTTAGCAAGTTCTTTTATGTCACCCTTTTGCCTTGCACCCATTTCTGCAATGAAAATATCGTGCGTGCTGTCAAGTTTTGTAACCGTTCTTGCTATGCCAAGTGGTGTGTTAAATGAATTTGGTGTTGCCAAAACTCTGTATTTTTGACTTAAAATGGTTTTTAATATTTCTTTTACACTTGTTTTAGCAAAACTGCCCGTTATACCGATTTTTATAACCGAAGATTTGCTTAAAATCTGCTCTGCCCTGCGAATATAATATCTTCTTATCAAATATTCAAATGGTTCGTTTATAGCATAAGCCAAGAACAAAACAACGGGAATTAAAAGTGGAAGTAAACAAATAATCGAAAGTCTAAGAAGTGCAAACACCTTATTGTCAATTACAAAAGCAAGATAGTTAAGCAGTGTCAAGATACCAAAAGTAAGTAAGAATAAAAGTACTGTATAAGTTATGCAAAGCCTTATTAAGCGCCTTGTTTTCTTTAGTGGAACTTTTGCATTTATGTTCTTTTCAGAGTTAATGTACATAATGATAAAGAGAATATAAGCACAAAAACCGATATAAGAAGCAAAGGTTTCGCCAAGCATAGAGATAAAGGTCATGTTCAAAACGCAGAAGAACAAAAATGCAAGCATACAAAGAAGCATAAGCCTTGACATATAAGGCGTATCCTTATGAGAAAGCCACTTAAAATAGCGCTTGCCCCTATAAGAACATTGTTGCATAACAAGAATAAATTTCATTGAGCAAAAAAGTAGTGCAACGGCGTTAAGTATGCTTAAAGTGATGTATGTTGCCATCTGGTCGCCCGAAAACAACTCTATAAATTTTTCTACAAATAACGGAAACATCTTTTTATGAGAGCAAGAACTCCCTTACCTCCATATTGAATTTGTTTGGTTTATCTAAAAAACAAAAATGCCCACACCCATCAAACACTTTGAGCGTGCTGTTTTTGATGTTTTTATTTAACTTTTTTGCCATATATAATGGCGTTTCTTTGTCTAACTTGCCGTTAATAATAAGCGTTTGAGTAGCTATTCGTGGCAAATAGTCATCTAAATGTTCATTAATAATTTTTATAAAACTACTTTTCATAGTTTGGCTTAAACTTAGGTAATCTTTAGAATAAAATCTTGTTAACTTATCTTTATTTATAAACCTTTTAAGGATAGAAAAGCAAGTTTTCTTTACCCCTTTTTTTAATGTCCATTTTGGCTTTAACCCAGCCGACCCTGTCAGCACAAGTTTTTTTGCATTAAGCCTTTTTGTTGCCAAGCCTTTTATTGCAATTCTTCCACCGAAAGAGTGGCAAACAAGAAAAGGGTTAATTATTTGGTTTTCTTCCATATACTTATTAACGCTATCGATATAATCGTCAAGCGAATAAGGATATGGCATGTCTTTATTTGCCCCAAACCCCGTTAGGTCGGGTGAAAAAACTTCAAAATCTCTTGAAAAATGGGAAATTTGATTAAAAAAACTTTGCCCACTTGATAAATATCCGTGCAAAAACAAGATTTGCCTTTTCTCTAAAGTAAAATCGGCAATTTTCTTATCTATCTTGACATCTCCTTTGCCATAATCACGGCATCTTCCCCATCACTATAATAGCCTTTTCTTTCGCTAATTTTATTAAAGCCATGTTTTATATATAAGTTTTGTGCTGGAAGGTTAGATTTTCTAACTTCTAAAAAAATCTTTTCTATATTCTTATCTTTTAACTCTTTTTCAAGTCCGTTGATTAGTAACCCACCTAAGCCCTGCTTTCTAAACTCTTTTTTGACAAACACGCTTTCAATATCTGCATCGAAAAGTGTTGTCGAGCAGGTTATAACCCCAACGAGTTCTTTTTCATCACTTACGCCAAGAACTAAAAACCTATTTGTCAAAAAGGCATCTTCAAGCATCTTTTTTGACCAGCCGTCAGCAAAGTCATCACTATATAACCCTATAATATTATCGATGTCTTTTATTTCTAGCCAGTCTAAAATCATCTTCCTTCCTCAGCCTGACTTTTTCTAACGTATAGTGGCGATAAACTCTCTAAGTCGTTTGAAACCCTATCTAAATTTTTGATAATGGCGTTATTTAAGCCATCAGCAATATCAACCTTTTGAACATTTAGACCATCAATTTCTTCTATTGCAACGCCCTTATATTCTTTAAGCAAGTTTTCCACCACGCTTCTATCCACATAGCTTGGCTCTAAACAAACTTTTTCGTTTTCATATCCACAAACATAAAATCCGTTATGTTTTGCATCGATTATTGCCAAAACCTTGCCACTAAAGTCATTATATGCCAAAGTATCAAAAGAAGTTATTGCAAGGCATGGCTTATTATATGCAAAGCACATTGCCTTGATAGTGGAAACGCCTATTCTAATGCCTGTAAAAGAGCCTGCGCCCACAACGGCAGAGAAAAAGTCTGCCTTATTAAAATCAAACCCCACCTTATTTGCAAGGCTTTCTATTTGTGGCATTAAAGAAGTAGAATGTCTTACCCCACACTCGCTATCATAGTATTTATAAACCTTATCACCAAAGCAAATCAAAATGGTAAGGTTTTTTCCACTTGTATCTACTGCTAGATAGTTCATAATATAATCTTCCTTATCGTTTCATCTATCTTTTGAATTTCAACCACTTTTACCTTTTCTGGCAAAACATCTTTAATATTTTCAGACCACTCTATTATGCAAATATTGTTGCCGTTAAAATAGTCGGTTAGTCCAAGCATCAAAGCATCTTCCCCACAAGATAAACGATAGCAGTCGTAATGATAAATTAAGTCGTTATACACATTAAGATAAGCATAAGTTGGGCTTGTAACGCCCTCAATACCAAAATATTTTGCAACGCCTTTAGTGAACGCCGTTTTTCCAGCACCAAGGTCGCCGTTAAGAAGAATAACATCACCCTTAGAAAGTGTTTTTGCATATTCGAACGCAATCTCTTGCGTGTTTTTTTCGCTATTTGAAATAATTTCCATACTATATACTCTTTATTAGTGCCGATAATTTTTTATAAAGTAAAATTGTTATTATGCTTATTGCAACCGATTTAATCAAGTTAAAAATTGCAACAAATTCCCAAACCGATTCAAAAAAAGATTTAGCGCCACTTCCCATATAAAGTGGAAAGTTAATAAATCTGTTAACCAATAGCGAAAGTGAAACTTGCACAAAACAAGCAATTATAAGTGTTAAAATAACCACTTTTATGCCTTTTTTATATTGATAAACGAGCGTTGGAATTAAGATAAACGCACTGATAACCAAAAAGTTTGCAAGTTCGCCCACGCCACCTGTTGAACTTTTTGTCATAAAACAAATAAGTTCTTTTATAGCGCAAGCCCCTATTCCATAAATAGTGCCAAATATAAAACCTGAAAGAAGCAAAAACACTGCCGAAAAATCTAGTTTAAGAAATGGCGTTGCTGGAAAGATAGGAAATTCTAGCATGCTTACCACATAGCTAAGCGCAGAAAAAACTGCCGTTCCAACTAGCCTTTTTGTATTTGATATTGTTTGTTTTGGTTTTGAGATATTGTTATTCATAAAAATACGCCCCTTTAAAATTCTATAGGGACGCACAAGTAGATATCGGGGCAAAAAATTCGCCCCAAATTCTTTTCTCATCCGGACTATAACCGTCGGTCAAGGAATTAAACCTTGTCAGCACAAAACCGAAGTTTTGTGGTCGCAGACTATACTGCCGATAGGGAATTTCACCCTGCCCCAAAGAATTTTATTTTTTGTTTTTAATAATTGTATTATTATTTTTTAGTTTTGTAAAGTAATTTTACCCTATTTTGATATTAAATTAAATCTTTTAAGTAGGTCGGTGCCAATACTATCTGCATAAGGGGTTAATATGCTGTCCACCTTTAATCTAAATAGTTCAACAGCCATTTCCACCTTGTCTACATTTGCAAGAACATAAAGTTTTTTGTTTAAGCCCAAGTTATTAAGAACCACGAGTTTATGCTTAACTTCTTCAATACTCGCATCGCCAAAAGCAAGCACTATATAGCTGAGTTTGGTTTTTCTTAAAACTTTTACTGCTATAGAAAAACTTTCTTCATTCATGTCGCTTGCATTAAGCACGATTCCTGTTTCGTTCTTTTTCCACCAATTTGCTTGGCAATAAATTTTTTTGCATTGCTTTTTGAATTGTTTTATTTGTTCTTTATCAATAAAAGATGCTGGCATTGCAACGGCAAGTGAGTTTGCGCCCAACTTTAAACTTTCTTTTATATTAGTAATTTTTCCCTTAAGTGAACTTTCTCCAAAAGGAAAGTCGATAATAGAAGTTATTTTTAGCCTGCCTGTAAGATTTTTCTTGTTTTGCTTTATTTGGCCACTTAAATATGCAGGTGCAACGGTAATTCCACCCAAGCCATATTGCCCACCACAATAAAAAAGGTTTTCAAGTTCAAGGTCGGTCATATTGTATCTAACGATAACCTTTTGAAGTTTAGACATTATTTTTCTTATTTGAAGAAGATAAAATTCTTCTTTTAAGTCTTTAGCCGTTGTATCAAGCAATGATGCAAGAAGCTTTAAGTCATCGCAAAAAGAATCATTTTTTGCTTGTTCGTTAGTATCCTTTTCACTTACATCTTGGGTATATTCTTGGCTGTTTTCTTGTATAACTTCTGTAATAGGCAAAGTTTCCATGCAATTTTCTACAACTGCATGTTCACAATTTTCTGCTATTTGCACTAATTCACCTTGCTCTACCACATTTTCTTTCGCCAACTCTATTTTCTCTACTTGACAATCTTCTTGCAAAGCGTTTTCTTGAGTTTTTATTTCAGTTTTTAACATATATTTCTCCTTTAATTTTAAAGGTAAGATATGAGTTATGATAAAATTTCTTATTTATCAACAAATAGTTTCACTAAAAGGTATTTTTCTTGTGTTAAACTTAACGCAAAGGTAATAATTATGAACAATTTTGCATCAAGTTTTCTCTTAGGGCTAGTTTGCACGCTCTTTTTGCTTATTTTAAGCGTTATTATAACTTTAGGCGTTAAAATGTTATTCTTAATGTACTTTGACTTTGCTAGAACAAAAGAACTAACCAAACAAGCAAAGCCAAACAAGGCAAAAAGCAAAAAGCCATCGCCGAAAAATACTGCTAAGCCAAAGACTATACCTAAAGCAATTCGCAGTATAGAAATTGACCCTGAGCAAATTGATAAAATTTATGTTAAGAAAACAAGTTAAGTTTTAGGCTTTAGAAAAAGCCCGTTAAATTAGTCAAACTTAACGGTGTTTTTCTCATCACCCCAAAGGCTTTCTAAATGATAGAAAAGTCTTGTTTCGTCGTTGAAAATATGCACTAAAACATCGCCGTAATCCAAAACTGCCCATCTACCTTCTCTAACGCCTTCACGCCTGATAGGAGCGATGCCGATTTTATCCATTTCTTCTTCTACGTGTTCGATAAGCGCACGAGTGTGTGTCATTGACCTTCCACCAGCAACAACGTAATAGTCGGCAACTTCGGTCTTGCCACGAACGTCTAAACACACTATGTCTTCTGCCTTATGATTATCTAATGTTTCGCATACTTTTTTTGCAAATTCTTTTGCTTCCACTTTTAATTCCTTCCTTTATTTTTCTATGTAATAGTTTATAGCATTTATGGTTTCATGATAAATGCTTGCTTTTTTGTTTACTAAATGCACAAATTCTTCTTTTAAGCACTCTCTAAAACACACTTCAAAATCAGCATTTTCGTATAATTCACGGAGTTTATCCACACCTTCATAATCTCTGCCTTCTTCAATCATGTCGGCAACGAAAATTAGTTTTCCTAAAGTTGTCATATTCGCTTTTCCAGAAGTGTGATAGCATATTGCATCGATAATTTCCTTATCAGTTATTCCTAAATATTTTTCAGCAACATATGCACCCAAAAATGCGTGCATAACGGGGCTTGGCACATCTTTTGGTGGGCAAAAACCTTTTACTTCTTGTGGGTTTAAGTATTTTGCCGAATCGTGAAGTGTTGCCGAAATTCTAACTTTTTCTTGGTCTAAGCCTAGTTCTCTTGCCTTTCTAAGTGCAGTTATAACCACATCTGCCGTGTGCTTTATTCTGTGTGGTGGCAAGGTTTTAAGAATAAACCTTTCATACTCGTCAGGCATGTACACATTGTTTTTTTGCACATACTCGCAAACTGAGTCTGGCATTAAATCGCCAAGAGGGATATTTAGCCTAAAATAAGTTCTTATCTTTGTTGAAGAATAGTCTTTTCCCTCGTAACTTAAACGAACAAACTCTTTATTAAAGGTTTTCTTAAAATATTCTTGCTCTTTTTGATAATCCACAAAAACCTTTTCCCTAGAAAAAACGGCAAGGGTTGCGCACGCTAAAATTCGCTCTGGATATTTCCACCTTTTAAAGTCGATAAGCATATCCCCACCCACCAAAAAATAAAGCGTGGTGTCTTTATCATAAAAATGCTCTATCGTTTGATAGGTGTAACTTTTGCCCTTTTTTAAAATTTCATAATCGCTAATCTCAACCTTTTCCACATCTTTAAACGCAAGTTTAAGCATTGCCAGTCTATCTTCGGCTGGTGCTGGAGAACTTGTTTTATGTGGAGAAATGTAAGTTGGCATAACTATTAACTTGTCCAAACCGAGTTCGGTTATAGCACTTTTAACAAGTGAAACGTGCTCGCTGTGAACGGGGTTAAAAGTTCCACCGAATATAGCAATCTTTTTCATACTTATATTATTGCATATTTTGTAAATAAAATCAATATTTTTTAGTCAATTTACCTTAAAGAGTAATAAAAGAAAATCTCTAATTTTTGTATAATTTATACTTTTATTGGCAATTATATAAAAAAACTATATTGTATAGAAAAAACCTATACGAAAAAGGATAGATTATGCAACTTTCTTTTATCTCTATTTTAGATAGTGCGTTTACTGCATTTTTAAGTTTTATAAGCGCTTTTTTGATAATAAATTTTTATATTGATAGACCTTATTCGGTAATTTTTGGGGCGTGCATTGCAATCCCTGTCTTTATGATTGCGCTCGATAAAATAAAGAAAAAGTCGGCTAAAAAAAGTATGGACAAAGAAAAAAATAAAGCCGTTAAAAATATGTGCAGTTCACTTTGCTTATTAGAAAAAAATAAGACTTTAGAACTTTTTGAAAGGGCTATAAACAGGCGTGGCTATAGAACGCTAAAGAAAAAAGGTGGAATTTTTATCGAAGAACAAAAATGTGCAGTTTTTATCATATTTTCTTTTGACGGAATAACAAAAACCGATGTCGTTAGGGTTTTTAATAGCATTACCCAAAAAGATAAAGCGTATATTTTTGGAGAGAGTGCTAGTGGTGAACTTTTAGATTTTATTGCTAGGTTTGATGGAAGAATAGAGTTTGTCGATGGGGGTAAAACTTATGAACTGTTAAACGGAGCAAACTGCCTTCCAAAAGAAATGCTATTAACTAAAACAAAGCCTTTTATTTTTAGCGATGTTTTAGCAAGGCTTTTTGTAAGAAAAAACTCAAAAAAATATCTTTTGTTTGGCATTTTCTTTTTGCTTATGAGTTCTTTTGTAGTAATAAAATTTTATTATGTCACCTGCGCCTGTATTTTTATAACCCTATCTCTATTTTGCAGACTATTCGGCAGAGAAGAAATAAAAGGATAACGAAATCTCGTTATCCTTTTTTGAGTTTTAATCGCAATATTTCTTAGAATACAATGTGTTCTACTTTTGGGTTAGAACTATATCTATAGAAAACTAATTTTCTGCCCGTTGCACAAACGAATTCTGCACCGAGTTTTTCGGCAATGATAAAGCCCACTTCTTTTGGAACAAGTCCTGAGTTTTCTAAAACGGTTATTTTGATAATTTCTCTTTTTTCTATGGCTTTGTCAAGGCTGTCTATTAGTGCATCGTTTACGCCCAACTTTCCCACTTGTGTTATAGGTTCTATTTTTTGTGCTATTGACCTTAAAGCACTTCTTTCTTTTGATGTTAACATATTATTTTTTCCTTTTTTATAATCTTTATTATGCGAGATAGCCTTAATCTACAAACTCGAATTCTTCGCCACCGATAATAACTGTTGATTTATCGGTTGCACCCATTTTTCTGAGTTCTTTAATAATGCCCCTATCCCTTAAAACCTTGTGAAGATATGCGAGCGAGTGCATATCATCCATAACAACATTTCTCTTAAGCACATCGACAAGCGTACCTTCGATAATAAAGGTTTCGCCTTCTTTGTAAATTTCATAGTCGAGTTTATCAGGTTTTGTATAGTTAAACTCTTCATACTCAAGTGGCTTAACAGGTGGAAGTTTGATAAGCGTATCGTAAATAACTTTTTTAAGTTTATCAAGTCCTTCGCCTGTGATAGCAGATACAGGGATTACCCTATATTTTCTGCCGATTTTTTCCTTAAATTCTTTTAGTTTTTCTTCAGCACCATAAATATCGCACTTGTTTGCAACAACAATTTGTTTTAGTTTTGAAAGAGTTTTGCTATAACTTTTAAGTTCGGTATTGATTTTAACAAAGTCATCATAAGGGTCTCTTTCTTCAACGCCAGAAATATCCACCACATGAACGAGCATTCTTGTCCTTTCAATGTGCTTTAAAAACTCAATGCCAAGCCCTGCGCCTTCGCTTGCACCTTCGATTAGCCCTGGGATATCAGCAACTACAAACTGATTATCGTAATATTCGGCAATGCCAAAGTTTGGAGAAAGCGTTGTAAAGTGATAGTTTGCAATCTTTGGTCTTGCCCTTGTAATCTTGCTTAAAATTGTTGACTTTCCTACATTAGGAAAACCAACTAGTCCAACATCGGCTATAGTTTTAAGTTCTAACACAACTCTATGCGCTTCTGTCTTTTCGCCCGTTTGAGAAAAGTGTGGGGTGTGCCTTCTTGCATTAGCAAACCTTGCGTTACCCTTACCACCATCACCACCGACCAAAACGACCTTTCTTTGACCTTCGGTGAACATATCGGCAATGACATTTCCTGTTTCTTTATCTCTAATAACCGTGCCAAGTGGAACTCTTAAAACAAGGTCCTCACCAGCCTTACCAAAGCAGTTTTTAGAGCCACCTTGAGTTCCGTTTTCTGCCACATATTTGGTTTTGTAATAATAGTCTATCAAACTATTTAGTGATTTATCGGCAACGAAAATAATGTCGCCACCCTTACCACCGTCACCACCATCAGGGCCACCAGACACCTTGCCTTTATAGTGTATGAAAGAAGTGATACCACTTCCACCATCGCCTGCTTTAATTGTTATCAATGCTCTATCTACAAACATAATTCACCTTTAATTTTTATTTTTAATCTTTTTTTCGCACAAATCTTTTATTGGGCAATTTTCACAATTAGGACTTTGTGCTTTGCAATAACTTCTTCCTAAATAAATTAGATAGTGATGGGCTTTCGACCAGTCTTTTTTATCTAAAATTTTCATAAGCCCTTTTTCGGTTTGAAGGGGATTACTTGCACTAACTAGCCCTATTCTATTTGCAACCCTAAACACATGCGTGTCCACGGCGATAGCATCGCCCTTAAAAGCCACGCTATAAACGACATTTGCCGTTTTTCTACCCACGCCACTAAGAGTTTGAAGTTCTTTTAACGTGCTTGGAACTTGTCCGTTAAACTTTTCTATAATGTCACGGCTTAAAGATAGAATATGTTCTGCCTTAGCACGATAAAGCCCACAAGAAAAAATATACTTTTCAAGTTCTTCTTGCGAGAGCAAAAGCATTTTTTCGGGCGTGTTATAATTTTTGAACAATTCTTTTGTTACCAAGTTTACCCTTTGGTCTGTGCACTGAGCAGATAAAACCACAGCCACCAAAAGTTCAAACGGCGTTGAAAAATTTAGTGCCGGTTTATCTAAAAACTCGTTAGATAGCGTATTTACTATTTCTTTTGCTTTTGTTTTGTTCATAAACTTTACCATTATTAGTTTAACACAATGCCTTGTTTTTTACAAGCATTTTAGAGAGTATTTTATCTGCGATAAACAAAATGCCCTATTAAAAATGGTCAAAAAATTAAATACTTCTAACAAAACGCTTGCCACCTATCTCTTTTACACTAAAAAATCCAGCAAAAGATGATAGTCCTGCCATAAGCACAAGCCGTTTTGCCATTTCAAAACTTTCTTTTCTAAATTTAACCGATAAGCCACACCCCACCCCTGCTTCTTTTGGCGTATTTATAATCTCCATTGCAAAGCCTTGTTCTCTTAAAATGTTTGCAAACTTTATCGTGTGTGACCGAGAGCGAAATGCCACTATTAAATAATCCATATTTTTCTCCTTTGCATAAAAACAATATTTGCTTTATACAATATAATATTATATTTAAAATATTTTTGTGACGGCTTTTTAAGGGGGTTTTATGATATATTTTGACAATGCTGCAACGGGTGGTTTTAAGCCACACTCGGTTATTGATTGCGCCACAACAACTATTCGCTATCTCTCAGCAAACCCAGGTCGAAGTGCCCACAGGCTTTCGGTTACGGGCATGCAAACCATCGTGAATACTAGAAATGCTTTTGCCGAACATTTTTCTTGCACGAGCGATAGAGTTATCTTTACTAAAAACTGCACCGAAGCGCTTAACATTGCTATTTTTGGCACGCTAAAGGTCGGTGGGCACGTGATTACAACTGTTTACGAACACAACTCGGTGCTTAGGCCACTTTATGCTCTAAAAGAAAAGGGGCTTATTACTTTAGATATAGTTGAGCCTTATGAAAAAGTGAATATAGTTAGCGCTATAAAAGAAAAAATTAAAGATAATACATACATGATAGTTTGCACTGCCGTTTCTAACGTAACAGGATTAGAACTTCCTATCGGCGAGATAGGAAAACTCGCTAAAGAAAACGGTTTGTTGTTTTTGGTCGACGGCGCTCAAGGTGGTGGGCATATTAACCTTGACATGAAAGAAAACAACATATCTATGCTTTGCTTAGCAGGACACAAGGGGCTTTGTGGAATTATGACGAGTGGGGTTTTGCTAATCAAAGATGATGTAGATGTAGAGCCGTTAATTTATGGTGGCACAGGCAGTGAGTCTTTTAATCTTTCTCAGCCAACTTGCTATCCCGAAAGGTTAGAGTCTGGAACGCTTAATCTTCCTGCAATCGCATCGCTTTTTGAAGGGGTAAAATATGTTATGTCAAATAGAGAAAATTTTGCCCTTCACCTACTTTCAATGACTGAAAAACTTATTGAAAACCTAAAACAACTAAATGAAATCACCCTTTTCTCTGAGCCAAATAAAAGTGGTATCGTTGCATTTTCGGTTAAGGACTTTTCAAGCGAGCAAGTGGCAGACTTTCTTAATAAAAACTACGATATAGCCGTGCGTGGTGGTCTGCATTGTGCCCCACTAATGCATAAATATCTTGGCACGCTTGATAGTGGGCTTGTTAGGGTTAGTCTTGCCGTGCAAAACTCATCAAGAGAACTTTCTTTTCTTATCCACGCCCTAAAAGACATTGTAAAAAAATAAAAAAGAGTGGTAAACCACTCTTTTTCTTTTTTCTATTTAATTTGTTTTTCTTATCTACAAGCAAATAACTAATACACCGATTAAAAGTGCAAGTGAAAGAACTGCACCAAAAAGTGAATAGCCGACTGCAGGACTTACTTTTTTATTCCATTTAATTCTTTTAAACAAACTTGGTTTTTTCTTTTCACAAGTTGCTTCTGTATTTTCTTCCTGTTCGATAAGTGCTCTATCTTTTCTTGACGCTTTAACAACAAATTGCATTGAAACAGCAATAAAAAGCATTAATGAGCCAAAAATGATAAATGCAATATTATAACTTCCCGTAATGTCAAAAATCAAGTTTCCAAAAGGTGCGCCCACGGCATAGCCAGCATAGTTTACAGCAGTGAATACGCCAAGAACACTCATATAACTTTTGTTTCCAAAAAGTTCGCTTGCATAAAGTGGAAGCATAACCGTTTCAAGTGGAAGAGCAATTGCACCAAAAATAATTCTGCCATAAGCAAGCCCAATTCCTAAAGGAGTGTTCGTAATAGACACCAATGAAATTTGAGAAATAAACGAACAAATAAAGCAAAGATTCATTGTAATTCTTATACCTTTTTTGTCATACATAAAGCCTATAAATATCTTAGTAAACATCATAACAAGGCTTGAAATGGAAGCAATGTTTGCAACAAGAGGCTTTGAAAGTCCAACATCATACAAGTGTGGGGTGGCAATACCACCAAGTCCTTGAAGAGTCATTCCCGTAAGTGCTATGCACGCACAAGCAAGGTAAAAATATGGTTTTTTAACAATAGATTTATATTCCATACCAACCCAGCCACGACCACGTGCTTTTTTAACTTTTTTCTTTATAACCGTTTTCTCTGCACCCTTTGGCCTATCTTTTAAGAATATAACTACAAGCGCAAGCACAACTGCAAGAATAATGGCAACTAGCCTATAAGAATCACGGTAACCAAAAGCATTGCCTTCTTGATAAATGATAGGTGAAATAATTTGAACGGCAATAGCACCGAAAAGCCCATTTGCTGAAAGAATTAAGCCTGTAAATTTACCCCTATTCTCTTCTTTGCACCAAATGTTTATAACTGCGCCAACCATTGTGGTGCTTGTCCAAGCAAGACCAACGCCGAGCAATATTCCACCGATATAAAATTGCCACAATTGGTCGGCATAAGAATTGATAAGCGCAAAAGAGATTAAGCACATAAACCCTGCGCAAACAAGTTTTTTGATACCAAACTTATTTACAAGCGTACCAAAGAAAATGTTGATAATAGTTGTTGAGGCAAACCTAAAGGTGTCGTTAAGCGAAAACGCACCACGACCAAAACCAAGCGCTTCTGTTATTGCGTTAAGATACATTGTTCTGCCACTTGAGCAAAATCCAAGCGACACACCAACAACTAAAAAGCAAACGGCTATAATAACCCAAGAATAATCAAATTTTGATTTTTTAGCATTTAACTGTTCCATTTTTTCTCTCTTTTTTTATTTTTCTATATTATCTAACAATTATTAAAAAAAGTAAATAGATTAATTAGCACAACATGGAAAAATTCGAACAAATTTATTGAAATTTATTATAAATCATGATATAATTATGAAAAAAACAACACAAAATATAAGGTATAAAGTATGCTTGGACTTATTGAAAACGTTGATATTTGTTCTTCATTTAAAGCACAAAGCCATTCTTATGGAAAAAAAGAAAATAGAATTTCGCACGGTTTTATCTTTAAGATAAAGGGTTATTCGGAATATATTTTTGAAGATAAAAAAATAACGGTTAATGCCGGTCAAGTTATTTTTCTGCCACAAGGTTCTTCTTATAAATATTATTCGCATGGCGACGACACTTTATATACTTCTATCAATTTTTATGCAAATATAGAAAATCCTTCGCCCCTAGTTTATTCCCTTGAAGATTATTTAGCATCAGATTTTATTTATGAAAGTTTTTCAGAGCTTTGGAGATTTGGCTCTCTTTCAGATAAATATAAGTGTCTGTCTGCTTTTTACGATTTTTTAGCGTATATTCAAAGAGTTGACCATTTATCAAACATAAGCAAAAACAAATATTATATTATTGAGCCTGCAATAGACTACCTAAAAGAGCATTTGTTTGATTGTCATCTAAAAATTGATAATTTGCATAGGCTGTGTTGCATTTCTGACACATATTTTAGAAAACTTTTTATTTCACGCTATAACGCCACCCCACAAGAATACGTTATATCTAAACGCTTATCCCACGCAATGAGCATTATTGAAAGTGGTGATTTTTTAAGCATAAGCGAAGTGGCAGAACTAGTCGGTTATAAAGACCCACTATATTTTAGCAAAGCGTTTAAGAAACTATACGGCTTTGCCCCATCAGAAATAAACACTTAAAAAGAAGGCTAACGAAAATTCGTTAGCCTTTTATACTGCTTAAAATTCAAAATTCTTTATATCTTTTTTAGTTCTTCTGCTATTTTATATAGCATTTTTTTCTTTTTGTCGTCTAGCATAGGCGAAAGCATGTTTACAAAGTTGTCTATTTCACTATTTGTAAGAGTGCCCTTTTGTTTGCCTTTTTTGGCTTCTTCATAGATTGCCTTAATAAGTTCGCTTTGACTTTTGCCATCAAACCGACCAGCAAGTGCCCCAACAAGATTATATAGGTTTTTATCCATGCCGTTTGCCGAGTTTTTTTCTTTACCATTTTGACCGTTTACATAACTATTAAAGTCTTGCATATTTCACCCCTTAAAAATGTTTTCAATTTTATTGTATGTTTTACATATATTATAATGTTAGCGAGGTTTATATGGATTTATTACAATTTATTACATCTTTATTAGGAAATGACAACATGGTTAAACTTTTATCGCCCATAATTGAACTTTTAAGGCAAAATTCTTTTGACATAAAAAAAGTTTTAGCAAGCGTTGACCCCGAAATGCTAAAACCTATTATAGAAGAATTTATGCAATCTATAAATAATCGCCCAGCACAAAGTGCTGAGCGAATTGATGGCTTACAGCCAATTTCCAACATTGCCGATAAAGATATTATTTTTACGCTAAACAAATATCTTGCTGATGCTTAACTTAAAGAAAGGATTTCCCTTGCTCTAATAATAGCATCTCCCCCAGCATTGACTTCATTTTCTGGCACAGTTCTTATGCCTGTGCCGTGAATACAAGTTGTCTTATCTGGCCATAAAATGCGTGCCGTTGTGAGTTTGAACGCACCACCATTTGAGAGCAAGAAGGTAGTTTGCATTATACCCTTGCCATAAGTTCTTGCAACGCCGTCACCATTTTTTTCTAAAACTAGTTTTGCTTTAGTAAAATTTTTTCCGTCATTTTCGCCATGATTGAGCATTGCACCAATTAAACACTCCGATGCAGAAGCCGTGCCTTCGTTTGCAAGCACAACAACATCGGTTATGCTTTTTCTTTCTATAGCTCCATACATATAAAAACTTTCGCCCTTATTTCTTCCTTGTGCATAAGCGATGAGTGTTTTTGTTTGGCCTTCGATGTAAATTAGGTGTCTTGAAACGGCAAGTAAATCATCCATATACCCACCACCGTTATCTCTTAAGTCTAAAATAAGTTTGGTTTTGCCATTTCTTACCATATAGTCCATGGCTTTGCCAAGTTCATAAGCAACATCGCCTTCAAAACTATCTATTTCGATGAGCGCCGTGTCGCTATCGACATCGATTTTATTTTCTTCTATCTTTGTGGTGCTTCCGTTTTCATAATCAAAAATAATTTGCCCATCGCTGTCAAAATACTTAACATAAGTTGCCGTGTAATTTGATTTAGTAACACTAGGGTATTGTGTTTGCCCATTTCTTTCAATAACAAAATCAACCACGCCACCATTATTTATGCTTCCCAAAAACTCGCCAATGTCATCCGAGTTAAACTGAGCAGTAACCCCGTTTGAAGTTGCTGAAATAAGTTTATCGCCAATCTTTAAGCCAGCCCTTTCAGCAGGCGAATTTCCAACGATGTCTATTATAATAGGATACTCGCCACTAACATCTATAGTTATGCCAAACCCACTATAATTTCCTACTTGTTGGTTTTTAATTTTGTCGTATTCTTCTTTGGTGTAATACCTTGCATAATCATCGTTCAGTCCAGCGATTAGTGCGTTTGCATAGTCTTTTTCGTTAAGGTTTATTGGGTTGCCATTATTGTCAAATGAGCATCCATAATTCTCAATATAACCAATTATTTCGGTTGCAATGTTTGCTTCTTTAGGAGTTACAAGATAGCGTGCAAAAAAACCACCCAAAAAGGCGAGCACGATTGAAAGGAATATCGAAATTCTAATTATAACTTTTTTTGCTTTGCTTTTCTTTTTTTCTTTTTTTTCTAAATTTTCCATATTATTATTTTACCAAATTGGATAGAATTGTAATCAATCTAAATGTAATTGCATCAGAAAATTTTCTAATATTAAGTCCTGTTGACTTTTCGATTTTATCAAGCCTATAAATAAGGGTATTTCTATGAAGGTATAATTTCCTTGAAGTTTCGCTTGTGTTTAGACTACTTTCCAAAAATTCTTCAGCAGTTGACAGCATTTCTTCATCAGAAAAAATTTCTTTTGCACTAGAATCCATAAGCATTTGTAAATTTTCACTGAGTTTGTGTTTTGGAAGGTCTTCTAGCATTTTTATAAGCATAAATTCCTTAAACGAGTGAATATCCCCCCTAGACCCAAAAATCTTTGCCATTCTAAAGGTAGAAACGGCTTGAGAAAACGAAACGCTTAGTTCTAACACACTTTTCACCGTGCTACCTATGGCAATTTTTACGTTTGCCCCAACTTCTTCATAAACCGACTGCTTTATAAACTCTGCATACTCTGTTGGTGGTTGATATTCGGCGTTTTCGCCTTCTATAAACTTAATAAATGCTATTTGGTTATCAAGTTCAACAACAACGTCAAGCGTATCTGAACAACTTGTTAGCATATTTTTTGTTTCTTCTAAATGGCCAGCATCGACATCGATGAGTATAACAAATGCAGGCGCATCTTTTATAGAAAATTTGTGCATGTGCTTTATTATTTGCGCTTTGTTTAATTCGCCAAGCAAGATTGCCTTAAATAAATCGCTTTGAGAAAGTGCCGTTTCTTTGAAAAAGAAGTTTTCAGCAAGTTCTTTTAGTAAATGCGCATAGTTTTTTTCCACGCCACCATTTCCATTTATTTTTACTATAAGTTTTTTGCCCTTATAAATTATTGTAAAAAGCGTGTAGTTGTCGCTGTCACTAGTAACAACGCCATCAAAATCTAAAGGGATATTTATCTTATCGTCATTTTCGCCTGCAACAAACTCCCCACCACTTGTATAAACCGAACACTCTATGCCCGTTTTTTCTCTAATGCTGTTGATAAAAAACTTTATGTCCTGTTCCATAATTTTCACCCAAACTACTGTTTTTTTATTTTATACAAACATTATACAGTTTTTTTATGTAAAATACAATAGAAAAAACAAAATTTTTATGCAACTTGCCCAAAAAAAATAATTTTTGCTTTTTTATCGTTACTAAAATAAAAACAAGTGTTTGCCGACAAAAAATAAAAGGTTGCACTTTTTTGTGCAACCTTTTTAAATTTTACGAAAGACAATTTGTGTAAAATCAATTATTCTTCTGTTTTTTCTTCGCTAGCTTCTTCAACAGCGCTTGCGTTTTTAGCGTTTTGTTTTGCTAATTTCTTTTCAAGTTTAATGCGTTGTTTTTCAGCGATAGCAGCAGCCTTTGCTTCTTCTTCAGCAAGTTTAGCAGCAGCGATAGCAGCCTTTTCAGCTTCTTCTGCTTCTCTCTTTGCT
>JAZNAX010000042.1:0-22105 GCA_045586765.1 Christensenellaceae bacterium | reverse complement strand
GTAGCAGACTTAATAATTGTAAATCATTTGTTTGATATAAAGAAAGTAATATTTAAAGGAGAAAAAATATGAACAAATTGTTTGAACCAGCAACAACATTCAATTTTACCCCAGCAAGTTTCGTTCCATTTAAGGACAGAGAAATTTGCGAAAAACTTCGCAAAATAAGCGGAACAGATTTGGAAAAGCACACAAAGGCTGACCAACACCCAGAGTTCAACATCAAAGTTATGATGAACCCACACCCAGTTTTGATTGCAACACTTTTCTCAAGAATTAAAGAAGCATCAGAAAAGGGCAAGAAAATCACTTTGATTTTGGGCAACCCAGAACCAGACACATATATTCCACTTGCACAACTTATCAACTACTTCAAAGTTGATTGTAAAAATGTTCACCTATTCGCAATGGATGAATGGGCAGACCAAGATGGCAACATCGCACCTGAAACATATCAAGCAGGTTTTGCACACTCAATGCTCAAATATTTGGTTTACCAAATTGATGAAAAATTGCGTATGCCACTCGAAAATGTTCACTATCCAACAAACAAGAACATTAACAGCTATTCAGATATGATTACAGACTGTGGCGAAGGTGGTGCAGACATTTGTTCTTCTTCACCAGGATGGACAGGTCACATGGCATTTATCGACCCTGTTAAAGATTTCTTCCCAGAAGGTTTCGACCCAGCTGTTGAACCAACAAAAGAACAAATCGATGCATGGCTCAACATGAAGGCTAGAATCGTTGACTTACACCCACTTACAGTTGCTCAAAACTCACTCCACGGTGTATTCGGTCAATCTGGTTACATTGCAGACGTTCCACCTAAGGCTGCTACAATCGGTCCTATCGACGTTAAGAACGCAAGAGAAAGAATCGAAGTTCACGCACTCTTGACAAACGGCACATTCTCTTCATGGCAAAGAATGACATCAAGACTTGTTCTTCACGGACCTGTAACACCACTTATTCCATCATCAATGCTTCAATTGATGAAGACACAAGTTCTTGTTAGTGATGAACTTGCTGCTCCATTTGATTGTTGGGAAAAAGTTGGTTACTAATATCAACTAAAAATTAAACTAAAAGCACTTGCATATTTGTAAGTGCTTTTTTGTTTTGCCAAGAAAAAAGACACCAAACTAAACAATATGTAAGTAAATAAGTGGCGAGTTTAAAATATGCTTAAAAAAAGTTGACAATAAAATATAATTATGTTAAAATTATCAAAAAGAAAAAGCGTTGACGAAAAGGGCGTTTTATATTTACCCAAAAGAGAAATGACGGTTGGTGCAAGTCAATAGGGGTGGTTAAAATGTTTGTAGTTTCCGAGCTGAAAAGAAGAAATCTTTTATTAAAAGAGAGTAGAACTTTTCCGTGATTGCTGCGTTAAGGACATAGGAATTGATAGATTCCAAGAGTGGCGACATATTTGTCGCAATTTGAGTGGTACCGCGGGTAATTTTGCTCGTCTCAAAGCATAGGCTTTGGGGCGATTTTTTTATCTAAAAAGGAAGAGAAAAATGGAAAAAATTAAAGAATTAGACCAAAAAATTCAAGAAATGGCAGGTAGAATTAAAGAACTTAGAGAAATCGAAGGTCTTTCAATTAAAGATATGGCTGAAAAAACAGGCGTTTCTGAAAGCGAATATCTTGCTTGTGAAAAGGGTGATAGCGACCTTAACTTTACATTTATTTATCGTTGTGCAAACGCACTTAATGTCAATGTTACCGAAATTATAGAAGGTTATAGCCCAAAACTTAAGGGCTATACTTTGACACGCCACGGCAATGGTCAAAAGATTTCGCAAGCACACGGCATGACATACTTTAACTTAGCGTATGCCTTCCAAAATAGAATTGCTGAACCACTTTATGTTAGAAGCGTTTATAGTGAAGAAAACGAAAACAAGGAAATCGAACTCACAACCCACGCTGGTCAAGAGTGCGACATCGTTGTTGATGGCTATCTTAAAGTTCAAATTGGCGACCATCAAGAAGTTTTAGGCCCAGGCGACAGCATTTATTATGATAGTGACAAGCCACACGGCATGATTGCTGTAAACGGCAGAGACTGCATATTCTATGCAATCGTATTAAACCCAACAGGCGAGCCTATTCCTGAACTTTCTTTAGATAAAAAAGTTATTAACTATCCAAAAACTCAAAGCATTAAGGACGATAAAGTTCGTGAATACCATAACTTTATTGATGTTGAAACGGATAGCGATGGCACACCAACATCTATCAAATTCAAAAATGCAGACAAATTTAACTTTGCATTTGACTTAGTTGATGCACTTGCAAATAGAGAGCCAGAAAAACTTGCAATGCTCCATGTTTCAAGAGATAAAATTGAGCGTAGATTTACTTTTACAGACATTAAAAAGGAATCTGCAAGATGTGCAAACTACTTTAAGTCTTTAGGAATAAAGAAGGGCGATAGGGTAATGCTCGTTCTTAAAAGGCACTATCAATTCTGGTTTGCAATGATAGGCTTAAATAAACTCGGTGCAATTGCAATTCCAGCAACAAACCAACTTCAAGAACACGATTTTGAATATAGATTTAATTCTGCAGGGGTAAGTGCTATTATTTGTACTGCTGATGGGGACACTGCGCATCAAGTTGATATTGCAAGTGCAAAATGTCCAAGCCTTGTTCATAAAATTATGGTTAACGGAACGAGAGAAGGCTGGCGTAATTTTGATGAAGAATATTCGCTCTTTAGCACACACTTTAATAGAACGGAAGATTCGCCTTGTGGAGATGACCCACTTCTTATGTTCTTTACATCGGGAACAAGTGGCTATCCAAAAATTGCAACCCACAACCATAAATATCCATTAGGACATTTCCACACAGCAAAATATTGGCATACTGTTGACAGTGAAGGCTTGCACTTTACAATTTCAGATACAGGCTGGGCAAAGTCTATGTGGGGTAAACTCTATGGACAATGGCTTTCGGAAGCAGCAACTTTCGTTTATGACTTTGATAGGTTTGATGCAAGCGACATATTGCCTATGTTTGCTAAATATCAAATTACAACTTTCTGTGCACCACCAACAATGCTTAGAATGCTTATTAAAGAAGACATTTCTAAATACGATTTTTCATCAGTTAAGCATATGACAACGGCAGGCGAAGCCTTAAACCCAGAAGTATATTATCAGTTTGAAAAATTAACAGGACTCCAAATCAAAGAAGGTTTTGGTCAATCAGAATCAACAATGCTTATCGGTAACCTTGTTGGTAAGCCACATAAAATTGGCTCAATGGGTAAACCAGCACCTATCTATGACATAGAACTTCACGATGAAAATGGTAACCCTGTACCTGATGGCGAAACGGGTGAAATCGTTGTTAATCTTAAAAACGGCGTGCCTTGTGGTTTGTTTACCGGCTATTATAACGATAAACAAAAAACCGAAGAAGTTTGGCACGATGGCTATTATCACACAGGTGATACAGCATGGCGTGATGAAGACGGCTTCTATTGGTATGTTGGTAGGGTTGATGATGTTATCAAGTCATCAGGCTATCGCATTGGACCATTTGAAATAGAAAGCGTTATTATGGAATTACCATACGTGTTAGAGTGTGGTGTATCGGCTGTACCTGATGAAGTTAGGGGACAAATTGTAAAGGCAAGCATTGTTTTAACAAAAGGAACGGAAGGAACTGAAGAACTTAAGAAAGAAATTCAAAACTACGTTAAGTCTAAAACAGCACCATACAAATATCCAAGAATAGTTGTGTTTAAAGACCAACTTCCAAAAACGGTTAGTGGCAAAATCCAAAGAAATAAACTATAAAAAATAAATAATGCCCCTTAAAAAAGGGGCATTTAGTATATAAGAATATTAACGCATAAAAGTGGCAAAAATTACTTTATGCGTTATAAAAATTTATATCTAAAAAGTCTAAATTTTATTAAAAACAAAGGGGGAAACATGCGTACAATTTTGCATAGCGATTTAAATAATTTTTATGCTTCAGTCGAAGCGCTAAAGCACCCTGAGTTTAAAGATAAACCACTTGTTGTGTGTGGAAGCGTTGAAGATAGGCACGGCATTGTGCTTGCGAAAAACCAACTTGCAAAGAGTTTTGATATAAAAACGGGCGATGTGCTTTGGCAAGCCAAACAAAAATGCAAAGATGTAGTCTGTGTGCTTGCAGACCATACTTCCTATGAAATAATGTCAAAAAAGGTTAGAAAAATTTACGAAAGGTTTACCGATAATATAGAACCTTTTGGGATAGATGAGTGTTGGCTTGACGTAACAGATAGCACAAAGATTTTTGGAAGTGGCGAACAAATTGCACACAAAATAAGAGAAATGGTCAAGCAAGAATTAGGATTAACGGTAAGTATTGGGGTTAGTTTTAATAAGGTTTTTGCAAAACTTGGCTCGGACATGAAAAAACCAGATGCAGTGACTGTTATAGATATAAACAATTTCAAACAAAAAGTTTGGCCACTCGATGCCAAAGACCTTTTGTTTGTGGGTAGGTCAACTTACTCTAAACTAAATTCAATTGGCGTTCATACAATAGGCGATATAGCAAGACTAGACCCAAAAGTTTTAAGCACTTTGCTCGGCATATGGGGGAATACCCTTCATTGTTATGCAAATGGCTTAGATAATTCGCCTGTTGAAAAAGATGCAAGCGAAGTAAAGAGTATAAGTAATAGTTTGACTTCATATAAAGACCTAACAACCTTTGAAGAAGTTAAAACGCTACTATTATTACTCAGCGAAAGCGTTGCATCGAGACTTAGGGAAAGTGGCTTAGGAAAAGCAAACACCGTTAGGATAACTGTAACCGATAACACCCTTCAAACTTATGGCAAACAAGTTAAACTAATTCATCCAACAAATAGCGCAATAGACATTGTAAACGCATCGTATAACCTTTTTGAAAAGTTATATAAATGGCATAATCCTGTAAGGGCTGCTGGCGTTAGTATATGCGATTTTACGCATAGTGAGGAGCAAATATATTTCGATATCGACAAAGACAAGCACGAAAAACAAGAAAGGCTTGATGAAGCCGTTGATAACATTAGAAAGAAATATGGAAACGCATCGATGCAAAGGGCAAGAATTTTGCAAGACAAAAAATTTGCTTCAACCGACATAAAAGGCGACCCTTTTGGGAAAAATATTGATTAAAGTTGCATAAAAGCGATAAAAATTTGCAAAAAATATTGCAAAACCATTAAAATTATTGTAAAATATAAATAAGTAAAAATGAGTTAGTAGGGAGAATAAATATGAAAAGGAAATTGTTTTCTTTGGTTTTGGCAGTGCTAACGATTGTGTCATGCATGATGTTTGTGGCATGTAAGCCAGAAGAAGCCAAAAAATATACTGTTAGTTTTGAAACCTTTGGTGGCACGGTAATCGAAAGTCAAATAGTTGAAAAGAATAAAAAGATTACTAGACCAGCCGACCCAGAAAGAACAGATGATTTGTTTTATCACTGGTATTTAGATAATAAAAATATTCCTTTTAACTTTGATACTTATAAAGTAAAAGGTGATATCACATTAAAAGTTCGTTGGGCATATTCATCAACTGTTACATATAAAGTAGGCGATGAAATTATTGGATATCAACAAGTAACCAAAGAAACATATACAACAAAGCCATTAGAAAACCCAACCAAAGAAGGAAGCACCTTTGTTTATTGGCATTTGGATGGTAAGGATGAACCATTTAACTTTAACACAACAAAAATTACTAACGAAATAACCTTAAAAGCACGCTTTCTAGTGGGTGAAGTTGCACAAAACCAAGTTAAATTCTATTTAGGTGTTTTAACGGGAACACAAGTTACAGGTATCAACTCAAGCACCCAGCTTATCACAGCTGAGGCAGGCGATACAATAACGTTACCTATAGTAAAGCCTATGAGCCCAACTAATGAATTTTATGGTTGGGTAAATGCAACGACAGGCGAGCAATATTTACTTGCTGATTATGAAGATAAATCTTTATATAGTTTTGTATATAATGGCGAGCCGTTAATAATGTATGCGCTTGGCAAGGTTACAGGCACTATAGTATAAAATAATTTATGAAAAAATAAAAGGCGTTTGGCAAAAAGTCAATCGCCTTTTTAACTTAATTAAAAGAAAGGTATTTTAAGGCGAATACAAATATTTATTTTTTATAAAAAAATAAGTGCTAAAACACTTGCAATATTTTGTATTATTGTTTAAAATAAAATCAATGAAAAGTAAAGTGGATTTTTGTGACAAATTTGATATAACTGTTACCTGTGCATCTGGCGTTGAAAAGGTCGTTAAAAGCGAACTAAAAAGGTTAGGATACGATGATGCCCCAGCACTTAACGGCACGCTTACCTTTAACGCAGATATGCTTGCAGTTGCAAGGTGCAATATGTTCTTGCGCTCGGCAGACAGGGTGTATATAAAACTTGCAGAGTTTCAAGCCACAACATTTGATGAACTTTTTGATGGCGCAAAGATGGTTAGGTTTGAAGATTTTATTCCACCAACTGCAAAAATTATTGTAAATGGCAAATGCGTTAAAAGCACTTTATATGCTATCTCTGCTTGTCAAAGCATTATCAAAAAAGCAATATGTGATAGGCTATCAAATATTTATAAAACAGCATTAACCGAAAACGGCGCTTTATATCAAATAGAGTTTTCAATATTCAAAGACAAGGCAAGCATATATCTAAACACAAGTGGTGCTGGGCTACATAAAAGGGGCTATCGTGATTTAGTGGGTATTGCACCTATCAAAGAAACTTTGGCATCAGCACTAATACTTTTAAGCGATTTTTATTATAAAAACCCATTTTTAGACCCATTTTGTGGTTCGGGAACAATTGCGATAGAAAGTGCAAGGATTGCAATGAATATTGCAAGTGGTATAAATAGAAGGTTTGCTTTTAACGAGTGGCAAAACTTTGATGAAAAATATTTTGACCTTGCAAGAGAAGAAGCGTTAGACAAAGAAACAAGAAATGTAAAGTTAGAAATGTTTGCTTCAGACATTGATCCAAAAGCCATAAAACTTGCCAAACGCCATGCAGAAAAAGCAGGGGTTTTAGACAAGATTAGGTTTGAAGTATGCGATGTTAAAAATGTACAAAACCATTTAAGTGGTGGAACGATTATCACAAACCCACCTTATGGCGAAAGGGTTTATGATAAAGATGAAGCCAGCATTTGCAACAAAGAATTAGGGAATTTATATAGAAGATTAGATAATTGGTCGGCATTTATAATAACGAGTGCTAAAAACTTTGAAAAAGAGTTTAAGAAAAGGGCCGATAGAGATAGAAAATTATATAACTCAAATAAAGAGTGTAGATATTATTTTTATTACAAAACTAAAGGAGAATCCTTATGATAGACGGAAAATTATTAGTTGAAAAATTATTAAAGTATTCAAAGACATTTTTGCACCTTGATCAAAGAGATGAAATATATATGAGAAATCTTTTGCTCAGAGAGTTCAAACTTTTAGAGCCACTTGATGAAAGCGTAGATTTATCATACATAGAAAAATTTGATGTTCCAGATGAACTTGTAATGGAAGTTGAAGAATATGCTATCGAAAACGGCTTAACAACCGATTTAGAAAGAAATTTATATTCAACATATATTTTCGGTATATTATCTCCACTTCCATCAAAAGTAAACCAAACTTTTATGGAAATTAAAAAAGAACAAGGCATTGAAAAGGCTTGTGAATATTTTTATAACCTTTCAATTAAGAATAACTATATTCAAAAGACTGCAATTTCAAGAAATATGCTTTGGGTATATCAAGACGGCAACAGATATTTAGAAATTACAATCAACCTTAGTAAACCTGAAAAAGACAATAAAGAAATTGCAAAACTTTTATCTGTTAAACCAACCCAAAAATCAAAATATCCAGCATGCTTCTTGTGTAAAGAAAACGAAGGTTTCCAAGGCACCCTTTCTCACCCAGCAAGAGAAAATATTAGAACAATTTCTCTAAACCTTGGTGGAAAAGATTGGTTTGTTCAATATTCGCCATACGCTTATTATAATGAGCATATGATAGCAATTTCAAACGACCATCAGCCAATGCACATCGCTGATGACACGGTTGAAAAAATTATGGACTTTGTGGACTTTTTTCCTAACTATATGATAGGCTCAAATGCAGCGCTTCCTATTATCGGTGGTTCAATTTTAAATCACGAACACTTCCAAGGTGGCGAACATCTTATGCCAATGCACAAAGCCCCAATCAAAAAGGCTATGAACTGCGATAAATATCCAAATGTAAATGTAGGAATAGTTGACTGGTATAACAGCGTTATAAGACTTTCATCAAAAAATAGAAAGGAAATTTCAGACTTTGCAAAGGCTATCATTAACGCTTGGGAAAAATATACAGATGAAAGCGTTGATGTTATCGCTTATACTGACGGCGTTAGACACAACTCACTCGCTCCTGTTTGCAGAAAACAAGGCGACGAGTATATCATCGATATGATACTTAGAAACAATCGCACAAGTGATGAATTCCCAGACGGTATATTCCATGCACATCCAGAATATCATAACATCAAAAAAGAAGGTATCGGTTTAATCGAAGCGATGGGCTTATTTATCCTTCCAGGAAGACTAAAGAAACAACTTTCTATGATAGCAGATATTTTGTGCAAAAAAGAAAAATACGACTATAGTGCTCTTTGCGATAAAGAAAACTATTTATTCGCCCATAAAGATATGATAAAAGCACTTGTAGAAGAAGGCTATCACGATAGTTTTGGAAGTGCTGAAAAAAGAGTTACTGATTATGTAAACAACGTTTGCAAAAACATACTATTTAACACAGCAGTGTTCAAAAATGACGATAAAGGGCAAGATGCGTTTATCAAATTCTTAAATTCTTGCGAAATAAAGTAAAAATTAAAAAAGAAAAAATGAAACTTAGATATCAAGATAATCAAGATTATGATATAATTATTCTTGCAGGTCAATCAAATGCAGTTGGCAACGGCTTAGGAGAAAGTGATAATCCTTGGCAAGAGCGTGATGATATATATATATGCTTGACAACGATTATGACAAAGGTTATAAACATCCAACTCCACAAGAAGTATATATTGACATAAAAGGTCACGAAGACTGCTATACTCATATTGCTAAAGAAAAAGGCAATGATGAAAAAATAGGCACTTTCTATTTAACTTTCGCAAGGCTTTATGCAGATAAATATCTAAAAAAAGGCAGGAAAGTTTTGATTGTAAACACCCCAATCGGTGGCACGGGCTTCAAGGGTGGACATTGGGGACAACAAGATTATATCTATAACCGTATGCTAGAAATGGTTGACTTATCTCTCGCTATGAACAAAAACAACAGGGTTGTTTGCGTGCTTTGGCATCAAGGCGAGCACGATGCCTATGAAAATAGAGATTTAACATATGACCAAATAAGAGATTATTATTCTAAAAACTTTAATGAGTTATTTAAGTCTATAAGAACAAGGTATGGCGAAGATAAGCCGTTTATATGCGGTGGGTTTACACCATCGTTTGTTGAACTTTATAAAATGCCATCAGAAGCAGTGCTCGGTGTGTTAAAAGAAAAGATGCAAACCGAAAAATTAACAAGGTTTGTTCCTACCGATGACCTTATGGCAAACGACAAGATAGGTAGGCGTGACCCATATCATTTTTGCAAAGTTTCGCTTGAAGTTTTAGGGCAAAGATACTTTAAGGCGTACGAAGATATAATAAGTAAAAAATAAAAAGGTGGTAAAATAAATGAACGTTTTAGTTACAGGTGGTGCTGGTTATATCGGCTCTCACACAACAGTAGAACTCTTAAATGCAGGACACAGCGTTGTTTGTATCGATAACTTTATGAACAGCAAATACGAATCAATTGTAAGAGTGGAAAAAATTACAGGCAAAAAGGTAAAGTTCTATGAAGGGGATATCCGTGATAGAAAAATCTTAGATAAAATCTTTACAGAAAATAAAATCGACTCAGTTATAAACTTTGCAGGCTTAAAAGCAGTTGGTGAATCGGTTGCAAAACCACTCGAATATTATGAAAACAACATCGAAGGGCTTTTAATTTTAGCATTTGCAATGCGTGACCACGGCGTTAAAAACTTGGTTTTCTCATCATCAGCAACAGTTTATGGCAAGCCAGAAAGCGTTCCTATTAGAGAAGATTTTCCACTTTCAACGTCTAACCCTTATGGAAGCACAAAACTCTTTATCGAATATATGCTTAAAGATTTATATGCTTCTGACAAATCATTTAACATTGCTATTCTTAGATACTTTAATCCTGTTGGTGCACACGAATCAGGACTTATCGGCGAAGACCCTAAAGGTATTCCAAATAACCTTTGCCCATACATCACACAAGTTGCTGTTGGTAAGCGTGAATATCTCGGCGTATTCGGTAATGACTATAATACACACGATGGCACGGGCGTTAGAGACTTTATCCACGTTGTTGACCTTGCAAGGGGACACGTTCTTGCAGTTAATAAACTTGCAGAAAACCCAGGCTTAATAATCGTAAACTTAGGCACAGGCACAGGTTATAGCGTTCTTGATATGGTTAAAGCATTTGAAAAGGTTTGTGGAAAGCCAATTCCATATAAAATTATGCCACGTCGCCCAGGCGATATTGACGAGTGCTATGCAGACCCAACAAAAGCATACGAAGTTTTAGGCTTTAAGGCAGAAAAAACTCTTGACGACATGTGTCGTGATGCTATGAATTGGCAAACTAAAAATCCAAACGGATACGATGCTTAATTTTTAACAACAAAAAAACAACAAAAATGGCAAAAAGTCAAAATTTTGCCATTTTTTATTTTAAAAATTATTGCAAAATCTTAAAAAATGGATTAAAATAGAAATATGAAAAAAGTGAAATTTTGCAAAAATTAACAAAATATGCAAAATTTGAAACTAACTTGTTTAAGGTGGTAGTTTATGAAACACGGATTTATAAAAACGGCACTATGTTCGCCACAAATAAAGGTTGCTGATGTGGAATTTAACTTAAATTCAACTATTAAGGCGATTGGTGATGCTTATAATAAGGGGGCTGAACTTATAGTGTTCCCTGAGTTAAATCTATCGGCAAGTACCTTATTTAACCTTTTTGAGAGTGAAGTTTTGCTTGATGGTGTGATAGGCTCTATTGATAAACTTTTAGAATGTTCTAAGGGGATAAGTGCACTAATCGTTGTTGGCGCACCAATAAAACATAAAAATAGAATTTATAACACGGCAGTTGCAATTTCTAACGGAAGAATTTTAGGTATAGTTCCACAAAAGTTTATAGGAGAAGGTTATAATTTTGCTAAATGCCCAAACGAAAATTCTCAAATAACATTGCTCGGGCAAACTATTCCATTTGGAAATAAAATTATATTCAAAAACAAAGAAAACGCAAAGTTTACAGTAGGTGTTGAACTTGGCTCGGATTTACTAAGTCCACTTAGTCCGTCAATTAGCCATGCACTTGCTGGCGCAAACATTATAGTAAATTTAAGTGCTTTTTGCGAAAGCGTTGGCTCAGAAGAACTAAGACTTTCTTCGGTTAAAGCGCAAGCAGAAAAACTTGCATGCGCTTATGTAATGTGCAATGCTTCTTATGGTGAATCTACAACAGACTGCGTATATGGTGGGCAAAAAATCATTGCTGAAAAATCTAATGTGCTTGAAAGTTCAAAAATCTTTGATAAGGATATGATAATAAGCGATATAGACCTTGACTTTATTTCAAACGAAAGGGCTAAAGCATTTAGAGATATCAGCCACGATGAAGATTATGTGGTAGTAGAATTTTGTGCTGAAAGCAATTCACAAAAACTCGATAGAAAGTTTAAGGCCTTGCCATTTGTTCCAAGCGATGATAAATCGCTTGACAACAGAGCAGAACTTATACTAAATATGCAAGCACAAGGCTTAAAGAAAAGGTTAGAGCATACACGCTCATCTACGGCTGTAATCGGGCTTTCTGGTGGCTTAGATTCAACGCTTGCAATCTTGGTGGCAGAAAGGGCAATGCGCATCTTAAATCGTTCATTAAAAGACATTATTGCTATAACTATGCCATGTTTTGGAACGACTTCTAGAACATATCAAAACACAATAAAACTCGCTCAAGCGCTTGGTGTAACCTTAAAAAAGGTGGATATAACTAAATCCGTTCAAAGACATCTTAAAGACATTAAACACGCAGAAGATAATTATGACACTACCTTTGAAAATGCACAGGCTAGAGAACGCACGCAAGTTTTAATGGATATTGCAAATATGAACAACGGCTTAGTTATAGGCACGGGCGATTTATCAGAACTTGCACTCGGCTGGGCAACCTATAATGGCGACCATATGTCAATGTATGCAGTAAACTGCTCGGTGCCAAAAACACTTGTTCGCCATATCGTAAACACCTATGCTAAATCAAGTAAGGGTAAACTCAAAGCCGTGCTACTCGACATATTAGATACACCTGTAAGCCCAGAACTACTTCCAGCAGACGGCAATGACATTGCACAAAAAACTGAAGATATCGTTGGACCTTACATTTTACACGACTTCTTCTTATATAATATGTTAAGAAGGGGATATTCGCCTAAAAAACTTTACTTTGTTGCAACTGAGACGTTTAAGGGTCAGTTTGATAAAGCAACTATCTTAAAATGGCTAAAAACATTTATAAGAAGATTCTTTATGCAACAATTTAAGCGTTCTTGTCTTCCAGATGGGGTAAAAGTAGGTAGCGTTTCACTTTCACCAAGGGGCGAATTCAAGATGCCATCAGATGCCGTAAGCACGCTTTGGCTAAATGAATTAGAGCAAATCTAATACATTTTATATAAGATAAAGATATAAATTATAAAGCCATAATTTAAAAATTAAAAAAATTCAAAAAATTTTCAAAAAACTCTTGACAAACTCCAAATGATGCTATATAATAATAGTAATCATTACTGATAAGGAGTTGATTGATGCGCAATTCAAAGCAAAGAGAACTGATTAAGGAGTTAATAAAGGGCAGGTGTGACCACCCTACAGCCGAGATGATATATATATCGGCAAGAGAAAAAAATCCAACAATCAGTTTAGGAACGGTATATCGCAATCTTAAACTACTTGCAGAAGAAGGGGTTATAATCACCCTAGAGACTGAAGACAAGAGATTGCACTATGATGGAGACTTATCAAGGCACAGCCATTTTGTGTGTGATAAGTGTGGAAAAATCATAGACCTATTTAAGCCGGCACCTATACCACAAGAACTAAATGAACTTGGGGTAGATGTGAGTGGAGAAAAGTGCATTTATTATGGCTCTTGTCTTGACTGTAAATAATAAGGCTTTAAGTTAAGCCTAAAAAAATATAAAGAAAAAATTTTAAGCGAAAAAATCGCAATATAAGGAGAAAAATTATGAAAAAATTTGTATGTACAATCTGTGGTTATGTTCATGAAGGTGACACTGCACCAGCAAAATGCCCAACATGTGGCGCACCAGACACAAAGTTCAACGAACAAAAAGAAGGCATGACATGGGCTGCTGAACACGTAATTGGCGTTGCTAAAGGCGTTGACCCTGAAATTATAGAAGGCTTAAGAATGAACTTCCAAGGCGAATGCACAGAAGTTGGTATGTATCTTGCAATGGCAAGAGTTGCTCACAGAGAAGGCTATCCAGAAATCGGTCTTTATTGGGAAAAGGCAGCATACGAAGAAGCAGAACACGCTGCTAAGTTTGCTGAACTACTCGGCGAAGTTGTAACAGATTCAACAAAGAAAAACTTAGAAATGAGAGTTGAAGCTGAAAACGGTGCAACATTAGGTAAGTTTGAACTTGCAAAGAGAGCAAAAGAACTTAACCTTGATGCTATTCACGACACAGTTCACGAAATGGCAAGAGATGAAGCACGCCACGGCAAAGCATTTGAAGGTTTACTCAAGAGATACTTTAAATAATTTTTAAGGGAAATAACTATGGAATACAAAGAAAATAGAATTATTTGCAACTGCAAACAAGTAAGTTTATTTGATATTGAAGACGCTGTAAAGAATAACCAAAGATTTGAAGATGTTGAAAGAGAGTTCGAAGAAGTCCAAAAAGTGACAGGCTGTTCAACAGGTTGTGGTGGTTGCCACGATAAAATTATAGCAATTATATCAGATATGCTTCACGGAAGCATTAACTAAAAAACATCTAAAATACTAATAAAAAAATAGTCCTTTTATAAGGGCTATTTTTTTGTTTTAAAGTAAATTGATTTTAAGACACATAATTAGATTTTTTAGTTCATATTAGTTATTAGTGGGGTTAAAAGCAATTGACAATATGGTATCAATTTAAACAATAACTCTAAAAATTCGACACAAGGAAAACATTATAATGTATTTTACCGTTTTAGATAAAAAAACGATATTCAAGTATTTGAGTTTAATAGTCGTAGGCATAGTGTGTTCGATAATTATAAGTGGCACGGGGGCATATCAAGTCTTTTATGGCTATGCAGTAAGGGAGTTACCTATTTATAGGGTGGAAACCCAAGAAAAAAAGATAGCCATATCCTTTGATTGTGCTTGGGGCACTGATTATACCGATAAACTTCTTGAAATAATGCAAGAGCACAATGTAAAATGCACCTTTTTCACGGTGGAATTTTGGACTAAAAAATATCCCGAATACATAAAAAAGATAAGTGACTTTGGTCACGAAATAGGTACGCACTCATCAACGCATCCGTATATGAGCAAACTATCGAAAGAGAACATTATAAAAGAACTCTCATCATCGGCAGGGGCGATTGAAGATATAACGGGCAAAAAGGTCGAACTTTTTAGACCACCTTATGGCGATTATAATGATAGGCTTATTCAAACGGCAAAAGAACTTAATCTTTATGTAATCCAGTGGGATGTAGATAGTCTCGATTGGAAAGATTTATCAGCAAACAGCATAACTGAAAGGGTAATAAGCCGAGTAAAAAACGGCTCGATTGTGCTTTTTCACAATCAAGGCAAACACACAGCCGAAGCATTGCCAACAATAATAACTAAGCTAAAAGAAAAAGGTTATGAGTTTGTTAGCATCGGCAGTCTTATTTACAGAGATAATTACAAGATGGGTGCAGATGGCTCTCAAATACAATATTCATAGGAAATTCTTTGGAGGAAATAATATATATGAACTTTTTAGCAGAAAAAAACAACAAGGTATTTATCAGTGGTGAAATTGTAACAGAAGCAGAATTTTCACACGAAGTGTATGGCGAAGGCTTTTACGAGATGAACGTGCTTGTAAAAAGACTTTCAGGACAGGGCGATATTTTGCCTGTAACCATATCAGAGCGTCTTATAAGTGACAAAGACTTAAAAGTTGGCGTAACTATTAACGCAATAGGTCAGTTTAGAAGTTACAATAAACTAGTCGATGGAAAAAGCAAACTTATGCTCACGGTGTTTGTAAGAGAACTTTTGGATGAAACGCCTATAAAAAACCCAAACAGCATAGTGCTTTCAGGGTATATATGTAAGCCACCTATCTATAGAACAACGCCATTTAATAGGGAAATTGCCGATATTTTAATAGCCGTTAATCGCTCTTATAATAAATCCGATTATATCCCATGCATAGCGTGGGGAAGAAATGCAAGGTTTGCCAAAAATCTTTCTGTAGGGGAAAGAATAGCAATAAGTGGCAGAATTCAAAGCCGAGAATATCAAAAGAAAGTGACCGATGACGATATTAAGATTATGACGGCATATGAAGTTTCAATCAGCAAACTTGCAGCGTATGAAAATGCAGAAAATTTTGATTTAGATGAAGAATTTAATCTGCTCGGTCTTGTTTACAGTCAGGAAGAAAATGCTTATATAGAATAATCAAAAATACTTAAAACTAAAAAATAAAAATCCTCTGACTTATCAGAGGATTTTATTTATTTAATTAAAACTTAATATAGATTATTGGTTTGCTCTTTTTTTGCTTCTAAGAAGGAAATATGTGCTAGTTCCACATAGGCAAGCGACAACGGCAAGAATAATCAAAATATTTCTAATTGCTAAGTTTGGCTCATCGATAATTTTGCTTGTATAAATATATCCAACTTCCCAATTATCGCCATTTTTATATGCTATCTTTGAAATGTTGCCCTTCTTTTCAAGTAGTCTAATCGAAGTATTTTCTGGCAAAATAAACACCTTTTCTTGCATGCTAGAATCTTTATAAACCGAAGTTTTATTAACCTTTTCAACCTTAAATTTATCCCACTCAAAGTCTTCGGTTAAAACGTCAACAGTAAAGTCGCAAGGGATATATCCATTATATGTAATGCCATCTAAATCAAACTCAGCATAGTAATAATCGCAATCTAGAAAAGAAATTTGACTTTTTACTTTAATAGGCGTCGCCTTTTCAATACGAACTAAATTAGAATTATTACTTAATGCAAATCTATCGTTTGGCGAAATGATAGGCAAGTAATAACAGCAAACATCGGTTGCAATAAAAGCATCTTTAACTAAAGTCTCAGGCTGTTTATTAGTATTTTCCACTTGGTTTATGTCAATAAGAACAATAGTATCTTGATTTGCAAGGGCATAGAACACTTGTTCGCCCTTATACATAACCGTGCATATTAGCACATATTCATCTGTGTAGTTGCTTAAGGCTTTAAACTTAAAGTTTTCGCCTGTGATTAAATCTTGATTTTGAGACTTTATAACATAAGTGTTAACGCCTTCTTTTGCTTTATAGAATTGCAAGTTTTCATTTGCAATAGTTGGGCTATTTGGATTGCAAGAAAGTCTAAAGTTATCTGGCACAACAAGGTCGCTAATTGAAGCATTGTCAAGGTCGGTTGTAAGGTAAATAAACTCGCTACTATCGTAAAGTAAAAATGCGTTATTATCAATAAAATCAAAAGCAAAAGCCTTAACGTTTTCAAGAGCGTAATCGGTGATGGTGGTGCTTTCAATGCTCTTAACAGCGCCGTTATCTAACACGTAAAGTCTTCCTAAAAGGTCGGTTTGAAGTTTGGTAATCTTAGTGAAATTGCTTGCAACTTCAGCCAAGTTAGAGTAGCCGTCTTCTTTTGAAAGTTTTGAAATAGAAGTCTTATTCGCAAGATAAATGTTAGCATATGTATCAACAGTAAACATTGTAAATTCTGCTGTTGATATATTCATATCTATTCTTTCAAAGTTAAGAGAAGTTTCGTCAGCCTTTGCTCTATAAATATGTTGTGGGGCATTACCATTGTCGCACAATAGGTAATAGTAACCACTTTGATAACAAACATCATGTATAACAGAGTCGTTTGCTAAAGAAAGTTTGTTCGAAAGGTAATTATCTGTTTTTGTAAAGTCTAATAGAGAAACGAACTTGTTTGCCGAATTGCTGTCATACAAAAGCAAAGCATTTTCTTCGCCAAGTGTAAAAGAAGAAGGCAAAACATCGTTTATTTCTAAGCTTGAAATTAAATAGTTTTTATAATTTTCTCTAGCGTATCTATTTTCAGTGTTGTTATTTATAAAAATTGTTAGTTTGAAGTTATCTAAAACGCCAACAATTTTATTTGTTTTTTCAATTTCGGTTGCATTACTTGAAACTCTATTATAAGCCGTTTTATTTTTTGCAATTGCAAACCCTGTAAATATAAGTTCGTTACCCTTAATTTCAAATTCTTGAATATTATCGCTTTGAACGATTAAAAGTTTATCATCGCAAAAAGAAATGTTCTTAATTGCGCTACTAATTTTTCCAAGGTCATAAGCCTTATCGCTTTCTAATGTGGTCAATTCGTTAGCCATGCCACCATTAGTAGAAAGGCTATACACTTTGTCGCTTATTACATAATATATAAATTCATCGTTTGAAATTATTTGAGATGGGGTAGTAGATGTCAAAGTGTTGTCGTTTGTTTGAATAGTAGGCTGGCTTGCAAGCGTTTTATAAATACCAGATTTTCCAACAATGAATAGTGTATTGTCATCATTTATAGAAACTGTGCTACCATTAAAAATTTCAATTTCAGAGCCGTTGCTCTTAAAAGTGTTGTCATCTAAAGTATTGTTTTCAATAGAGAAAATCTTGCAAGAATCTTGATAGGTTGTTACTAAGTAGTTATCGTTAAAATTAAAATAGCTAACAGGTTCTTCAATAGAGCCGTTTAGTTTAACCTTATCGTAAGTGCCACTTTCAATATCATAAGCATAAAGCCTTGCATTTGCAGAGAAAAACAAGGTGCTATCATTAAACAACTTAACATCTAGAATGTCTTTAAGATTGTTTTTGTCTTGATTTACCACAACACTCTTATCTTCAAAGTAAAGTGTAAACTTATAAGCATCTTCGATAATGGCCGATAAATTTTCATCACGATAAACAGCACTTGCGTTTGCTAGTGCTGTGTTTTCTAAACTAGTCTGTGGTAAATATGTGCTTTGACTCATTTGCAAATTTTGTGCGCTTGAAACACTTGTTGCTTTATAAAAGCCAACAACGCAAATGGCAAACACAATAAATAAAAACATTGTTACTATTTTATTAAATTTTCTTGACATTTTCCTATCCATACAAATCATTTTAACATAAAAATTTTGTTTTGTCATTACATTTTTTAATATAATTGCAAAAATTTTATTTATATAAAGAATTATATAAATATTTTTGTGCAAAATCTTAAAATATTCAAAAAATTACCCCTTAAATTATTCCATAAAAAATTCCAAACTCACATTTTTTGAAAAGTATAAGCAAATTTTCAAATATGACAAAAGGTGTCATAATTCGACAATATTATATAATAAAAAACACGAACAAATGTTCGCAAATTAAGACATATAACATTGACTTTGGAAAATTAAGGTAATAAAATTTAAGGGCATCGATGCAAAAGTTAAAGCAAAAAGGAGAAACATATGAAGCATAATTACACAAGAACAATTCTATATGCTTATGCAAATATAGATGCTGTAAAAGAGCAGATTGACGATTTTGTTGAGAGCAAGGCGCTTTCATCAATGAGAGATTTTTCGCCGTGTGTAGAGCAGTGCGAAAAAATACTAGATTACACTGCGCAAAAGGTGGCTTTAATCGAACTGAAAGAGTTTACAGAAAAGGCGCTTGAAAAACTTTCGCCTTATGAAATGGACTGTTTAGAATACAAGTATTTTAAGCGTAAACCAAAGGAATATTTTATAGGCTTTGACTATGAAAGCAGGTCGTATTTTAGAAAGCAAGTTAGCCTTATAAAAAGGCTAAGCGAATACTTCGATGGGGTAGGGCTAACCGATAATTGGTTTGAAAAAAACTGCTTAAACACCAACTTTTTTAAAGAACTTTTAAAAAGGGTTGAGCAGTATGAGAAAGAGAGTAATAAGAACAAAAAGAAGGCTAAAAAACCACAAGAAAAAGCAAAAATATCCTTGATTGCATAAAGAAATTATTCGTAGTCATTTTCTTGGTAATAGTTAAGGTTTTTCTGCTTGTTTTGACCATTTTTTAAGCAAACGAAAAGTGCGATAGTGCCTGCGAAAATAAGGCAGACAATAATAATTGCTCTAAGCCCAAAAACGCTGTTATTATCAGTGTTAGACGGCATTTGTTCAGTTGGCGAACCGACCGAATTTGAAGGCAGGTCATTCGGGTGATTTTTAATTATAAAAGGGTAAACATCAGTTTCTTTTATATACCCTAATCGGTTGTTGTATCCTACATAAAATAATGTGCCTTGTTCGGTTACAATTTCGCCATAATAATAAAGATTTCTTTCAGGGAAAATATATTGAAGTGGGTTTAATAAATTCTGGTCACTATACAAAACTGCCGTGCTAACGGTAGTTATGGTTAATTCAAGATAAGGCGAAAGAACGGGAAGGTCATCATCGTAAAGAAGTTTGGCTGGAGAATAGCCATCGATTGCAACTTGACCGTTATCGCCGTGTAGTTCTATGTGATAATAATCACCCGAATGACCAATTACCTTTACATAATAAGAAAAAGGCAGATAAAAAAGTGGGTCGGTGTCGTAAATATTTTTGTAAAACGGGGTGGTCTTATCAAGCACTCTAAGATATTCAGTTTGAGTTAAAGCATAAACAGGCTTATTTTGACTTGGAATAAAAGAAATAAGGCTTATTGTTATTGCTAAAAATATGTATAATTTTTTCATAATCGATTTTGGATAGTATGGTCGATTATACAACAAGAATTTATAACTAAAAAAAGAAAAAATATCGTAAAAGACAAGATATTGTCAAAATTGATGTATCAAAAAACGAATATTAAAAAACTATAAGTTGCGTATAATAATACTACATCTATGATAAAATTTTCAAAAACTAAAATTATCAAAATAGCGTTTAGGTTATTGACCTTATACTTGGTTTTATGTTGGGTGGCGCTTGCGTGTTTTGGTTTATATTATATGTATAATAAAAGATATGTGTACCCCCTAAAGTATAAAGAAATTGTATGCGAGTATGCCGATTATTATGGTCTGGATAGGGCACTTATTTTTGCAGTTATAAAAACCGAAAGTTCGTTTAATCCTAATGCTAAAAGCAAAAAAGGTGCAATAGGTCTTATGCAAATAACCAAGAAAACAGGCGATTATATCGCTCAAAAACTCGGTGTGGAAAAATATAACTTATTAGATAGTAATGACAATATAAATTTTGGCTGTTATTATATCAAATACTTGTATGCAAGATTTAAGGATATGGACACGGCGCTCGTTGCATATAATGCAGGCGAAGGAAATGTGTCGCTTTGGCTTATGGATAAAAATTTAAGTAGTGATGGAAAAACATTAGAAAGTATACCTTATAAGGAAAGTAGGGAGTATATTAAAAAAATTCATAAAAACTTTGAAAAATATAAAAAATTATATAAAAAAATTCTTGACAAATACTAAAAATTTGAGTAATATATATAGGCTGATATGCGAGGGTGGCGGAATTGGCAGACGCGTACGTTTGAGGGGCGTATGGTTATCCGTGTGGGTTCAAGTCCCATCCTTCGCACCAAAAATGAGTTATACCATTAGGTATGACTCATTTTTTATTGTGCAAAAGAAGGTTGGGACTTGAATATGGAAAAAAAGAGCCGTATGGCTCTATTTTTTGTTTAAATAAAAATATTAAAAAAGAATTCCCATAGGTAACAATATACCCTATGGGAAAAAGAAATAATTTTTACTTTCGTTAGTGCTATTATAAACTATTTTGACAATAAAAGTCAATCATTTTTTAATATCATCAAGGGATTAGTTTATTTTAACTAGCAAAAGTTGTTTTTTTTGTGGGGGGGGTAACTCTATAAAAAATTCGTACATTACTTTATAAGTAATGGGGACAATAAAAACTTGCTTAAAATTTGTTATTCAAATGAAAAAATGAGAGCATAAATACTATAAAAATTGTTGCCAAAAAGTAAAAAAAATGGTATAATGTAAAAGCAAAATTAATTTATTAAAATGAGAGAATATGCTTATATGTGAAATATGCTTTTTTATCGTAGATAAATTATGTTTTAGCAAAAAGAAAAAAGAGCTGTTAAAAGTGCTATATTTTTAAAATTTGTACATTTAATTAATAAAACTTTAGGAGGCAGGATATGTACGAAAGGCCAGAATTAGAAATCATTTTATTTTTAGACAAAGATGTTCTCAATTTAGATTCTTGGGAAGATGACTGGGACGATGAAAATGCTGATGGCAATGGTTGGGTTTAATATATAGTCATAACTCAATGGTAAAAGGCAAGTTCTAGTTAAGGAGATTGTTATGAAAGCAATAAACAAAATATTAAGCATTTTAATACTTTCATTTGTTGTGTCTGTTTGTGGATTTTTCGCAACGGCAAATATTCCTATGGCAAAAGCCGAAGAATCAGAAAGTCAAGCGACTATTAGTATAGAAGCAAAAAACCTTTCTTATTCAGAATCGGTTTACATAGTATATGCAGTAAGTTTTGAAAATGTAACGTATCAAAACGTAAAAATGCTATTCTGGGATAGCACGCAAGAAGACTACGTTGTTGGCACGGAAAAATATC
>JAZNAX010000041.1:0-55373 GCA_045586765.1 Christensenellaceae bacterium | reverse complement strand
CTTCTTTAACAATGGTTATGGTATGGGTGGCCAAACAAGAGGCGAAACAATGGCTTATGATTTCCTTGCTCGTCTTGGCGCTGGTATTTCTCCAACACAACTTTATGCTGAAAGAGTTGATGGATTTAACCCACTTGCAGTTATCGATGCAATGAAGAGAAAGAAGAAGATTTTAGTAGATGGCGACGGTCCTGTTCTTCTTGACGTTGTAACATATCGTTATGCTGGACACTCTCCATCAGATGCTATGAGTTATAGAACAGTTGAAGAACTTGAAAACTGGAAGCAATATGACCCAATGGTAACATATAGAAAAGCACTCGTTGACGCTAAGGTTGAAAGCGATGGCAAATTCGATGACATCATTGCTGGTATTAAAGAAAGAATGCTTAAACTCTGCAAACTTGCTGCTGACCCTGTTGAATCTCCATATCTTGATTTCAAGAAGGACCCATACTATGTAGAAGACTTAATGTTCTCTAACGGCAGTGTTGAAAGCATGGGTGATAGACCTGTTGAAGTTGGTAAGGATGTTAAGATTCCTATGGAAGAAAACCCAAGAGTTAAACAAATTGCTGGTAAATCACGTTATGCATTTGACGAAAAGGGTAACCAAGTTTCTAACATGAAGAGATACAATATCCGTGACGGCTTATTCGAAGCTATCATTGATAAATATTATAAAGACCCAACTCTTACTGCTTATGGTGAAGACGTTCGTGACTGGGGTGGTGCATTCGCCGTTTACAAGGGCTTAACAGAAGCACTTCCATATCATAGACTCTTTAACTCTCCAATTTCAGAAGCTGCAATCGTTTCTTCTGCTGTTGGTTACGGTCTCTGTGGTGGTAGAGCAATTATCGAACTTATGTACGCTGACTTTATGGGTAGAGCAGGCGACGAAATCTTTAACCAACTTGCTAAATGGCAAGCTATGAGTAGTGGTATCTTGAAGATGCCTGTTGTTCTCCGTGTATCTGTTGGTGCTAAGTATGGTGCTCAACACTCACAAGACTGGGTAGCTCTTCCTGCACACGTTCCAGGACTTAAAGTTTGCTTCCCTGTAACACCTTATGATGCTAAGGGTTTAATGAACTCTGCATTAAACGGAACAGACCCTGTTATCTTCTTTGAAAGCCAAAGAATTTACGACAAGGGCGAAGAATTTAGAAAGGAAGGCGTTCCAGAAGGATATTATGAAATTCCACTTGGCGAACCAGACATCAAGAGAGTTGGTAGCGATGTAACAATTCTTACAATCGGTGCAACACTTTATAGAGCAATGGATGCTGCTAAGGTTCTTTCTGAAAAATACGGCGTTGAAGCTGAAGTTATCGACGCAAGGTCAATCGTTCCATTCAACTACGAAAAGGTTGTTGAATCTGTTAAAAAGACAGGCAGAATTATCCTTGCTTCTGATGCTTGTGCAAGAGGTAGTATCCTTAACGACTTCGCTAGAAATATCAGCGAACTCTGCTTCGATTACTTAGATGCACCAGCTGTTGTTTGTGGTGCAAAGAACTGGATTACTCCTCCATTTGAATTCGATGCTGAATTCTTCCCACAAGCAGAATGGATTATCGACTGCATTAACGACAAGATTTTACCACTTAAAGGACATATTAGTACAACTAATACATCTGATGCTGAAGCACTTAGAAGAGCTAAGAAGGGTGTTTAATCTTAATACAAAATAAAGGAAGGGGGTGGGTACACCCCCTTTTTTTAATATAGGCTATCTCGCATCATCTGGTTAATAGCCTTAAATTAAAGGAAAAACTATGTCAAAATTTTATTTTATAACACACGATAATACCGATGCGTATTTCAATTTGGCATCGGAAGAATATCTCTTAAAACAAACTGATGGATATTACATTTATCTTTGGGTAAACGACAGGGCTGTTATAGTTGGAACAAACCAAAACGCCATTGAAGAAGTTAACCTTGCTTATACCGAAAAGGCAGGCGTAAAGGTGGTTAGAAGGCTTACAGGTGGTGGCGCTGTTTATCACGATAAAGGCAATATTTGTTACACCGTTATTGCGCCTTATAACGAAAATGAAGAGCATTATAAAAAGTTTACTGCCCCTATCATTGAATATCTAAATAGCCTTGGCGTAAACGCTAAGTTTAGTGGCAGAAACGACGTAACTATTGATGATAAAAAGATTTCAGGCAACGCTCAAACTGTTTATAAGGATAGAATTATGCATCACGGCACAATTTTATTTAATACAGACAGCAGTGAACTTGCAAGTTGCTTAAACCCATCAAAACTAAAAATGCAAAGCAAGGGCATAAAATCGGTTAGGGCAAGGGTAACAAACGTCATAGACCACCTTGAAAAGAAAATGACTGTCGATGAGTTCAAAATGGGGCTTAAAAATGCGTTCTTAAAAACATGCACACCTTATGAATTTACCGATGAAGATTTAAGGGCTATAAATAAACTCGTTGATGAGAAATATTCAAAATACGAGTGGAATATAGGTCGCTCGCCTGTAGGTACAAACATTTTTACCGACAAGTTTGATTTTGGAATTTTTACCCTTTCATTTTCAACTAAAAACGGTATGGTGTGTGATGCCCAAATTTTCGGTGACTTTTTTGAGAAAAAGCCAGCAAGTGAGTTTGCTAAGCTATTGAACGGCATAAAGTTTAGCAAAACTGATTTTGAAAAAGCGTTTAGTAATGTTGGCGACTATATAAATGGTGCTAGTGCTAAAGAAATCGTGGATAAAATTTTTGAGTAATTACTTTTTGTTTGAAATAAAAAAGGCAAAAATAGAAAAATCTATCTTTGCCCACTAACATCAACATTTATTTTAACATTTAATTTAGATAAGAAATTGTCTTTATATTGGCTGTATTTGCTATAGTTATAGCGATACAGCTTTTCTTTTATATTAAGAAAATCGCAATTAGATGAAACCGATTTATTTACTAAACTTATAATGCTATTAGTAAGCATTTGTTTTGTCTTTTCAACAAGTGGTTTTGGGAGTGGTGTGTTTGAAGAAAGCGAATCTTTAGTATCGGTTGAAAACACATCGCTAACTTTACAAAAAATTGATAGACAAAAGTTTAAGTCAATGCCGTTATCAGTCGCATTTACTTTTAGTGAGTGGCTATCGTTCATGATAGTAATCAAATAATTGCACTCTTTATCGTTTAGTGGCACATTGTTCACTGCAAGGCTGGTTCCACTGATGCTTTCATTAAAAGCGTTAAAGGTAACCGTTTCTTCTGGCGACAATTCTCCAACTTTTTTTCCTTTGAAGAATAAAGCAGTTGTTCTTGCATCAAAAAGGTTGTTAGACTGAGTGTTTGCGCCTTGACTTTTTTGGTCCCCACCACTAGAAGCGCCACTACCCCCACCACTAGACGAACTATTATCACTTTTTTGACCTTCGCTTCCACTTCCGTTATCGGCACTTATAACCTTAACTAATGGCATGTATCCCGACTGATTTTTAGAGTAATATCCCGAAACAAATGTCTTTATATCGGTGGGCGCAACGTCGTTATCAAATTGTGTGGCTTTGAGAAGTATTTTTTGCACTGCAAAAGAAGAAATGTTATCAAGTGGTGTAGAAAGGGATAAAAGTTCCTTTGCTGTCTTTTCTGAAAGGGCAACGAGGGCAGAATCTTGAAGCCTTAAAGTTTTTGCAAAATAGTCAAGCAAATTTACAACGTTTTCGTTTGCTAAACTGTTTCCCAAAATTATAAGGTTGCAAAAGGCAAGTTTAGGAAACCACCCCGAGACATCGCCCATTTCTTTTAAGGCTTCGCCAATAGTTTTGCCTTTGCTACTAAGTTGCGCCTTTTGGTTTTCGGTGTTTGTGTCGGTTGCTTCTGGCACGGCAACTTGTGCAGTTAAAATATATTCATCTTGCTCTTTGTCAATGGCAATAGCCGTTATAATAGATGTTTTTTCCACATCGATTAGCCCAAAGTTATTAGAAAAAAATAAAGTGAGAAGTATTGACACGCTAAGTAGCAGTGCTTTAGCTCTCTTTAATCGCATATTTATTCCTCCTTAAAGTAATTAGTGAAATTATTATAGGAACAATGTTCCCAAAAACAAAAAAGTAAACGGCAAAGTAACTTGTCATAAATAGTTCAATGCTAACAAAAAACTGATAAAGGAACAGGGTTATAATCAGTTGAACTGCCACCACTATTACAGGGGAAAGCCATATTATTTTTATAGAAAATATATAGTCAAGCAGTTTGCTTGAAAAATAAATAGGAAGACATAGTGCAAACATATTAGAAAACAAAATCATAAAAATGCCTATATAGTCAAACCTTCCAAGGTTGTTAATAACGGTGGTATACTTAGAAATTTCAGTTAAAGCAAACCTTTGTCTAAACGCAATGGAAGTAAAAATTGCATAAAAAATAATCATAAATAATAGCACCATAACAGCGCCTAAAAGGTATGACGATAAGATTTTAATGCAAGAGCCTTTTTCCCACTTAAACTGACCAACAAGAAGCAAAATAAACACGCTATCCCCAAACCAGTTAAAAGAAGCGATACTCCCACGCACAATGCTGTTTATACCACTTGCGCCAATAGGAAGTATTGCTGAAAAATCTGCGTTAGATAAAGATAAAACAATAAGCGTTATAAAGCCGTTTAAGGTTACCATCCATAAGATATCAGCAAGCCTACCAAGCACTCTAATTCTTTTAAAGCACATATAAAAGGCAAGAATAAAAAGTGGCAAAAAGTAAAACACATTAGGCGTTAGGGTGTATAGGGTAAACTCAACATAGTCCTTTTGTTCGTTTAGTGGCAAAATTGCCTTTGACATAAAGTAGATTAGGTATAAAAAAGCGATTATTTTAGCGCCATTTTTCCCGAAAATATCTTCTAAAATTTCAAAGAAAGTTTTATCTGTCTTTTTGCATACATAAACGATAGGAATAAGTGTAATAAAATCAATGACAAGGCTAAGTAGGGCTGAAAGCCACAAGTCTTCGCCCGAATATCTAGCAATTATACTTGGCAAACTGAAAAATTTAGTTATGGGCAAAAATGCTATTATAAAAAAGCAAATCTGTCTTGTTTTTAATTGATGCATACTATTCTTCCTTTTTAATCCTTCTTTTATTTTTGTTCCTTAGTGACTCTGGTCTATATTCAAATTCTTGCATAAATCCCTTATAAATGCCATCTTTCATATCCTTTAATATAAGTGGCGAAAATGGTGCACAAAGTGGTGTGGAATAACTTTCAAAAGATATTAGATAAATGGCAAGAAGTGCAATAAAGATTAAAATGCCATATGCCCCAAGCGTTCCAGCGACAATCAAGAACACAATTCTAAGCACCGAAAAGGTCTGCTCAAGTTCGGGCACGGTGTATAGGCATATGCCAGAAAGAGCCACAATCATAAGCGTTGGTGCTGAAATAATGCCAGCATTAACGGCAGTTTCGCCAAGAACTAAACCACCGACTATCGATACCACCATACCCACGTATTTTGGCATTCTAACGCTTGCTTCGTTTAATATTTCAAATATTAAAAGTGTAAAAAACATTTCGTAACTTGGCGAAAGTGGAATGCCTTTTATGCTGTTTACAATGGTCAGCAAAAACGATAATGGAATAAGTTGAAGGTGGAATAGTTCAGCCGACACAAACAGTGCAGGTAGTAGTAGAGCAATCGCCACCGAAATAACCCTTATATATCTAGCAACAGTTGCGCTGTATGAAGAATTATAATAATCGCTTGCACTTTGAAAATCTTCGATTAAAAGATATGGCACGGTAAGGGCAATAGGGGAGCCATCGACAAAAATAGCCACCCTTCCTTCTAAAATTTTACCAGCCAAAATATCAGGTTTTTCGGTGTTTCCAATCTGCTTAAAAAGCGAAAATTTATGCTCGCTTAAAAACTTAGAAATATACGATGAGTCAAGAACGGCATCGATTTCAATTTTATTTAGTCGTTTTTTAACTTGCTCAACAAGGCTTTTTCTTGCAATGCCTTTTATATAGCAAATACTAATTGGTGTTCCAGAATATTCGCCAATAGTAAGGTTTTCAAAAATTAGTTTTGTGGACTTTAATTTTCTTCTCATCATACTGATATTTACAGATAAACTTTCCACAAAACCTTCTCTTGGCCCTTTGATAACGGTTGAAGTTGGGGGTTCTGTAATAGCCCTTTTTTCAAAGTGTTTTAACCCAAAAGACAGCCCAAAACTCATGCCATCGCAAAGCAAAATTGCATTGCCAAGAAGCAGGTCGTCTATTAGTTTTTCTATTTCAAAAATCTTCTTTTTTTCAGGGCTTAAAAACATTTCAAAAAGTGCATTTTCGCTAGGATTTTCCTTGCAAAATGAAATAGGGCGCAAAATGAGTTCGCCCAAAGTATCTTTGTTCACTAAATCGTTTATAAACACCAAAATTCCATCAGTTTGGTGTAGTTTTATATCTAAAAAAGTTATGTCATCACTAACTAACTCTTGCTTTAATTTTTTGGTGTTTTCATCAAGGTTTTTTGATATATTCATAAGAGTAGTTTTTGATAAAACAAACTTTTTATGTAAGCAAAAGAAAAAAGGGGGCTATCCCCCTTTATCTTTTTAAGTTTTTTGTAAACTCTTTGCCCCAGCAATAATTAGTTTTGCCAAATGGAAGATGTCTGCGCTTGAAAGGTCAGAGCAGTTATAAGTAAGTGTGTCCACCACTTGCTTCTCTAAAAGCGAATCATCTTCTACTAATAGCACCTTTTCAATTTCAAGGGCAGTTTTTGTCAAAATGTCTTGAGAAACATATTCGCTTAATATCCCTTCAATTAAAAGAATTGTAGCATTAGCGCCGAGTGGCTTGCCCTTTGCAATCTTTGTTACTGCAGAATAAATTATTACAGAAAGCGAACCACTTAAAATGCCAGCATAAAAGGCTCCTTTAGTAAAATAAAACTTGTTTATAACAAAAATCATGTCATAGCCAAAGTAAAGAAGCATTGCCAAAATGAATGGAATATAACTGACAAAAAGTTTAGGGAGTTTTTTAAAAAACTTTTCAAGTATTAGCCTTGCTGAGCAACAAACAAGTGCAATAGCAAGCGTTGGAAGGCTATAAGAAAGAAAAAAATCTTGTAAAAATAAATAATCCATAATCCACCTATTTTTAGGGTGCAAAATTGATTACTTATATGCGTGAATACTTATAAGCCTTAAATAAAAATTATTAAATCTTAAATAGTTATAAGCCATCAAAAATGCCCCCTTATTTTGTTTTCCAAACGCCAAAGAAATAGTAGCACAAAATATAAAAATGTAAAGAAGTGTATGACAAAAAAAATAAAAAAACATTAAGGACTTGCTCTTTATAATAAAGTGAAAAATTAAAGCATAAGCATATATAAAAATGTCAATTTTTGACGAGAAAAAGGAGAGAGAAATGTTCTTTAACGCAATACTTTACATGGCCAGCAAACTAGCATTTTTTGCAGGAAGTGTCATTAAGGGAAGTTCTTTTCCCAAACCACTATCTCAAGCAGAAGAAGACGAGTGCTTAGACAAAATTAAAAATGGCGACAAAGAAGCAAAAGACAAACTTATAAACCACAATATGCGCCTTGTTGCTCATATCGTAAAAAAATATTCAGGCTCGGCAGAGACCGATGACCTTATTTCTGTGGGGAGTATCGGCTTAATTAAGGCAATTAACACTTTTGAAAGGGGTAAGGGCACGCAACTTGCAACATATACTGCAAGGTGCATAGAAAATGAAATTTTAATGCTACTTCGCTCTAATAAAAAGTATAAAAGCGACATGCATTTATCCGACCCTGTGGGCACGGATAAAGATGGAAACGAACTAACGCTTATGGAACTTCTATTTGAAAAAGAAGACACGGTATTTTTAAAAGTTGATAGAAGTATCGAAAGAGAAAAGTTTTTAAGTTTTATAAAAGAGTATTTAAGCGAAAGGGAATACACCGTTTTGTGCTTAAGGTATGGACTTAAAGGCGAAAGGGTATATACCCAAAGGGAAGTTGCAAAATTTCTAAAGATTTCACGCTCATACATATCAAGAATAGAAAAAAAAGGAGTGGAAAAATTACAAGCAGTTGTAAAAAAAGGACAATTTTATTGCTAAAATTTTATTTTTTTTATTGACAAATATGTTCGCTTAATATACAATTATATAAATATACCTTTAACTAATTTATTTTAAATATATATTATATATAATAGGAGAATTGCTTTGGGCAAAATTAAATATGCTCAAAGCAATAAAATAAACATGACTAAATACTTTTTTAACGAAGAATTTTACAAGGCAAAAAAACAACGCAAAATCGTGCTTAGCATTTATTTAGTAGTGCTAGCAATTTATTTGGTGCTAAGCGTTGGCTTTTTTTTATGGTTTAGAACTTTGCCATATAAATCTGCAGAAATTATCAAGGTTAAGATTTTGCATTATGGACTAACGGCAATATTTGTTATCTTTTCGTTTATTTATTTGGGTGTTCCTTATAAGAGAGTAAATAGGTATTATCGTATGACGCTCAATATGATACACGGCTTAAAAGAAACTTTCGTTGCTAGTTTTTTAGAATATGATGAGAGTATCAGGGATAAAGACGGCGTGGACTATAAGTCGCTTATTTTTATAGAGTGGAACAAATATAAACAAGACTTTTATGAAAGAAGGGTGCTCGTTCCTTATGAAAAAGAGTTCCCTAAGTTTGAAGAAAATCAAAACGTAAAATTTATCACACAAGGCAACGTTCTTGTAAGTTATGAAATATTACCTTAAAGGAGAAACAAAATGAAAGCAATAGTTACAGTTATCGGTAAGGACAAGCCAGGCATTATCGCCAAGGTTAGCACAGCACTCGCTGAAAATCAAGTTAATATCGAAGACATAAGTCAAACACTTATGCAAGAAAATTTTACAATGCTTATGCTTTGTGACCTTTCATCATCAAAATTACCACTTGAAAAGTTGCAAGCACAGTTAGTTGAAATGGGCAAAGAGATAGGCGTATCTATCCACGTTCAACACGAAGATATATTTAACGCAATGCATAAAATTTAAGGTGGAAAAAATATGCTTAATAGAAAGGAAATTTTAGAAACCATCGATATGGTTGAAAAAGAGCACTTTGACGTTAGAACAATCACTATGGGCATATCACTTTTGCCTTGTATTAGAGATGATGCTAAACTCACTGCTCAGCTTTGTTACGATAGAATTTGCAAAAAGGCAGAAAACATTGTTAAGGTTGCAAACGAACTCGGTGCTGAATACGGCATACCGATTATAAACAAGCGTGTGTCAATCACACCGGCAAGCCTTTTAACATCTTCATTTTGTGGAAAGGAAACAGTGCTTGCAAAAGCGCTTGATGATGCTGCAAAAAACGTTGGCATTGACTTTTTGGGTGGATATTCTGCACTCGTTCATAAGGGTATGACAAGTTATGAAAGGTCATTTATTGAAAGTATTCCAGAAGCCCTTGCCACAACGGACAGGCTTTGTTCATCAGTAAACGTAGGCTCATCAAAAGCAGGCATCAATATGGATGCTGTTAAACTTATGGGCGAAATAGTAAAACAAACGGCAGAGATAACAAAGGATAGAGATGGCTTTGGCTGTGCTAAACTAGTTGTATTTTGCAATGCTGTTGAAGACAATCCATTTATGGCAGGTGCTTTCCACGGCATAGGCGAAGGCGAAACTGTTATAAACGTGGGTGTATCTGGCCCGGGCGTTGTTAACCACGCACTTAAGAGCATGAAAGGTGCATCTATTGATGACATTGCCGAAACTATTAAAAAGACGGCGTTTAAGATAACAAGGGCAGGACAACTTATTGCAAAAGAAGCATCTAAGAGATTAAATGCAGAGTTTGGTATCGTTGACCTATCATTAGCACCAACACCTGTTATGGGCGATAGTGTTGCACATATTCTAGAAGAAATCGGTTTAGAGCAAGTTGGTGCACACGGCACAACTGCTGCACTTGCAATGCTTAACGATGCAGTTAAAAAGGGTGGCGTTATGGCAAGTTCTAACGTCGGTGGACTTTCTGGCGCATTTATTCCTGTAAGTGAAGATATAGGCATGATTAACGCTGCAAAGAGTGGTGCTATTACTCTTAACAAGTTAGAAGCAATGACCTGTGTATGTAGCGTTGGTATAGATATGGTTGCACTTCCAGGTGACACACCAGCAAGCACCATTTCAGGTATTATTGCAGATGAAGCGGCTATTGGCATGATTAACAACAAGACAACTGCTGTTAGGGTTATACCTGTTCCAAATAAAGGTGTGGGCGACTTTGTTGAGTTCGGTGGACTTTTAGGCTCTGCACCTATCATGGGCGTAAGCCCTTATGGTTGTGCCGATATGATAAATAGGGGTGGAAGAATGCCTGCTCCTATACATAGCAATAAAAATTAGTTGGGGTATATGGTCTTGGATAATAAGTATAGATGGGCAACTGAACAAATTTATGAAAGTGATGATGCTTGGCAAAAAGAGTTTGATAATATAGCCGAAAAATTAAATTTTGATAAATATCGTGGAAAACTAGGCGAAAAGCAGGCATTTTTAGAGTGCATGAAAGAGCAAGAAAAATTAAGCAGAGTTTTTGATAAACTCAGCGTATATGCTATGCTAAAGCACGATGAAAACACAAAAAATGCACTTTATGACTCTATGTCATCAAAAATAATGGCACTCGGCGTAAAGTTTGGCTCAAACACTGCTTTTATTATGCCAGAACTAACTGCTCTAGATGAAAAGGTTTTATCTAGTTACATTTTAGATAAAGACCTTAATGAATATGATTATTTTCTAAAATGCGTGCTAAGAGAAAAGGCACATGTTTTAAGCGAAAACGAAGAAAAACTGCTTGCTATAAGTGGCGATGCCCTTGCAAGTTTTAGGGATATATTCACCAAAATTGACAATGCAGACCTTCCACTTGGCATACTAAAGCACGGAAATAAAAGTTATCCACTAAGTCACGGCACTTATGGCGTTATAATGCATGGCGAAGATAGAAAACTTAGAAAAAAAGCATTTGATAAGTATTATGGCGCATATATCTCGCTTCTTAACACGATATCGGCAACTTATTATGGTAGCGTAAAGAAAGATGTTTTCTATGCAAAGGCAAGAAAATATGATTCGGCATTAGAAAGGGCATTATTTGGCGAAGATGTTGATAAAAAGGTGTATGATAACTTAATTTCAACAACAAATAAGGCTCTTCCTAAACTTCATAAATACATCGCTGAAAAGAAAAAACTTCTCGGTCTTAAAAAGATGTATATGTATGACATGTATGTTCCTGTTATTGAAGGCGCAGAGTTAAAACTTGATTATGAAGATGCTTATGAACTTGTGATAAAGGGCTTAGCGCCACTCGGTGAAGAATATCAAAACCTTTTAAGAAAGGCAAAAGATGAGCGTTGGATAGACGTTTATGAAAGTGATGGCAAAAGGAGTGGTGCATATAGCGTATGCGTTTATGACACACACCCTTATGTGCTACTTAACTATCAAAAGACCACGCACGATGTGTTTACTATAGCACACGAAATGGGGCATAGTTTGCACTCGTATTTTTCTAACAAAAACCAAGCCTATGCTAAGGCTGATTATAAAATTTTTGTGGCTGAAGTTGCAAGCACGGTAAACGAAGTGCTTTTAATTAGGTATCTTTTGAGCGTTGAAAAGGATAAAAAGTTAAGAAAGTATTTACTATCTTATCTACTTGAAATGATTAGAACTACCTTGTTTAGACAAACTCAGTTTGCAGAGTTTGAACAAATTGCTCACGATATGGTTGAAAAAGGTCAGCCACTAACCAAAGATAATTTAAGCGAGATTTATCTTGACCTAAACAAAAAGTATTATGGTCGTTCAGTTATAAGTAGTGGCAACATCAAGTATGAGTGGGCAAGGATACCACACTTTTATAGGGGTTTCTATGTTTATAAATATGCAACGGGCATAATCAGTGCACTTGCCATTTGCGATAGAATTTTAAGTGGCGAAAAGGGTGCAACCGAAGATTATTTTAAATTCCTATCTTCTGGTGGTAGTGATGGTCCTGTTGAACTATTAAAGATTGCAGGGGTTGACCTAAACACCAAAACTCCTTTTGAAAAGGCTTTCAAGGTATTTAGCGACACTTTAGAAGAATTTAGAAGTTTATAACATTTGAAATTTAACAAAAGACAAATTATCGAAATTTAAGTAATATAAACAACTCTTGATAAGGAGAAAATTATGGCAGAAAGAACAAAAGATATTAAAAACAGGGAAAAGGCTCTTGCAAAAAAGGGCATAACCGAAATGCCACATAACTTAGAAGCAGAACAAGCCTTGCTCGGCTGTATTTTGCTCGATACAAAAATTCAAATTGATATAGGCGCAAACCTAAAGGAAAACGATTTTTATAGCGAAGCGCACAAAAACATTTTCCATGCAATTCTTGATATAATCAAAAGAAATCAGCCTGTCGATATGGTAACGCTTACCGATACGCTTGAAAAAATGGGCACGCTAAATGATGCAGGTGGCATCAGTTATATTGCAGAACTAACAAACATTATTCCTTCATCGGCAAACTATCAAAGATATCTTTCTATCGTTAGTAGAGACAGTATGCTTAGAAAATTGATGGCAGGCGCCGTCGAAATTATTGGCGAGTGTCAAACAAGTCAAGATGAAGTTTCTGCACTTTCTTTTGCAGAAAAAACCGTTTATGACATCTCTAACACAGTTGATACGAGAGAAATGGTTAGAATTGACAAAGTTCTTCCTGACGTAATGTTTAAGTTCGATGAAATAAGCAAAGGAAGTTCTCTATTTAGGGGCATTCCAACTCAATTTAAAAAACTTGACAATATCATTAAGGGCGTACATAAGAGTGACCTTATGATTCTTGCTGCTCGTCCAGCCGTTGGTAAAACGTCTTTTGCTATGAACATTGCAGGAAACATTGCACTTCAAGGTTATACCTGTGCAGTATTCTCGCTTGAAATGAGCAAAGAACAACTAACACAAAGAATGATTTGCTCTGTTGCAGGCGTTTCGATGGACACCTTGTATAAAGGTGACCTTACAAATAAGAACAAGTGGTGGAGAAAGGTTATAAAAGCAAAAGAACTTTTGTCAAATGCAAAAATCTTTATTGATGACACAGCATCAATCACTCCAACACAAATTATGTCTAAGTGTAGAAGAATAAAGGCAAAACACGGCTTAGACTTTGTCGTGATCGACTACGTTCAACTTATGACGCCAGATAAAAGGCTTGACAATCGCCAACAAGAAATAACCGAAATTTCAAGAAGTTTAAAAATCTTGGCAAAAGAAATAGACGTTCCTGTTTTGGCACTTTCACAACTCTCTCGTGCTGTTGAAACAAGAAAGGGTCGTCCACAACTTTCAGACTTAAGAGAATCTGGCGCAATCGAACAAGACGCAGATATCGTTATGTTTATTCATAGGCCAGATAAAAACGCACCAGAAAAAGACGTTGCTGAAGGCAAGATTCAAGCAAACGTTGCTGAAATTATTGTAGAAAAGCACAGGGCTGGCTCTAACGGGACTGTCAATCTATACTTCAAGGGCGAAAGCACTAAGTTCCTTAACATCGATGATGATGGCGAAATTGAAGATGATGATAAAGATGCACCACGTGCAAAGGTCAATATCGCTGGGTATGATTCACTTCCAGAAGATGATAAAAAAGAAAAACCTGCATACGATGAACCTGTGGATGAGCAAGTGATTGAAGGTGCAAACATTAAATCGGTTGATGACGAGATTTTCTAATATGAAAACTACGATATATTCAATAAACGATAAAACTATTAAAAAGGCTGTAGAACTTTTTAACGCTTCTGAAGTAGTTGCCGTGCCAACCGAAACGGTGTATGGGTTAGGTGCTGTTGGAACAGATAGTGTGGCAGTTAAAAAGATATTTGAAATAAAAGGAAGACCTAGCGACAACCCACTAATAGCGCACGTTCATAAGGACTATGATATAAGTAAACTCGTTTATATAGAGCAAGACTATGTCAGCACGCTAATCAAGGCATTTACACCGGGGCCACTCACCATGGTGTTTAATAGCAAGGGGGTAGTGTGCAAGGAAGCAGTTGGTGGTGGCTCTACCTTAGCAATAAGGATTCCATCGCATGAAGGCTGTCAAAAACTTTTGAAAGCACTTGATAAACCTGTTGTTGCACCAAGTGCAAATCTATCAAAGCACACGAGCCCAGTGACTGCCATGCACGTTTATAACGACTTAAACGGAAAGTTGGAAATGATTTTAGATGGTGGCAAGTGTAGTGGTGGAATTGAAAGCACTGTTGTAGATTGCACAGATAAAGTTCCACGAATTTTGCGTGCAGGCTTAATCACAAAAGAAATGATAGAAAAAGTGGTGGGTGCTTGCTTAATTGCAGAGCATAAAGAAAGCGACAAGGTTCGTTCACCGGGCGTAAAATATAAGCACTATAGACCAAATTGCAAGACAGCACTTTATAACGAAAACGAGATAGACCTTGCTATAAAAAGGTATGATAAAGAAGCAGGTGAAGGCAAAAGGGCGTTCATAATGTGTAGAGATGATTTAATGGGCGAGTTTAATGGCAAGAATTTATTGCTTCTTGGAAAAACCGAAGAGCAAATAGCATCTAACCTTTATGACAAACTTTTGGAAGGGGAAAAAATAGCAGATATAATTATCGCTATAGCAATGCCAGATGAAAATAACATCAATTTAGGCATAATGAATAGGATGAGAAAATCATGCGAGTAAGAAACAAACGAGTATTATTTGTATGCACGGGAAACACTTGTAGAAGCCCTATGGCAGAAATAATATTAAAGAGCAAACTTAAAAGCATAGGTATAAAAAACGTTAAGGTGTCTAGTGCTGGCTTAAACACTTCTGACGGCTTAAAAATGAGCAAAAATTCATTTGAAGCATTAAAACTGATGGGGTATAAGCCTTATGGATTTAAGTCCAAAAGGTTAACCGAGCAAATGATTGCTAAAAGCGATGCTGTTATATGTATGACTGAAAACCATAAATATGCACTCAGCAATTATCTTAATGTTTATACCATAAGCCAACTAACAGGGCTTGGAAACATAGAAGACCCTTATGGTGGCAACATAAACGTGTATATTAAAACATCGCATCAATTAGAAGATGCGTGTAATATAATTTTAGAACAAATCTTAAACAAACAAGGAGAATAAAAAAAATGAAAGTTGCAATAGGATGTGACCACGGTGGAATTAATTTAAAACCAGTCTTAATTGACTATCTTAACAAAAAGGGCATCGAGTATAAAGATTTTGGAACGTTTGAAAAAAGTTCTGTAGATTATAACGATTATGCAGAACCTGTATGTAATGCAGTTGCAAATGGCGAGTTTGACAAGGGCATTTTAATTTGTGGCACAGGTATCGGCATGAGTATTGTTGCAAATAAAATTAAAGGTATTCGTTGTGCACATTGTCACGACGTTTTCTCAGCAAAGGCAACGAGAGAACATAACGACACAAACGTTATCGCTTTTGGCGAAAGAGTTATCGGCCCAGGACTTATGATTGATATAGTAGATGCATTTTTATTCACAGAGTTTTCTAATGATGCTCGCCATATTCGTAGGGTTGATAAAATCAAGAGTTTAGAACAAAAAAACTTTAAATAATATAAAAATATTGATAGGGGAAAAATCATGCAAAAATTAAAAAAAGCAATAATACCAGCGGCAGGACTTGGCACAAGGTTCTTGCCAATAACAAAGGCTGTTCCAAAGCCAATGCTTTCGGTTTTGGATAAGCCAACAATTCAATACATAGCCGAAGAACTTATAAGCGTTGGCATTGAAGAAATTATAATCGTGGTAAGTCCAGATAGTGGTGTTATTGAAAAGCACTTTGGCGAGTGTGAAGCCTTAGAACAAAGACTTTTATTAGACGGCAAACAAAAACTTTATGAAATTGCAAAAAACACACATAGGTTTAGCGTTAAGTTTGTTGTTCAACACGAGGCGAACGGACTTGCAGGTGCAATTTTATGTGCAGAGCCTTATGTTAAGGACGAGCCTTTTGCACTTTTACTCGGCGATGAACTATTAGTTGCAAAAGAAGGTGATAAGCCTTGCATTAAGACACTTGCTGAAATTTATGAAAGCACGGGAAATAGCGTTATCGCAACCATGGAAGTGTTTGGTGATGACGTTTCTAAATATGGTAATATCGGCATTGAAAGTGAAATTGATGGCATTATTAAGGTTAATGCAATTTTAGAAAAGCCATCGCTTAACGAAGCACTTTCTAATAACGCTATTATAGGTAGGTATGTGCTTTCTGGCGAAGTTATGGGCATGCTAAAAACCCTTAAGCCACACGGAAGCGAGATTTATTTAACCGACGTTTTAGATAACCTTTCAAAAGACGGAAAACTTTTGGCAAGTACGATTACTGATGATAGGTATGACGTTGGCGATAAGTTCGGTTACATAAAGGCTAATGTTGAAATGGCATTAAAGAGCCAAGAAATAGGACAAGATACAAAAGAATATATAAAAGAATTAGCAAAAACACTTTAATAAAAACAGGTAGAAAAGTTAGGGCGATATGATTGATAAAGTTTGTAATAATTGTGGCTGGGCATTAAGCGAGTTTTACGCATCAGGAATGCTTGGTTGCGAGCATTGCTATAAAGCATTTGAAAAACAAATCGAACAAACCTTGTATAAGATACAAGGTAAGACTTTTCACACGGGAAAAACGCCATTTAATATGGGCAGTATAGAAAGACAATTACTTGCCGAATATAAATGGTTATTAAATGAAAAAGAAAAGGCAACACTAGAAGGAAGATTTGCAGACATAAGACCTTTATCTCAGCAAATTTTAGAAATTGCAGAGGAACTAAAGAAAAGGGGGGTTTTGTAGTATGGTTACCACTAATCTCGACCTTTATTTAGGAAACATTGTAACAACAAGGATAAGACTTGCAAGAAATATATCGGGCTATCCATTTCATATCAGTGATTATAGTCATGCAAGAGAGATTGTAAAAAAAGTTAATCGTGCACTCGTTAGGACAGACACATTTAACTTGTTCTATGTTGAAAACTTATCGGACATTAAACTCGAAAGCATGAAAGAACAGCACCTTATCAGTCAAAACCTTATTGATAACAGGGACTTTGGTGCAGTTTTAATAAATCAAGACCAAAGCATATCGGTTATGATAAACGAAGAAGACCACATAAGAGAGCAATGCTTTATGCGTGGTTTAAGGCTTACTGAAGCATATAAAAGGCTTTGTAAGATAGATGATGACATTGCCAAAAACTTAGACATAGCGTTTGATGAAAAATATGGATATTTAACGGCTTGCCCAACAAACTTAGGCACAGGCATGCGTGCGTCGGTTTTAATGTTTTTGCCAGCACTAACAGAAAGTGGCAAGATAGGTGCACTCATACAAGAAACAAGAAAACTTGGCTTAACGGTTAGGGGGTTATATGGCGAAGGCAGTGATGCTGAAGGCTTTATGTATCAAATAAGCAACGAAATAACCTTGGGTATAAGTGAAGAAGAAATTTTATCTCAAGTTGAGCAAACTGTTTTGCAAATATGTAGGGCTGAGCGTGATGAAATGCAAAGACTTTATGTAAGAAACGAACTTTCGGTAATGGACAAGGCTCATAAATCTTATGGTGTTTTAACAAATGCGAAATTGCTTAGTTATAGCGAGTTTTTGTCGCATATATCAAGGGTAAAACTCGGTGCAATGCTAGGTATGATAGAAATTTCTAACATAGCAGAGATTGACGACCTTATTATAAAAGTTCGCCCAGCAAGTCTGTGCGAAGCACACGGGAAGAAACTTTCTAATCAAAATAGAGATTTGTTTAGAGCAGAGATTGTGGGCACGGCATTATCAAAAATTAAGGAGTAAATATGTATTACGAAGCATTTTCAAGAAATGTAAATGAAGTAATTGATATGGCAACGGCACTTGCTAAAAAAACGAGTTGCATGTATATCGGCAGTGAACATATTTTGTTTGGTCTGCTTTCTGTCACTGACGGCAGGGCATCGGCTATTTTAAGGGAAGCAGGTGTCGATATTGATAGATATTTAATGTATTATAAAAAGAGCATACAAAAAGATTATATAATCTCAGGTAATATGTTCACGGCAAGAACAAAAATGCTTTTTGAAAACGCAACTCAAATTTCATTAAAAGCACACGCAGGGTATGTGGGCACAGAACATCTTTTGCTTGCACTACTTATGCAAACCGATTGTTTAGCCGTTACAATTTTAAGGCATCTTAGGGTAGATACCGATAAGATGACAAATGAACTAGTATCTTCTATTTTTGCTGATATTCCAAACGAAGTGGAAGAAGACCAAATGGAATATGGTGATTCTATTAGGTCGGCAAATGCAAACAATAGAGAAAAAATGTATGCAGGTGCAAGTTCAAATGCAAAAGATGATTTAGGCGAACTTGCTAAATTCGGCACAAACTTTAATAAACTTGCCATAGAAGGTAAGTTAGACCCTGTTATAGGCAGAAAAGAAGAAATCGATAGGGTTATTCAAATATTATCAAGAAGAACAAAAAATAATCCACTTCTTATCGGTGAGCCGGGCGTTGGTAAAAGTGCTGTTGTCGAAGGTTTGGCACAAGCAATAGTTAAGGGCAACGTTCCAGAAATCTTGGCAGATAAGATAGTTTTTTCTTTAGACCTTGCAGGCATGCTTGCTGGCGCAAGATATCGTGGGGACTTTGAAGAAAGACTAAAAAAGGCAATAGATTCGGTTAAGCAAAATGGCAACATCGTGCTATTTATCGATGAAATTCACAATATCGTAGGAGCAGGAAGCACGGGCGAAGGCAACATGGATGCGGCAAACATCTTAAAGCCAATGCTATCTCGTGGCGAACTTCAAACCATAGGTGCAACCACCATCGATGAATATAGAAAATATATAGAAAAAGATGCAGCGTTAGAGCGTCGTTTCCAAACGATAATGGTAGAAGCCCCAACAACCGAAGAAGCCGTTGAAATTTTAAAGGGTCTTAGGGACAAATACGAATCTCACCACGGCGTTAGTATTCCAGACCAAGCAATTTTATCGGCAGTTAGCCTTTCGGATAGATATATCACAGATAGGTTTTTGCCAGACAAGGCAATAGACCTTATTGATGAAGCAGCGTCAAGGGTAAGGCTTGATAGTTATAATTCACCAATAGAAGCAAAACAAAAAGAAGCAGAACTAAATGCTTTAATTGCACAAAAAAATCAAGCCAAAAAGATTGATGACCTTGAAAAAGCCATTAGAATAAACAAAGATATCGAAAGGGTAAATCGTGAACTTGATGAAATTCGTTCAAAGGCTTCAAAAACGGCAGTAAACAGAGAAAAACTTATGATTACCCCTGATGACATTGCAAAGATTGTAAGCAATTGGACAGGTGTACCTGTTGTAAAACTAACCCAGACTGAAGCACAAAAATTATTAGATTTAGAAAGCACTCTCCACCAAAGAGTTATCGGTCAAGAAAACGCAGTTCGTGCTGTTTCCGATGCAATAAGAAGGGCAAGGGCAGGCTTAAAAGACCCAAATAGACCTGTCGGCTCGTTCATTTTCGTAGGGCCAACAGGCGTTGGTAAAACCGAATTATGCAAGGCACTTGCAGAAACTGTTTTTGGCAGTGAAGATAGCATTATTAGAATTGATATGAGCGAATACATGGAAAAGCACTCAGTTGCTAAGATGGTAGGTGCTCCTCCGGGATATATCGGCTTTGATGAAGAAGGTCAACTCACCGAAAAGGTTAGAAGAAGACCATATTCGGTTGTGCTTTTTGATGAAATAGAAAAGGCTCATCCAGACGTGTTTGACATTATGCTCCAACTCATTGATGAAGGTAGGCTTACCGACAGCAAGGGTAGAGTCGTTAGTTTTAAGAACTGCATTATAATAATGACATCAAACGTGGGTGCAACAGAAATTCAACAAAAAACAACGCTTGGCTTTATAGGGAATAAGACGGCTGAGTATGAAAATATGTGCGACAAATATATGGAAGCATTAAAGTCTAAATTCCGTCCTGAATTCTTGAACAGAATCGATGACATAATCGTATTCCATAAACTTGAAAAGCAAGATACTGCTAAAATTGCAAGTATTATGCTTGCATCGCTTAGAAAACGCCTTGCAGTTATGGAAGTGGAAATGGAAATTACCGATTCTGCAATGGATTTAATAACAGAAAAGGGTTATGATGATAATTATGGTGCAAGACCACTTAAAAGGGTTATTCAACGCCATATAGAAGATAGGCTTAGCGAAGAAATCTTAAAAGGCGAACTTGTGGCAAACAGCAAGGTTGTAATCGATACTCATGACGGCGATTTTATTTTTATCAAAAAATAAACTTTAAAAAAGGGGATTTGCCAACCTAAAAGGTATAATTATATAGGAGGGCAAATTATGAGAATTGAAATTACAACGAAAAACTATGAACTAAGCGAAAAACTAAGACAAATTACCGAGCAAAAACTTTCAAAACTTGACAAGTATTTTGAAGTGGAAGCAAAAGTAAAAGTTAGTTTTAAAAAAGAAGCAAATGCACTTACAACCGAAGTTATGCTTGACTATGCAGGTAAGTTTGTTCGTGCAACGGCAACAAGCGATAATTTTTATGACAACTTAGATATTGTCCTACCTAAAATAGAAGGGCAAATAAGAAAATATCGCACTAGGTTTGACAAGCACCAAAAAGTTCGTGCTTATCGTGAAAGTGCAGTTTTTGAAACTGCAGATAGAGAACAAAAAGAAAAAAGTATTGTTAAAGACAAAAAGTTTAAGCTTGTTCCTATGACGATAGAAGAAGCAATGGAAGAAATGGAACTTTTGGGGCATAACTTCTATGTGTTCTTAGAAGCAAAGAGTGGTACTATTCAAATTTTATACCAAAGAAATGACGGAGATTTAGGGTTAATTCAGCCTGAAGTATAATTAGCTATGAAGGTGGGTATATCAACGGCTTCGCTGTTTAATAGAAAGCCAACCGAAGATGCTTTAGCGTTTTTAAGAGAGAACAAAGTTCCCTGCGCAGAAGTGTTCTTGGAAAGTTATTGCGAATATAATAATGAGTTTGGAAGCCTGTTAAAAAAGGTCAAGGGCGATGTTGATGTACACTCGGTGCATGTTTTAACAACACAATTCGAGCCACAGCTTTATAGTGTAAACCAAAGGGCGCAAAACGATTCCTTTAAGCTTTTGGATATGGCAATGAGTTCGGCAGAACTTATTGATGCAAAGTATTACACCTTTCATGGTGGGGCAAGGTTTAAGAAAACCCCCTTTAAGATAGACTTTGAAAGGGTGGGTGCAATAACTCAAAAGGTTATTGACTATGCAAAAAAACATGGTATTACCTTGGCATATGAAAATGTGCATTGGGGATATTATAACTACATAGGCTTTTTTAAGGAACTAAAAAAACGCACGGTAGGGCTAAAGGGAACTTTAGATATAAAGCAGGCTCGCCAAAGTGGAATATCTTATATAGATTATCTAAACGAAATGCAAGGCGATATTGTAACAGTGCATTTATCGGATATTGATAGTAATGGCAAGATGTGTTTGCCATGTAAGGGCACAACCGACTTTAACGAACTATTTTTAAGGCTTAATGACGTTGGCTTTGATGGAGCACTTCTTATTGAAGCATACACTTCTGATTATGACTCTTTACAAGAGTTGCTTGACTGCAGGGACAATTTAGATAACCTAGCAAGCAAAATTTTTTAATAAACTATATTATACAAAGGAAAAGAATATGGAAAAACACGCATCACAAGTAGAGTATGAAAAGAGAATAGGCAAAACACTTATTTCTGAAGAACAAATTCAACAAGCCATCAAAAAAGCTGGCGAAAAAATCGACAAACTTTATGATGGTAGACCAATATTACTCGTTGGCATCTTAAAAGGCTCTTTCGTGTTTATGGCAGACCTTTGCCGTGCAATAAGCGCACCTTGCGAAGTGGCGTTTATGTGCGTAAAGAGTTATTTTAGTGGCACAGAGTCTTCGGGAAAAGTTAATATCGTTATGGATTTAGACGTTGATATTTCTAAATATCACGTTGTTATTGCAGAAGATATTATTGACACGGGTAGAACTTTAAAACACCTTTATAATATGCTTAAAGAAAGAAATCCTATTTCTCTCACAGTTGTCACACTTCTCGACAAAAAGGAAAGAAGGGTTGTTGAATTTACTCCAGATATGGCACTCTTTGAAATTCCAGACTATTTCGTAATAGGCTATGGTTTAGATTGTGATGAAAAATATAGAAACCTTTCATATATAGCAGAATATAATCAAAATATTTAACAAAAAATGATATAAATAAAAAACTCGACCTGAATTTAGGCCGAGTTTTTTATTTTAGATAAACACTTGACAAAGCAAATTTATGTGATATAATTATATTGCCAAACAAACTAAATATATAGGTAATGGGTGTATTTTCATTTTTACGGATATTTATGCTCTTTTTGGGCAACACTATTGTTATTGAATTTGACAAAATGCAAATTCCGTATAGATAGTGTTGCAATATACCCAATCTGTATATAGTTTGTTTGGCGACGGCTGGGATTTGCGTTTTTATGCGCTGATTTCGGTCGGCGCATTTTTCATGTTCTAGGGAGACAACTTATGAAGAAGCTACTTGTATTATTTTTAACATCCCTTATGCAAACTTATATTTTGGGCAAAAACTACTTGTGCTGACCCGATGAAAAACCAAAAGAAAGTTACATAACTATTTTAAGACCCTAACATAAATGAAAATAATGCTTATGCCAAACTTTCTAAAATGTTGCTTGCTTTGATGTTGACCACAAAATAGAAATATTTGGCAAAAATATATGTCGTCTCCCTAGGCGAAAATGCTTTAATCAAGTTTAATAAAATGCAAAGTAACTAAAAAGACTAACGGAAAAAATCGTTAGTCTTTTTTAATGCTCAAAAAATATCTCTAACGGCAAGGACATCGCCTGACTTTCCGTCAATTAAAAGTGCTTTTGTACCCTTAGAGTTTGTTAAACCTATATACCAATAAGGGTGGTTATCTTTAACAAGAACTCTTGCACAAATTTCACCACAAAACTCACCATTTGTGTAGTATGAATTTACAAGTTCACTTTGATGTTTTTGCAAGTATTCAAGTGCTTTAGAATATGAAATTGTGCCTTTTGGAAGAGTAGATTTCATTTTAATCACTTGATTAGTTGAAGAATATGAAAGGGTAAAATCAAACTCGTTTAAGTTAAAGTTTTCAACAGGTATAATAGCAGTTAGGGTGTGCGAAACGGCGTTTAACTTAAAAGTGCTTTTATATTCCTTCCCCTTAAAGTTAAGGCAAATATTATATGTAATATTTTCGTTTTGGTTACCTTTTAACCTAAAAATAAGAGCATAAGTTCTTTGCGTTATTTCTCCATCTAAACTTGGCATTTTTTCTGTGTAGCCATAGCCTGCAGTTATAGGCAAATCACTTTGCACGCTTTCATAGCAGTTTGAACGAAGTTCGCTTACATATTCATCTAAAGTGGGTTTAGTAGAACAGCCACTAAAAAGCATTAAGGAAATTAAAAAAATCAAAATAGGTAATTTAAGTTTCATAAAGCCCCCTTTTAAGTTATTTTTATGCTCAAAAAGTTAAAGTAATACTAAAGTATTAAAAATTTTTATATCCAAAGTATTGATTTTTTAGTTAAACTTTGTTAAAATAGATAAAATACATAATGTATGATAGGGTAGTGTTATGAAAAAACTAGTTATTAAAACAACTTTTATCACAATTATAGCAATTTTGGCCGTATGCATTATTGTAATGAGTGCTATTTGTGCATTTAAGCCAAGAACTATAGGTAAAATGTTTGAAAACTTAGGCAATTACGAAGCGTCACAATATTTCTATCAAAGGCAATACGAAAAGACTCAAGAAATAGAAGACTTAATTTTGCTTATTGACAATGCTTATGAAAAACAGGATAATGACAGATTAGTTGTGTTTGTTAAAGCCTTGATAAAAAATAAAGATTTTTATGCTTATTGTCAAAGCAAGAACGCTAAACTTGCACCAAACCAAATGAAGACTGAAGAATATTATTTTGGTGTGTATGTTGAACTCTCGATTTTAGATGGAAACTTTAGTAATGCTATTAAATGTGCTAAGTCGTATGTAGTTAAAGATGATGGCAGTTTAAAACTTGGATATACTAAGTATAATCCGTTTAGAGTTTTGGTTAACCACCACTTAGAACTCAGCACCGACCAAAAACAAACATTAGTAAACGTAATCAATGGTTTTCAAGGCGTTATAACCGACAGCGCACAGCTTGGCTATATGCAAGAAGACTTAAATAAATTAAATTAGGACAAAACCATAAAAGGAGAATTATATGGGCAAAATTATTAAGGAAGGCTTAACTTTTGATGATGTGTTATTAGTTCCACAAGCAAGCAACATTGTGCCAGCACATGTTGATTTATCAACTAATTTAACACCTACCGTGAAACTCAATATTCCACTTATGTCAGCTGCTATGGATACAGTAACTGAATCTCGCCTTGCAATCGCTATGGCAAGAGAAGGTGGTATCGGCATTATTCACAAGAATATGTCTATTGATGAGCAAGCGCAACATGTGGATAGAGTTAAAAGAAGTGAACACGGCGTTATTACAGACCCTTTCTTCTTAGAACCTGATAACCCTGTTACAGACGCACTTAAACTTATGGAAAAATATCGCATAAGTGGTGTGCCTATCACTAAGGGTGGCAAACTCGTTGGAATACTCACTAACAGAGATTTGCGTTTTGAAAGCAATTTCGAACAACCAATTAAAAACATTATGACAAAAGAGAATTTAGTTACAGCGCCTGTTGGCACATCGCTTGAACAAGCACAACAAATTCTCGGCAAACATAGAATTGAAAAATTACCTATCGTTGATGAAAAGGGATATTTGAAAGGTCTTATCACTATTAAAGATATCGAAAAGGCTATCCAATATCCAAACTCAGCAAAAGACATTAACGGCAGACTTTTAGCAGGTGCTGCTGTTGGCGTTTCTGTAAACACATTAGAAAGAGTTGATGCTTTGGTTAAATCTAAAGTTGACATCATCGTTGTTGATAGTGCTCACGGCCACTCTCAAAATATTCTTAAGATGGTTTCAAAAATTAAAGAAGTATATCCAAATCTTCCAATCATTGCAGGTAACGTTGCAACTGCTGATGCTACTGAAGCTCTTATCGATGCTGGTGCAGACGTTGTTAAGGTTGGTATCGGCCCAGGTTCTATTTGTACAACTCGAATCGTTGCAGGTATCGGCGTTCCACAACTAACAGCTGTTATGGATTGTGCTGAGCGTGCTGAAAAGTTCGGCAAGAAGGTTATTGCTGACGGTGGTATCAAATATAGTGGCGATATTACTAAGGCTATCGGTGGTGGCGCTGCTGCTGTTATGATAGGTAGTATGTTCGCTGGAACACTTGAAAGCCCAGGCGAAATTGAAATTTATCAAGGCAGAAGCTTTAAAGTTTATAGGGGTATGGGTTCACTTCCTGCAATGGCTTGTGGCAGTAAGGACAGATACTTCCAAGAAAATGCTAAAAAACTCGTTCCAGAAGGCGTTGAAGGTAGAGTTCCTTATCGTGGCGCACTTTCTGAAATCGTGTTCCAAATGTGTGGTGGTATTAGAGCAGGTATGGGTTATTGTGGCACTGCTACAATTGATGAACTCAGAAAAAATGCTCAGTTCGTTAAGATTTCAAGTGCTTCACTCATTGAATCACACCCACACGATATTTCAATTACAAAAGAATCACCTAACTATTCACCAAGAGGCTAATAGTTAAATAGTTTAAGTTTTTACTTATAAGGAGATAATATGGATAAGAAAATTCAAAAAGTTTTGGATATGATTAAGGAAAACAATATCCAAATGGTAGATTTTAAGATGGTTGACATCAATGGTCAATTCCGTCACGTAACAATTCCAGCAAACAGCTTTACACCAGACATCATGCGTGATGGTATCGGCTTTGATGCTTCTAACTATGGCTATGCTGTTGTTGAAAAGAGTGATATGGTGTTTATTCCAGACCCAGACACAGCAATGATTGACCCATTCTGCGATATCCCAACACTTTCTATGAGTGGTAACGCAATGATTATTGATTACCCAGAAAATAGACCACTTGCTCAATATCCAAGAAACATCGTTCTCGCTGCTGAAAAATATATGCAAGACATTGGCGTTGCTGATGAAATGTATATTCTTCCAGAATTTGAATTTTATCTTTTCGATGACGTTAATTGGGAAGTTAAGCCATATAACATTGGCGTTAACTTAGATGCAACTCAAACTTATTGGAATAGTGGTGTTGAAGGTAAGGGTGTTGTTGTTCCAAAACAAAAGAACTATCACATCGCAAAACCATTTGATAATTCTTTCGAGTGCCGTAGCGAAATGTGTATGCATATCGAAAAGGCAGGTATCCCTGTAAAATATCATCACCCAGAAGTTGGCGCTGCTGGTCAATACGAAATCGAACCAAAACTTGGCAAAATGTCAAAGATGGCAGACGGCACGATGATGATTAAATATATTATCCAAAACACAGCACTTAAATATGGCAAGAGTGCAACACTTATGCCAAAGCCTGTTTTTGGCGAAGCTGGTAATGGTATGCACGTTCATATGCTTTTATTTAAGGACGGCAAGCCTGTTTTCTCTGATGACAATGGTTATGCACATTTAAGCAAAGAAGCACACTACTTTATCGGTGGCTTGTTAAAGCACATCAGTTCACTCTGCGCAATCACAAACCCAAGCACAAACTCATTCAAGCGTTTAGTTCCGGGCTTTGAAGCACCTGTTACAGTTGGTTATGCAACATCAAACAGAAGCGCAGTTATAAGAATTCCTGCTTATGCTAAACAACCAGAAGAAAGAAGATTTGAACTTCGTAACCCAGATGCAACTTGCAACCCATATTTCTGCTTTGCTGCAATCTTAATGGCTGGTCTTGATGGTATTAAGAACAAGATTGACCCTAAAGAAAACGGCTGGGGACCTTATGACTTTAACCTATTCAACTTACCAGAAGAAGAAAAGGCAAAACTCCAAGGACTTCCAACATCACTAGAACAAGCATTAGATGCTCTTGAAAAAGACTACGACTACTTAACAGCAGGTGGCGTATTCCCAGAACATTTAATCAAAAAGTTCATTGAAACAAAGCGTAAAGAATGCAGTGAACTCTCTAAAATTCCAAACCCAGCAGAGTTCGAAAAATACTATAACTGCTAAGATTAAAAATCATAAAAAACCAAAAGCGAATAGTTTAGGCTATTCGCTTTTTATATTTTAGTAACAACAAAAAAGAGTTAGCGAATTTTCGCTAACTCTTTAGTTTTATTTACATATTAGTATTCTGTTGTGTAGTTATCAAAGTAACCTTGAATCCAAATGATAGGTGTACCTTTGTCGCCAGAACCAGATGTTAGGTCGCAAAGTGAACCGATAAGGTCAGTTAGTCTTCTTGGGGTTGTGCCCATTTGACCAACAACTGTTGAATCTTTTTCAGCAATTCTATCTTTGATAGCCTTCTTTAATGCATCGCCAGATAAATCTTTATAGTCGTTATCAGCAAGATATTTTAGTTTAAGTTCGTTTGGTGTTCCATCTAAACCTTTTGTGTAAGCAGGTGAAACAACAGGGTCTGCAAGTTCCCAAATCTTACCAACAGGGTCCTTAAATGCGCCGTCGCCATAAACCATAACTTCCACTCTCTTGCCGGTTGCTTTATATAGTTTTTCTTGAATAGCATCAACTATAGGTTGGCAATCTCTTGGGAAGAGTTTAACGCTGTCTTCAGTAGATTTATTTGAGCCAAGAAGACCATAGTTTTCGTTATAGCCACTGCCATCAACTGAAGAAGATAAAATATCGTCAAGGCCAACAACGTTAGCACCAGCGCTCTTTAATAAACGCTTTGTTCTTGCTCTTGTGTGGATATCACAGCATAAAACATTAGTAGCATAAGGGAGAATAGCCTTAGCGCTATTTGCAAAGATAATTTCGCACTCAGCACCTTGCTCTGTGATAAGGTCTCTATAATATTCAACGTAGTCAACGCCTGTAAAGGTGTGTTTTTCATAACCAAAAAGTTCACGATACTTATTTTCTGTTAAAACATCAGTGTAAGGGTTAACGCCCTTTTCATCTAAAGCATCTAAAGAAACAAGGTGGTTGCCCACTTCATCTGATGGATATGAAAGCATAAGCACAACTTTTTTAGCGCCCTTAGCAATACCTTTTAAGCAAACTGAAAAACGATTTCTTGAAAGGATAGGGAAAATAACCCCAATAGTCTCGCCACCAAGTTTTGTTTTAACGTCTTTAGCGATTTGGTCGGTATTAGCATAGTTGCCTTGTGCTCTTGCAACGATTGCTTCTGTCATAGCAACGACGTCGTGGTCACGAAAACTAACGTTTTCGCCCTTTGATGCTGATAAAACTGATTGCGTTACAATTTCAACAATATCATCGCCATTTTTAATGATAGGTGCTCTTACGCCTCTTGAAACTGTTCCAAAAAATCTTTCCATTTTAAGTTCTCCTTTGCTTATTTAATCAAGCCTTATTATTATATTAAATATTTAAAATTTTTTCAATTATTTTTAAGGTAGTTGATATTAGAATTTCTTATATTTCTTAATTTGACTTAATTACACTAAAAATAGTATAATATAAAAAGGGAAAAATTATGAAATATGATATTGAAAAAAACCAAAAACCCAAATATATACAAATTTATAAGCAAATAAAAAATGACATAATTGCTAAAGCTTATCCATTTAACGCAAAACTGCCTTCAAAACGAATTTTAAGTGAAGAATTATCAGTTAGTGTTATAACTATTGAGCACGCTTACGAGTTGCTTTTGCAAGAAGGATATATTGAATCAAAAGCAAAAAGTGGATATTATGTTGTTTATAAACAAGCTGATTTTATCTCACAAGAAACGTTTGAAGAAGATTTTTCAAAAAAGCTTTTAGATAAGTCAGCAATCCATAGTGACAATATTTTTCCTTTTTCGGTTTTAACCAAAACAATGCGTAAAGTTATTTTAGATTATGGCGAAAACTTGCTTGAAAAAAGTCATTATAAAGGTTGTTTAAGTTTTAGAAGGGTTATTTGTCAATACTTAAAGCGAAGCGTAGGAATAGAAGCTAACCCTGAGCAAGTGGTGGTTGGCGCAGGCGCAGAATATCTTTATTCGCTTATAATTCAGCTAATAGGCAAAGATAAAACTTATGCAATAGAAAATCCGTCTTATGAAAAGATAGAAAAAGTTTATATTGCAAACGGCATAAATATAGAAAAATTATCTTTAGGAACAAACGGAATTAGAACGCAAGATTTATCAAATTCAGCGGCAAGCGTTTTACATACGACCCCTTATAATAGTTATCCTAGCTTAATAACGGCAAGTGCAACAAAAAGGCAAGAATATTTGCATTGGGCAAAAAACAAAAAGGGCTTTATAATAGAAGATAACTATGATTCTGAATTAACAGTTTCAAAAAAACACGAAGAAACTTTATATTCTTTAACTAAAGACGATAATGTTTTTTATGTTAACACATTTTCTAAAACAATTTCTCCATCGTTAAGAGTTGGATATTTAGTTTTGCCAAAACACATGGTTAAGCTCTTTGAAGATAAACTATCCTTTTATTCTTGTACTGTGCCTATTTTTGAACAATACATTATAGAAAATTTAATAAGTAGTGGAGAGTTTGAGAGACACATAAATAGGGTAAGACGCCAAAGAAGAAAAAATAACTGACCTTATAAAAAATATCTAAACTGACTATTTACATATGTTCAAAAATATGATATAATCTAAAAAAACAAAAAAAGGACTGACTAAAATGGATTATAAAAGAATACTTTCAATTCAAGATGTGTCTTGCGTAGGTCAATGCTCAATGACCGTTGCACTTCCAATCCTTTCTGCTTGTGGAATAGAAACGGCAATTTTACCATCTGCTGTTTTATCAACACACACTGCTGGATTCACAGGCTTTACTGTTAGAGATTTGGCAGATGATATGCCAAGAGTTAACGAGCACTGGGTTAAAGAAGGCATAAAGTTTGATGCTGTTTATACAGGATATTTAGGAAGCAAAAAGCAAATTGACTATGTTCTTAACATCTGCAAAACAACCTTAAATGAAAAAGGTTTATTCATCGTTGACCCTGCAATGGCTGATAACGGCAAACTTTATTATGGCTTTGATATGGAATATGTAAACGAGAACAAAAAACTTGTTAAAAAATGCGATTATCTATTGCCAAACATCACAGAAGCATGCTTCTTAACAGGAATTGAATATAAAGAAGTTTACGATAGAGAATATATTGATAACTTAGTTTTAGCATTAGTTGCTCTTGGTGCTAAAAATGTCGTTTTAACGGGCGTGTCTTTCAAAGAAGGAAGAACGGGCATTATGGTTTATGAAAACGGAAAGTATTCTTATTATGAACACGAAAAACGCCCAAAGAGTTGTCACGGTACAGGCGACATCTATTCATCAGCATTTGTGGGTGCACTTCTAAATGGCAAGTCGGCAATAGAATCTGCAAAGATTGCAGGCGACTATGTTGTTAAGTGCATAAAGGCAACTGAAGGTGATAGTGACCACTGGTACGGTGCAAAATTCGAGCCAGTGCTCGGCGAACTAATTAAAGAAGTTAGATAAACGATTATAAAGGCAAGTAACTTTATTAAAAAGTGCTTGCCTTTTTCATTTTGTATAAAAACTTTTTAATTGCTCATAATTAACGAGTATACCCCTAAAACCAAAGTACATAAGGGGGAAAATATGAGTAATAAAGTTTTTATATGTGGCGTGAACACATCGGACTTACCAAAACTTACTGAAAAAGAAACCTTAGAACTACTTAAGAAGGCAAAACTTGGCGATGAAAGGGCAAGAGAAGAATTTATCGTGGCAAACATGCGCCTTGTTTTATCTGTAATAAAGCGATTTTGGACTAAAAACAAAAGTAGCGATGATGTTTTTCAAGCAGGGTGTATAGGCTTAATTAAGGCAATAGATAACTTTGATTTATCGGTTGGTGTTAAGTTTTCAACCTATGCCGTGCCAATGATTATAGGCGAAATAAAAAGACTGCTTAGAGATGGTAACTCAATGCGTATTTCTCGTTCTATTCGTGATACTGCTTATCAAGTGCTAAAAACAAGAAGCGAACTTGAAAAAGATGATAAAGACTCTAGCCTAGAAAACATTGCAAGCACAATGAACGTGGCTTTAAGCGAAGTTGTGTATGCCTTAGATGCCATTTCGGATACCGTTTCGCTTTATGACCCTGTGTTTAATAAAAACGGAGATGAACTACTATTAGTTGACCAAATAGGCGATGAAAAGTGCACGGACGAAAATTGGACGGAAAAGGTTGCAATAGATAGTGCCTTAAATGTCTTAGGTGAAAGAGAAAAGAAAATCATTTATCTTAGATATTATGAAGGCAAAACTCAAACCGAAATATCAAAAGAAGTTGGCATTTCTCAAGCCCAAGTAAGTAGATTAGAAAAAAATGCACTCAGTTTTATAAAAAGTTCAATAACAATATAAAAAGCCAAGCACCTTTAAGGCAAATTTTAAAAAATGTAAAAAATTGCTTGACAAAGAATTTTTAAAGTGTTAAACTTTTTTTAACTTAAGATTATAAAGGCTACGACGAAGACGGATTCTATCAAGCGTTTTTATAGAGAGTCGGGGATGGTGCAATCCCGATAAAACAAGTTAGAAATCTTATCACTTCCGAGCTGAAAGTCCCAAAGAGAATTATCAAGTAAGTCTTTCCGTGTCTGCTACGTAAATGCATAGGAGTTGTTGGACTCCGAAGGTGGTAGTATTTAACTACAATTTGAGTGGTACCGCGTACGAAATATCGTTCGTCTCAAAGTTTTGAGGCGAACTTTTTGTTTTTATATTAAATTTTTTTAAGGAGGTTAATTACCATGAATACAAACAACACTTTAAATCAGTTATCGGAAGTTGCAACGAGAATTAAGGAGTTGCGTGAAATTATTGGTTACTCCGTTAATACGATGGCTAAAAAGACAAATGTAACAGAAAGTCAATATCTTGCTTATGAAAGTGGAAAAGAAGATATACCTTTTTCATTTATACATAAGTGTGCTTTAGCATTTGGGGTAGATATGACCGACCTTTTACAAGGTAGTTCTGCAAAACTCTCTACATATACTGTTACAAGAAAAGGGCAAGGTCAAGAAACTGCCAAAGAAGATGGCATTGACATTGCAAACCTTGCACCTAAATTTAAGGATAAACTTGCAGAGCCATATTATGTTACTTATGAATATAGCGCATCTCAACAAAACAAGCCTATCCACCTAACAACGCATAGTGGACAAGAGTTCGACTTAGTTTTAAGTGGTAAACTTAAAGTTCAAGTTGGCGACCATGTGGAAATCCTAAGCGAAGGGGATAGCATCTATTACAACTCATCATTACCACATGGCATGATTGCTGTCGATGGAAAGAGTTGTACTTTCGTTGCTGTTGTTATGTCTGGCAATAATACAAACGAAACGGTTGTTAGAAAAAGCGTTATGAACGCAAAAACAAGCGAAAAACTCGTTTGCGAAAAATTCGTTGAAACTGTTGAAGATGCAGATGGCAGACTTCAATCTATCAATTTCAAGAATACCGAAACTTTTAACTTTGGTTTTGATATAGTTGATGGCATTGCCGATAAATATCCAGAAAAACTTGCAATGCTTCACTTAGATAAGCATAAAAATGAGCGCAAATTTACTTTTAAGGATATTAAGCGAGCTTCAAACCAAGTTGCAAACTATTTTACTTCACTTGGCATTAAAAAGGGCGATAAGGTAATGCTCGTATTAAAGCGTCATTATCAATTCTGGTTCTCTATGGTTGCATTGCACAAAATCGGTGCAGTTGCAATTCCTGCAACAAACCAACTTAAAGAGCACGACTTTGAATATAGATATACTTCAGCAGGGGTAAAGGCAATCGTTTGTACTGCTGACGGCGACACATATCAATATGCTGAAAGTGCTGCTAAAAAATGCCCTGGTGTAGAAAAACTTATAATGGTGGGTGGTGCAAAAGAAGGTTGGCACGATTTTGACAAAGAATATAGCCTATTCTCTGGCAAATACGATAGACCTGAAGATTGCTCTTGTGGTGATGAATCAGCACTCATGTTCTTTACATCAGGAACAACAGGCAATCCAAAAATGGCATCGCATAAACACACCTATGCTTTAGGACACTATGTAACGGCAAAATATTGGCATTGTTGCGAAAGAGATGGCTTGCATCTAACAATAAGTGACACCGGTTGGGGAAAATCGCTTTGGGGCAAGCTTTATGGACAATGGCTTTGCGAAGGTGCAGTTTTCGTTTATGACTTTGATAAGTTTGATGAAAACGATTTGCTTCCTATGTTCGCAAGATATAACATCACCACTTTCTGCGCTCCACCAACTATGCTTAGAATGTTGATTCGTGGTGACCTATCTAAATACGATTTATCTTCAATCCACCACATGACAACGGCTGGTGAAGCCTTAAACCCTGAAGTATATAATAAGTTTAAAGAAGCAACAGGCTTAGAGATAATGGAAGGCTTTGGTCAAACTGAAACAACACTCGTTATTGCAAACCTTTATGGAACTTCGCCAAAAATTGGTGCAATGGGCAAAGCTAACCCACAATACGATGTCGATGTTGTTGATAGTGATGGAAACAGCGTTCCTGCTGGTGAAGTTGGCGAAATCGTTATCCATACCGACAAAAAAGTGCCTTGTGGCTTGTTTAGAGAATATTATCGTGATGAAGAAAAAACTACTGATGCTTGGCACGATGGCTTATATCACACAGGTGACACTGCTTGGCGTGATGAAGATGGATATTTCTGGTATGTTGGTAGGGTTGACGATGTTATTAAGTCAAGTGGCTATAGAATTGGACCATTTGAAATTGAAAGCGTTATCATGGAACTACCTTATGTTCTTGAGTGTGGCGTTTCTGCCGTTCCCGATGAAGTTAGGGGACAAGTTGTTAAAGCAAGCATTGTTTTAACAAAAGGCACAACCCCAAGCGAAGAACTAAAGAAAGAAATTCAAAAGTATGTTAAAGACCACACAGCCCCATATAAATATCCAAGAGTTGTTGTCTTTAGAGATGAACTTCCAAAGACTATAAGTGGCAAAATCCAAAGAAACAAGTTATAAACGGCGCAATACTGCGTTTACTGCTTTATGTTTTGACTTCGATGACCAGCAAGGTCTATCTCACCCAAAACAAAAAGCGAGCCTTGTCTTGCTTGTTTCTAACTCGTTTCTTACAGAAACAAACTTTAAGCGTGTCTAAACTACGTTATGCTGTGTTACAACACTACACAAAGACTTCAATGACCAGACGGTCAATTTCATCCTTTGTTTGTGTGTGCCTTGCCTAACTTGTTTATACACACTTAAAGAATAAAAAAAGTTATCAGTTTTTTAAAAAGCGAGCCTTGCCACACTTGTTTCTAACTGGTTTCTTATAGAAAAAATTATTAGTTCAATACCATACAAAAAAATAAAGGATAGCGAAAAATTTCGCTATCCTTTGTTGTTTTACTTAAACTTATTTAATGATAGTTTGTCCACCCATAAATGGTCTTAAAACTTCTGGAATTGTGATAGAGCCATCTGCATTTTGATATTGTTCAATAAGTGCAGGGAAAACTCTACTTGTTGCTAAGCCTGAGCCGTTAAGTGTGTGCAAGAATGCAGGCTTGCCTGTCTTTGAATCACGATATTTTGTGTTGTTTCTTCTTGCTTGATAATCGTTTGCATTAGAAACTGAAGAAACTTCCTTATATATACCCATACTTGGAATCCAAACTTCGATGTCATAAGTTCTTGCCATTGATGCAGAGCAGTCACCAGCAGCGAGTTTAGAAACTCTAAAGTGAAGTCCTAATTTTTCGATAAGGCTTGCAGCCTTGTCAACGAGTTCGTTGAATGCTTCCATTGAATGCTCTGGGTGAGCATATTGAACCATTTCAACTTTATTGAATTGGTGACCTCTAATCATACCACGTTCTTCAGCACGATATGAGCCTGCTTCTTTACGATAGCAAGGTGTATAAGCAAAGAATTTCATAGGTAGTTTTGCTTCATCTATGATTTCGCCTGCATACATATTAACAAGTGCTGTTTCTGCAGTAGGAAGCATAAAGCGATTTTTCTTTCTGTCTTCATCGCAGTCAAGCCAATAAACTTCATCGGCAAACTTAGGGAATTGACCTGCGCCAAAACCACAGTTATAACCGAGTTGGTGTGGTGGCAAAATAAATTCGTAACCATCTTTTAAGTGTTCGCTGATAAAGAAGTTAAGAAGAGCCCACTCAAGTCTTGCACCTTCGCCACGATATAGCCAATATCCACCACCAGAGAGTTTTGTGCCCCTTGTATAGTCGATGATGCCAAGTTTTGTGCAAAGGTCCACGTGGTTTTGCATAGGGAAGTCAAAGTTAGGTTTTTCGCCAACAACTCTTATTACTTCATTATTTTCCTTTTCACCAGCAAGTAAATCTTCATCTGGGATATTTGGCATACGAGAAAGCATATCAAAAACTTGTTCTTCTAAGTCTTTTGCCTTAGCATCACACTCAGCAATTTTTTCGCCAAGAGTTCTCATTTCATTAAAAATTTCATCTACAGGAAGACCTTGCTTTTTAAGTGCAGGGATTTGAGCAGAAACTTTGTTCTTTTGCGCTTTATACTGTTCAACTTCGCCAATAATTGCTCTACGCTCTTTGTCAAGAGTAAGCACTGTGTCAAAATCTGCTTTGTAGCCCTTTCTTGATAAAAGTTCAGCAACCTTTTCCTTATTTTCTTGAATTCTTCTTAAATCTAACATATTGGTAACTCCAAAATAACTTTATATTAACATATCATATTATAACTTTATTTTCAAACAAAATCAATGATTTTGTTAAACATTTACACAAATTTAATAAAAAATAGTTTAAGGTGTGCAAAATTAACAAAAATATTGTTATTTTTTATCTTTATTTCTTGCAAAACTAACAAGTTTGGTGTAAAATATAATGTAATAATGGAGGGGAGTATGAAAGATAGACTTTTTCACCTAAAAGAATTTATTGACAAGAACGGCAAAGTAACTTTGCATGAACTTGAATGTGCTTTTCCAAACGTGTCTAGCATGACGCTTAGAAGAGACTTATCTAGGCTTGAAGAAGCCAATGCTGTTTTAAAAATTCCAGGTGGCGCAATATCGGTTGATAGCGTTATTAAAACCAAAGAAGCAGACTTTGCAAAGCGAATAAATTTTAACACTGCCGAAAAACTTGAAATTGCCGAAAAAGCAGTTAAACTTGTTGAAAGAAAAAGTTGTATCTTTATAGATGGTGGCTCTACAACGACCTATTTTGCAAGGGCGCTCCCTGATGATAATTTTTATGTTTTAACTAACGCAATGGTAATTGCCGAAACGATTTTAGTTAAAGAAAAACCTACCGTATCACTTCTCGGTGGCGACCTAAAAAAGAACAACTTTATCACGGTTGGTCAAAGTTGCTTAGATTTTATTGACAAAGTCAATATCCAAACGGCAGTTATGACAGCGACAGGGTTTTTGAAAGATATTGGTGGCTTTACTTGTGGCAACCAAGCAGAAGCCGATGTTAAAAGAAAGGTTATTAAAAAGGCAGACAATGTAATTTTACTTTTAGATAGTTCTAAGGTCAACAAAAAAACACCATACACCTTTGCAAGCCTAAAAGATATAAATTGTATGGTGGTTGATAGCAACTTTTCAAAAGAATTAAAGCAAAGCATTCAAAATAGTGGAGTAAAAGTTTATTAAGTAAATAAATTTTGGCACTTTATTGCTTGCAAAAAAATAAGTAAAATGGTATGATTATTTATCAGTAGGTATATATGTTTTTTAAGAGATTAAGAGCCGATATAAATGCGGCAAAGAAGAACGACCCTGCAGCACGCAGTAAGTTTGAAATTTGGCTTACATATTCGGGCGTAAAGGCACTATCTTGGCATAGATATGCCAACTTCTTGTATAGAATAAGATTAAGGCTTCTTGCTCGTATGACAAGCCAGTTTGCAAAGTGGCTAACGGGCATAGAAATTCACCCAGCAGCAAAGATTGCTGGTGGCGTGTTCATCGACCACGGCACGGGCGTTGTTATAGGCGAAACGGCAGAAATTGAAGAAGGCGTTGTTATTTATCAAGGTGTTACCTTAGGTGGTACAGGTAAAGATAAAGGCAAGCGTCACCCAACTATTAAAAGGGGTGCAATGATTAGTGCAGGTGCCAAGGTTTTGGGTGGCTTTACTGTTGGCGAATATGCTAAAATCGGTGCTGGTGCAGTGGTGCTAAAAGAAGTTCCACCATATGCAACGGTGGTTGGCGTGCCAGGTATAGTTGTTAGAATAAATGGCGAAAAGGTTGACGACCTTGAGCAAGAAAAGAGAGACCCACTTCACGAAGAAATTTGTCACTTACGTGAAAAGTTGTTTAACCTAGAAGAAAAATTAGAGAGATTAGAAAAAAGGAATAGCGAAAATGAAAATTTATAATACGTTGACCGGTAAAAAACAAGATTTTATCCCACTAATAGACGGCAAGGTTAAAATGTATGCTTGTGGAATAACCGTTTCTGGCGAAGCACACATAGGTCACGCATATCAAGCGCTCATTTATGATATTATTAGAAAGTATCTTGAGAAAAAAGGTTATGATGTAACCTATGCAAGAAACTACACAGACGTTGATGATAAAATCATTGCAAAATCAAACGAAACAGGTATTCCTGCCGATGAATATGCTAAACAAATGATTAAAAATATCGATGAACAAATGGAAAGGCTTAAAGTTGATGAGCCAAACTTATGGCTTAAAGCAACGCAAAGCATCGATGAGATTATAGAGTTTGTTAACACCCTTATTGAAAAAGGTCACGCATATCCAACAGAGAAAGGTGACGTGTATTTCTCGGTTGAAAGTTTTCCATCATACGGAAAACTTTCGCATAGAAACTTAGAAGATGCAATGAACGGCGTTAGGGTAGAAAACGATGAAATGAAGAAGAACCCACTTGACTTTGCACTTTGGAAATCTGCAAAGGCAGGCGAAATCAGTTGGGCATCACCTTGGGGCGAAGGCAGACCGGGTTGGCACATAGAGTGCTCTACTATGAATAAAAAGGCATTTGGCGAACAAATAGATATTCACGGTGGTGGCAGAGATTTAATCTTCCCACACCACGAAAACGAAATTGCACAAACCGAAGCACTAACAGGCAAGCAGTTTGCATCTTATTGGATTCACAACGGCTTAATAAAGGTAAATGGTCAAAAAATGAGCAAATCTTTGGGCAATAGTTTGCTACTTAAGGATTTACTCGATAAATACTCACCAGAAACAATTAAGTTTGCACTTTTACAAACAAACTATCGTGGGGATATAAACGTTACCGATAATCTTTTCCCTGATGCAGAAGCACACCTTTATGAGTTTTATAAAATAATCAAAAATGCCGAAGATAAGTTTGGCGAAATTAGTGGCGAAAATAAGGATATCGATATGTCTTTTGATAAGGCAATGGATGATGACTTTAACACTGCGCTTGCAATAAGCAACTTATTTGGCTTGTTTAAGGCAATTAAATCAAAAATCAACGCTGGGGATAGCAGTGCGCTCGCTGATATAAGTCAAATTAAAAAGACATATTCAATAATAGGTTTATTTACAACTGATGCTAAGGCGTTTATCGATTATTATCAAGGCAAAAATCAAAGCCAAGACGTGCCAGAAGAAGTTATTGCCATTGCAGAGCAAAGGGCAGTTGCAAGGCAAAATAAAGACTGGGCAATGTCTGATAAACTTAGAGATGAACTTTTAAGCCTAGGCTATATCGTTAAAGATAGTAAAGAAGGATATTCACTTTCAAAAAAGTAAAGGATAAAGGACAAAATTATGATTACTTCTAAAGAGTTAAGAGAAAAATGGATTAAATTTTACGAAAGCAAAGGTCACACCAATATTGGTGCCGTTTCTTTGATAGGCGATGGCACTACGGGTGTTATGTTTAACGTTGCAGGTATGCAACCACTTATGCCATATCTTCTTGGCAAAAAGCACCCAATGGGAACAAGACTTTGTAACGTTCAAGGTTGTGTTAGAACAGTTGATATTGATTCGGTTGGCGATGCAACACACTTCACTTTCTTTGAAATGATGGGTAACTGGAGTTTGGGTGACTATTTCAAAAAGGAAAAAACAAGTTGGTCTTTTGAACTTTTAACCGAAGTTTTCGGCTTTGATAAAGATAAAATTTGCTCAACAGTGTTTGAAGGCAACGAATCTGCTCCAAGAGATGAAGAAACAGCAAGTTACTTAAAAGAACTCGGTATCAAGCCAGAAAACATTTTCTATCTTGACAAGTCTAACAACTGGTGGGAATTAGAAGGCACTGTTGGAACACCTTGTGGCCCTGATAACGAGTGGTTCTACCCACGCCATGACAATGCTTGCTGTGACACTTGCGACGTTAACTGCGATTGCGGTAGATACGTTGAAATCGGCAACGACGTTTATATGCAATATAAAAAACTAGAAAACGGCTATGAAGAATTAGAAAATAAAAATGTTGACACAGGCTTTGGCTTAGATAGACTTTTACTTTTCTTAAACGGCTTAGATGATGGATATAAAACAGACCTTTTTGCAGACACGATTAAGCATTTAGAGACCGTTAGTGGCAAAAAGTATGGCGAAAATGCAGAAGATACAAAGGCTATGCGTATTATCGCAGACCACACTCGTACATCGGTTATGCTCATCGGTGATATAAAGGGTATCTTGCCATCAAACACAGGTGCTGGATATATTTTAAGAAGACTTATGCGCCGTGCTATTAGATATTGCAAAAACCTTGGAATCGACGCAACGGAAATGCTTGCAGTTGCAAAAATCTTTATCGAAAAGATTTATGATGAAGCATATCCACTTTTAGTTGAAAAAGAAGATTATATCTTAGATGAAATAACAAAAGAAATCAAAAAGTTTGAAACAGCACTTCTTTCAGGCATGAAAGAGTTTGATAAATGCGTTAATGGTATGCAAAGAAAGAACGCTTTTATGAGTGAAAAAGACCCTAACTATGTTCCTGAAACACAAATTTCAGGCAAACAAGCATTTAGACTTTATGATACTTTCGGCTTCCCACTAGAACTCACTATCGAACTTGCTAGCGAAAAGGGACTTTCAGTTGATGAAGAAGGCTTTAATAATGCATTTAAAGAACACCAAGAACTTTCTAAAGCACAAGCAAGTTCAGCAAAAGGTGGTTTAACAGAAAGAACTGAAGTTACAACAAACTATCACACTGCAACACACATTATGCTTGCAGGACTCAGAAAAATGTTCGGCACAGGCACTGAGCAAAAGGGCTCAAATATAACCGAAGAAAGACTAAGGTTTGACTTTAACTTAGACCATAAGATGACAGAAGAAGAAATAAAAGAACTTCAAGACTTTGTTAACGACGTTATTTCTAAGAAAATCGATGTTGTTAGAAGTGAAATGCCTTATAACAAGGCAGTTGAAGAAGGCGCTTATGGTGTGTTTAATGCTGAAAGCGATGACCAAGTTGTTTCAATTTACACAATCGATGGTGTTGATAAACAAATTTGTGGTGGTCCACACGCTAAGAATACAGGAGACTTAGGTCAATTTATTATTAAGAAAGAAGAAAGTTCTTCAAGTGGCATTAGAAGAATTAAAGCAATCTTAAAATAATTGTTAAAACATTTGACAAGAAAAAAGCCCTAGCAAATCATTTGCTAGGGCTTTAATGTTTTAAAAGTTTACAAAGCCAAGGTCATAAGCAGTTACGCCTATACTTGCATAATCTACATCAATGCAGACTATTAGAAGTTGAGCGCAACTTGCTGCAAGTTTTTTGTAAGATGTTATTGTAGAGCTGGAATATATATTAGTATTTGTGTATGATAATGAAGAACTATAACGACTAAAGCTATTAGGATATAAACTTCCGTACATATAAACTGAATTTGAGTCATCTAATAAATAATAATCATATATGCTAGCGTCTTTTACTATATCAATTTCAAAAAACAATTCAAAATCCCAAAGTAGTGTTACGCTTATCTTATTACTTGCTGGATAGAAAAATGCAGCCCTTGTATAGTATGTGCCATCAGAGATATCATATCCTGCAGAATAATAATAATTATTGTCTTCATAATCGTATTCTCCATTTGCAATAATATAAGATTTTAGTTTGTTAAAAGCATCGCACTCTTTGTCGTATACTTGTGCAAGAGTTAAAGGCGTTGAATAATCAAGTGCATTTAGTTCACTTGCAGATATCGCAAAGTTTAAGTTTTGCGAATCTTTAATTGTAAGTGTATTTATACCTACAATCTCGCATTTTTCGTTGATAAGTGGTCCACCAGAATTTCCGTTAGAAATTGCAGCATCGTGCTGTATGTAAGTTACACCATCAAGTTCTCTTGAAGATGTTGTAACAATGCCTTTAGAAAAGGTTGATGTTAGTCCACGAGAACTACCTAGTGCATAAACTGTAGACCCAGTTGCTGGGGCAGTGTAATTTATGGTTAAAGTTTTTAGGTTGTTAGCATTTATTTTTAATACGGCTATGTCTTTATCAATGCTATATGCAAGTACCGAATTTACTGTATAGGCAGTTTCGCCGATATAGACTTTAGCTGAGTAAGATTCTTCAATAACGTGATAATTTGTCACAATTTTACCATCAGAACTTAAAACAAAACCACTGCCAAGGGCAAGTTCTTGATTGTTTTTACTGTAAGTAACAAGTTCTACGGCACAATCTTTTGATTTGTTATAAATTTCTTCTGCAGTAAGTGGTTTGCTGGTCTCGGAGCAAGCAAAAAAACTGAAAGAAAGTATAACTGCGAGTAAGGTTGCAATAAATTTGAATTTTTTCATTAGTAATACCTCTAAATAGTTTTATACAGTTATAAACTGTATTATTGCACATTATACAACTGTAAACTGTATAATGTCAAGTATATGAAAAAGAAAGAAGTAAAAAGTTTGGAAAAATTACCATCAATATTATATGAGTTAAGAACTCAAAGTGGGTGGACTCAAACAGATGTTGCCGAAAAATTAAACATTAAATATCAGTCTTATCAAGCGTATGAATTGGGGATAAGTGTGCCATCTCTACAAAATTTTATTGCACTTGCCGAGTTATATGACGTGTCTTTAGATTATTTGGTGGGTAAAAAAGATATTTAAGATTATTTTTTATAGTAGATTAAAACATTTGACATTTAATAAGATTTAGTATACAATGTAAAGGCTGTTGGGAAAAACAGCCTTTACAAAATATGCGCCGTTAGCTCAGCTGGATAGAGCGTTGGTCTACGGAACCAAAGGCCAGGAGTTCGAATCTCTTACGGCGCGCCAACGAAAAATGACTACCCAAAAAGGTGGTCATTTTTTGTTTGTGTAACGTAACGCAAGAACTAAAATTGCCCTATAAAAGCAAATTATAATAAGAAAATAAGTGGGCAATTTAGTTCGGTGCTTTAGCACCATCGTAGCGAAGCGTAGATGTGTCTCTTACGGCGCGCCAAGGAAAACACCTGTAAATCACTAGTGATTTAGGGTGTTTTTCTTTTTTAAAATTTTTACAGAAATTCAAAAAGTTCACAAATTTCTGCACGAAAAATGCAAGCCCTTGAATCTTGTGACCTTTGGACCTTGTTTCAAGACAAGCACACATATAACGCTCATTTGCTGTTTTTTGCCTAAATTTATATGACTGATTAAAGGGTTTGTTTTTATGCAAATAATTATAAAAAATTTTTGAAACTTTTTGAAAAAACCTTTTTAATATGACAGAACGTGTCATATATATAGTGTTAAAATCTGAGTGTAAGATAAAACGAAAGGAGATTTAATGATGAACACTAAAGTTATTTGCAAAGAATTAAAAAGGGGAACATTATCGTTTTATGCGATAGTTAAAGGTAAGGAATATTTTTTATTCCAACAAGAGTTTAAGAAAACGGTTTATGATTATTTTATGAATGGTGTAAACATTAGCGTAACAAATGATTATTCTTCAGCACATAGTCATACGGTTAGAAAGACGTTAGATAAGTTACCATCTTATCTTCATTATGTTGAGAAAGAATATGATATTGAAATTTATGAAAAAACAAGGGAGGCAAAAAATGTTAGAAAGTCAAAGCATTATAAACGACAAGCTTTTAGATGGCAAGATTACGCATGGGCTATCTAGTTTTGAGAATGATATTAAGACGGCTGTTGAAAAATTAAGGACAAAAAAGAAAAATAAAGGGGTGTCGATTATAAAAACTATTTGTATTTTGGGAATATTATTGACTCCTATAATGGTTATTTTTGGTTTAGCCAAAAAATATGAATAAGAGGTGTTTTATGTTTAATAGGGAAATTTTAAACAAAGTAATTGATGAAATTGAAGAAAGGGAAAACGAAAATAGAGTTCCAAAAAATTTGGTTCAAGTAAGATTTGATGATGGGTTTACATTAATGTATTTTAGTGACCTACCTGAAATTAAGGTTGGCGATGTAGTGACCGTTGAGGGCAAGATGGAAAATCAAATTGCAGTTGTTGTAAATGTTTTGTCATCTTTCAAAAAGCCAAAGTTTGACATGAAGTGGATAGTATCTAAAATTGATAACGATATTTCAGGTGTTTATTTTAAGATAGAAAACGAAGTTGTTTCTTTAGGTAGCAATTTAACTGTTGATAAGTTTATGAATATTTATGCTGGTGTTAAGTATAAGGAAAATTTGGCTATTGGTGAAGATAATATCGAACTTAATCTTGAAGAACTTGAAGAAAGTGAATTGTTTGATAATGAATTAGTTAAGGAACGTGGTAGGCAACTTTACAAAAATAATGCTGTGCAATACATATTGTTGAAGGATGGTGTTGGTAAAGCTGTTGTAAAAAGTTCAAATGGAAACGAGTGGTACGAAATTGATTTCAGATGCAGAAAAGGAAGGATAACTTATCTTGCTTGCGACTGCCCTTATTTTGGAGAGTGTAAGCACTTATATGCTTTTTTGTTAAAGTTAAGAGATTTTAGTAAGAAGTTTTATAAGCTGTATAAAGAAGATAGTTTTGTAATGTGCAACAAGGGTTGTTTTAACTACATAATGCTTTACGGAAAGGGTAGAGTTACTATTGAACTTTAAGGAGTTATATTATCGTGCACTTAAACATACTTAAAAATAAATATATAGCATTAAAAAAACGTTTTGGGAGCGACTACGGAACCAAAGGCTAGGAGTTGGAATCTCTTACGGCGCGCCAACGAAAAAGAACAGGTTTTTGCCTGTTCTTTTTTGTTGTTGTGTCTAGCAGAGTGAACAATTTGTTCTAAGAAAAAGGCAAACACCTTTACAGATAAGTTGACAGATGTAAATACAAGTAGTATAATAAGGGCAAGATATATTATTATCGGAGAGGTAAACAAATGATAGAGCAAATGGAAAAGAAAATCCGTGAACTTAAAAAGCAAAAAAATGCAATTATTCTTGCGCACTACTATACACCAGCAGAAATTCAAGAAGTTGCCGACTATATAGGGGATTCTTTTTATCTTGCAAAGGTGGCAAAACAAAGCGATGCCGATATGATAGTTTTTTGTGGCGTTTCTTTTATGGGCGAAAGTGCAAAAATTCTTAATTCAAACAAAAAGGTGTTGATGCCTGATATTACTGCCGATTGTGCAATGGCAAGAATGGTAAAAGAAGGCAAGATTGAAGAAATGCGAGCAAAATATAAAGATTTGGCAGTCGTTTGTTATATAAACTCAACAGCCGAACTAAAATGCAAAAGCGATGTTTGCGTAACTTCATCTAATGCAGTTAAAATTGTAAAAAATTTGCCAAACAAAAACATTTTCTTTATTCCAGACAAAAATTTAGGTCGATTTGTTGCAGAGCAAGTGCCTGAAAAGAACATTATTTTAAATGATGGATATTGTCCTATTCACGTAAAGATTTCAACCGAAGAAGTTTTAGAAAAAAAGAAATTATATCCTAATGCAAAAGTTTTATCTCACCCTGAATGTGAACAAAGAATACTCAGCATATCAGACTATATTGGAAGCACGGCTGAAATTATAGACTATGCAAAGAATTCTAGTTGCAGTGAATTCATAATTTGCACAGAAGATGGGGTAAGGTATCAGTTAGAAAAGGACAATCCTAATAAGACTTTTTACTTTACAAAAACAAGTCCTTGCTGTCAAGATATGAAACTTAACACATTAGAAAAACTTTTAAGGGTTTTAGAAACCGAAGAAAATCAAGTGGAGCTAGACCAAGAAATTATTAAAAAGGCATTATTACCATTAGACAAGATGTTGGAGCTTGCAAAATAAAATGATAAAAACCGATATTGTAATAGTGGGGTGTGGCGCAGCAGGGCTATTTTGTGCGCTTAACCTACCAAAAGACAAAAACATAGTTATAGTAACAAAAGATGAACTTGAAAAGAGCGATTCGTTCTTAGCGCAAGGTGGGATATGTGTTCTGCATGATGATAAAGATTATGATGCCTTTTTTGAAGACACGATGAGAGCAGGGCATTATGAAAACAATCCAGAATCGGTAGATATAATGATACGCTCATCTCGTTCAGTTATACAAGAACTTGTCGATTGTGGTGTTCGTTTTGAAAAAGATGGCAACGATTTTGCTTACACAAAAGAAGGGGCACACTCAAGACCAAGAATTTTATTCCACGAAGATGAAACAGGAAAAGAAATAACTTCGCACCTATTAGAAGTGGTAAAAAAACTTCCAAACGTTACATTTTTTGAAAAGTACACGATGGTGGATATTATTAGCCGTGATAACTCTTGCTATGGTATTATAGGGCATGATAAAGAAGGCAAATATTCATGTGTGCTTGCCGATTATACGGTGTTTGCTACAGGTGGTATAGGTGGGCTATTCGAACACTCAACAAACTATCCACACTTAACGGGCGATGCACTTGCAATTGCGTTAAAACACAATATTAAACTTCAAAACATCGATTATATTCAAATACACCCAACAACCTTGTTTGATAAAAGTGGTGGCAGAGAATTTTTAATTTCCGAATCGGTTAGGGGGGAAGGTGCAATTCTACTTAACGCAAAGGGCGAAAGGTTTGTCGATGAACTAAAGCCACGTGACGTTGTTGCCGATGCAATATTCAAAGAAATGAAAAAAGATGGAGCACAGCACGTTTGGCTTTCAATGCTTCCAATTCCAAAAGAAGAAATAAAAACGCATTTTCCACACATATATCAGCATTGTTTAGATGCAGGCTATGATGTTACCAAAGAGCCTATTCCCGTTGTTCCATCGCAACATTATTTCATGGGTGGAATAGACGTGGATAAAGATGGAAAAACATCTATGTCAAGGCTATTTGCAGCAGGCGAAACGGCTTGTAATGGTGTGCATGGTAAGAATAGACTTGCAAGTAATTCCTTGTTAGAAAGTCTTGTGTGGGCGCAAAGGTCAGCAAAACAAATAGAAAAAAGTTATATAAAATCAAACTTTAACGAGCAAGTTATAATTGACAAAAACCAATATAAAAATTACAAAGAAGAATATAAAGAAGCCGTGCTTTCGGCAATTGAAAAAGAAAAAAGGAGAAAACCAACTATGAACAACGTAACAATGAAAATGAACGCAGATGATTTAATATTAAGCGCACTTAAAGAAGATATCACAAGCGAAGATATCACAACAAACTCGGTTATGAGAGAATATCAAGAAGGCGAAGTGGACCTTATATGTAAACAAGACGGCGTGATTGCAGGATTAGACGTGTTCAAAAGGGTTTTTGAACTTTTAGATAAAGATACAAAAATCATTTTTTATCATAAAGACGGCGATGAAGTGAAAAAGGGACAAAAAATTGCTTTAATTCGTGGCGATATTAGGGTGCTTTTATCTGGGGAAAGAACGGCACTTAATTTCTTGCAAAGAATGAGTGGTATTGCTACATATACTCGTGGCATTGCGAAACTGTTTGAAGGCACAAAAACAAAACTTTTAGACACAAGAAAAACAACACCAAACATGCGTGTTTTTGAAAAATATGCAGTAAAAGTTGGTGGTGGTTATAACCATAGATATAACTTAAGCGACGGCATTTTATTAAAAGATAACCACATCGGTGCAGCAGGCGGTGTAAAACAAGCAATTATGATGGCAAAAGAATATGCACCATTTGTTAGAAAAATTGAAGTGGAAGTAGAAAATCTAGATATGCTAAAAGAAGCGTTAGAAGCAGGTGCAGATATTATTATGCTTGACAACATGTCTGTTGAAGATATGAGAGAAGCCGTAAAACTTTGCAAGGGAAAGGCAGAAACAGAATGCAGTGGCAACGTAACAAAAGAAAACGTTGAGCGCCTTGTAGATATCGGAGTTGACTATGTTTCTAGTGGTGCATTAACCCACTCTGCACCTATACTTGACTTGTCATTAAAGAACTTACACGCTATTTAACAAAGCAAGGGGGCTAATAGATGAATGTAAACCAAAGGCGAAAGGAGATAATAAATCTTCTTTTGGCAAGTAAAACTCCAATCTCGGGTGGGGAACTATCTAAGAACTTTAATGTGTCTAGGCAAATAATCGTGCAAGATATAACCATATTAAAAGGCTTAGGTTATGAAATTATTTCAACCCATAATGGATATGTGCTTCAAAAATCTCCACTTGTAGAAAGGGTGTTTAAGTTAAAACATAGCAAAGACCAAACCGAAGATGAATTAAACACTATAATTGATTTAGGTGGCACGGTGGTTGATGTTTTTGTTTGGCACAAAGTATATGGCAAAATTTCTGCAAAATTAAACATTTTTTCAAGGCTACACGTAAAACAATTTTTGGAAGGTGTAAGAACAGGCAAATCCACCGAACTTATGGACATTACAGGGGGATACCACTATCATACTGTTCGTGCAGAATCGGAAGAAGTGTTAGATAAGATAGAAAAAACGCTTTTAAGCAAGCAATATATTGTCGATGGCGAGTAATTGGTAAAGATATGGATAGAAATCGTTTTGAAAAGCAACTTAAATTTATTTTAGAAGTTGATAAAGAAAAAAACATATTAAGGCAAACGCACTTAAGTGGATATACAAGGCAAGAAAATGACGCAGAACACGCTTGGCATATGGCATTGATGATTTATTTACTTAAGGAATATGCAAACGAAGAGTTTGACCTTGCAAAAGCAATGGCAATGGCGTTAATTCACGATATTGTTGAAATTGATGCAGGGGATACCTATTGTTATGACAAAGAAAGACTATCTTCTCAAAAAGAAAGAGAAAGCCTTGCTGCAAACCGAATTTTTGGGTTATTGCCACAAGACCAAAAAGAGCATTTGATGGATTTATTCTATGAGTTTGAAGAAGGTAAATCACCAGAAGCAAGATTTGCTAAAGTTATGGATAACTTTCAACCATTACTCTTAAACGACTATAATAACGGCAGGGATTGGGTTAGAAACGGCATTGATAAAGAAAGGGTTATAAATAGACAAAAATCTTCAAAACTCGGCTCTGAAGAAATATGGCAATATACAAAAGAGTTGATAGAAAAAAACGCAAAAAAAGGCAATCTTAAAGACAATTAAATAAAGAAAAAAATTTTAAGGCTATGTAATGGAAATTGATTATATAGCCTTTTTTTATTAGCAAAAAAACAAAAAATAAAAGTTAATAGATGTGCATATGATTATTAAAAGTATATTGCTTAAAAATAAATGCTAAAATGATTGATTTTTTTATATAATATATTGTATAATTTAAAAAGCAAAAAAGAGAGAACAAATATGGTATACAAAAATGTTTTAGAAGCAATAGGTCATACTCCTATTGTAAAATTAAATAATATGGTGGATAGTGATAGTGCTGATATTTTGGTTAAAATAGAAGGGCTTAATATCGGTGGGTCAATAAAGACTCGTACGGCATACAATATGATTTTAGATGCCGAAAGCAAAGGGCTTATTGGTAAAGACACCATTATCGTTGAGCCAACTAGTGGTAACCAAGGCATAGGCTTATCACTCGTGGGGGCTGTTAAGGGATATAAAACTATTATCATAATGCCAGACTCGGTTAGCGAAGAAAGAAGAAAACTTGTTCGCCACTATGGTGCAGAAGTTATTTTAATTCACGATGATGGAAACATTGGGGACTGCATTGATAGGTGCTTAAAAAAAGCGCTTGAAATGGCAAAGGCAGATAAAAATGTGTTTGTTCCACAACAATTTGAAAATCCAGCAAACCCTATGGTGCATCGCCACCACACAGGCTTAGAAATTTTAGAGCAAGTGGCAGGGCCTATTCACGGATTTTGTTCTGGCATAGGAACAGGTGGCACGATAACCGGCATTGGCGAAGTTCTTAAAGCGCAAAACCCAGACATTAAAATTTGGGCAGTTGAGCCTGAAAACGCAGCCATTCTTGCAGGGGGCACAATAGGTTCTCACATACAAATGGGCATAGGCGATGGTTTGATTCCACCTGTACTTAATTGTAATATCTATGAAGATATCTGTATTATTTCCGACCAAGAAGCATTAGAAACTTCAAGAGACTTAGCAAGGCTTGAAGGCATTATGTGTGGCATTTCATCTGGAACAAACGTGGCAGCAGCAAAGCGCCTTGCAAAAATTTTAGGCAAAGGAAAAACGGTGGTAACGGTTTTACCAGACACAGCAGAAAGATATTTTTCAACACCACTTTTCGATGGTGAATAAGTTTAGAATAAACTTTTTATAAATATTTGACATTTAAGCCAAAAAAATGTTATAATAAACAAAAATATTCGATGAACCTTTTAGGATAAGCAGACTGAAAGGGGAGAAATTCCGGAGAATCTCTAATATTTGAGTGCCGAAGGTGCAAAGGGCTTAGCCCCGAATCTCTCAGGCAAAAGGACGGAGCGTTATATAATAAAAAATGTATTTTTCGGAGTTGCTTTATTTATAGCAACTCTTTTTTATTGGGGTGACAAATGCAACAATTTTTAGATGACCTTTTACAGGTGTTAAAAACAATAAATGCCTATTTAAGCGACTATATTTTGGTTGTTCTTTTGGTTGGCGTTGGAATCTTTTTTTCAATTAAAACAAGATTTGTTCAAGTTCGCTGTTTTAAGCAAGGAATGAAACAAGTTTTTGGTAACCTTAAACTCAATGGCAAAAAAGAAAAAGGTGGAATGAGTTCTTTCCAAGCCTTGACGACAGCCATTGCAGCGCAAGTTGGCACGGGCAACATTATAGGTGCAAGTGGTGCTATACTCGCAGGTGGCCCAGGTGCTATATTTTGGATGTGGGTAATCGCATTTTTCGGTATGGCAACCAACTATTCAGAAGCCGTGTTAGCACAAAGGACAAGACTTATTAACCAAGACGGAAGCGTAAGTGGTGGACCTGTTTATTACATAAAACAAGCATTTAAAGGAAAGTTTGGCAAGTTCCTAGCAGGTTTCTTTGCCGTTGCAGCAGTTATTGCACTTGGTTTTGTTGGTGCAACCGTGCAATCAAACTCAATCGCTAGCACTGTAAACGAAGTATCTGGAATTGAAGAATGGATTATCGGTATTATACTTGCAATTCTAGCAGCCGTTATTTTTATAGGTGGGGTAAGCAGGTTAGCATCAGTTACCGAAAAAATCGTTCCTGTTATGGCAGGGCTTTATCTTATAGGTGGGTTTATCATTATATTTTGCAATATAACTGTTATTCCAGAAGCCTTTTTTATGATTTTCAAGTTTGCCTTTGTTCCACAAGCAATAATCGGTGGTGGTATAGGTGCTGCACTTAAAATTGCAATAAGTCAAGGTGCAAAGCGTGGCCTATTTTCTAACGAAGCAGGTATGGGTTCAACCCCTCATGCTCACGCTCAAGCAAATGTTGAAAACGCACATAAACAAGGCGTTAGTGCAATGATAGGCGTTTTCTTTGATACTTTTGTAGTTTTAACTATGACTGCATTAATCATCATTACCACGCTCTATGCAGGAAACGGAATGCTTTCATCTCCAGAAAAACTTGAAATCGCATTAAATTCTGGAATAGATAAAACCAACTTAGTCCAAAACGCAATTGCTACCGTGTTTAATGGCTCTAACCTTGGGCTAACAATCGGTGGAATTTTCGTTGCAGTATGTTTGTTCTTCTTTGCATTTTCAACCATACTAAGTTGGAACTTGTTTGGAAAAATAAATTTTACATATTTGTTTGGCAAAAAGTCTTCTTTAATTTATACTATAATAGCAATTTTATTCGTGTTCTTAGGCGCTGTGTTCCAAAACGATTTAGTTTGGGAATTAACCGACTTTTTCAACTATTTAATGGTGTTACCAAACGCCATTGCTTTAATTATGCTTAGCAAAGTAGTGGTAGGTGAACTAAAACAAAACGGCAACAAGCTTAAAAATCAAGCAATTAACGAAAACATAAAATAATAAAGGGGAAAATATAATGATAAAAGTAGCAGTTTTATTTGCAGACGGCACTGAAGAAATGGAAGGCATAACTCCCGTTGATGTTTTAAGGCGTGCTGGTGCAGAGTGCGACATAGTTTCGGTTGGCACTGAGTATATTCAAGGCTCTCACGGAATAACTATTAAGGCTGACAAACTAATTAGTAAAATCGACATAAATTCATACGATGCAGTAGTTATCCCAGGTGGTATGCCTGGCGCAACAAACATTGCTAAAAATGAAACGGCAATAGAACTAATCAAGCACATTATAGCAAAAGGAAAACTCGTTGCAGCAATATGTGCATCTCCAGCCGTTGTGCTTGCACAAAACGATTTATTATTAGCAACTAGTGCAACTTGTTTTCATGCAGATTGCTTTACAAGTCAGTTAGGGAAAAATTATACGGGAAAAGATGTGGAAATAAGCGATAACTTTATAACTGCAGATGGACCAAAGAGTGCACTTAAATTTTCACTTGCTATAGCAAAATATTTAGGACTTGACATAAACTTTTAAAATTTTGGCAAAAAATGCTTTTAAAAAGTTGATTTTTCAATAGTAAAATGATATAATAATAAAGCGTTAAGGGAGTAGTCGCCCATCAACTGATGGGGAATGGTCAACATCTTGAGAGAAATCTCTGGCCTTTCTTAATTGACCAGACTTGCAGGTGGTAAAGCAGGCTCGGTCTATCTATACTTAAAAAATACCCGAGTCGAAAGAATATTTGACTTGGGTTTTATTTTATAAAAAAGATAAAACAAGGCAAAAACGGATAAAATGTTGATATATTTATATATAATGTTCAAAATAAATAATATCGGCATTAAAAAATAAACTAAAAAAATTTTTTTCAAGGAGACAAAAAATTGAAAGCACATGTAGACAGTATTGAAAACGTACTATCACATTTTTCTTCAGACCAAGTGACTGGTTTAACTACAGCCCAAGTCGAAGAAAAAAGAGCACAGTTTGGCGAAAACAAATTGAAAGAGAAAAAGAAAAAATCTATTTTCGCTAGATTTTTTGAGCAGTTTAAGGACGTAATGATTATCATATTATTGATTGCAGCAGCAATTTCACTTGGTGTTGCTATATATGATGGCATAACTCATGGTTTTGACCCTATTGAAATGATAGAGCCGTTCTTAATTCTCGCTATAGTTTTAATTAACGCAATAATGGGCGTTGTGCAAGAAAGTAAGGCAGAAAAAGCACTTGATGCACTTAAAAACATGTCTGCTCCACACGCACGAGTTATCCGTGATGGTGTTGAAAAGATTATTATGTCATCTGAACTCGTTCCTGGCGACATTATAAAATTAGAAGCTGGTGACTTTGTTCCTGCCGATGCAAGACTAATTAAAAGTGTAAACTTAAAATCTGAAGAATCTGCTTTAACAGGTGAATCAGTTCCATCTGAAAAATATGCAGACGCAGAAGTAAAAGAAAAAGCACCTATTGGTGATAGAACTAATATGGTTTTTTCTGGTTGTTCAATAACATACGGAACAGCATTAGCTATAGTTACTGCTACGGGTATGGACACTGAAATGGGAAAAATCGCAGGCATTCTTGCTAATGAAAATGAGACTAAAACTCCATTACAAGAAAAACTTGCAAAACTTGGCAGTGTGCTTGGCATATTAGTTCTCGGTATCTGTTTTGTTATGTTTGTAGTGCAAATCGTAAGAGACGGCTTAGAATTTAATAATATAATCGGCTCATTTATGTCTGCTATTTCACTAGCAGTTTCAGCAATACCAGAAGGACTTCCTGCCGTTGTTACTATAGTTTTATCTATTGGCGTACAACGTATGGTAAAAAGAAATGCAATTATAAGAAGACTTCCTGCTGTAGAAACACTTGGTAGTGCATCTATCATTTGTTCTGATAAAACAGGTACACTTACAATGAACAGAATGACACTTGTTAAGGCTTATGTTGAAGGTCAAGAAGACTTAGAAGACATCAGCGAAAACAACTCTGACGTTGTTAGAAAACTTTTAACATACGGCACACTTTGTTCAGATGGCTCTGTTATAGTAAATGACGGCAAAGAAACACATATCGGTGACCCAACAGAAACAAGCATTGTTTTTGCAGCATATAAAAACGGCTTAGAAAAAGATGCTTTAAATGAAAAGTATCCAAGACTTGCTGAAATTCCTTTCGATTCAGATAGAAAACTTATGTCAACAGTAAACGAAATCGATGGCAAAAAGGTTGTTATCGTTAAGGGCGCTGTAGACGTAATGGAAAAACGTTGCGTTAAAGGCGACTTCGATAAAGCAAAAGAAATGAACGAAAAGATGACATCTGATGCTTTAAGAGTTTTGGCTGTTGGTTATAAGTTCATCGATGAAGTTCCTAGTGACCCAACTTCAGAGATTTTGGAAAATGGTCTTACATTTATGGGCTTAGTTGGTATGATTGACCCACCAAGACCAGAAGCAAAAGAAGCAGTTGCTGTTTGTAAGAAGGCTGGTATTAAAGCCGTTATGATTACAGGTGACCACGTTTCAACAGCTTCAGCAATCGCAAGAGAACTTGGTATCTTAAACGAAGGCGACTTAGCAATAACAGGTGCAGAACTTGATGAAATGAGCGATGAAGAACTTGACAAAAAGGTTGAACAAATTTCAGTTTATGCTCGTGTATCACCAGAAAACAAGATTAGAATTGTTAAGGCTTGGCAAAAGAAAGGTCAAGTTGTTTCAATGACAGGTGACGGCGTTAACGATGCTCCAGCACTTAAAGCAGCAGATATCGGTTGTGCTATGGGTATAACAGGTACAGACGTTGCTAAGGGCGCAGCAGATATGACACTAACCGATGACAACTTCGCAACTATCGTTGAAGCAGTTAAAGAAGGCCGTGGCATATTTGAAAATATAAGAAAGGTTGTAGGCTTCTTGCTTTCTACCAACCTTGCAGAAGTTTTAGTAGTGTTTATTTCAACAGTTATTTTAGGATATATTGCAGGGTTAGGCAATCCGTTTATTCCTATTCAACTTTTATGGATAAACCTTGTAACCGACTCGTTGCCTGCCGTTGCGTTAGGTATGGAAGCAGTAGAAAGCGACATTATGTATCAAAAACCAAAGTCTAAAAACGAAAGTTTATTCTCACATGGTTTAGGTGTTAAGATAGGACTTAATGGTCTTTTATTAACAATTACAACACTTGCCGGTTATATTTTTGGCGCTTATATGATGAAAGACCCTTCTGGTGCATTAAATCACGCAGCAGGTAGTACTATGGCGTTTATGGTGCTTGCTATGAGCCAACTTGTTCAAGCACTTAACATGCGTTCATCTCATTCGCTCTTTAAGGTTGGGTTCTTCTCAAACAAGACCATGAACATCTCGCTTTTGGTTTGTACAGTGTTAACAGCATTCGTTCTCTTTGTTCCAGGCGTTGTAAGCGTGTTCGGAATGATGACACTTGAATGGTGGATGTATTTAATCGGTTTGGGACTTTCTTTATTACCAATACTCGT
>JAZNAX010000040.1:0-14771 GCA_045586765.1 Christensenellaceae bacterium | reverse complement strand
CAAGAAATAGGCGAAAAATATCAAAATGTATTTACAAATATGTTTGTTTTAAAAAAATCTTTATTACAAAATATTGTTATGGATAGTATTTCGCATAATAAAAGACACTTTATGTCAGACATAATCGCATCTAATTTAGATAGTTTAAAAGTAATTGGTTATGAACATAAAGGTTTTTTTGCAGGTATAACATCGCTAAAAGCATATTATGACAGCAATATGAAAATGCTAGACACAAAAAATAGAGAAGAAGTGTTTGGGGATAGAAGTGTTTTTACTAAAATTCTAGATTCTGCACCAACAAAATATGGAAGTAGTGCAATTGTAAAAAACTCTATGATTGCCGATGGTTGCACTATAGAAGGAGAGGTTGAGAATAGTATTATTTTTAGAAATGTAAAGGTGGCTAGGGGTGCAACAATAAAGAATAGTATCATTATGCAAAATACCGTTTTAGGCGAAAACTCAACGCTCAACTGTATAATAACCGACAAAAATGTTGTTGTAAAAGATAGAAAAGTTTTGTCTGGTAGTAAGAATCATCCATTTTATATCAGTAAGGGCATTATGATTTAGGGGGGAACAAAATGAAAGTTGATGATAATATAAAATTAAGCCAAAAAAAAGATAACTCAGTTGTTATTCCAGAAATTAAAATAACAAAAAGAAAAAAGATAATATTTTTAGGCTCTGAAGCAACGCCTTTTATTGCAACCGGTGGTCTTGCTGATGTTTTAGGCTCTCTTCCAAAAGAACTTGCAAAAAATAAAAGTTTAGATATAAGTGTGATATTACCTTTATATAGTTCTATTTGTAATGAACAAAAGGCAAATTTTAAGTTTTTAACAAGTTTTAATATATCACTCTCATGGCGCTATCAATATGTTGGAGTGTTTTTTTATGAGTACGAAGGGGTAAAATTTTATTTTATTGATAACGAATATTATTTTAAGAGAGAAGGTAGCATTTATGGTCAGTATGATGATGGTGAAAGGTTTGCATTTTTTTCTAAAGCATCGCTTGACACTATTTCAAGATTAGATATTTATCCCGACATTTTGCATTGTAACGATTGGCAAACAGCACCTGCGATTATTTATCTAAAAGGCATGTATTATGAAGATGAGAAATTTCGAAGAATAAAAACGATTTTTACAATACACAATATTGAATATCAAGGTAAATTTGGTATGCATAATTATGAAGATTTGTTCGGTTTCGTACCAAATATAAGAAACTATATTGAGTATAATGGCTGTATAAATATCATGAAAGGAGCAATTGAAATGACCGATTTAGTTTCAACAGTAAGTCCTACTTATGCTGAAGAAATTAAATATGAGTATTATGCACACGGATTAGAAAAAATAATAAATAGAAATTCGCAAAAACTTTATGGAATACTCAATGGTATTGATATTGAGTATTATAACCCAGTAAGTGACAAATGTTTATTTCAAAACTATTCTTTTAGTGATTTATCAGGCAAGTCAGTTTGTAAAAAAGAGCTTCAAAAGATGTTGTCGCTTCCTGTAAGAGAAGATGTACCGATAATTGCTATAATATCAAGGCTTGTATCACATAAAGGATTAGATTTAATCACTCAAGTTTTAGAAAGTTTGTTAAGTCAAGATGTTCAAGTTGTAGTTTTAGGCAAGGGTGAAACTTCTTACGAAAACTATTTTACCCACATTTCACATACTTACCAAGGAAAATGTATGGCAATTATTGCATATAATCAAGATTTATCGAGAAAAATATATTCTGGCGCAGATATGTTCTTAATGCCATCGAAAAGCGAACCTTGTGGACTTGCCCAAATGATTGCAAGTAGATATGGAACTGTTCCTATCGTAAGAGAAACGGGTGGCTTAAATGATAGTATTAAAGCATACACAGGTGATAGTGGTAATGGTTTTACATTTAAGAACTATAATGCACATGACATGCTTTATGTGATAAATGAGGCAATAAAAACATTTTATAATAAACAAGCATGGGCTGACCTTCAAAAAAGGGCAATGACAACCGATTTTTCTTGGAAAAATCAAGCAGAAAAATATTTAGAATTGTATAGTAAATGATTTTAGGAGAGTTAAATGAAATCTATGACAGAAAAAGATGCATCGAGCCTTATAAAAAGTAAACTTTCTAAGTATTTTGGAATTTTACCAAAAGATGCAACAAAAGAACAAATATATAAATCAGTTGTTATGTGTATAAGGGACATTCTTTTAGAAAAAAGAAGTGCTTTTAACAAGGAATTTAGGGCTCAAAATGGTAAAAGAGTTTATTATCTTTGTATGGAATTTTTGCTTGGTCAGTCACTTAGAAACAACGCATTTAACTTAAGTATAGAAAATGCTTTTAATAACGCATTAAAAAAGGACTTTTCTTGTTCGCTTGATGAACTATACGATTTAGAGCCTGATGCAGGACTTGGAAATGGTGGTTTAGGAAGACTTGCAGCATGTTTTATGGATGCTCTTGCAAGTCAAGATTATCCAGCAATGGGTTATTCGATTAGATATGAATACGGACTATTTAAGCAAAAAATAGTTGACGGCTGGCAAATGGAACTTCCAGATATTTGGCTTCCCGGTGGAGAAGTTTGGCTTACTCAGCGTATGGATAAGACTTTTAAGATTAAGTTTGATGGGCATATTAAAGAAAATTGGACAGATAATGGACTTAAAATTGAACATTATGATGTAAAAGAAATAGAAGCCGTTGCCTATGATATGATGATTTCTGGAAAAGATAGCAAAGCCGTTTCGGTTTTAAGACTTTGGAAGGCTCAAAACATACGAGATTTTGATATGAAAACCTTTTCTCAAGGCGATTATATTAGAAGTATGCAAGAAGATAATTTTGCAGACTTGATTTCAAAAGTTTTATATCCATCAGATAACCATTTTGAAGGAAAATCTTTAAGATTAAAGCAACAATATCTACTTGTTTCGGCAACACTTCAAGATATAATTTCCGAGCATATTATTGAATATGGTTCACTTTATTCTTTGCCTGAAAAAGCATCGATACACATAAATGACACGCACCCAGCACTTTGTATTCCAGAATTTATGAGATTGCTTATTGATGAGCATAGTTTTAGTTGGGAAGATGCGTGGAATATCGTAACTAAAACTATTGCATATACAAATCATACAGTTATGAGCGAAGCGTTAGAGAAGTGGAGCGAAGACCTAATTGCAAGAAGATTGCCACGAATCCATATGATTCTAAAAGAAATAAATGAGCGATTTTGTGCTGAAATATGGCAAAAATATCCGGGGAACTGGGAAAAAATTGACCGAATGAGTATATTTTCACATGGTGAGATAAAGATGGCAAACTTGTCGGTTATTGCATCTCATACGGTAAACGGAGTTTCTGTACTTCATAGTGATATTATTAAAAATAGTACTTTTAAGGACTTTTATGATGTTTATCCCCAAAAGTTTATAAATATTACAAATGGAATTGCACATAGGCGTTGGCTTTGTCAGTCAAATAAAGAACTTTGTGATTTGCTGAACGATTGCATTGGTAATGCTTACGTTATGGATGCGTTAAAACTTGCTGATTTAAAAAGGTATGAAAATGATACAAGCGTTCTTAATCGATTAAATGAAATAAAATACATTAAGAAAATGCAGTTTTGTGAATATATAAAGAAAAAACAATCAATTATTATAGACCCAACGAGCATATTTGATGTTCAAGCAAAGCGTATGCACGAATATAAAAGGCAACTTCTTAATGCATTATATATAATTTCGCTTTATAATGACTTAAAAGAAAATCCAAGTCTTAATATCAAACCAAAAACCTTTATTTTTGGAGCAAAAGCAGCGCCGGGATATTATTTTGCAAAACAAATAATAAAACTTATTTGCTCTATAAGTAAAGACATTGAAAAACACGCTAAAATCAAAGAAAAATTAAGGGTTATATTTTTAGAAGATTACTCGGTGTCAATGGCAGAAAAACTTATGCCAGCAACTGAAATAAGCGAGCAAATATCTCAAGCAGGTAAAGAAGCAAGTGGCACCGGAAACATGAAGTTTATGATAAATGGTGCACTAACTATTGGCACGCTTGACGGCGCAAATGTTGAAATGCAAATGGCGTGTGGCAAGGATAATATTTTTATCTTTGGTTTGACGGCAGAAGAAGTTGAAAGAGAGTGGTTGCAAGGTTATAATTCTTCACTTTATTATGCAAATAATAAAAGGCTAGAAAAGGTTATAAATGCATTAAATATTGGCTTTAATGGACAAAGTTTTAGCGATATTTCAAATTATCTTCTTACAGCAAGTCCTGTTGCAGACCCTTATATGTGCCTTGCTGATTTCGGTGCATATTGTGATATACACCAAGTTGTAGATAAAGTTTATAATAATAAAATTGATTGGGCAAGAAAAAGCCTAAATAATATTGCTTCGGCTGGTATTTTTGCAAGCGATAGAAGTATAAAAGAATATGCTGAAAAAGTTTGGGGACTAAAAAGGATTAAATAAATGATATATAATCCACTTGACACATTTTACAAAAGCCAAATAGGTGCAATTAAAGAAAATAGTAAAATTACTTTTAGAGTTAAAGGCAACTTTAACTCTTGTGTTTTTTGCATTAAAAAAGATGGCTTTGAATATGAAAGTTATCAAATGCAAAAAAAAGAAGACTATTTCGAAGTTAGCACTAAGTTAACTATTGGCTTATATTTTTATTATTTTGACTTAAAAAATGGCGAATATATTTCAAATAGTTATGAAAATATTGGTGTTGTTGCAAGAGCAATACAAGATTTTCAACTTACGGTATACGACATTGAATATGAAGTTCCATCTTGGCTATCTGGTGGAATAATTTATCAAATTTTACCAGATAGATTTTATAGATATGAAAAAGAAAAAAACGTGCCTAGTTATAAGGTTTTGCATGAAGATTGGAAGGAAAAACCTGTTTTTATGCCAAATGAACAAGGCGAAATATTAAACAATGATTTTTTTGGTGGTGACCTTAAAGGAATAACAAAAAAAATAGATTACATTAAGAGTTTAGGTGTTAATGCTATTTATATTAATCCCATATTTAAGGCGTATTCTAACCATAGATACGATACGGGCAATTATATGCAGATTGATGAACTGCTCGGCGATAAAAGTGACCTAAAACTTTTGATAGATAAGGCAAAAGAAAAGGGAATAAAAATCATTTTAGATGGTGTTTTTAACCACACAGGTGTTGACAGCGTGTATTTTAATTGTTATAATAAATATAATGATTTAGGTGCTTATCAAAGCAAAAATTCCAAGTATTATAAATGGTATAATTTTAATAATTTTCCTAACGATTATGGATGTTGGTGGGGAATTAAAACTTTGCCGACAATAAACAAGGAAAATCAAGATTTTATAGACTTTATAACGGGTGAAAATGGCGTCATTGACCATTACACAAAACTTGGTGTTGGTGGTTGGCGACTTGACGTTGTAGATGAACTTCCGTCTCATTTTGTTAAAAACATTAGAAAGGCTGTAAAAAGAGCAAACCAAGAAGCCATAATTATTGGCGAAGTTTGGGAAGATGCATCGAATAAAATTTCTTACGGCAAAAGAAGGGAATATTTTCAGGGAAAAGAACTTGATAGCGTTATGAATTATCCACTAAAAAATGCTATAATCGAGTTTGTTTTAAGTGGAAATGCCAAGCAATTAACTCATACTATTAGTGAGCAAATTGACCATTATCCACAAAATGTTTTGCATTCGCTTATGAATATTTTATCCACGCACGATACTGCAAGAATTTTAAGCGTGTTAAGTGGTGAAAACACTGATGGAAAAGACAAAATAGAGCTATCAAAACTTAAGATTTTGCCTGATAAAAAGCAAGATGCTATATTTAGGCTAAAAGTGGCGACCTTGCTTCAATTTACACTTTGTGGGGTGCCATCAATTTATTATGGCGATGAAGTTGGTATGGAAGGGCATTTTGACCCATTAAATAGATGCACTTTTCCATGGGGCAGAGAAAATCTTGAAATTTTAGAGTGGTATAAATTTTTGTCAAGGCTTAGAAAAGGGTTTTCTGCATTTAAGAAGGGCGAATTTAGAAATGTTTATAACGATGATGGCGTGCTAATTTATAAAAGAATAGATGATAAAAGTCAAGTTCTAATATGTGTTAACATATCGCAAAACACTTATGATTTTAAGTATAAGGGCAGTTTAAAAGAACTAATTTCAAATAAGATATATTCAAATGAGTATGTATTAAATAAAAAAACAATAGCAATATTTATTAAAAACTAAGGAAGGTTTTATAATGAAAAGTTTTGCAAATCAAGAATATTATGATTTAACGCTTAAATTGACAGAAGAATTGTGTAAAATTCCTGCGCCATCAGGTTTAGAAGATAAAAGAGCCGAATATATTAAAAACTATTTGCATGATATTGGTTATATAAATGCCTATATCGATAGTGCGAAAAACGTTATTTGGGATATAAAAGGAAATAATGACACATATTCATTGTTTATGGCGCATACAGACACTGTTTTTCCTGATTTAGAGCCACTTCCATATATTGATGATGGCGAACTTATTAAATGCCCAGGCGTTTGTGATGATACGGTTTGTGTTGCAATGATTCTTGCCTTTTGTAAATATCTAAAAGACATCGATTTTAAGGCTGAAAAATCCGTTCTATTCTCTGCAAATGCGTGTGAAGAAGGACTTGGCGACCTAAAAGGGTGCAAGCAAATATTTAAGGATTTTGCAAGTAAAATAGATGTTATGTTTACCTTAGATGGTGGCTATAATCATATTGTAAACAAAAGTGTGGGCTCTCATAGATATAAAGTAACATGCCAAACAAAAGGTGGGCATTCTTATGGCGCTTTCGGAAATAGAAATGCCATTGCAGTTTTATCTAACATGGTGAATAAAATTTATCAAATTAAAGTGCCTGAAAAAGAAGGCACAAAAACAACATATAATGTTGGATTGATTAGTGGTGGAACATCGGTAAATACCATTGCTCAAAATGCCGAAATGCTTTGCGAATATAGGTCAGATGACAATGATTGCCTTAATATTATGAAAGACAATTTTTATCAAATTTTTGAGCAAGTTAAAAATGATTTTCCTGATGCAACAATTAACATTGAACTTGTAGGAAATAGACCGGGTATGGGAGATGTCGATAAAGAAAAACTAGCAAAAGCATCTCAAATGGTAATTGAAATCCAAGAAAAACACGCCAAAACTGAAGTTAAAGAAAGTTCAGGCTCAACAGACTGTAATATCCCACACTCCTTGGGAATACCAGCAATCTGTGTAGGTGTTTATAAAGGTGCTGGAGTACATACAAGAGAAGAATATTTAGTAAAAGAGTCTATAAAAATTGGTTTAAATATATTAAATGATTTATTTTTTAGTGTTTCAAGGTAAAATTTTGCCTAATTTTTAGAAATCGTCATAAATAGTTGACACTTTTATTAAAAGGTGCTATTATAAAGAAAAACAATATAAACCGATGAAGTAAAGTAGTAGATTTTGTAGAAGTTTTTAGAGAGATTGTGGTTGGTGAAAACAATTAGCAGAGCAATTTTGAATGGGTTACTGAGGGTGGCAATGAACAAAAAAGTAGTTGCTGACGCAAAAAGCCAAGCGTTAAAGTGGCAGGGCATTATTGTGCTCGAAAAAGTCAAAGTTTAAACTTTGTAAAAGTGGGTGGCAACACGGATATATTCGTCCCATAGAATATTCCGTGTTTTTTATTTTAAATAAGGAGAAATAATTATGCAAGACAAAAAGATTCCAACAAAAATTTATCTTCAAGAAAGTGAGTTACCAAAGTGTTGGTATAATATAAACGCTGTTATGAAAGATAAGCATGCTCCAGCGCTTAATCCTATAACAAAAAAACCTGTTACATTTGAAGAACTAAGCGAAATTTTGTGTGATGAACTTGCTAAGCAAGAATTAAACATGACCGATGAATATATTCCTATTCCTGAAGAAGTTCAAGAGTTTTATAAAATGGTTCGTCCATCACCATTGACAAGGGCATATTTTTTAGAAAAAGTACTCGATACTCCTGCTGAAATTTATTATAAATTTGAAGGAAACAACACTTCGGGCTCACATAAACTCAATTCTGCAATTGCTCAAGCTTATTATGCTAAAAAGCAAGGTTTAACAAGCCTTACAACCGAAACAGGCGCAGGTCAATGGGGAACGGCACTTTCTATGGCATGTGCCTTCTATGGGCTTGATTTAACTGTTTTTATGGTAAAGAGCAGTGCTGAACAAAAGCCATTTAGAAAGGCAATTATCGAAACTTATGGTGGAAAGGTTATTCCAAGTCCATCAAATACAACAAAAGTTGGCAGAGAAATATTAGAGGCATTCCCAAATACAGGTGGTTCTCTCGGCTGTGCCGTTTCTGAAGCAACAGAAAAAGCATTAAACACACCAAACTGCAGATATGTTTTAGGTAGCGTTCAAGACCATGTAATTTTGCATCAATCTATTATCGGTTTAGAAACTAAGGTAGCACTTGATAAATACGGAATTGAACCTGACATGTTTATTAGTTGCGTTGGTGGTGGTTCTAACTTTGGTGGTTTTATCGCTCCATTTGTTAAAGATAAAATTGAAGGTAAGGCAAAATATAAAATTATCGGTGTTGAGCCAGCATCTTGTCCATCAATGACAAGGGGTAAATATGCTTATGACTTTGGTGATACAGGTAAAATTACACCACTTCTTAAAATGTGCACACTTGGTAGTGGATTTATGCCATCAACGAACCATGCTGGTGGACTTAGATATCACGGCATGAACCCAATCGTGTCTAAACTTTATCACGATGGATATATTGATGCTGTTGCTGTTGAACAAACTAAGGTGTTTGAAGCAGCAGTTACGTTTGCAAAATCTGAAGGTATACTTCCAGCACCAGAATCATCACATACCATTAGAGAAGTTGTTGACCAAGCATTAAAGTGCAAAGAAACTGGCGAAAAGAAAACTATTGTATTCTGTTTGACAGGAACGGGCTTTTTTGACCTTGCAGCATATTCAGCATATAACAACAATACTATGTCTGATTATATTCCAACAGATGCTGAACTTCAAAAAGGTTTTGATACTTTACCAAAAATTGACTAATTTAATTATTTTGTGATTATTACTTGCAATATTAGAATAAATATATTATAATAGTATTATAAATTTATTGGAGGATACATTGATGGCAGTAGCAGATAAGGTTATAGAACTTATTTCTAAACAACTCAATAGACCTGCTGAAGAAATCACTTTAGACAAAGAAATCGTTAAAGATTTAGGAGCAGATTCTTTAGACGTTGTTGAAATGCTTATGAGTTTAGAAGAAGAATTTGAGATTTCAGTTCCAGAAGAAGACGCAGTTAATATTAAAACTGTTGGCGATATCGTTAATCTCATTGAACAAAGTAAATAGTCCTTAAACTAAAATCAAATTTAATTTAATAAAAAAGAAGCCATTTTATAAAATGGCTTCTTTTTTTTGTTTATAATGCATTTAGTTTTTAAGTTTATTTAACTTTCTTTTTAGAAAGGTCAAGATTCTTAAATAGTTTTTGTAATATAAATGCTAATGGAATATCGGCAAGAACAACGAGCGAAATTATAATTAAATTAACATAATGCTTGCTTAGTGGAAGAAGTTTTGCAAGTGTAATATAACTTCCTAAATCAGTTGTCATTGCAAGGCTTGATATGATTAAAATTATAATAAGATTTGAAAAGAATACAATAGAACGATATTTGTTTAATGGTTTGCAGGTGATAAATAAGTTTATAACGCCAGCAAAAGTTAAAACATATATTCCCATTGTATCATAAATTTCTTTGTTTAAGGTTGGGTTAGGCATTCTAAATAGTTCGATAATAAACACGCTTAAAACCATAAGTAAAGCACTAGGAAGTGACTTTTTAATAATGTAACTTATAAAATGTCCATCAACTCTAGAATCGTTTGGTTGGAATGATAAGAAAAATGATGGAATACCAATTATAAATACTTCAAACATTATCATATTTGAAAGGGTGTAAGGGTAGGTATTCATGTAAGGCAAGCACAATGTAATTATTCCCCAAAGCATCGTAAATAGTGTTTTCATTAAAAATAATGATGCAGAACTTTGAACGTTATTTATAACTCTTCTGCCTTCATAAACAACTTTTGGCATTGAATTGAAGTTATTGTCAAGAAGAACTAAGTGCGAAACGTTTCTTGCCGCATCGCTACCAGATGCCACGGAAACAGCACAATCAGCCTCTTTTAGTGCTAAAATGTCGTTTACACCATCGCCGGTCATTGCAGTAACGTGCCCAGCACTTTTTAATGCTTTAACTAAGATTGCCTTTTGTTCAGGTGACACTCTTCCAAACACTGTATATTTATTTGCAACATCAAAAACTTGCTCGTCTGTTAGACCTTCTAAACTAATATATTTATCAGCATTTTCAATGCCAACTCTCTTTGAAACTTCAGCAACTGTCATTGCATTGTCGCCAGAGATAACCTTAATTTGAACATTGTTATCCTTAAACCACTGAATTGTTGAAATTGCATCTTCTCTAACATTGTCTGCTATAATAATAAGCGAAATCGCCTTAAAATCATTAGGGATTTGGTCTTCGTTAATTGGGGAGTTGGACTTTGCAAAAACTAATACTCTAAGACCTTTTTTGGTATAACTATTTATTTTATCTTCGTATAAATCTAATTCTACTTTATCAAGCACAAATTCTGGTGCTCCAAACGAAAAGGTGCCGATTTTATCGAAACTAACGGCCGATAGTTTTCTTTTTGAACTAAATGGCATTTTTTGTTTAGGTGTAAAATGACTTTGCTCTCCAAAATAATTAAGCATTGCTATTGCCGTTTGGTTGTTGTCTTGAAGTGCATTTAACATTGAACTTACGATAGGTTTAATATCTAAATTATCGTCTGTGAGATTGTCAATGTTAATAACGGTCATTTTTCCATCAGTAATTGTTCCTGTTTTGTCAAAACAAATTGTGTCAACACGAGCAAGCATTTCTAAAGAGTATAAGTCTTGAACTAATGTTTTGTGCTTTGCAAGTTTAATAATGCCCACAGCAAGTGCAACGCTAGTAAGTAAAAACATGCCGGCAGGAATCATTCCAATAACTATTGTAGAAGTGCCTAGAATTGAAGCAGGGAGATTTGCACCCTTAATAAGAATACTTCTTAAAATAGATGCTGTTGCAATAGGAACGATTATGCAACTTATAACTTTAATAATAAGCTTTAATGAACTCATTATTTCAGATTGTGGCTTTTTATATGCTTTTGCCTTTTCTGAAAGAGTTTCAACATAATTATCTTTACCAACTTTAATTGCTTGTACAGTGCAAATACCACTCGTTATAAAACTACCAGCAAGAAGGGTGTCGCCAACGCTTTTCTTAACGGCAACCGATTCGCCTGTTAAGAGAGATTCGTTAACTTCAATGTCGCCTTTTAATATTTGGCAATCTGTAGGGATTTGATTGCCAATTCCAAGCAAAATTATATCATCTAGAACGATATCTGATGACATAATTTCAATAGTTTGTCTATTTCTAATTACTTTAACTGTTTTACTAGCAACTAAAGAAAGTTTGTCAATGCATTTTTTTGCTCTAATTTCTTGAATAATGCCAATTGAAATATTTGCAATATAAAAGAATACAAAAAAGAAATTTCCAAGTGTTGCGCCACTTAAGAGTAGTGCAATAAAAACGATTAAACCTAATAGGTTGAAAAAAGTGCATACATTGTTTACAAAAATATTTATGTAAGATTTAGAATACTTTTGTTTAACCTTGTTAACTAATCCGTTTTCGTATCTTTCGCTAACTTCTATATCATTAAGCCCTAACTCAATGTTAGGGCTTAATCTTTCAATATTTTTTGTTAAAGTGTTGTTATTTGCCATATTTACACCTTTATAACTAAAATTTATACAATAATATTTACCAAGCGTTTAGGAACAACGATAAGTTTTTTAATTGTCTTATCTTGTAATTCTTGTGCTAATTTTTCATCAGCATATATAATTTCTTTAATTGTATCTTGGTCGGCATCGTTTGGAATCATTATTTTAGCACGCATTTTGCTGTTGATTTGAACTGCAACTTCAACTTGGTCTAAAACGAGTGCACTTTCATCACAAACAGGGTATTTTGCATTGAAAATAGATGTTTTGTTACCAAGCATTTCCCAAATTTCTTCAGCAAAGTGTGGTGCACAAGGTGCAAGTAATAGGATAAGTGACTTAAAGCAATCTTTGAATACATTTACATTTATTTGTTCTAATGTGTCGTATTTAGAAAGAGCATTTAGGAGTTCCATTAAACGAGCAACTGATGTGTTAAATGAGAATTGTTCCATATCTCTATCAACATTTTTAATTGCATAGTTTGTTGCGTATAAAAGGTCTTTTTCTTCTTTACCAATTGTGCTATCTTTGTTTGGTTGAAGGTTGATGAGTTTGTTAGCAAGTCTTTCAATTCTATCTAAGAACTTAGTAATTGCTTTAATACCATCATCGTTCCATGGACCACCTTCAGTATAAGAGAAGCCGAACATTAAATATAATCTTAAAATGTCAGAGCCAAATTCTTGAACGTATGGGTCAGGGGCGATAACGTTGCCTTTAGACTTGCTCATTCTTTGTCCATCTGGGCCTAAAATTACGCCTTGGTGAACTAAAGACTTAAATGGTTCATCAAAGGTTAAATATCCCATATCTCTAAGCGCCTTAGTGATAAAACGAGCATAAAGTAGGTGCATACAAGCGTGTTCAGCGCCACCAACATATTTATCAACAGGAAGCATTTTGTTGATGATTTCAGGGTTAAATGGCTCTTTTGAATTTTGTGCATCTGGGTATCTTAAATAATACCAGCTTGAGCAAACAAATGTGTCAAGTGTATCAGAATCACGTTTTGCAGGTGCGCCACAAATAGGGCAAACAGTATTTATAAAACCATCGTGTTTTGCAAGTGGAGATTCTCCATCTGGCTTAAATTCAACATCGTATGGTAATTTAACAGGTAGTTGGTCATAAGGAACAGGAACTGTGCCACACTTTTCACAATGGATAATAGGAATAGGTGCACCCCAATAACGCTGACGAGAAACCAACCAGTCACGAAGTCTATAGTTGGTTTTATGTTCAGCCTTTCCTTGTTTAACAAGTTCATTTATTATTGCCTTTCTTGCTTCTTCGCTTGACAAACCATCAAAACCAGGGCTGTTCATAACGATTCCATCTTCAGTAAATGGAAGGTCATCAGCACAATTTGAGCCTTTAATAACACGGGTGATAGGAAGGTTGTATTTGTTTGCAAAAGCAAAATCTCTATCATCGTGAGAAGGAACGCCCATAACAGCACCTGTGCCGTATGAATATAAAACATAATCGGCAACGTAAATAGGAACGCTTTTACCATTAATAGGGTTTATTGCGTTGTGTCCAATATAAACGCCTGTTTTTTCACGAGAAGTTGATAATCTATCTATTTCGTTGCACTTTGAAGTTTCTAAAATATATTCTTCAACAACTTTCTTCTGCTTTTGAGAGGTGAGTTTTGCAACTAATGGGTGTTCTGGTGCTAAAACAACATAAGAAACGCCAAAAAGTGTGTCTGCACGGGTTGTAAACACCTTAAATTTATCACCACTTTCAGCAGTAAATTCAATTTCGCCACCAGAAGATTTTCCAATCCAGTTCTTTTGCATGAGTTTTGTCTTTTCTGGCCAGTCAAGATTATTTAAGCCTTGTAAAAGTTCTTCTGCATAGTTGGTAATCTTAAAGAACCATTGTGTTAAATTCTTTTTAACAACAACAGATTTACATCTTTCACATTCGCCGTTAACAACTTGTTCGTTTGCAAGAACGGTTTGGCAACCAGGGCACCAGTTTACAGGTGCTTCTTTTCTATAAGCAAGCCCATTTTCGTAGAGTTTTAAGAATAGCCATTGTGTCCACTTGTAATAATCTTCGTTACAAGTTTTAATTTCGGCACTCCAATCGAACATTGCACCCATTTCACTGAGTGTTTGTTCCATATTTTCTATATTTTGCATTGTGGAATCTTTTGGGTGAATACCTGTTTTAATTGCATAGTTTTCGGCAGGTAAACCAAAAGCGTCAAAGCCCATTGGTTGAAATACTTCATATCCTTTCATTTTTTTATAGCGAACAAAACTATCAGTAGGGCCATAGTTATACCAATGTCCTAAGTGTAGTTTTGATGCAGATGGATATGAAAACATTTCTAAGCAATAATATTTTTTATCAATATTCTTTGGGTTAAAGTTGGCTATTTTATCTTTCTCCCAAATATCTTGCCATTTCTTTTCAATCTTTTTAATGTCCATAAAGTCAAATTGCCTCCATAGTATAGTTATATAAAACAAAGTAATTATATAATAATTAAATATTTTAGTCAAGAATAATTTATACAATTAAACATTATAAACAAAAATTTTTATTAAAACTTGTAGGGAAGGTTTAATTTTTTTGATAATTTACAAAATGGAAATGCAATTTTTTTAAAGTAAATAAATAATAATATTTTAGTTGTATTGTCTAATAAAAGCCAGTAAAATAATAACGATTTTTATGGTTATTATGCGTGTCATAACCGCAATTATATATTTTTATTTTTTAATATGATTATTGTTTTATGTG
>JAZNAX010000039.1:0-69894 GCA_045586765.1 Christensenellaceae bacterium | reverse complement strand
AAATCTCACTTCTAACAACTAATTAGATTAAAAGCACAATATTTTTGTTAAAAAAAGTTGACAATAGTCGATAAATAGTATATACTTGTATGGCTATTTAGTTAGGAAAATTATGATTTTAGACCTTAGAAAACTTAAAAGGAGTGGAAAAGACACTGAAGATTTCTTCTTTTGTTACACTCCACAAGAAGATTTAATTGAACTTCCAGATGCACAAATCGCAGTGCCAATTACAATTAACGGAACAGTTTCTTTGACAGGCGAGCATAGTGCAATCGTTGAAGGTGAAGTTAACTATGTTATCAAGGGTGAGTGCACAAGGTGTTTAGAAAACACTGAAAAGACTTATTTATTAGAGTTTAATGAGAGTGTAGAAGAAAATAATTTAGATGGCTATTCGGTTAAAAACGACACGATAGACTTAACAAAAATAGTTGATGACATAATTATGATAAATTCGCCAATCACATTTTTATGCGATGAAGACTGCAAAGGAATATGCCTTGGCTGTGGCGAAAATCTAAATAATAGTCAATGTAAATGTAAAAATAAATAGGGTAGGTATAGAAAAATGGCAGTACAAAAAAGTAAAACATCAAAACAAAGAACAAACACAAGATTTGCACAATGGAAACTCGAAACACCAAACCTTTCAGAGTGCCCACAATGTCACGAACTTAAGGCTTCTCACATTGTATGCCCAAAATGTGGTTACTACAATGGTAAGCAAGTTATTGATACAGCTAAAAAAGAAAAGAAAGACTAATTTTATCGGCTTTAGTTATAACTGCCGAAAAAAGTGGTGCAAATTTTTGCACCACAACCTTACTTTTTAAATCAAAACAAAACAACCTTTTAGAAAATCTAATAGGTTGTTTTTATTTTTAATTTTTTAATAACATTGTAATCAACAAACAAAAAGCCTATCAAATGATAGGCTTTTTTAATAGTTAAAATTATATTAGTAATTGATAACTCTAAGTTGGAAATATGCTTGTGGGTGGTCACAGATAGGGCACTTATTTGGTGCTTCAGCTGAGTCAATGATATGACCACAGTTTCTGCAAATCCAAACAACTTTTTGGTTTTTCTTAAATACTGTGCCGTCTTCGATATTCTTTAAGAGTGCCAAATATCTTTCTTCGTGTTCCTTTTCGATAGCAGCAACGCCAGAGAATAATCTTGCAATGTCATCAAAGCCTTCTTCTTCAGCTTCTCTTGCCATGCGTGCATACATATCGGTCCATTCTCCATTTTCGCCAGCAGCAGCATCTTTTAAGTTTTCTATTGTTGAAGGCATACCATCGTGTAAAAGTTTGAACCAAATTTTAGCGTGTTCTTTTTCGTTATCAGCAGTTTCTAAGAAAAATGCTGCAATTTGTTCATATCCTTCTTTTTTTGCCTTAGAAGCGTAATAAGTATATTTATTTCTCGCTTGACTTTCACCAGCGAACGCTTCCATCAAGTTCTTTTCAGTTTTTGTTCCTTTTAAGTTCATAATTATTCACCTCTTTAATAGTTTATGCAATTATTTTATTATATAAACCAAATTTTGTCAATATAAGTTTTTAAAAAAATTAAAGCACTCAGCATTTTTTTGCCGAGTGCTTTTTATCGATTATTAGTTTTATCAAATTAGAATTTGATAGAGTTAGCAATATAATCTTTTAGGCTATCGATAGGGATTCTAACTTGCTCCATAGTATCTCTATCACGAACAGTAACAGCACCATCTTCAAGTGTGTCAAAGTCGATAGTGATACAAAGTGGAGTACCGATTTCGTCTTGACGGCGATAACGCTTGCCGATTGAACCCGATTCATCATAGTCAACAGGGAAAGACTTAATGAGTTCGCTATAGATTTCATCAGCCTTTTCTGAAAGCTTTTTAGAAAGTGGCAAGATTGCAGCCTTAAATGGTGCAAGTGTTGGGTGAAGTCTAAGTACCGTTCTAACATCGTTCTTTTCAGCGTCCACAACTTCTTCATCATAAGCATTGCATAGAATTGCAAGCACAGTTCTTTCAACGCCAAGGCTTGGTTCAACAACGTATGGGATATATCTTTCGCCTGTTTCTTGGTCAAAGTAAGAAAGGTCTTTCTTAGAAGTGTTTTGATGTTGAGTAAGGTCATAGTCAGTTCTATCTGCAACACCCCAAAGTTCGCCCCAACCAAATGGGAACAAGAACTCAAAGTCTGTTGTTGCTTTTGAATAGAAACAAAGTTCTTCTTTTGCGTGGTCACGAAGTCTTAATCTTTCATCTTTAATACCGAGTGACAATAGCCAGTTATGGCAGAAAGAACGCCAATAACTAAACCACTCTAGGTCAGTTCCAGGTTTACAGAAGAATTCTAATTCCATTTGTTCAAATTCACGAACTCTAAAGATAAAGTTACCTGGGGTAATTTCGTTTCTAAAAGATTTACCTATTTGAGCGATACCGAAAGGCATTTTCTTTCTTGTTGTTCTTTGAACGTTAACAAAGTTAGTAAAAATACCTTGTGCAGTTTCAGGGCGAAGGTAAACTGTGTTTTTAGCATCTTCTGTTACGCCTTGGAAGGTTTTGAACATAAGGTTGAACTGACGGATATCAGTAAAGTTATGTTTTCCACAAGTAGGACAAGGGATATTGTGTTCATCAACAAACGCACGCATTTCTTGATGAGAAAAAGCATCGATTGGCTTTTCTAATGTATAGTTATTTTCGCTTGCCCAATCTTCAATAAGTTTATCAGCCCTAAATCTTTCGTGACATTCTCTGCAGTCCATAAGTGGGTCTGAAAAGCCAGCAAGGTGACCTGATGCAACCCAAGTTTGTGGGTTCATAAGAATTGCAGCGTCTAAGCCAACGTTAAGTTTATTTTCTGTAACAAACTTTTGCCACCAAGCACGCTTGATATTGTTTTTAAGTTCAACGCCGAGTGGACCGTAATCCCAAGTGTTTGCAAGACCACCATATATTTCACTACCAGGGAATATAAAGCCTCTGTTCTTGCAAAGGTTAACGATTTTTTCCATTGTGGCACTACTTTTAATGTTTTCCATACCAAAAACCTCTTGTATAATTAAAATTCATAAATTATTTTACATTATATATAAAATTTAGTCAAGCAAACTACTCGTTTTGCTTTTTTATTTTTATAATTTGTGCTATACTTATTCATATATTGAATTAAAAGGTGCATTACTATGGTAGAAGCAACTAACTTTATTGAACAAATTATTAACGAAGAATTAGAGTCTGGCAAGGTAAACAGCGTTTACACTCGTTTCCCACCAGAACCAAACGGATATTTGCATATAGGCCACGCAAAAAGCCTTTGCATCAACTTTGGCATGAAGCAAAAATATAATGGTAAGTGCAATCTATTTTTTGATGACACAAACCCTTCTAAAGAAAAAACCGAGTTCGTTGATGCTATAAGAGCCGACATCAAGTGGCTTGGCTTTACTTGGGATAAAGAAAACTATGCATCAGATTATTTTGAGCAAATTTATAACTTTGCCGTTGAACTTATAAAAAAGGGCAAGGCTTTCGTTTGCGATATGACACCTGAAGAAATAAGCAAAAATCGTGGCACATTAACAGAAGCAGGTAAGGAAAGCCCTTATAGAAATAGAAGCATTGAAGAAAACCTTAAACTTTTTGAAGATATGAGAAACGGCAAGTTTGCTGACGGCGAAAAGTGTTTAAGGGCTAAAATCGACATGGCTTCTCCAAACATCAACATGCGTGACCCTGTTATCTATAGAATACTTCGCCAAACTCACCATAGAACAGGTGATAAGTGGTGCATTTATCCTATGTATGACTATGCGCACCCTATCTGCGACTACATGCAAGGCATTACACACTCGCTTTGTACTTTAGAGTTTGAAGACCACCGTCCACTATATGACTGGGTGGGAATTGAACTCGGCTTTAATCCAAAGCCAAGACAAATTGAGTTTGCAAGACTTAATGTAACAAACCTTGTTATGAGTAAGCGTTACCTTAAAAAACTCGTAGAAGATGGCTCGGTTGATGGTTGGGACGACCCAAGAATGCCAACACTAACAGGGCTTAGAAACAGGGGTATCCCTGCCGAAGCATTAAAAGACTTCTGTGCAAGGATTGGCGTTAGCAAGGCTAACTCTGAAGTTCAAATCAGTTATTTAGAAGCATGCATAAGAGAATATCTAAATATCCATGCAGAGCGTGCTATGGCTGTTTTAAGACCTATTAAACTCACTATCACAAACTATCCAGACGGCAAGAGTGAAATGGCTGAGTTTGAAATTAATCCTAACGAAGAAATTAAGCGCACTCGTGAAATTGAATTCTCTAAGAATTTATATATCGATGCAGATGACTTCTCTCTCGACCCACCACCAAAATATTTTAGGTTGAAAAAGGACGGCTACGTTAGACTTAAGGGTGCATACATCGTTAAGTGCGATGACGTTATCCTTGATGACAATGGCGAAGTAAAAGAAATTCTCTGTACTTACTATCCAGAAAGCAAGAGTGGAAACGACACATCTGGAATTAAATGCAAGGGCGTTATTCAATGGGTTAATGCAGATACTTGTGTTGACACGGAAATTCGCCAATACGGACATTTACTTAAAGATGAAGAATACGCAGGTCAAGACTTCTCTGAAAGAATGAACACTGAAAGCGTTAAGATATTTAACGGCAAGGTTGAGCCTTATGTTTATGAAAATGATAAAGACGCTAACTATCAACTTATCCGTACAGGATACTTTAAGCGCCTTGATGTAAAGGGCAAGGAAGTTTTAAGCGAAATCGTGTCACTTAAAGACAACTTTAATGTTAAAAAATAAAGGTGAAAAAACATGAAAAAAGTATGTATAGAGTTTGCTGACGGCAAAAAAATCAATTTAGAACTTTATCCAGAGCACGCACCTATCACGGTTGATAACTTTATTGACCTTGTAAAGAGTGGCTTTTATGACGGACTATGCTTTCATAGAGTAATCGAAGGCTTTATGATTCAAGGTGGTGGTTTTACCTATGACAACGGCTTAAAAGAAAAGAAAGCCCCAAGAACAATCAAGGGCGAGTTTGCTATGAACGGGGTTAAAAACGACCTTCATCACGCTCCGGGCGTAATCTCTATGGCAAGAACAATGGTTCCAGACTCAGCATCATCACAATTCTTTATTTGTGCTGATGACCAAGCATATCTCGATGCTCAATATGCAGCGTTTGGTAAGGTGTGCGATGAAGAAAGTATGCAAGCAGTTCTTGACATTGCATGTGTTAAAACAACAAGTTGGGGATACTATGATGACGTTCCTGTAGAACCTGTTGTAATGAAAAAAGTTTATATGATTGAAGAATAATAAAAAAGGAAAAAAGCGACCAACTCGGTCGCTTTTTTTGTATTTATATACACTTGTTTTTTTTGCGAATAAATGCTATAATATAAGTACAAAATAAAAGGAAAAAAGTTTATGAAAAAACTGCTAGTATCATTTTTAATAATACTTATGCTTTTGTGTGCTTTTGGTATATCGGCTTGTGCTGAGCCAGAACATAAGCATAGTTATGATACATTAAAACATAGTATGTCAAATCATTGGTACGAGTGTAGTTGTGGGGATAAAATTAGTGAAGAAGGGCATAGTGGTGGCACAGCCACTTGCACTCAACTTGCAAATTGCTCGGTGTGTGAAACGCCATATGGAGATTTAGAGAGTCACGAACATGCCACATTAAAATATGATGAAAATAACCACTGGTATGAGTGTGCATGTGGGGACAAGTTAGGCGAAGAAGAGCATAAGGGTGGCACTGCAACAACCACAAATAGGGCTGTATGCAATATATGTGGCAGTGAATATGGTCAACTTGAAATAGCACCTTTAGAAGGGCTTGTATTTAGCCTAAACGACCAACAAACTGAATATTCGGTAACAGGATATTTTGGCAGTGATTCTAAACTTATTATTCCTAGCACATATGAAAACAAGCCTGTAACAAGCATAGGTTCTTACGCCTTATATAATTGCACATCTCTTACAAGTGTGTATATTCCAAAAAGCATTGTGGCGATAGGGTATAGGGCATTTTATTTTTGTTTTAATCTTACAATTTATTGCGAGATTGAAATTAAGCCAAGTGGCTGGGATAATAATTGGAACGAGTCTAATTGCACGGTTGAGTGGGGGTATAAGCCTAATCAAGATAGTGGTTGGGGTGGAAATGTTTTCCCTTTCCCTGATGAGTGGGATAAGCCAAGTGGTGCTGGCGGGCAAGAATAAATAAAATTGTAAACAAAAAAACGGATAGAATTTTCTATCCGTTTTTAATTTTTATAAAGTATTAAACGTTAAATCTAAATAATACAACGTCGCTGTCTTGCATTACATAGCCTTTACCTTCAGAGCGAACTTTACCTTTTTCTTTTGCGCTATTAAAACTGCCAAGTTCAACTAAAATATCGTAGTCCACGATTTCAGCACGGATAAAGCCCTTTTCAAAGTCAGAGTGAATTTTTCCTGCTGCTTGTGGGGCTTTGGTGCCTTTTTCAATAGTCCAAGCCCTAACTTCTTTTTCGCCAGCAGTTAGATAACTAATTAGTCCTAAAAGGCGATAAGATGTTTTAACAAGCCTATCAAGACCACTTTCTTTTAGTCCTAATTCTTCTAAGAACATTTGTTGTTCATCAGGCTCTAACATAGAAAGTTCTTCTTCTGTTTTAGCAGATATGACCATATATTCAGAGTTTTCATTTTTTGCGAACTCCATAACCTTTTGAACAAGTGGAAGCTCTGTTTCATCTTTGCCCATATCTTTTTCGCTGATGTTGGCAGTATAGATAACAGGCTTTGCAGTTATCAAAAACAAAGATTTTAAGTATTCTTTTTCTTCTTCATTAACTTCTAAAGTTCTTGCTGGCTTTAAGTCTTCTAAATGCTTATAAAGTCTTTCCAAAAACTCTGCTTCAATCTTGTATTTTTTGTCGCCCGTTTTAACCATAGAAAGCGCCTTGTCATAACGCTTTTTAACGCTTTCAAGGTCGGCAAAAACAAGTTCTAAATTTATTGTTTCAATATCTCTAAGTGGGTCAATGCTGTCATCAACGTGGGTGATATTAGAATCTTCAAAGCACCTTACAACATGCACGATAGCATCGGTTTCACGGATGTTTGCTAAGAATTTATTACCAAGCCCTTCGCCCTTGCTTGCGCCCTTAACGAGCCCTGCAATGTCAACGAATTCAATAACGGCAGGGGTTATCTTTTTTGTGTTATAAAGTTTTGCTAAAACGTTTAATCTTTCATCAGGCACGGCAACGATGCCAACGTTTGGCTCTATCGTGCAGAAAGGGTAGTTAGCGCACTCTGCACCTGCATGAGTGATTGCATTAAATAAAGTTGATTTTCCTACGTTAGGAAGTCCAACAACACCTAGTTTCATATTTGTTTCTCCAATTTGATAAATCTTAACCATCTAATTATAATCTAAATTAAATAAAATTTCAAGTTTTTATCTTGCTTTTTTGTAAATTATATGTTATTATTATATCGCTTACGGAGAGTATTATGGATTATAAACTTATTATCGCAAAAAAACTTAATATTGAAGGCGTTTCTACTGAAGAATTATACTCTTTTATCGAAACACCACCTAATAACGACATGGGTGACTATGCCTTGCCTTGCTTTAAACTCAGCAAGGTTATGCGCCGTCCACCTATCTTAATAGCACAAAGTTTAGAGCAAAGTTTTGCCCCTGATGAATATATCAGCGAGTGCAAGGCTGTTAACGGCTATCTTAACTTCAAAATCAATAGAAGTGGTTTTGCCAAAGCGCTTCTTTCTGAAGTGCAAGCTTTGGGCGATAATTATGGCTCGAATAATATTGGTCAAGATAAAACTATTTGTATTGACTATTCATCAATAAACATTGCAAAGCCTTTCCACATTGGGCATTTAAGCACTACCGTTATAGGTAGTAGCCTTTGCAAGATTTTTAGGTTTTTAGGTTATAAGGTTGTGGGCATTAACCACTTAGGTGACTATGGCACACAATTCGGTAAACTTATCGTAGCGTTTAAAAAGTGGAGTTCATTTGAAGCCGTTGAAAAGGGTAGACTCAGTGAACTTACAAGAATTTACGTTAAGTATCACGATGAAGCAAAAATCCACCCAGAAATGGATGATGAAGCAAGACGCTATTTCAAACTCATTGAAGATGGCGATAAAGAAAGCAACGAACTTTTCGAACTCTTTAAGAAAATCACTCTAGAAGAAGTTGAAAAGATTTACAAACTTTTAAATGTTAACTTTGATAGTTATGCAGGCGAAAGTTTTTATAACGACAAAATGGCACCTATCGTTGACGAACTCAATGAAAAGGGGCTTATCAAAATTTCTGATGGGGCATCTATCGTTGACCTTGAAGAATATAATATGCCACCATGCTTAATCTTAAAGTCAGATGGCTCAACACTCTATGCAACAAGGGATATTGCTGCTGCTGTTTATAGAAAGAACACTTACAACTTTGATAAGTGCTTATATGTAGTTGCATACCAACAAAACTTACACTTTAAGCAGTTCTTTAAGGTTTTAGAACTTATGGGCAAAGATTGGGCAAAGGACATGGTTCACGTTGCCTATGGTATGGTTAGCCTAGAAAGTGGTGCTATGAGCACTCGTTCTGGAAACGTTGTTCTCCTTGAAGATGTTATCGCAAAGACAATCGAAAAGGCAAAAGCCATTATTGAAGAAAAGAATCCAAACCTAAAGGATAAAGATAAGGTTGCAAGTGCCGTGGGCACAGGCGCTGTTATTTTCGGCGCGCTTTGCAACAATAAAATTAAAGATATCACCTTTAGTTACGATAGGGTATTGAGTTTTGAAGGCGAAACATGTCCATACGTTCAATATACCGTTGCAAGATGCAACAGCGTTATAGCAAAATGTGCTGGGCAAGGCGAATATAATGTAAATGAAATGCACCCTTCTGAATATGCAGTCATATCACATCTTGGAAGGTTTCCAGAAGTTGTTAAAAACGCTGGCGAGAAGTATGAACCATCATATGTGACAAGATATGCACTTGACCTTGCAACAGCATTTAACAAGTTCTATATAGACTGCAAAATTGCAGTGGAAGACGATAATACAAGAAACTTCCGTTTGGCAATAACAAAAGCAGTTAAAATTACTTTAACTAATGCACTAACCCTTTTAGGTATCGAAACAGTGGAAGAAATGTAATGAATAAACTTATAATATTTGACCTTGATGGCACGCTAATACATTCTTTGCCAGACATACACGAACAAGTTAATATAACATTAGAGCATTTTAACTATCCACTATGCACCGAAAATCAAATTCGCCAGTATATAGGCAATGGCGCAAGGCATTTGGTTAAGTGCAGTTTTGGAAATTTAACCGAAGAAGATTTAGACCAAAAGTTAGCATATTATAACAAAATCTATACAGCATGTGGAAGTCCTAAAACGCATGTATTTGAAGGTATGGATAAAGTTATGATTGCCCTTAAAGAAAGGGGCTATAAACTTGCTATATTAACAAACAAACCACAAATGACAACCGATAAGGTTTATCAAAAATACCTAAGTCAGTATGGTTTTGATATGGTGGTTGGTCAAAGCAATAACGTTAAGTGCAAACCAGATAAAACTGCAACCTTAAACATCTTAAAAACGCTTGATGTTAGCGAAGAAAATACATATTTTATCGGCGATGGTCAAACGGATATAGAAACGGCGTATAATGCAAACATAAAGCATATAGCAGTTTTATGGGGTTATAGAGATAAAGACCAGCTTGAAAAAGTTGGCGCAAAAGTGTTTGCTCAAAATCCATTAGACATTTTGGATATAATTAAAGAGTAATCGTTCAAGATTAAATCAAATAAAAAAGTAGTGGCTGTGGTTTTTAATAAACTCGGCTACTACATCCTACCTTTTTTTCAAAAAAACTTTTCACAAACAAAAAACATACAATTTTATACAAAATTTATTTAATTTCTTAAAATAATATTCTAATTTTATGCCGTTTTATATGGTATAATTATTTTAGAGTAAAAATTTTTCTTATTTATTTGCCATTTGGCAAAAATTCACATTTATTTAATGCAAAATCAAACAAAAATATTGCAAGGAGAAAAATATTGCAAAAATTATATAACACAATCATTGTTGGTGGTGGGGCATCAGGGCTTCTTGCTGCCACCGAACTTGTAAGTGGCGACAATGCGTTTAAGGGCGAAGATATACTCATTTTAGAACGCAACGATAGGGTTGGCAAAAAACTTATTGCCACCGGAAACGGACAGGGGAATCTCACTAACGACAATTTTGGCGAGAAATACTATTATGGTGATTCGGCTTTTATAAAGCAGTTTGTATCTAACGCAAATAAGGTGGATATAAAGAAGTATTTTGCAAATCTTGGCATTTATATGTCAAGTGGTAAAGATGGAAAGGCTTATCCACTTTCAAAACAAGCAAGTGCAGTGCTCGATTGCATTAGGGCGTATCTATCCCACAAAAACTGCAAAGAGATGACAGGCAAAAAGGTCACGAAGATAGAAAAAAAGAAGGGCGTTTTTGAAGTTTATGTATCTAGCGAAAAGTTTTTAGCAAAAAGCGTTATCGTGTGTACGGGGGGCTCAGCTGGTAAGCAGTTTGGAACTGATGGCTCGGCTTATGCTTTAGTAGAAAAGTTTGGGCATAAGAAAACCGAACTTTATCCATCGCTCGTTCAACTTAAAACGCCAACCGATAAAATTAAAGGGCTTAAGGGCATAAAAGAAAACGCAAGAGTAACGGCGTTTGAGGGTGCAAAGCCACTTATGAGCGTGGAAGGTGACTTGTTGTTTACCGACTTTGGTGTGTCTGGTTCAACCATATTTAGTTTGTCGGCAAGCGTTGCTGATAAAAAAGACGCATACCTAATAATAGAGTTCTTGCCAAATTTAACCTTTTCGGAAACTGAAAATATTATTAAGCAAAGACAAAACCTTGACTATGTTAATAAAGAAGACCTTTTGGTGGGCGTTATAAACAAAAAGGTGGGGCAAGTGATTATAAAAAATGCTAAATCCTTAACGGCAACCGACATTGCCTATACCTTGAAGAACTTTAAGTTAGATATTACAGGCTCGCTAGGTTTTAACTATGCGCAAGTTACAAAAGGTGGCATAAAAACCAATCAAATCACGCCAGCCTTTGAAAGTAAACTAGCCCAAAACTTATATATTGCTGGCGAAGTGCTAAATGTAGATGGAGACTGTGGTGGGTATAACCTTACTTTTGCTTTTGTGAGTGGAATACTTTCGGCAAGGGATATTAAAGAAAAATTGCAAGTAGGTGATTAAATGAATAAATTTATTAAGTTTAATAAAGAAGATTTAGAAGGGTTGCACCTTTCGATTTTAAGGGAAATAGGCAGACAAATCGGCGTTAGAGCACCTGCTGGTAAAAATAAAGAAGGTTTAATAAATAGTATTATTGGCATACAAGAAAAAAGGATAGAGCCTGTCCCACCAACAAAAATAGGTGCTCCACCAAAAATGTCTATAGACGTTTCAAAATATTATTCTAAAGAAAGTTTTGAACAATCTTATATTGATGAAAAACCTTATGTTAGGGGAATTCAATTCGCCGACAACAAAAAAGAAAACGAAAACTTCACTATTGAAGGCGTTTTAGAGCAACACATTTCTGGCTATGGCTTTTTAAGAACTAATAACTACGAAAACTCTAAAGATGATATTTACGTATCATCTCAAAACATCAAAAAATTCAACTTGCGCCGTGGCGATAAGGTTAAGGCAACTGCAAAAATCGTTAGGGAAGGCGACTCTGCAGCGCTCCAAGAAGTTTTATCAATAAACGACCTTGACCCAGCACTATTTTTGAAAAGAACAAACTTTGATGACCTTTTGCCTTACTATCCAACCGATAGAATAAAACTTGAAACCGATGGCCAAAACAATGACCTATCTATAAGGCTTATAGACCTATTCTGCCCACTAGGTATGGGGCAAAGGGGACTTATCGTTGCACCACCAAAAACAGGCAAGACAACGCTATTAAAATATATCGCTCAGTCAATAGAAAGAAACTATCCTGATGTTAAACTCATAATGCTACTCATCGATGAACGCCCAGAAGAAGTTACTGACATTAAAAGAAGTGTTAAGGGCGAAGTGGTGTTCTCTACCTTTGATGAAGGCCCAGAGCATCACATAAGGGCAGCAGAACTTGTTATAAATAGGGCAAAAAGACTTGTTGAAGTAGGTCAAAATGTTGTAATTTTGATGGACTCTATCACAAGGCTTGCAAGGGCATACAACAACACTATAGAAAGTTCGGGCAAAATCTTGTCTGGTGGACTTGACCCCGTTGCTATGCAAGGTCCAAAACGCTTTTTCGGTGCTGCAAGAAATATAGAAGATGGTGGCAGTTTAACCATACTTTCAACTGCACTCATCGAAACGGGAAGTCGTATGGACGACGTTATCTTTGAAGAATTCAAAGGCACAGGCAATATGGAAATTCATTTGTCAAGAGAACTTAGCGAAAAAAGAGTTTTCCCAGCAATAGACATAAATAAGTCTGGCACGAGAAGGGAAGAACTTTTGCTTAGCCAAAGCGAACTCGATGCAGTTTATAAACTAAGAAACATCTTAAAAGGAAAAAACGACATAATAGATAACTTAATAGAAATGCTAAAAAAGACTTCAAGTAACGCTGACCTTGTTCAAAAGGCAGATGCTTGGTCAAAACTTTATCAAAAATAATTATGAAATCAGAGAGAAATAAAACAATAGATTTTTCGTTAGAAAACGGACAAGAATATGTAAGTAGGGTTATAAAAGAAGATTGCTATGATGGTAGACAACAAAATTGCACCATTTGTGGCGATACCTTTTCTGTTTTACAAAAAATGCCAGATGATAGCATAGACCTTCTTATCGTTGACCCACCATATAACCTAGATAAAGACTTTCACGGCAACGGCTTTAAGAAAAGTTCAACCGAAAAGTATGCTGATTACACTGAGAAGTGGATAAATGCAGTAAAGAAAAAACTCAAAAAAACTGCATCTATTTACGTGTGTTGCGATTGGAAAAGTGCACTCTCTATCGGTCAGGTTTTGGAAAATAATTTTATTTTAAGGAATAGAATCACTTGGCAAAGAGAAAAGGGTAGGGGTGCTAAATCTAATTGGAAAAACTCAATGGAAGATATCTTCTTTGCTACCGTTAGCGATGATTACACCTTTAATCTTGATGCAGTCAAGCAAAAGAAAAAGGTTATTGCACCATATAAAGAAAACGGCAAACCTAAAGATTGGCTTGAAGATGAAAACGGAAAATATCGCTATACCTGTCCATCAAACTTTTGGGATGATATAGCAGTTCCTTATTGGTCAATGCCAGAAAACACAGCCCACCCAACCCAAAAACCAGAAAAACTTATTGCAAAACTAATCCTTGCAAGTTCAAATAAAGGCGACTTAGTGTTAGACATCTTTGCAGGCAGTGGCACAACGGGGGTTGTAGCAAAAAAATTAGATAGAAACTTTATAAATATCGAACAAAACCTATTATACTGTGCTTGGGGTGAAAAAAGGCTTTTAGACGCTAGAGAAAACAAACAAATTCAAGGCTATGAGAACGGCATTTTCTACGAAAGAAACACTAAGCCAAATAAGAAATAAAAATAAAAAAGACCTATTGGAAAATAGGTCTTTTTTGATATTAAAAATGAAATTATTTTTTCTTTGAGTCAAAAAGGTCTAATAAAAAGGAAATGGCAAAAAGTGTGCCTATTAAATAGAATAAGCACTCGAAAAAGAGCAAAATATATCTGCCAATGTTTTTTAAGATTTTCATAAATAAACACTCCTTATATTTTTATTATAGCACAGCCAAAGCATTTGCGCAACAATAGATAAAAATTTTTTAAGATTTTATTGTTTTTATGGATAAATATAACATAAATAAATCAAAATTTTTTTATATAGTTACAAAGCAAAAATAAAAAAATTGAGTTTAGAACTTGAAAAAAACACAACATATTTTTTATAAGTTGTGCCTTTTTTGTTTTTTTGTTGCAATTTGCTTTTTAGTGTGTTATAATATTCTCGCTACACATTGAAATAAATTCTGCGAAGAGGGAATACTATCAAAAACGTATTTCCCTACCTTTTCGTGGAAAAGAATGTGTAGCAACATAATGGGGAAATTGTTTTACGCCCCATAACGGGGCGTTTTTTTATATTTTAACAAAAATTAAGATTAAAGCAAGTGTTTTCAATTAAAAGTTGAGTGATTCAACAAATTGTTGAGCAAAAAAATATCAATTTTTTGTTGATTTGGTGTAAAATAGAAGAAAAAAACGAGGTGTAAAATATGTTGGGCGAAAGAATTAAAACGTTACGCACAGAAAATTCTCTAACACAAAAAGACTTAGCAGAAAAACTATTTGTTACAGCACAAGCAGTTTCTAGATGGGAAAACGATGAAGTTGAGCCATCTATAACAACTTTAACTGCAATGGCTAAGATATTTAATATATCTGTTAGTGAACTTTTAGGCGAAGATAATGAACAAGCACAAAATATTGAAGAAACGGAAAAACCAAGGCAAACTGAAGAAGCTAAAGCTGAAAATAACAGAATAGTTCTTGCTGTTTGCGAACAATGTAATAGGCCGATTTTTAACGGCAGTGAAATTGTTAGAAAAGCAGTAGGCTTTGATGGTCATACTAAAATTTTATGTAAAGACTGTGATAACAAGAATAAAGTACAACAATATAATGAAAGTGTGCAATATGGCGTATCACAAAGAAAGAAGTCTTATATAAAAGGTGGTATATTCAGTGGTTTAATAACCTTGTTCCTTCTCTTTGGTGTTTTATCAGATGCTAGCACAAGCACTGCGGAAAATATAATAACTGCATCAGTTTTGGGAATTTTGTTTTTCCCATTTTTATCTTGTTTATATTTACATAATAACTTTATAATGGATATGGTTAGTGGAATAGCAACGTGGTCTATTAGATTTCCAGGCGTTATATTCTCACTTGACCTTGATGGAATAATTTGGCTTATCACAGTTAAATTGTTGTTCTGGGTTTTAGGTGTGTTTATAAGCATTTGTTGTTTTATTTTTGCAATCATTATGGGCTTAATTGTTAGTCCGTTTGTATATCCATTTGCTTTAGTAAAGAGTTATAAGCACCCAGAACGTGCTGAAAAATAAAAGGAGTAGCTATATGAAAAAAATCTTACTAACAATTTTAATTGTTTTGTCATCTTTTTGTTTTCTATGTGCTTGTAGCAGTGAGCCAAGCAACCCAACAAATAAAGATTTTACAGGCATAACATTTGAAAGTCAAACTATCGATTACGATGGTGCAGAACACACAATAGTTGCAACAGGTATGCCACAAGGCGCAAGTGTTAACTACACAAACGCTGGTCCATATGTATTGCCAGGTAGTTATGAAATTGGCGTTGAAATTAGCGCACAAGGTTATAATACATACACAAAGACAGTTACTTTAACGATTAACAAAATTAACTTTACAGGCATAACATTTGAAAGTCAAACTATCGATTACGATGGCTCTGAACACACAATAGTTGCAACAGGTATGCCACAAGGCGCAAGTGTTAACTACACAAACGCTGGTCCACATAAAAACGCAGACACATATACAATTTCAGTTAGTATTAGTGCGCAAGGATATAACACGTTTACAAAGAGTGTGGAGTTAAAAATTAATAAAATAGACTTTCCTTCGACTATAACTTTCAACGACAAAAAGGTAATGTACACAGGAAGCGAAAAGACAATTTTAGTTGAAGGTGATTTGCCACAAGGAACAAGCATTCAATACACAAACAACACTGGAACGGCAGTTGATCGTTATGATGCAGTGGCAGTTTTAACAAACCCTAACTACAATACAAAAACATTAAATGCAACGTTAACAATTTATAACGTAGTACAATCTGCGAAGACAACTATTGACAAGTTGCTCAACAGACCAGAACCTTGGTCATTTATGCCAGAAGCATTTGGTAAAGAAAGTCTTGCAACAACTTCAAACCCAGTTAAAGACTTTAATAATTTTGTAAACGTTGACAGCATAAATAGAAAGTTTATGGGCAAGCAAATGTACGTTTTATGGGAAGGCGTTTACAATATGGACGCTATGCTTGCTAAATTTGATACAGTGTATGCTGTAGGCGAAACGATAGCAACTGTATATCAAAACTTTATCAACGATAACCCAGACAATTATGCAGAATGGACGAATACTATTGCTGGTTTTAAGATTAAAATTTTATTAAATGGCAATCAAAGTCAAATGCTTATAGGTAATAGCGTATTCTCTTTAGAGTTGTTTGCAGATTCAGATGAAGGCATATACAAGGGAAGATTTGATATTGCTAGTGTTGGCATCTTGAATTATGAGATGAGTGAAGATTACCTTAAATTTAACCTATCTTTAACCATAAAAGGCGTTTTAGTAATGAAACAAGTTGAATTTGTTAGAAATGAAGATGGCGCTGTTTCTGGGTATTTTTATGAATATGCAGGATTAAAGAGTGTTGCATTAAAAACAAGTGCCGTTATAGCTTTTAACGAAGACTATGCAATAGTTATGAGTGCTAAGAGAGAGAGCGAAGACTTATTAATTAATGGATATGAAGAAGTTTATTCATCTACAACAGGTATGTTCCTTAGTGCAGAAGTTTTAGAAAATAACAAACTTGTAGATTTTGATACATATTGGGTAAATTTATGGGACGTAGGTGGTATTAATAGCATAAAAGCCGTTAGAAATGGCAAAACTTCATTAAACGATAACTTGCACGATATTTATGTAAATGGTTCAAGTACAATCTTAGGTGTTAAAAAGAATACGTTACTTGGCGTTCCAACTTCAAGAAAGTATGATATTGAAATGAAAACTGTTTATTACGTTGTTGCGACAAACGAAGGTGGAGAAGTTGTTTATACTGTGCAAGAAACTCAAATCCCTATGCTTTTTGTTCAAACTAAAAACGCAGAAGATTTTACCGACGATATAACTTCACAAAATAAGAACTTATTTACAACTACGCCAACTTTACCACTTGCAAAACTAGAAATTGCCCAAGATAACTTTGAAGATTTATATGAAATATTAGAAAAAATAAAAGAAACACTTACTTATGATGAACTTGAAAGTCAACTAGGCACAAAAAATAGTTTTTTCGATGAAGAATAAAATAAATAATTAAAACAAACACTGCTAAATCAATTTTGGTTTGGCAGTGTTTGTTTTTATGCCCAAAAAGAAAAGTTTTAATTATGTTTTTTTTGGCAAAAATAATTCTAGAAGAAAAAATTGAGTTTAGAACTTGAAAAAAAACACAATATATAGTATAATGGTATTGATTATGGTAATTTTTGGAGAAAACTAATGGCTAAAACAAGTTATAAGGCAGAAGACATTAAAATACTTGAAGGTTTAGATGCTGTAAGGCTTAGACCTGGTATGTATATCGGCACAACAGGGGTAAAAGGGCTTCACCATATCCTTTGGGAAATCGTTGACAATGCTGTTGATGAAGCGGCTAATGGCTATGCAAATAAAATAGAAGTTAAACTTTACAGCGATGGCTCTGCTTCGGTTGAAGATAACGGCAGGGGCATTCCAACCGATATTCACTCTAAAGCAGGGGTATCTGGGGTAGAAGTTGTATTTACTCAACTTCACGCAGGTGGCAAGTTCGATGCTGATAATTATAGTTATTCTGGGGGATTACACGGCGTTGGTGCATCGGTAACTAACGCACTTTCAGAGTGGCTTAAAGTTGAAATTTATAAAGACACCGTTTATGAAATGGAATTTCATAGCTATCTTGATAGTAAAAGTGGCAAGGTTAAGTCTGGTATTCCAAAAGCACCACTTAAAAACACAAAGGAAAAGACCAAAAAGAAGGGAACTTTCGTTAGGTTCTTGCCTGATAAAAGGGTGTTTGAAACAACCGAGTTTTCGGTTGAAACAATTCTTAAAAGGCTAAAAGAACTTGCGTTTTTAAACAAGGGCTTAGAAATTAAGTTCTATGATGAGCATACAGACTTTTCGAGAACTTATAAATACGATGGTGGTATCATTGACTTTGTAAAATACTTAAACGAAGGCAAGTCTTCTCTTTATGCTGAGCCACTTTTCTTTTGTGGCACAAAGGATAACATCAATATAGAAATTGCAATTCAGCACACCGATGCCTATACCGATAGCGTTTATTCTTATGTAAACAATATCCCAACTGGCGAAGGTGGTATGCACGAAACGGGTTTTAGGTCGGGACTCACTCGCTCTCTTAACGATTATGCAAGGGAAAGAAATATCTTAAAAGAAAAAGATGATAATCTTCTTGGCGATGATTTTAAAGAAGGTTTAACGGCTATTGTTTCGGTTAAAATGCAAAACGTTCAGTTTGAAGGTCAAACAAAAACCAAACTTGGAAACCCTGAGGCAAGACCTGCCGTTGAAAGCGTAACGATAAGTGAACTTGACCTTTTAATGAAAAACAAAAAACTATTAAAGGTTTTTGACACGATTATAAACAAGGCAATAGGCGCTGCAAAGGTTAGGCTTGCTGCCAAAAAGGCAAAGGAAATTGCAAGGGCATCTAAGAGTATTGAAATGCAAAACCTAGTAGGTAAACTTTCATCTTGTTCGGGAAGAAAGCCAGAACTAAACGAATTATTTATAGTTGAAGGTGATTCTGCTGGTGGCAGTGCAAAGCAAGCAAGAATGCGTGCTTATCAAGCAATTTTGCCACTTAGGGGCAAGCCACTTAACGTTGAAAAGAAAAAACTTGACCAAATTTTACAAAACGAAGAAATAAGAACGATAATCAGTGCGCTTGGCACAGGTATAGGCGCAGACTTTGACATAGAAGACTTAAAATACCACAAAGTTATTATTCTTTCCGATGCCGACCAAGACGGTGCACACATCAGAGCAATACTATTAACTTTCTTCTTTAGATATATGCGTGAACTCGTTCAAGCAGGGCATATTTATATCGGTATGCCACCACTTTATAAAGTTCATAAGGGAAATAACGAAGAATATGCTTATGACGATAAGGAACTCGCCGAAAAGATAGCAAAGGTGGGCAAAGGTTACACCTTGCAACGCTACAAAGGGCTTGGGGAAATGAATCCATCGCAACTTTGGGATACCACAATGAACCCAGAAACTCGTTCACTTATGCAAGTTACCATTGAAGATGCTGCCGAAGCCGACAGGCTTATCACAGTGCTTATGGGCGATGAAGTTGGCGAGAGAAAGAAATATATTTTTGAACACGCAAACTTTAACAAAGAAGACAAGTTTGCAAAAATTAAGCGTGACTAAAGGGGTAAGGTAAGTTATGGAAAATCAAAAGGGAATAATCTTTTCATCACTCGATGAAGTTTTGAAAAATTCAATGATACCTTATGCAGAAAGCGTTATTTTAGACCGTGCTTTGCCAAGGGTAGAAGATGGCTTAAAGCCTGTTCAAAGGCGTATTTTATACGCTATGTACGAAATGGGTTTAACCCACGACAAACCACATAAAAAATGTGCTAAAATCGTCGGTGAAGTTTTGGGTAAATACCACCCACACGGCGATAGTTCGGTGTATGGCGCTATAGTTCACCTTGCGCAAGACTTTAATATGCGCATGCCACTTATCGATGGACAAGGTAACTTCGGTACGATTGACGGCGACTCGGCTGCCGCTTATAGATACACAGAAGCAAGGCTAGAAGAACTTGCTTTAGAACTCTTAAAAGATATCGATAAAGATACAGTTAACTTTAGTCTTAACTTTTCAGATGAATTAGAAGAACCAGACACCTTGCCGGGTAGATATCCAAACCTACTTGTAAATGGTGCAGAAGGTATTGCCGTTGGGCTTGCCACAAAAATTCCACCACATAACCTAGTTGAAGTTATCAATGGCACGGTGGCATATATTGACAACCCTAAAATTTCCTTAAAAGAAATGATGAATTATATAAAAGCACCTGACTTTCCAACAGGTGGCTATATAATTGCCGATAATGACTTAGAAGAAGCGTATAAGACCGGTCGTGGCAAAATCAAGATTAAAGCAAGGGTTAATATCGAAAAGGACACGGGCGACAAACAAAACTTAGTTATTTCCGAACTTCCTTACCAAGTTAACAAGGCAACACTTCTTAAAAAGATTGCCGATATGAGAGAAGAAAGAAAAGAATTATTAGGTGGCATTGCCGATGTCGTTGATGAGTCTGATAGAAATGGTATGCGTGCACTTATCAAACTTAAAAAAGATGCCGATGCAAAGGCAATCCTTGCATACCTATTTAAGAACACTGACTTGCAAACAAGTTATAACATCAACATGGTGGCAATCGCAGACGGAAAGCCTTGCCAACTTGGACTACTTGACATTATAAGTTACTATGTAAACTATCAAAGAGAAGTCGTTTTAAGACGCTCTAAGTTTGACTTAGAAAGGGCAAAGGAAAGGGCACATATCTTAGAAGGGCTTATCGTTGCCGTTAAAAATATAGATGAAGTTATAAAAATTATTAAGAGTGCTGAAAACACGGCTGATGCAAGGGCAAAGTTAAGAAAGAGATTTGAGTTATCAGAAGCGCAAGCAAACGCAATCTTAGATTTAAGACTTGCAAGACTTACTAAACTTGAAATATATAAACTTGAAGAAGAACTTAAAGAGTTAAAAAAGAAAATCGATGAATTAACTTCTATTGTTCAAAGTAAGGCAAAACAAATGCAAGTTGTAAAACACGAACTCGTTGCCATTAAGAAAAAATATGCCGAAGATAGAAGAAGTAATATTGTTATCGGTGGCAATGAAATAGAAGTTCAAAGCGTGGAAAAAGAACTAAAACAAATAGATGACTTTGTAGTCGCTTTCACAAACGGTCATAAGTTTAAGAAAATGACTGAAAAGAACTTTAAGATGAGCGATAAGTCGGTAAAAGAAAACGCTAATAGCGATGATTTTATCTTGTTTAAGACAAAGGCAAGAAGTAACCAAACGCTCTTAGCATTTACTAACCTTGGAAATTGCCATAAGATAGATATGGAAATTGCGCCAGAGTGTAGGTATAGGGATAAAGGAAGCAAGTTCACTGAAGTTTCAAAAGAAGCACAAAGAAACGAATATCCTGTCGCCTTCTTTGCCGTTGATGAAGGGGCATTGCCACAAGGACACCTATTGTTCTTTACGAAAGATGGCTTGATTAAAAAGACAGAGTGGGCTGAATATAATCTATTAAAACCTTGCTATCAAGCAATAAAACTTAAAGACGGCGATGAACTTATGAGCGTTGAACTTGACCAAAAGGATACAACGATTTTATATGTCACTAAAAATGGTCTAGCATTAAATGCTTTAAAAGATGATATTCCTGTTCAAGGCAGAGTTGCTGGTGGCGTTAAGGGAATCAACTTAAACAAGGGCGATAAAATAGTTTATGTTTCCCAAGTAGATGATGAAGGCGAAGCACTAGTAATTACCGATGCAGGATTTTATAAGAGAGTTATAATTGCCGAACTTGAACCACTTGCAAGGTATAGAAAGGGCATAAAGGTAGTTGAACTTGGCAAAGACTCAAGCGTTGTGTTTATAAGTTATGTAAAAGAGCCTTATGACGTTGCCGTTATAGATACTTTTGGCGTGGCGTTTACCGTTAACACCGAAGACATTTCTATAGAAGGCAGAACGACAAAGGGAAAAACGCTAAAGAACGAAAACAAAAAGCGTGCACCTGAAAAAGTGTTTAAGGTTTTTACTGAATAATAAAAAAGGCTTAAAAATTAACAAAACAAAAACAAATAACAAAAAAATGGTTAGTCAAAATTTTGGCTAACCATTTATATTTTTAAATTTTCAAATTTTTTCTAAACCTTGTCATACACCCCTTTACATATAAAAAAAGTTTGCTATTATAACGCCGTCGATAGTTTTTGGGGGAATTATGAAAGACATCATCTTAAGGATAAGGGCAATCGAAGAAGAAGAGAAAAGGCGAAAGGGCGAAGATAGGCTGGCAAAATATAATAATGGCGAAAAGGTGCACCTAAAACAACTTGCCTTTCACAAATGCCAAAAACGGAACAGATGGGTGTTCGGGGGTAACAGAAGTGGCAAAACAGAGTGTGGGGCAGTTGAAAGCATATATATGGCAAGGGGGAATCACCCGTATCGTGAGAACAGAGAAAATGTGTTTGGCTGGGTTGTTTCGCTTTCTCAGCAAGTTCAAAGAGATGTTGCACAAAAGAAGATTTTATCATATCTTAATCCTTCGTGGATACAAGATGTAACCATGCTTAGTGGCAAAAGAGATAGCCTTGACTATGGGGTTATAGACCAAATTCGCATTAAAAACGTGTTCGGTGGGGTGTCGGTTATCGGCTTTAAGTCATGCGACCAAGGTAGAGAAAAGTTTCAGGGCAGTTCGCTCGACTTTGTGTGGTTTGATGAAGAGCCACCAGAAGATATTTACGATGAGTGCCGTATGCGTGTTCTCGATAAGAGTGGTGATATTTTTGGAACTATGACACCACTTAAAGGACTAACTTTTATACATGATAAAATTTATCTCAATATAGAAAATAACCCAGAAGTTTGGCACGAGTTTATGGAGTGGGAAGATAACCCTTATCTCGATAAAAATGAGATTGAACTTCTTACAAAAACCCTTTCAAAAGACCAACTCGATAGCCGTAGGTATGGCAGGTTTAAGGCTAGCGAAGGGCTTGTGTATCCAGAGTTTGATGAAAATATCCACGTCCTTTCAGAACCCATACAAATTCCTATCGATTGGCAGGATACAATATCTATTGACCCAGGGCTTAACAACCCCTTATCAGCGCACTGGTATGCTGTCGATTATGATGGCAACGTCTATGTCGTGGCAGAGCATTTTGAAGCAGGAAAGGACATTAGTTATCACTCAAATAGGATAAAAGAGATAAGCAGGGCATTAAATTGGAAGGCTGATAGTCAAGGGAGATACCATACACTTATAGACTCTGCAGCAAATCAAAAAACACTTGCGTCTTCTAAAAGCGTTACAGAACTTTTTTATGATTTTGGAATAGTTGCTAGCCCAAAGGTTAACAAGGATATGTTTAGTGGCATACAAAGGGTAAAACAATACTTAAAGGTCAATGACGGAAGAAGTAAATTATATATTTTCCCTTGTTGCACTAACCTTATAAGAGAACTAAAAACATACAGGTGGAGCGAAGGAGAAAATCCTAAAAAAATTGATGACCACGCCCTAGACGAACTTAGGTATTATTTGATGACAAAGCCAGAAAACACACCCCCTAAACCTATAAAGACAGAAATTCAAAAGGATAAGGAAAGGTTAATCAAAAAAATTATGAATGAAAGGAAGAAATAAACGAAAAAAACAGATTGATAAAAATGATTTGGAGCAAGCACTAATCAAAAAGGCGCTCGGCTATGATGCAACCGAAGTGGTTGAAGAATATGTAGGCGATGGCGAAGAAATTAAACTTTCCAAAAAAAAGGTTACAACAAAAAATGTGCCACCCGATATGAGTGCATTGAAGTTTTTGCTTGATGAAACTCAAAAAAATGTTAGCGAGATGACCGACCAAGAACTATATGAAGAAAAGGTTAGGTTGCTTTGCTTACTAAAAGAAATTCAAAATAGTTAAGGAGAAAAAACATTGAAAAATAGTTCAATAAAGTCAGTTATAAAAAAGCAAGAAAACGATAGGTACATAGAAGACCTTATTGCAGATGTTAAGGCTGATTTTAAGAAAAGACAAGAAAAAAGGGTTATTTATGAAAGGCAGTGGGAACTAAATATAAACTTTCTTAACGGCAATCAATATTGCGATGTTAGTGCGCACGGAGAACTCTTAGAAGAAGGTAAAACATTTTATTGGCAAGGACAAGGTGTGTATAACCATATAGCGCCTATTGTCGACACAAGGCTTGCTAAGTTTTCATACATATCGCCAACCGTTTCTGTTCGCCCAAAAACAGATGATGATAAAGACGTAGAGTCGGCTAGCGTTGCTGAAAAACTGCTTGAAAACGCTTTTAAGAAAACACGCCTTCACGAAGTTGTAAAAAAGGCAACTGTGTGGAGCGAAACTTGTGGCACAAGTTTTTATAAAGTTATTTGGAATACTGATGGTGGCAACCTTATAGGCACAAATGGTGGCAAAAACGTGTATGAAGGTGATGTTGAAGTTTTGGCAATTTCACCATTTGAAATTTTTCCAGACTCTTTAACCACCGAAAATATCGATGATTGTCAAAGCATTATTCACGCAAGGGCAATGAGCACAGAAAGGGTGAAAGAATTATATGGCATCGATGTCGCAGGGCAAAAACTCGACGTTCAAAGTTTGCAAAAAACATCATCGTTTAACCAAGAAAGCCATACCACTATAGATGACGGCGTTGTCGTGATTGAAAGGTATGAAAAGCCAACAAAACAGTTCCCTAACGGAAGGCTTATAACAGTTGCTGGGGATAAACTACTTTTCGTTGGCGACTTGCCTTATAAAAATGGCGAAAACGGAACGAGGGGTTACCCTTTTGTTAAACAAGATTCGTTTGAACAAGCAGGCTGTTTTTTTGGAGTGAGTGTTGTTGAAAGGCTTATTCCTGTGCAAAGGGCGTATAACGCAGTAAAGAACAGAAAGCACGAGTTTCTAAACAGGTTATCGATGGGCATTATGACGGTAGAAGACGGTTCTATGGACGTTGATGATTTAGCACAAGACGGACTTTCACCGGGAAAGGTGCTAGTTTATAGGCAAGGTTCTAAAGCACCAGAAATAATGGCTAATATGACAATGCCAACCGACTTTAACCAAGAAGAAGACAAACTCTTAAACGAGTTCGTTGTGGTGAGTGGGGTTAGTAATGTAACTTCAAGTGCATCTAACGCATCACTATCAAGTGGTACGGCATTAGAAATTTTAATCGAACAAGATAACTCAAGGCTTCTTAGGTCAGCCGAAGAAATTAGAGATAGTTATATAAAAGTTTCCAAACAAATGATAAGGCTATATTCGCAATTTTCTTCGAGGATTAGGGCAATCAAAACAGAAGATAAATTTAATAAGATAAAAATATTATATGTGGACAAGTCAAGCACTGAGTCAGATGATGTTTATCTTGATAACGAAAACGAACTTTTATACACCAACACTCAAAAGAAAGATATGATTTTCAAACTTTATCAAAGTGGGCTTTTAAGCGATGAAAACGGAAAACTTCGCCCAGCCACAAAAGAAAAGGTGTTGTCGCTTTTGGGGTATAAAGAACTTGATTATCAAAAGGGGCTTGCAAGACTTCAAGAAGAAAAAGCACAACAAGAAAACGACATTATGTTGACAAAAGACATGGAAATTGATGAGATTGATGACCACGAAATTCATATAGATGAGCATACGAGATATGTACTAAGTGAGCATACGTCGCTTTCTAAAGACAAAAAACAAAGATTTTATTCACACATTAAAGCGCATAAAGATGCGATAAAAATAGAAATAGGAGAAAATTAAAATGCAAAAAACAAAAAATGAACAAATTTCACTCGAAACGCAAACTGCAGAGGCAGAAGTAACTCATGGCGAAGATAAGGGGGAAATCTCATTAGGAAAATTTAAAGACGTGGGTGCACTTTTAAGTGCATATAACTCTTTAGAATCTGAGTTTACCAAACGCTGTCAGAAGATAAAAGAGTTAGAAAGCAAGATTGAGAGTGATAAAACAGAAAAAAATAATACTGCTTTATCTAATGAAAAAAGTCAGCCACAAAATCAAGTGGATACAACCTTAGAAGATAAAGAAAAGTTCTTAAAAGAATATTTACTTGATGTGCTTGGCAAAAAACCAAGTGCGATTATTATGGATGGTGCTGGGGTTGGCGTGAAAACACCGGTTAATCGTCCAACAACAATTGAAGAAGCGGGAAAACTCGCAAAAAAATTACTTAATAATTAAATCAAGGAGAAAATATGGCAGTTAATTTAACAAACGCAGATAGTGCGTTAAAATCATTATATTTAGATGCAATCAGTCATCAACTCGACAACAACGTAAACCCACTTTTAACGGCAATTTCAAAAAGCACAAACGATGTTTGGGGTAAAGAAGTAAGAAAACTTTGCACTTTTGGTGTAAATGGTGGTATCAATGCGGGTACGGAAGATGGCAATTTGCCAACGGCAACAGGCAACAACTACACTCAATTTGTTTCAACACTAAAAAACCTTTATGGCGTTATTGAAATTTCAGACAAGGCAATCAGGGCATCAGAGAATAATTCAGGTGCTTTCGTTAGCCTATTAAACTCTGAAATGGAAGGACTTATAAAGTCAAGCACCTTTAACTTTGGAAGAATGCTTTTCGGCGATGGCACAGGCGCTCTTGCAACTGTTTCTGAAGTAAAAAACAACGTTTTCTATGTAGATAATGTAAAAAACATTATGGAAGGCATGCTCGTTGATATTAGAGATGCATCTGGTAACATTATTTCAGGTCTTTCAGCAAGAAAGGTCGTTTCTATCAACAGAGCGCTTAAGCAAGTTGCTTTATCAGGCTCAACTGTTGCAAACCAAACTTTTTCATCAGGCGCAATAATGACTATTCAAGCATCATATAATCACGAAATCACAGGTCTTGGTGCAATTTTTGGGGATAGCGCAAACTTATATGGCGTAAACAGAAGTCAAAATGCTTGGCTTATGCCATATACACAAAAAGAAGTTGGCGAAATTAGTGAACTTACAATTCAAACAGCACTTGATTCTATTGAAGAAAGAAGTGGCAGGGGCGTAAACTTTATCGTATGCTCTTGGGGCGTGCGTAGAGCATTACAACAACTATTTGGTGCTAATAGAAGAAGTATTGACACAATGGAACTTAATGGTGGCTTTAAGGCTATGAACTATAACGGTATTCCTATTGTGGCTGATAGATTCTGTCCAGAAGGAACAATGTATTTGCTTAATACAAACGACTTCACACTACACCAACTTTGCGATTGGCAATGGCTTGCTGATGATGATGGCAGAGTGCTTAAACAAATTCCAGGTAAGCCTGTTTATACTGCAACGCTCGTTAAGTATGCAGAACTTATCTGTTCTTGCCCTAACGGACAAGGCATGCTTTCTGGCATTACTGAAGCTTAATCAAAAAAATGATTAAAAAATAATTATTAGGTTGCCGAGCCTATCAAGGCTCGGCAATTTTTATAAAGGAGTAATTATGACAGCAATAGATGTACTAATTAACACAGGGATACTTATTGGCAGACCAGATATAGTAAGTTACTTTGGAGAACAAATAAACGTTGGGGAAGAAACTTATGAAGACATACAATTTTTACTAAAAATAATAGGGCTTGTTATAAGTGAACTATCAGCAACCTATCTTCCTTTAATATCAAAACAATTTGTAACTTTTTATGATGGCTATTTGCCATATGGTGAATTATATGGAAAGGTGGTTAAAATAATCAATGTTTATGACCGAGAAGGTAACAATGTCGATTTTATAGATGCGACTGAAGAAATTTCGCTTAAGGATAACAAATCATACGCTGAACTTTTTGTCGAATATCAATATTTGCCAGAAGAAATTACAGAAGAAAGCGAAATAGGTTATCAAGAAAGAGATATCCCTGCAAGAGTTATTGCTTATGGCGTTGCAGCAGAGTATTGTATTAGTCAAGGCAAGTTTGATGAAGCAGTTATGCACCATAAACGATATATGTCTGAACTTCAAGAAATGAAAGGCATTAAAAACGTTAAGATTAAGGGCAGGAGTTTTATGTAATGATAAAAAAAGAGTTAGATGTACCTAGTGTTAAAACAAGTGTCCATACGTTTAAGATAACAGATTTTGATATATACACGGAGTTTTCGCTAAATTTTTTTGCCGATAAAGAGTTAAAATCTGTAAACCACAAATTATCGACAGTTACTACTATTCCTGCAAACGTAAATAAGGGATATTTTTTAGATGATAGAATTATATTTTATACAAGAGATAAATGCCTACATGAGTATATAATTTCTAGTGTTAAAAAACTTGAAGATTGTTCAGGTCAGCCAGCGCTGTTACCCGTTATGGTTGGTGGCGAAAAGCAAATGGTGGTTATAACTAGCACAGAGTCATATTTGTTAGGTAATAATCAATTAAAGTATAGCGTTCCTAAAGGCTCATATGTTGCTAACTATAAAAATAAGGCGTTTATTTCACAAAGTAAAAATTTATATTTTAGTGGCGAGTTTGATTTAGAAACCTTATCGATGGACATTGAAAATTTAGGTTTCGTAAGTGTACCTACCCTTGATGGTAATATTATTGGGCTTATACCTTATGAAGATGATTTAATGGTGTTTTGCCAAAAGTCAATATATAAATTACATATTTCTGCAAGTAATGAAATGTCGTTTACAAAAAGCAATGCTTACAAAATAGAGATAAAAGCCAACAGCATTGTAAAAGTGGGAAATGAAATATTCTTTATATCAAACGAAAACCTTTGCAGTTATAAAAACGGAAAAATAGAAAGGCATAAAACTAATTATGAAGAATTTTTATTTAGCAGTACTTTGGTGTCGGGGGCAATCAACGAATATTATGCAAAGCCATTTAAAAAAGATGGCGAAACCTATATTTATTTGTACGACACGATAAACAAAAGGTCGCACCTTATAGAAGGCCAAGGAAGTGAGTTTATAGGAGACAATTATTTAATCAACAAAACGGCAAGATATTTATATCAAATTACTAACGGAAAGCCAAGTTATTTGTCGTGGACAAGTAAAAAAATGAACTTTGGAAATTATTGCAAAAAGAAAATCTTAGAAATAGGAATTTGTTCTAGTACCGATGCCGTTTGCTATGTGTATAGCAGTATTGGATATAGATGTTTTACAATAAGGCAAGGGTATAATTACCAAAAACTAAACCTTGTTGGCGATGAGTTTTATTTCAATATACACGCATATACAGATGAATTAACGATTAGTGACTTTAAGATAAAATATAAAACTATAGGAGAATAATTATGGAATTTAATTTACCTACTACCAAAACAGAAATGTATGCCGTATTATTAGAGTTGTTTAACCACTATAGAGTAAGAAAGCAAGGTTATGAAGAAGCCGTTTTAGAAGACCTTGTTCTAGAGCGACTTGAGTATGAAAACCCAAGCGATGAAGAGTTAATGCTAAAGGCCGAAAATCTGCTTAAAGCCGAGCACGAGCGAGAGATAAAAAAATATCAAACTGAAATTATATCTGAAATATCTGCACTACAAGAAAAATTAAGTTTGATTGAAAAAAGTTATGCTGAAGAAGTGGAAAACATAAACAAACTATACGCTGAAAGCATTATAAAAGTTAAAGACCAAGCATCAAAATCGGGGTTATTAAACTCATCTGTAATAGTAGATAAAACGGCGCAATTAGAAGATAGCAAAAACTTAAAACTTGCAAGTTTAATGCAAGAAAAAAATGAAAAGATTGCAGGCTATAGTGCAGAGATAGAGTTGCTAAATTCAAGCCTTTCAAACAGCAGTGAGTATTTTAGCGATATTCATGCTAAAGAAATACAAAAAAAGTTTATTGAACTAAAAGATGAAAGAGAAAAAAAGAGAATAGAAGTTTTTAAGTATAACAATAGTTTAGACGAAAAAGAACAACGCTTTTCAAACTCTATAAAAGAATCAAAATGCAGTTTGTATCTTAGGTATTTAGATGTTAAGGCAGCCGAATATACAAAAGACCAACTTGTCGAAATGGGGTATTTTGCAGATGTTATAACTTGCATTACTGCATATTATGACACCTTAGAGCCACTAACAGCATATCAAAGTTTCCTTGCAGATAAAGAACTGATGATGTATCTAGATTTTTATTATGAACAAACGGCGCTTTATTATAAATATAGGGCAGGGCTATAAAAATTTTTAAAAGAGAGTAAAGTTATAAAAGCCAATTGGTTTTTTACAAATTTTGCTCTCTTTTGCTTTTAAATATTTTCTTTACAATTAAAAAAAGTTATGATATAATAATTTTATGAGTAAAAAAGTTTATATAGGTAACACCGTTATCGGTGGAAATGAAAGAATAAAAATCCAATCTATGTCAACGCATAAGATTTCTGACATTGAAAATGCAGTGGCAGAGTGCTTGCGTTTAAAAGAAGAAGGGCTTGACATCATGCGTTTTTCAGTGCTTGATGAAAAAGATGCAAGTTCGTTTAGGGTGGTAAAAGAGCGCACGGGCGTGCCACTAGTTGCAGATATTCACTTTGATTATAGGCTTGCGCTAAAGTCTATAGATGGTGGTGCTGATAAGATTAGAATTAACCCAGGAAATATCGGCTCGGAGCAAAATGTAAAAGAAGTTGCTATAGCGCTAAAGAACGCAAAAATTCCTGTTAGAGTCGGTGCAAACACAGGAAGCATAGAAAAAGAGTTTTTAAATAAATATGGCAAAAGTGAAATTTCGCTTGGCGAAAGTGCTTTGAAAAATGTTGCACTTCTCGAAAAGTATGGTGTGGAAGATATAGTTATATCGGTAAAGGCATCGGACGTTAACCTTGCTGTTAAGGCTTATGAATACGTTGCGTCAAAAACCGATTATCCACTACATATCGGCATAACCGAAGCAGGCACAGAGTATAATGGCGTTATTAAAAACGCTATAGGTATAGGTGCGCTATTGCTTAAGGGCATAGGGGATACCATAAGGGTTAGTCTATCTGCTGACACTATGAGAGAAGTTATTGCAGGCCGTTCAATACTTTCGGCACTTGACTTATATGACGGCGTAAAGATAATCGCTTGCCCAACTTGTGGCAGATGCGAGTGGGATTGTATGGAATTTGCACAAAAGGTTGAAAAATACACTGCAAAAATTAAAAAACCACTTAAGATTGCCGTTATGGGTTGCGTGGTTAACGGCCCAGGCGAAGCAAGAGATGCAGACTTAGGGATAGCAGGCGCAAAGGATTGCTGTGCTATTTTTAAGAAAGGCGAAATAATAAAAAAGGTAAATAAAGACCAAGTAGAAAAAGAGTTTTTTGAGGAAATTGATAAATGTACACGATAAAAGGCAGTGCTGAATTTATTACTGACCTTAGGCAGATAGACCCAAGGCTTAATAATATTCGGTTAAACTCAATAGAGATAGAAAGAAAGGATTGCAAGGTAAGGTATAATTTTATTTGCGACCAAGCAGTTGATGAAAATCTTCAAAAGACCATTTTGGCTGAAGCCGAAAAAATCACTGCGCCAATTTTTTCTACAGTCGAAGTTAGCGTTAAAAAAATCGTTAGCAACGATGAGCTTATAAATACCGAAATTTATAGATTTTTAAGCCAAAACTATATATCAATTTCTATCTTTCTAAAAACTACCGATATTTTATCAAGCGTGGTGGGTAATGTCGTTAAATATACATTAAGACTCACAAAAGACGGTGCTGAGTATGTAAACAGAAACTCTGTGCTTACAAAACTAAACAGTCACTTATCAAAGATGTTTTGTTCGGACTTTACAGGCACTATTGATATAAAAGAAGAACAAGAATCTATAAGTTTGCTAGATGACAATGTGTATAGAGAAGAAATTGAAAAGATAGAGCATAGAACGATAAAAGTTCAAGATGTGGTTGTAATAGATGATGTAAATATTGGCGATGTTGCACTCTATATTGAAGATGCTCATCAAGGAAATGTTACCGTTTGTGGTGTAGTAACCGAGATTCAAGAGCGAAAGACCAAAAACGATAAGCCGTTTTTAATCATCAATATCGATGACACAACGGGTAAAACTAGTGGGGTGTATTTTTCTAAAAAATCAACCTACCATAAAATCAAAGACATCACGGTGGGGGAAGCCATCATTGCTCGTGGCAACATAGGCGAATATAACGGAAGAAGGTCGTTCACTTTTGAAAAAATCAATCGTTGCACTTTTCCAAAAGATTTTGTAAAGAAGGACAAATATAAAAAGAGTGCACCAAAAGAATATAGACTTATATTCCCATCGCCAGCAAGGGACAGCGTAAAAGTTAAAAGCGTGTTCGATAAAGAAGAAGTTTTGCCTTTAGAAGTTGTAAATGACACCATAGTGGTGTTCGACTTTGAAACTACAGGCGTTGACTATATGAATCACGGCATAACCGAGATAGGTGCTGTAAAACTTATAGAAGGTAAGGTGGTAGAGCAATTTACAACTCTTATTAAGCCAGACTATCATATTTCGGAAGAAAATGCCAAGATAACGGGAATTACCGAAGACATGGTTAAAGATTCGCCAAAGATAGATGCAGTTATGCCTGACTTTATAAAGTTTATCGACGGCGCTACGCTAGTTGCCCACAATGCTGACTTTGATATGAAATTCTTAAAGCGTTTTGCAGGTGCATCTGGCTATGAAGTGAAAAACAAGGTCATTGATAGTTTAGAACTTGCAAGAAACGTGTTGCCACACTTAAAGCATCACGATTTGCACACTATTGCCGATAATTTTTCTATAGTTTTTCATCACCATAGGGCGCTTTCTGATGCTTATGCAACGGCAGAAGCATTTATAGAGATGATGAAAATAAAAAATGCGTGAAAAACGCTTGCAAAAATCAAAAAGATATGCTAAAATAAGGATACTTAAATATTATGCTTGACTTATGAGAACGGAAACCCGTTCTCATATCTTTTTATAAGGGAGAGTTATGAAGGTAAAATCTAACCAAGAAATATTAGAATTTGCACAAAAAATAGCACAGCCACTTGGTATCGACTGCGTGGAAGTTGAGTTTAAGCAGGGCAAAAACCCAGAACTAACACTTTTTATCGATAAAGAAGGTGGCGTTGACCTAAATACTTGTGAACTTTTTCATAACGCTATAAACGAGCCACTTGATGAACTTGACCCAACGTTTGGCTTGCCATATAGGTTAAATGTTTCAAGTTTAGGTATCGATAGACCATTTAAGACAGATAATGATTTTATATCGCACATAGGTCAAAGGGTAGAAGTTAAACTTTATGCATCGATTAAGGGTAAAAAATTCTATGATGGAATTTTAATGAGTTATGATAAAGAAAAGATAACCTTAAAAGTTGATGAAAAGAACACTTTTACAATCGAACTAAAAACTATAGTCAAAGTAAACGAATACATTGACTTTGAATAATAAAAAAATTTAATTTAGGATAAATATTAAGGAGAAAACAATGATTAATCAAGATTTCTTTGCTGCACTTGACGAACTTGAAAGACAAAAAGGTATTTCAAAAGACGAATTTATTTCTGCACTTGAAAATGCGCTAAGCATTGCCTACAAGAAGAACGCTACTGTTGGTGGCACTGTTGAAGTAAAAATCAATCCAGAAAAAAAGTCAATAAAAGTTTATAGCGTGCGCACAATAGTTGAAGAAGTTTTAGATGCTGATAAGGAAATGAGCATTGAAGAAGCCAAGGAAATTAAAAAGTCATACAAGGTTGGCGACCAACACTCAGTTGAAATTTCAACAAAGAATTTCAGCAGAATAACAGCACAAACAGCAAAACAAGTTTTACTTCAAAAACTTCGTGAAATCGAACACGAAAATACAGTAAACGAATTCGAAGATAAAGAAGGCGAACTTATGACATGTACTGTTCGCAGAATAGAAGAAGGCTGTGTGTATGTAGAAATCGGTGGAAGCCAAATCGAAGGCGTGCTTATGCCAAAAGACCAAGTTCCAGGCGAAAAATACGAACTCAACCAAAGGCTCAATGTTTATGTTAAGAGAGTAAAGAGTTCTGGTAGGGTTGCTCAAATTATAGTTTCAAGAACAGCAAACGGTCTTGTTAAGCGTTTATTTGAAAACGAAGTTCCTGAAATTAAGCAAGGCATAGTTCAAGTAAAAGGCGTTGCAAGAGACCCAGGTCAAAGAACAAAGATTGCAATTTATAGCGAAGACCCATCAATCGATGCAGTAGGTGCATGCGTTGGTAGCAAAGGTGCAAGAGTAAACGCAATAGTTGCTGAACTCGGTGGTGAAAAAATTGATATTATTCCATGGAGTGAAAACCCACTTGAATTTATTTCAAGCGCACTTTCACCAGCAAGGGTTATCAAGGTAATCCAAACGGGTGATGAAAGTGCAATGGCAGTTGTTCCAGACGATAAACTTTCACTTGCAATCGGCAGAAGCGGTCAAAACGCAAGGCTTGCAGTTAAACTTACAGGCTGGAAGATAGACGTTAAAAGCGAATCTAACGCAATTAACGAACTTGAAGACTATGTGAGTGCAGAAAGTGAAGAGGTAACCGAGTAATATGGAAAAAAAAGTGCCAATTCGCACATGTATAGCGTGCAAAACGGCAAAACCAAAAAAAGAGTTACTAAGAATAGTTAAGTTTAATGATGAAATCAAACTAGATTTAACGGGCAAACTCAACGGCAGAGGTGCTTATATTTGTAATGATGAAAATTGTATTCACAAACTCAAAAAGCAAAAGTTGTTAAACAGGGCGTTTACCTGCCAAGTTGAAGAAAGCGTTTACGATAGTATTTTGGAGGATTTTCTTGGAAAACAAAACTAAGGCGCAAACCTTTATAGGTTTTGCAATCCGTGCGAAAAAATATCGAATAGGCATGAACGCCGTACAAACCTTAAAGAGCATAAACCTTTTAATAGTGTGCTGTTCTGCAAGTGAAAATACCATAAAAGAAGCACAAAAAGTTGCAAACAAATATCATTGTCCAATGATAATAACAAAAGATATTAAACTTGAAGAAATTACACATAAGGAAAACTCAAAGGTAATGGCAGTGACCGATAAGGCACTTGCAAAGGCAATTTTAGATAATAGTAATAACGATTTTACTCAAAGTAATTAGGAGAATTAAATGGCTGAAAAGAACAATATGCGCTTTGATAATATAAAGCAAGCAGGAAAAATTATAGAAGATGGCAACATCAAAACTTTTATCCAAACAACCGATAAGGTGGCTGTGGACTTAAAAGCATATAAAAAATTGCTTGAAGAAAAGTTAAAATCTCTAGAACTAGCAAAAAAAGAAAAGGAAAGTCAAGAAAAACTTTTGGCTGAAGAAAAACCTTTAGCGCAAGAAATAGCACCTAAAAAAGAAAGTGCTATGGTAGAGAAAGAAAAAACTATAGTAGAAGAGCCAATTAAAAAGGAACAAGAAAAGCCACAAACAGAACCTAAAAAAGTGGCTGATAAAATAGAAGAAAAGGCTTTAGATAAAAAAGAAGAAAAGCCACAAGAACCTTCTAGCGAAGTGAAAGAGCAACCGGCTGAGCCACCTCGCCCATCGTTCATTTTACGTAGAGAAGTTCCTATCCAAAGACCACCACGCACGGCTGGTGGTGACCGTGATAATAAAGATTTTAAGCGTCCACAAAGGGAGTTCCGTCCTTCGGATAAACCTTTTGAAAGACAACAAAAATTTGAGCCAAAGAAAGATGGTTCAAACTTTAAAGCAAAACCAGAGTTTAATAAACCAAACCAAGGTGGTTTTAACAAAAAGCCACAACAAAGCACTTTTGTTGCACCTGCTGTCATTCAAAAAGAAGACAAGCGTAATTTTGCAAAGAAAAAGCAAGTGAGCGAAAGGTCTTTTGAAGATAAGCATGTTATCAATAAGCGTGCTCTTATTAGAGGTCAAGTAGATATCGATGACTTTGATGAAAACAAGAGTGGCTATAGAAAGTTTAGACCTGTTAAAAAGGCAAAAGAAAAGGCCGAAGTAAATGTAATCAAAATTGAAAAGGCAGTAATCACAACCGAAGTTATTCCACTAAAGGTTTTAAGTGAAAAAATCGGTATCACTGCTGCTGAAATTACAAAAAGGCTATTTAAAGAAGGCATTATGAAAACTATCAACGATTCAATCGACTTTGATACTGCTGCCTTTATTGCCGATGACCTTGGCATAGAACTTGAACTCAAACTCGATAAAACTGCAGAAGATGTTTTAAGCGAAGGCTTTGATGATGTTGTTGATACAGCAGAAAGCCTTAAAAAGCGTCCACCTGTAGTTACAGTTATGGGTCACGTAGACCATGGTAAAACATCACTTCTTGATAGAATTAGAAAGACAAACGTAACTGCTGGCGAAGCAGGTGGTATCACACAACATATCGGTGCATACCAAGTTACAGTTGGTGGTGAAACAATCACCTTCCTTGACACTCCAGGTCACGCAGCGTTTACAGCAATGCGTGCTCGTGGTGCACAATCAACAGACATTGCAATACTTGTTGTTGCTGCTGATGACGGTATAATGCCACAAACTATTGAAGCAATTAACCACGCAAAAGCAGCAGACGTACCTATCATCGTTGCAATCAACAAGATGGATAAACCAGAAGCAAATCCAGAAAGAATAAAAACTCAACTCACCGAACACGGCTTGCTCCCTGAAGAATGGGGTGGAGACACAATACTTTGTCCTATCTCAGCAAAAACAGGCGAAGGTTTTGACAACTTGCTTGAAAACATTAACCTTGTTGCTGAAATTAAAGACTTAAAAGCAAACCCAGATAGAAAGGCTAAGGGCGTTGTAATTGAAGCAAAACTTGACCAAAGCAAAGGTCCAATCGCAACAATTCTCGTTCAAAACGGCACACTCCGTGTTGCTGATAGCGTTATCGTTGGCACAGTTACAGGTAAGATTAGGGCTATGACCGATGACAAGGGTAGAAAGGTAACAAGTGCAGGTCCATCAACACCTGTATCTATTATGGGTCTTGATGAAGTTCCAAACTCAGGCGACATCTTGTATGCAGTTGAACACGAAAAACTTGCTAAACTCGTTGCTGAAGAAAGACAAAACAAAGAAAAAGAAAATATGCTTAAAGCAGCAAGCAAGGTTACTCTTGACGACGTATTTAACAAGATTGCAGAAGGCGAAATGAAAATCCTTCCACTCATCGTTAAAGCAGACGTTCAAGGCTCAGTGGAAGCAGTTAAAAGTTCGCTTGAAAAACTATCTAACGAAGAAGTTAGGGTAAACGTAATTCACGCAGCAGCAGGCGCTATTAAAGAATCAGACATTATGCTTGCAGAATCTTCAAATGCAATCATAATCGGCTTTAACGTAAGACCAGACTCAAATGCAAAACAAATTGCTGAAAGAAGTGGCGTTGACATTAAACTTTATAGAGTTATATATGAGGCAATCGAAGACGTTGAAAGAGCGCTTAAAGGTATGCTTGCACCTAAGTTTACTGAAGTTTATATGGGTAAAGCAGAAGTTAGAGAAGTGTTCAAGATTTCAGGCGTTGGTCAAGTTGCAGGTTGCTATGTAACTGAAGGTAAGATTATAAGAAACGGCAAACTTCGTATTTATCGTGATGACGTTATGATATGCGAAGGTAATGTTAACCAATTAAAGAGATTTAAAGATGATGTTAAAGAAGTTGCACAAGGCTTTGAATGTGGTATCAGCATAGAGAAGTTTAACGACATCAAAGTTGGCGATTTTATTGAAAGTTATCAAGTAGAGGAAAATAAAAATTAATGAGAAGAAAAAGTAATATTTCAAGAAGTGATAGAATAAATAGCGAACTACAAAAGGAAATTTACGATATTATTTCAAGAAAACTCAAAAATCCACTCATAACAGAAATGTTTTCTATTTTAGCAGTTGACTGCACAAACGACTTATCTTTTGCTAAGGTATATGTCAGCGTGTATTCAACAAACAAAGAAAAGAGCCTTGCCACTTTTGAAGCCATTAAAAACGATGCAAAAAGAATCAGGTTTGAACTTGCAAAAGTGGTGCGTGCTCGCACAGTTCCAGAGTTAAAGTTTATTCTAGACGGCTCTATGGAATATGGCGATAAAATGGATAAAATATTCAAAAAAATCAGTGAGGAAGAAAGTAAGTGAAAACTATACAAGAGTTATCGCTAAAACTAAAAAAGGAAAAGAGTGTGGCAATTTTTTGTCACATTAGACCTGATGGTGACACGCTTGGCTCGGCACTTGCACTTTTTCACGCACTAAACAATCTCGGCATCAAGGCTAAAGTCTTTTGCGACGACACCGTTCCGTCGAGATTTTTCTTTTTAAAAAGTGCAAGCCTTGTTGAAAATACTTTTAGTGGCGAATATTCAGCAATGCTAGCAATAGATTGCGCAGATATATCAAGGCTTGGTAGTTTTTATGATGAGTTTTCAAAGCATAAAAACACCTATTCTATCGACCACCATGTTTCAAACACAAGATATGCAAAAGAAAATTTAGTTATTGATAATGCAAGTAACTGCGAAAACATTTTGGCACTTATAGAAAGTTTGGGCGTGCAAATAGATGAAGAAATTGCAAACCTTTTAGCAATGGGAATAATGACCGATACGGGTAACTTTAGGCATAAAAACGTAACGCCAAACACTCTAAGTTCGGCATCAAAACTTGTCGCTAAAGGTGCTGACTTAAATAAAATTTACTTTCACATGTTTTCAAAACAAACAAAAGAAAGGGCAAAACTATTTGGCTTAACAATGTCTAAAATCAGGTATTTTCTTGATGACAGACTTGCCGTTGCTTCGGTTTTTGAAAAGGATATAATCAGTAGTGGTGCAAAACCAGATGAAACAGAAGGTTTTATCGACTTTATTATGGGTATAGATACCGTTGAAGTTGGCGCTTGCATACTAGAAATAGGCAAGGATAAATATAAAATCAGTTTTCGTTCTAAAGGCACAAACGTCAATGAAGTAGCCTCAACTTTTGGTGGTGGTGGACACATGCTAGCAAGTGGTTGCCAAATTCAAGGCGAATACGAAGAAGTTGTTGATAAAATTTATCTTGCAGTAAAAAGACATATTATAGACTAATCGATTATCGTTATTTATATTAAGGCAATTTAAAATCACAAACATATGACGGGATTTGTAAATATAATAAAGCCATCTGGCATGAGTTCGGCTTATGCTGTGGGGGCAGTAAAGAAAAAATTTAATAAGCCATGTGGACATATGGGCACACTTGACCCTATGGCAGAAGGCGTGCTTCCTGTTGGCATAGGCAAAGCATCTAGGCTTTTTCAATATCTACTCGATAAAGAAAAAACTTATATTGCTCGTTTTATTTTTGGTTATACCACCGACACGCTTGACATAACAGGTCAAGTTACCGAAAGGACAGATAAAGTACCAACCCTTGAAGAGATTAGGGGGGTACTAGGTGATTTTGTGGGCGAAATTATGCAAGTCCCACCAATCTATTCGGCAAAGTGTATAAACGGCAAACGCAGTTATGAACTTGCTAGAGAAGGTAAAGAAGTTGAACTCGATGCCAAAAAAGTTTGTATTCTAGGCATAGAGTGTCTATCGCAAATAAGCGAAAACGAATTTGAGTTTAAAATTGACTGCAAGGGTGGAACTTATATTCGTTCACTCGCAAGGGACATCGCAAAAGCAGTAAACTCACTTGGCGTTATGAGTAAACTCACAAGAACAAGGTGTGGCATCTTCACAATGGAAAATGGCATAGGGGTAGATGAGTTTAAGCAGAGTGACAACATTGAAAAATATGTTATCGCACCAGATGAAGCAGTAAGTTTTGAAAAACTTAATTTAACTTGTGGACAAGCCCAAAAGATTCTTGACGGCGTGTATGAAAACTATGGATTTAATGATGGCGTGTATAGGGTGTATAATCAAGGCGCTTTTATAGGCGTTGGGAAAGTTGAAAATGGAATTCTTAGGATAAATTCTTATGTTAGATAAAACAGTTGTTGCACTCGGTTATTTTGACAGCGTGCATTTAGGACATCAAAGGGTTATAAAAAGGGCAAAAGACATAGCCGAAAAGAACAATATGTCTCTTACCATCGTTACCTTTTTGGGAAACTTAAAAGGTGCTATCGGTGGGCAGGATAAGTGCGTTTTTTTAACAAACGAAAGAGAAAAATTCTTAAAAAGTTTGGGGGCTGATGAAATTTATTTTGCACCACTTACAAAAGAGTTTTTATCCACCGACAGAAAAGATTTTTTAGATGACCTAAACAAAAAATATAATATTGCTTACTATGTTAGTGGTGCTGATTATACCTTTGGTGCGTTTGGAAAGGGGGACACAGCCTATTTAACCGATTATGCAAAGGAAAACGGTCAACAGCACATAATAGTGGACACGCTATCTTTTGGCAGTGAAAAGGTTTCGACAACCCTTGTAAAAAGTTTGCTTGCTAAAGGGGATATAAAGGGCACAAACACCCTTCTTGCAAGAGAATATTCTATCAGTGGCAAAGTGGTAAAAGATAGACAGGTGGGTACTGGTCTTGGCTTTCCAACTGCAAACATTGTTTTAGATAAAGATAAATTTAACCTTCGTGGCGGCGTGTATGCTGGCAAGGTTATTTTAGAAAATAAAACTTATTATGCCATAATCAACTATGGAGCAAGACCGACTTTTGACTTAGAACAAAAACTACTTGAAGTGCATATCATAGATTTTTGTGGCGATTTATACGGCAAGGAAATTGAAGTGCTATTTTTAGATTATATTAGAGAGATTAAAAAGTTTGATAGCACCACTGACTTAAAATCACAACTTACAGCCGACCTAACGGCTACAAAGGAAGGAAAGTATGATTAAATTTGGTCCAAGTGGCAACTCAATAGCCTTTAACCAAGCAGGCTTTTCTAAGAGTGAAGATAGCGCTAGTTGGGTTAAAAATTTGGGGCTAACTTGCTTTGAATATTCATTTGGTCGTGGGGTTAACCTAAGCGATGAAAAAGCCGTTAGCATAGGCAATGCCTTTAAGGAAAACGGTGTGGAAATAAGCGTTCACGCACCATACTATATAAACTTTGCAAACCCAGAAGAAGAAAATGCAGTTAAGTCTTATAACTACATTTTGCAATCTGCTCTAAAGGTAAAACTTATGGGTGGCAAAAGAATAGTCTTTCACCCAGCAAGCCAAGGCAAAATGAGTAGAGAAAAGGCAGTTGAACTAACTATAAAAAGGCTTGAAAGTTTAAGAGATATAATTTATGAAAATGGGCTTGATGACCTTATATACTGCCCAGAAACAATGGGTAAACTCGGTCAAATAGGCACTATTGAAGAAATTACCAAGTTTTGCAAGATAGATAAAATTTACACCCCATGTGTAGATTTTGGGCATATCAACGCAAGGGAGTTTGGAAGTTTAAAAACCGAACAGGATTATTTATATAGACTTTCATTTATGATAGATGAACTCGGCTATGAAAAAATGAAAAACTTTCATATCCATTTTTCAAAAATAGAGTATTCTGCTAAAGGTGAAGTAAGACATTTAACTTTTGAAGATGACCATTATGGTCCAGATTTTACTCCACTTGCATCAGCGCTTAAAAAACTTGATTTAAGCCCATATATTATATGCGAATCGGCAGGAACGCAAGATTTAGACGCATTAAATATGCAAAATATATATTATGGCAATTGACATAATTTAATTTTTTTGGTAAAATAATATGGTCAAATGAAAAACTATCCTTTTAGCAATGAAAATGCTTGTCTTGTTCTCGATGATTTGACAAGTCAATATTTTATTAAATCATCCCTTGAAGAAGGCTATTTGGTTTTAGCCGACAAAAAAACTTGCTTTATAGATGCAAGGTCATATTTAGGGGTAAAGGATAATTTAGTTAAAGACGGCATCGATGTAAAACTCTTAAAAGATATAAGTGATGTCAAAGATTTTTTAACTGAAATAAAAGCAAAAAATCTTTATCTAGACTTTTCGAAAACGACTGTTAAAGCGTATAACGAGTTTTTGTTGTGGGGCTTTGAAATCAAAGATAGTAGCGAGATAATTAGTGAAATGCGCTCGCAAAAAACAAGTGATGAAATTGACAAAACAATAGTTGCTTGCGAGATTGCTGAGAAAACATTATATAGCGCTTTAGAAAGCCTTAAAAAAGGCATCACCGAACTTGAACTTAAAGAGATAATAGAAGAAAAAATTATCGAGCATGGCGCAGAAGGAACTTCGTTTGAAACGATAGTTGCGTTTTCTAAAAACTCGGCAGTTCCACATCATAAATCCAACGGCACAAGGCTTGAAAAAGATATGCCTGTTTTAATAGACATGGGTGCTAAATATAAAGGCTATTCATCGGATATTACAAGAACAATGTTTTATGGAAATCCACCAAAAGACTTTATAGATAGATATAACTTAGTTTTAAAAGCAAACCTAACGGCAGAAAAAAGCATTAAGTGTGGGGATATGACCGATAACGCAGACGGCTATGCAAGAGATGTTTTAGAAAAAGAAGGCTTAGCAAAATATTTCACTCACTCGTTAGGGCATGGCATAGGCTTAGAAGTTCACGAATATCCTTTTCTTTCACCAAAAAAGAAAAATGAGTTAAAAGAAAATATGCTTTTTACCATAGAACCGGGGGTATATTTCGATGGTGAGTATGGTATAAGAATTGAAGATACCGTGCTACTTACAAAAGATGGAATCAAGAGACTTTTTACAGATAGTAAAGAGCTTATGATAATAAAAGAAAAAAATTAGATATAAATTTTAAGGAGAAATCAATATGATTACAGCAGGCGATTTTAGAAAGGGCGTTACATTCGAATATGAAAGTGGCATTTGGACAATCGTTGAATTCCAACACGTTAAACCAGGTAAGGGCGCAGCTTTCGTTAGAACAACAATGAAAAACGTTGTTACAGGCAAAGTGTTAGAAAAAACTTGGAACCCAACAGAAAAGGTTCAAGAAGCACAAATCGAAACAAGGAATATGACATATTCTTATACAGATGGTGAACTTTATTACTTTATGGACCAAGAGTTCAACCTAACACCACTCAACTATGAACAAGTTGAAGATGCATTAAAATACATCAAAGAAAACGACCCTGTTATCGTAAGGTCATATAAAGGCGTTGCTTTCTCTGTTGAATGCGAAAACTTTGTTGTTCTTCGTGTAGTACAAGCAGACCCATCAGTTAAAGGTAACACAGCAACAAACGCAACAAAAGAAGCAGTTCTTGAAACAGGCACAAAACTTCAAGTTCCAATGTTCGTTGAAGAAGGCGAACTCATCAGAGTTGACACCAGAACAGGCGAATACATGGAAAGAGTTAAAGGCTAATATAAAAATATAACCGATAATATGATAATGCCCACAAATTTATTTTGTGGGTATTATTGAATATTCACATTTTTATTTTAGAATAAATATAAATAACAAAGAAAGGATATTTAGCATTGAAAACAGCACTTATCACAGGCGTATCGGGTGGAATAGGTAAAGCCACAGCCAAAAAATTTATTGACAACGGATATTTTGTTATAGGTCAATATAATTCAAATAAAAAAAGTATTGATGACTTTTATTTAGAACTTGAAAAAGAAGGTAAAAGAGACTACTTTTTTTCTATAAAAGCAGACCTAAACTCTGCAAGCGAAATATCAAAGATGATGGAAATAGTAGAAAAGAGTTTTAAGCACCTTTCAGTTTTAGTGAATAATGCTGGCATAAGTCTAACAAAACTAATCACCGACACCACCGAAAGTGAGTGGGATAAAATCTTTTCAGTAAACCTAAAAAGTGTATACCTAATAACCAATAGAGTGCTTAAAGGCATGATAGAAAGTAAATGTGGCAAGATAGTCAACGTTTCGTCCATGTGGGGCATAACGGGAAGCAGTATGGAAGTTGCATATTCAGCATCAAAAGCAGGGCTTATAGGTTATACTAAGGCGCTTGCAAAAGAAGTTGGCTATAGTGGTATAAACGTAAACTGCGTATGCCCAGGCGTTATAGATACGCCGATGAATAAACATTTATCGGCTGAAGATATAGACGAGTTAAAAGAGCAAACACCACTCTATAGAATTGGAAAGCCAGAAGATGTTGCAAACTTAATTTATTACTTAGGCAGTGATGATGCTGACTTTATAACAGGTCAAGTTGTATCGGTTGATGGTGGTTTTGCATTATAATATGTAAAAGCAAAATCAATAAGTTATAAAAAACTAACAAGGGGACAAAATAATTTTGTTCCCTTATTTTTATATATGAAAAGAAAAGTTTTGTCTAGAAAAAGTGGCGTTTTAATGCCAATATTTAGTTTGCCAAGCAAATATGGTATAGGTGATTTTGGCAAAGAAAGTTATAAGTTTATAGATTTGCTTGCTAAATCTAAGCAAAAGGTGTGGCAAATTTTACCATTAGTTCAAACTCAAAATGGAAATTCGCCATATTCTTCGGTTTGCACAAATTCCTTTAGTCCATATTATATAAGTCCTGACAGTTTAAGGACGCAAGGCTTATTAACAAAAAAAGAAGTTAAAAACTTTTTTAACGATAGTAAAAGAGTAGATTACATTAAACTATATAAAAATAGATATTCACTTTTAGAAAAGGCATTTTCAAGGTTTGATAAAAATTCGATAGAATTTACTAGGCATTTAAAAAGTAAAGATACAAAAGACTATGCCTTATTTATGGCGATAAAGGAAAAATTTAATAATAAACCTTTTTATGAGTGGGAAGATGCCCTTAAATTTAGAGACGATAATGCCCTAAATGAGTTTGAAAATAGAAATAAAGATAGAGTTTTGTTTTATGAGTTTATTCAGTTTGTGGCAAAAGAAGAGTGGCTTAAGTTAAAGGCTTATGCCAACAAAAAGGGCATTGAAATTTTGGGCGATATCCCTATATATGTGGCACATGATAGCGTTGATGTTTGGAAAAATAGCAACTTATTTAAGTTAGATAAAAACCTTTTAATAAAAAAGAAGGCAGGCGTGCCACCAGATTATTTTTGTGAAAACGGTCAACTTTGGGGAAACCCTGTTTATGACTATACCGAGCACCAAAAAGATAATTTTAGTTGGTGGGCAGATAGAGTAGAAAAAGCGTTAGAAATTTATGACCTTGTTAGAATAGACCACTTTAGAGCACTTGATAGATATTATGAAATAGACGCAAATAGCAGTAATGCAAAAAATGGCGAGTGGATAAAAGTTCCATCTTATGACTTATTTAGTGCAATTCATAAAAAAATTGACAAAAGTAAAATTATTGCAGAAGATTTAGGCATTATTGATGACGGCGTTAAAGAGTTAATAAAAAACCTAGGCTACCCTAATATGAAGGTTTTATCTTTTGCGTTTAATGGAGATAATGTTAATCCTTATTTACCAGAAAATATACAAAAGAACTGCATTTGTTATACAGGCACGCACGATAACGATACTTTGGTGGGGCTAATTAGTAGCCTAAATAAAAGCGAGTATGAAACCTTTTATAAAAGTATAAAAAACAGCCTTAAAATTATGGATATTAACTGCAAAACAGATGACATAATAGGGTTAGCAAAAGCAATAATAATGCTTGGGGCTAAATCAAAGGCAAAAACATTTATCGTGCCTATGCAAGATATGCTATTTTTGGGGAGTGATTATAGGATAAATCAACCGGGGACTATCGATAAAAATAATTGGTCGGTTAGATTTTCAAAAAAGCAAGTTAAACTTAAGTCGTTTTCATTTTTAAGAAAACTAACAAAAAAATATAATCGATAAAACAAAAGGCTTTTTAGTTTTAACGCTAAAAGGTCTTTTTTAGTGTATAACAACTTTAATTTTGGCAATACTTTGAATAAAAAGGAGATAAAGAGTATGAATCCATTTAAAGAATTACCAAAAACAAGCAAAATAAGTTATCCAAGTTTTAATAACTTAGCACCAAAGCCTTATGACAAAAACCAAACAGACCCTTATACAAAAACAAGGGTAATCTTAATGAACGGCACCGAGTTCGAGTCAAACTGGTTTTTGCACCACTTTAACAGGCACTGCCTTAATAACGATGTAAGAAGGGTTATTGCAGGGGTTAGAAGGGAAGAACAATTTCAACAAAAAAGAATATCTTCCTTAAAGCCTATTAACGAAAGCATTTTAGAAACTACCATAGCCTATGAGCAACTTGCTGTTGACTTAACGGCAGACTTAGCACAAAAAGAACCAAATCCATTTGTTAAGGCGCAACTTGACTTTGCACTTTTAGAAGACTTTGACCACCTTTATAGATATGCAAATCTTCTCGATATGGAAGAAGGTATCCATGCTGAAAGATTAGTTGGCAAATACACCGAATTAACACCAGCAAGACCAACTATTTCTGAGCATAGACACCCTAATGACGATGTTAGAAGATATATAAACTGCTGGCAAGATAGTTTAATTACAAGACTACACGCAAATATCATAACGGCAGCCGAACAACAAACGATGAACTATTATATGAACGTTGGCTCATTTTATCACAGCGACTTAGGAAGAAAATTATATAGTGAAATTGCAATGATAGAAGAACAACACGTAACGGGGTATGGCTCGCTTATAGACCCGTCAAGCACCATGTTCGAAAGTTGGGTAATGCACGAATATACAGAGTGCTATTTATATTATTCTTGCTATCAAGATGAAACGCACCCACAAATCAAAAAGATATGGCTAGAGCATTTTGAACAAGAACTAAACCACCTTAAAATTGCAAGTGATATGCTTAAAAAATATGAAGGTAGGGATTGGGAGCAATTATTTGTTGGTGGTGCAGACTTCCCAGAACTAGTTAAGTTAAAACAAAACAAAGAATATATTAGAGATATTATAAAGAGCGTAAGACTCACAGGCTACTTTGAAGATATGGTAATGGTAGATGACCTAAAAGATAGCGATGAGTTCTTTAAGTATCAGCGAGAAGTAAATGGAAAAGCACCAAAAAATGCATCGCATATGGTGATTGATAAATATATCAAAAAGTATGGCGAAGATTATAGATATGAAGATAAGCCAAGCGTTGAAAAGACATTAAGAGATAGAACGATAGACAACACCGATTTAGGCAGAAAAAAGGGCGTATAGAACGCTAACAAAAAAGACAAAAAAATAAAGCCTTGCGAAAATTCGCAAGGCTTTTTAAGTTTAACAAATTCTTAGAAAGTTGTTGGAACGAAGAAGTAAACTAAGAATAATACAGCGATTATAATTAGAATAATATTCATTTCCCAAACAGGTTTTTCTTTCTTTGTAATAGCATATTTGATAGCGGCAACGATATATTCAACAAGTTTAATACCAACGTATGAGAGAATACCTAAGCCGATACCATTTGTGATTGAATATGTTAAAGGCATCATAGCGATTGTTAAGAATGCAGGAACGAAATCTGCAACAGAATCAATCTTAATATCTTTTGCACCTTTAAGCATTAAGCAACCAACGTAAACCAATGCAGCATTAACTGCAGCACCAGGAATAGATGCGAATACTGGAAGAAGGAAGATAGATAAGAAGAATAATACAGCAGTTGTTAAAGCTGTAAGACCAGTTCTACCACCAGCAGCAACGCCTGAACCAGATTCAACGAATGTTGTAACGGTTGATGTGCCGAATAAAGCACCAGCGCAAGTTGCGATAGAGTCAGACTTCATAATTCCATCATAACTTAATGGTTTGCCGTTTTCATCAACAAGGCCAACAGGAGCGCAACAACCAACAACAGTTCCCATAGTGTCAAACATATCAATCATACAGAAAGTGATAACAACCATGATGCAACTGATGATAGGAGCACCAGCAAATTCAATATCCCAGAAAGGAGCAAGGAATGTGCCACCTTGTGCAGCATCAAAAGAGAAGAAACCTTCAAAGTGTTCCCAGAAAGCCCAAGATTCACCAGACCATTGAGTAACGCCAAGAGGGATACCAGCAAGTGTTGCAATTAAAATACCGATAATAACGGCAGCCTTAACTTTAAAGTGAGCAAGGATTGCAATTACTGCAAAACCAACTAAGGTTACGATAGGTGCAGCAAGAAGGTCCATATCCCAAGTTGAGAATGGAACTAATCCTAAAGGATTTCCGTTAGCAGGCCAAATAATAATGTTAGAAAGCCATAAACCGATAAATGCGATGAATAAGCCGATACCAACAGAAATAGCGCCTCTAACAGAAGCAGGTATAGCATCAAAAATCATTTCTCTTAAAGAAGTGCCTTTTAACTTTAATACGCTTAATAACAAGAACAATATGCCTGAGATTAAAACGAGAAGCATAGCAGCACCGAAAGAGATTGCATAACCGATTAAGCCACCACCTAATAAACCGCCAACCATAGCGTCAAGACCTAAACCAGGAGCTTGTGCCAAAGGCATTTTAGCAAGGAACGCCATAAGTGCAGTACCAACAACAGCACCTAATGCAGTTGCGATAAATACAGAGTTCCAGTTTACAGGTCTGTCAAAACCTACGATAAGGCTTGGGTTCAATGTAAGAATGTAAGCCATTGCTAAGAAGGTAACGATACCAGCAATGATTTCAGTTCTTATTGAACTGCCACGAGCTGTAACGCCAAAGAAAGAGTCAACTTTTTTTGCAAGTTTACAAGGTTCTTTGGTTTTTGTGTTGTTTTCCATAAGAAAACCCTCCCTTATAAAAATTATTATGTAAACATAATAACACACTTTTGTTGACATTGCAATAATTTTCGACAAATTTTTTGTAAAATATTTTTTGTTCTTATACAATATATAGTATTAAAGAAATTCTAAAAACACAAAAAAATCGGGGTGACATTATGCACCCCGAAATTTTATTATTGCTTTTAATTAGCCCTGTTATTTACAGCCACAGCCACCGTAGTTTCCTAAGAAACCACCGTTTTTACAACAGCAACAAATTAAAAGTAATGCGATAGGCAAGCAATAACAACTGTTAAATAAGCCGTTTAAGCAACCACTCTTACAAAGACAGATAATAAGTAAAATTATCAAAATCCAAAGACAGCAGTTGTTTCCACCAAATAAATCAAAATTGTGCATAAGATACCTCCAAAAGTATATATCGCTCCACCTATGTAAATTTTTTAGTTTTGTGGAGCTTTCTAATATCAATATACGCATAAATCTTTAAAATTGTTAAAATAACCTTATATTTATTTGCGAATAAAGTTAATTTGTGATAAAATAACTATTGTATGCTTAGCAGTCATTATTGTTTAAGGCTGACTAATAAGGCGAATAATATTTTTTGGCAACAGATATTCTAAAAGAAATCTGATTGGAGGTAATTATGAATAGTAAGTTTTTTTCAGCAAAAAATGTCGCACTACTTGGCATTTTAGTGGCACTTGTAATCGTTTTGCAACTTTTTGCAAGTGCAATACCTATGTTTGGGGTAACCCTTAACTTTAGTTTAATTCCAATTGCATTTGCAGGAATTTTGCTTGGCGCTTTTGGTGGTGCAATAGTCGGCTTTACAAGTGGACTAGTTGTGTTTATAAGTGCAGCAGTGCTCGGTGGAGAACCTTTTACAGCAACACTTTTTCAAGCACACCCAGTTATATTAACCATAATTTGCATAGGCAAAACAACTATTGCAGGCTTAGTGTCTGGGTTGGTGTTTAAGTTCTTGTCAAAAAAGAAGGAATTTTTGGCAGTTTGCGTGAGTGCTGTTATATTACCTATTGTAAACACAGGAATTTATATGCTCGGTATAGTTTTAATGAAAGATACTACGGCAACCTTCTTGGGCATGGGAGTAAGCACTGCAGGAACGATATTTACAACAGTTTTTGCAATAATTTGGCTCAACTTTGTTTTAGAAATGGCAGTAAATTTAATATTTATTCCAATGATACAAAGGGTTGTTAAAGCCTTAAAAAAATCTAACTAATTAGGGGAAAATAAATGCTTCTCGCAATAGATTTAGGAAATACAAATATAAAATACGGCGTTTTTGACGGCGATAAACTTGTGGCATCGTTTAGGGTGTCATCAAGAATATCAAGAACGGCAGACGAATACGGTTCGGTTTTAGTTGGGCTTTTATCGGATAAGGATATAAAAAAGAGCGATATTGATGGAATTATCTTTTCATCAGTTATTCCAGCCTTAAACTATACCATTTGCCATATGTGCGAATACTTTTTTGGTATTTCACCAATTATGATAGGTCCGGGGATAAAAACAGGGCTTAACATCAAGGCAGAAAACCCAAGAGAAGTGGGCGCAGATATAATAGTTAACAGCGTGTCGGCATTTAACAAGTATGGTGGCCCTATCGTTGTTATAGATTTTGGTACAGCCACGACTTTTGATATTATAACTGATAAATGCGAACTACTCGGCGTTGTAATCGCACCGGGAATTAAAACTTCGCTTGAAGGTTTGGCAACAAAAACGGCACAACTACCAATGGTAGAACTCGATGCACCAAAATCGGTTATAGGAAAGAACACAAAACACTGCATGCAAGCAGGTATCATCTTTGGTTTTGCAGGTTTAGTTGAAAATATTCTTAAAAGAATAAAAAAAGAACTTGGTGTTGATGAGATTAAGGTAGTTGCAACAGGTGGTCTTGGCGAAATTATTGCAAAAGAAGTAAAACTCATAAATTTAGTCGATAGAACATTGACTTTAGATGGGCTTAAAATTATATACGAACTTAACAAATAAAAGGAGATTATTATGTTAAAGAAAGCAGGCGTTGCTATTTTAGGATTAGGTGTTGTCGGTGGTGGCACATACGAAATTCTAACAAAAAACAGAGAATACTTCAAAAAAACTCAAGGCGTTGACATAACAGTTCAAGCCGTTCTTGAAAAGAATAAAGAAAGAGCACTTTCTCTCGGCATTGAAGAGAGCAAGATTGCATCTAGCATTGAAGAAGTTTGCTCTAACCCAGAAGTAGATATCGTTGTAGAAGTTATCGGTGGCACAGGTGTTGCTAAAACTTTTGTAAAAACGGCACTTATGAGTGGAAAAACTGTTGTCACTTCAAACAAAGAATTATTTGCTAAGCATTGGCCAGAACTAGAAGCCGAAGCAAAAAAGATGAACGCAGGACTCTTTTTTGAAGCAAGTTGCGTGGGTGGGGTACCTATCATTCGTACGCTTATCGACGGCATGCAAGCAAACAAGATTTTGTCTATCAAAGGCATTATCAACGGCACAACAAACTACATTTTAACAAAAATGGCTTACGAAGGTTGGTCATATGAAGAAGCATTAAAAGAAGCACAACGCTTAGGCTATGCAGAGTTTGACCCTACAGCCGATGTAGAAGGTTTTGACGCAACGTATAAGCTTTCAATTTTATCAAGCCTTGCATTTAACAAGAAAATTTGTATTGAAAACGTTTATAGAGAAGGTATAACGGCTATCACTAAAGAAGACATTGCACAAGGTAAAGAAATGGGCTATACTCTTAAACTTTTAGGTATCGGCAAGGATACAGAAAAGGGTGTTGAAGTTAGAGTTCATCCAACCTTTATTAAAAATGATAACCCACTTGCAAGCGTAAACGATTCGTTTAACGCAGTGCACTTAGTTGGCGATGCAGTTGGCGAAATTATGCTTTATGGCAGGGGCGCAGGTGCTCTTCCAACAGGTAGTGCAATCGTTTCAGATATTATTTTTGCAGCAAAACATAACGAATATTTCTATGCAAGCTTTAAAAACAACGAACAAGGCAACAAAGAAACAAAGTTTGTCAGTGATTTTACTTCTAAATATTATATTCGTTTAACAGTTAAAGACGTGGCAGGCGTTTTAGCAAAGATAGCAACAACGTTTGCTAAAAACAACATTAGCATTGCAGAAGTTAAGCAAGTTGGTGGCGAAAACGGAACTGCTCAAATTGTTGTAAACACACACGTTTGTTTAGAAGGCGCAGTAAAGAAAACTCTTGATAAGCTTTCTGCACTTGACGAAATGATAAAGGTAAATTCAGTTATTAGAATTGAAGACTAATAATAAAAGAAAAGATAAAAAGGGCTTAAGTAAAAACGCTTAAGTCCTTTCTTTTTTATATAAACTTCAAAATATGTAGTATTATAACTAAAACAAATAGTATAACTAGTATATTTATTTGACATTTTTAGTAATAAATGCTAAAATAACCTAAATTATGGGAGAAGTATTATGACAAATACACATTATCAACAAGTAGAAATTGAAAAACTTTCTAAGTTGTATCAAAAAAATCCAAAGTTTACCGAAAAGGAATATAAGGATAATCAAGTTAAAAAAGGTCTTAGAGATGAAAATGGCGCTGGTGTTATCACAGGCCTAACCGACATTTCAGACGTTATCGCTAAAAAAGTTATTGACGGAGTGTCAACGCCTGTTCCAGGTGAACTTTATTATCGTGGCATCAACGTTAAAGAAATGATTGATAACTATGATGAAGAGTTGCGCGCAGGGTTTGAAGAAGCAACCTATCTTTTGCTTTTTAATAAATTACCTAATAAAGAAGAACTTTTAGAGTTTAACAAACTTTTGGCTGCATATAGAAAATTACCTAAAAACTTTGTTAGAGACGTTATTATGAAAGCGCCAAATAAAGATATTATGAACGCTATTTCAAAGTGTACTTTGGCTCTTTATAGTTATGACAATCACGCACTTGACAATTCACTTGAAAACGTTTTAAGGCAAAGCCTAGCACTTATTTCTATTATGCCTATGCTTGCAGTATATGCTTATAATGCGCACATGCACTATAACGAAGGCAAGTCTTTATATATTCATAGACCACGCCCAGATTATTCAACTGCAGAAAATATATTACATATGCTTCGCCCAGATAACAAATTTACCGAACTCGAAGCAAAAGTTTTAGATATTGCGTTTATTTTACACGCTGAACACGGTGGTGGAAACAACTCAACCTTTACAACACACGTTGTCACTTCTGCAGGCACTGATACGTATTCAACAATAACTGCAGCGTTATGTTCATTGAAAGGACCAAGGCATGGTGGTGCAAACATTAAAGTTATGGATATGTTTGCAGACATAAAGAAAAACGTGAAAGATTGGGAAGATGAAGAAGAAATTAGCGCATACATATCAAAGATGCTCGCTGGAGAAGTGTTTGATAAGTCGGGCTTAGTTTATGGCATGGGACACGCAGTATATTCTATTTCTGACCCAAGGGCAGAAGTTTTCAAGGGCTTTGTTAGAGAGCTTGCAAGTGAAAAGGGTAGAAATAAGGAATTTAAACTTTACGACAAGGTTGAAAAGATTTCACAAAAACTTATTTGCGAAAAGAGAAAGATTGTTAAAGGTGTGTCGGCTAACGTGGACTTTTATAGTGGTTTCGTTTATAACATGCTTGGTCTTCCTGTTGAACTTTTCACACCTATGTTCGCTGTTGCAAGAATGTCTGGTTGGTGTGCTCATAGACTAGAAGAACTTTATAACAATGGTAAAATTATTCGTCCTGCATACGTATCTACTAACGGCAGAAACGAATATATAAAACTCGAAGATAGAAAATAAAAATAAATCAACAAAAAATGCTCAAGGGCAAACGCTCTTGAGCATTATTTTTTTATAAGTGTTATTTTTTATCAAAGCAATCGCATCTATGTGTGCCAACGTACCCTGTATCATTACATTTTTTGCAGGCATAAATAGGTGAGAGCGACTCAAAGTTAAGTCCTTTTGTTTTAAGCAGACTTTCTCCGTTTTTAGTTAACTCTTTCTTTTCGTTTTCAAGTTTAGAAATGGTTGTATTATCGCCAGCAATTTCAGCAAAAGCCAAATCTCTTTCAATACTATTAAGTCTGCTATAAATTTGAGCAAAACCTTCAATTTCCATAGCGATTTCGTTATTCTTTTGTGCACGTGATAGGGCGATAGAACGCCTTCTTTCATATTCTCTGTTATAACTTTCTTGCGAGTTTTCTAAGTTAGTGTTGTTTGAAGAAACACTGTCTAAGCTATAAATGTTTTCCTTTTTCCAATTGCTCAAAATTCCATTCATATAGGCAATAGGAGAGGTTTTTCCAGATGCAAGTTTACCTGCTTCTAAAATCATTTCGTTAGAAAAATTCCAGCTTTTCCAAACGTTAAGGTTTTCTCTATCCCACGAATTAGGCCTGCGATTAAGCCCAACAGTTAAAAGTAGTTTAGAAATAAACTCGTCATTTTTCTTAATGTCTTCAAAATAATCGCCCACGCCAGATAAGGTGATAAATCCACGCTGACGCAATAATTCAACAAGCTCATCCATCTCTTGAAGGGTATTTTTTCCACTTTTAAAGCAGTGTGAAGCGATAAATAAAAGGGCGTCATCTTCAAAACCATATGATAGCCATTTTTTCGTATAGGTATCAACAACGGCATCTATAACGTCAACGTAAATAGATAAGGTTTTGTTAATTTTAACAGCAAGGTTATAAATAGCCTTCTTTTTATTCATATAATCGGCAATTTCTTCTTTAGAAAAACTCTTTAGCGCATAAAGCTCAAGCAAAAATTCATCAAGTTTTTCCATGCTTCCTTTTTTAAGTTTAGAAGCTGCAAAAATTATGTTATCGCTATCAAAAGATAGTTCCCCCGTCCACTTTTTAAGAAGGTTCGCATCTTCAATATCAGGTTGACGGCGAAGTGAAAGTGAACGTAAAATTTGTTCAAGAACTCCTGTTTGGGCAATGTAAGAAGAAAGTTCTTTTTCAACCTTATCAGCAGTGTTTATACTCCTATTTCCAAAATCTTTAGCCACTTTAGAAATATATCGATAAGAAATATCTCCACCCTTTCTGTCAATGCAATATTTAACTATCATCAGCATTGCTTCAGGCTTGATAAAATACGTCTCCATAATAGCAAAATACTCAGTGTATTCGTTTGTAGAAATCATGCGATTAGGGATAAGTGCTTGAAGACCCTTAGTAAAGTCAGAATATTTTTCTGCCTTATATTTTTTTGGTTTTGAAAATGTAGAAGAGCGAATAGGGTGATATTGCACGGCAAAAGGTTCTTTTGAAATTATAGATAAAAGCCCAAACTCTTCCCAAAACAAAAAGCAATCAATAATAGCCTTTTCTTGCATTTTAAGAGTCATGGCCATGTCCGAAACAGACTGGTCGCTTTCGGGGTGCTGGCAAAGGAAAAGTCCGTAAAGGTAAACCTTAACGGCATCGCCCTCAGCAACAGGCAAATATTCTGTTATAAACAAGTTTTCTATATTTGTAAAAGCCGAGATAGAAAACTCTTTTGAAAAAGAACAGGTCATTTTTTCCCCTTTAATAAATTATATCTAAATGTAAAAAATGCTTGCTTTGACGATAATAATGATATATAATATAAGATAATAATATAATAGCAGTAGTATCGCTTATAACAAGACGAGTGAGAACTATTATAAACTAAACTAACCGAAAAATCAACTTAAAATTATAATTTTTTTTAGTTTTTGGGTAGTTTTTGTATGAGGTATGTATGATTGAAACAATTTTAACCCCAACGGTGTTATGGAAAAACTTTAGTTTGCCTGACGATGTTGGTGCTAATATAGTTCAAGAACAAAATAAGGGAAATATAATCTTTTCAAAACTTTTAATCGAAGGAAGAACGGTAAAAGACGGCAAAGTTAGTATTTATGCCGAACTTATGCGTGGTGCAGATAAAACAGAAAGTCCAGCAATTTTACTTGTGGAAGATTTTGATATATGTAAAGATTCAAAATTAGCAAAGGACTTGGTGGCAAAAGGATATGCTGTTTTAACCGTTGACCTTGCTGGTTATAAAGAAGGGAAAGAAGATTTTACAGGCTATCCACAAAGCATAAGTTATGCAAATTATGAAAATAGCAAACAAGACCTTTATTCTATTAAAATCGATGCAAAATCAACTTGTTGGTATGAATGGTGTGCAGTTCTTAAATATGCAGTTAAATATCTTATGAGCTTGCCGTTTATATCAAAAGTGGGTGCTTTTGGCGTGTCAACCGTTGCAACGGCACTTTGGCAAGTTGCAGGTTCAGATCAAAATTTAGATGCCATTGTGCTAGCCCTTAATTCGGGTTGGATAGGATATAAAGGCATGTATAAATTCGGTAGCAAGTCAGAGCCACAATTCACAGATAAATTATATCAATTTATCGCAGGCATAGATTCTCAATCTTATGCTATGCATATAAAAACACCAACACTATTATTGAGTGCATCTAATGATAATAATTTTGACGTGGACAGGGCACAAGACACAATGAGTAAAATTCCACAAGAAACTTATAGTATGGTGCATATATCTAAAAACAACACTGACAGAATTAATTTTGATGCCTATAACAATGCACTTTTGTTTTTTGAAAAGTATTTAGCCGATGGCAATCTTGATATGCCAAACAGTTCGGAAATCAAGTGTGATTTATGTGATGGAAAGATTGTTGTTGAAATTCAAACTGACGTAAATTTTGCCAAGGAAATAAAAGAGGTTGAAGTTTTTGTTGCAGAAGAAAAGATAAATCCAGCCCTTCGTTGTTGGCAAAAGTTAGATGTAAAAAAAGGGCAAGACGGCAAATTTACGTGCAAGTATCAACCATATAATTTGGCTGAAATAGTTTTTACTTATGCAACCATAGAATATAAAAACGGATTAAAACTAAGCACAAATATTATAGCAAAGCGTTTTAACCCTGAACAGGTTGATAATACTTATAAAAGCAATATTCTATATTCTTCAAGAATAAAAAACGCACAAAGTATATTCACGCCTGCAAAACCATCAAACATGGCAACTAAAAATATAGATATAGTAAACAATGGCATTGTAAGGGAAAAGAAAGGGCCAATGGGTATTAATGGCGTCACTTGCAGTGGGGGGCTTTTAACTTTTGCAATATCAAGCAAGAAATATCAGCCTAGAAATGGTTCTATGCTTATGCTAGACGTTTATTTGAAAGAAAAAGCAGAACTTACCGTAAAACTTATCAGCGATTATTTTGGAAGCAAAACTGAGTATTTTGCCAAGATAAGTCTTTTGGGTGGCGATGTTTGGCATAACACCATGATAGAGATGAACAAGTTCAAGACGGCAGAAGGCAGGGCTATTAAGGATTATGAAAAAATAGACGCGTTAGAGATAATCGTTGAAGAAAGAGAATATTTAATCAATAACGTGCTTTGGATATAATCTTTTTGCAGGAGAGATATGACGTATAGTTTAGGGGACAAGATAATTTCAAAAAAGAACCATGCTTGTGGTGGCAACGAGTGGCAGATAGTGCGCTTGGGGGCAGACGTTAAAATAAAATGCACAAAGTGTGGGAGAGCGATTTTTTTATCGCCAGATGAACTACAAAAAATTATAAAAGTTTATCAAAAAAAAGATTAATTGTTGTTTTTAAATAGCAATAAAAGAAAACTGCTATTCACTATAATTAGGGGAATTTATGTATAAAGCGTACGATAGTTTAATGGAAAAGGCTTATAAAAAGGCAAAGGCTGATAGAACCTTTACCCTTTTTTTGGTCATTGTTTTATTACTAACGACAACAATTTTTATATTCTCAAAGTTTATTTATATCAGTGTGCGTGTAGATGGTGGCTCAATGAATCCAACCTTAAATTCGGGTGACGTGCTTTTTGCAAACAAGAACTTAACCCCTAAGGAAGGGGACATAATAGTAATTGATGGAGAAAAAGAAAGTAAAGATGGCAAAGGCTATGAATTGCTTATAAAACGAGCTATTGCAATCGGGCAAAAGGGAAAAACCACTATTGTTCGAATCATACACGATAAAATTTGGGTGGGAGATAGTGATCAAACGCTTGTGCCAATAGATGAAGATTACTATTTAACTGAAGGCACAAAAACGCCAATAGGCTCGTCTAATAAAGACCGTTGGGAGCTAGCAGAAGGCGAAATATTCTTTTTAGGTGATAATCGCATTAATAGTAAGGATAGTCGAAGTGAAGAATATGGAACTTGCGATATAAAGCAGGTTGTGGGGGTAGTTCCAGAATGGGCTGTTAAAATTCGCCCGATAAGTGGTTTTTTGTATAAGGTTGGGCAGTTTTTTTCAAACTTGATTTAGGTGAAGGCAATGATTTTGTTTAAGCACAATTTAATTTTTGGAATAATTAAAACGATATTTGAGATATGCTTTAAGGTGGTATATAAAGTTCTATCGTTATTTTGTATGCAAGGCGTATTTTTGCTTGCTATTTTAGGGTTAATATTATACATAACGGGTGTTTTTACAAATAACCCACTTATTCTAATAATTTATTGCGTGGTGCTTGGTTTTACGGCAATTATATCAGTCTGCGTTTTAATAAGAAAAATTTTCCGTTTAGATAAAATGGGAAAAAAATAATAAATAAAACAATAAATAAGGTGGAAAGAAAATGGAAAATAGCATTTCGGTTGTTGCAATTATAGTAAGCGACACTAATGCAGTGCAAAGAATAAACGCATTGCTTCACGATTTTGGCGAATACATAATCGGCAGAATGGGCGTGCCTTATAGGCAAAAAAACTTAAATGTTATAAGCGTTGTAATGGATGCACCACAGCCAATAATCAATTCTTTGTCTGGAAAGCTCGGTATGATTAACGGCGTGACGAGCAAAGTGCTTACAGCAAAATAGATATATAAATAAGGAGAAAAGAAAATGAGTTTAGCAGATAAAATTTTTATTGAAACGTGCAGAAACATAATTGATAACGGCGCATGGGATACAGACCTTCCTGTCAGACCTAAATGGGAAGACGGAACACCAGCACACACGGTTAAAAAGTTTTGCATAGTAAATAGATATGATTTAACAAAAGAATTTCCTATAATATCACTTCGTAGAACTGCCTTTAAGTCAGCCATTGATGAAATTTTATGGATTTGGCAAAAAAAATCTAACAACATAAAAGACCTAAATAGTCACATTTGGGATAGCTGGGCAGATGAAACGGGTTCAATCGGCAAAGCTTATGGCTATCAATTAGGTGTTAAGCATAAGTATAAAGAAGGTGAATTTGACCAAGTTGATAGAGTTCTTTTTGACCTTAAAAACAACCCAAGCTCAAGAAGGATTATGACCAATATTTACACTTTTCAAGACCTACACGAAATGCATCTTTATCCTTGTGCATATTCAATGACCTTTAACGTGACGGGGGATACCTTAAACGGCATCTTAAACCAACGCTCTAACGACGTTTTAACTGCAAATAACTGGAACGTTGTTCAATATGCCGTGCTACTTCATATGTTTGCACAAGTGTCTAATCTAAAGGTTGGCGAACTCGTTCACGTGATTGCAGACGCACACATTTATGATAGGCACGTTCCAATAGTCGAAAAAATACTTAAAAACCCACAGTTTGATGCACCAAAGCTATGGATAAATCCAGAAGTTAATAATTTCTATGATTTCACTGTAGACGACTTTAAGCTTGAAGGTTATGAATATACAAAATTAGAAGATAAAATAGAGGTTGCTATCTAATGAAGGCAATAGTTGCAGTAGATAAAAATTGGGGAATAGGCAAAAATAACGACCTTTTGTTTTCTATCCCACTAGACATGGCGTTTTTTAGAGAACAAACAAAAGGCAAAGTTGTTGTTATGGGCAGTAAAACGCTAAAGTCTTTTCCTAACTCAAAACCACTTAAAAACAGAACGAATATAGTATTCCACCGTGGAAACGAAGTTTATGAAGGTTGCATAGTTGTTAAGGACTTAACCGAGCTAAGCGAAGTTCTTAAAAATTATAATCCCGACGACGTTTTCGTTATAGGTGGTGGAAGCATTTATAAACTTCTTTTGGAGTATTGCACGGAAATTCTCGTCACAAAAGTTGATGCAGATGGCAAGCCGGAAGTATTTTTTGAAAATCTTGACCAAAATGAAAATTGGCGATGCATAAATGAAAGTGAAGAAGTGGAATCAAACGGATATAAGTTTAAGTTTACAACGTATAAAAATAACAATATAAAAACTTTTAAATAGTTAAAGTAAAAAACACTCAAAGTGTAAAAGGAAGGAATATATATTATGTCAGCAAAACTATTCAAAAGGGAAGTGGACCTATCTAACGGACCGATATTTAAAAGGCTTATTGCATTTGCGATTCCAATGGTTTTAACCAGCATTTTGCAACTATTATTCAATGCGACCGACATTGCCGTTTTAAAAATGATGGTTAACGAAAATGCTGTTGCAGCAGTTGGTGCAACAAGTGCACTAGTTAGTTTGCTTATCAATTTTTTTATAGGTTTATCAAGTGGTTCTAACGTTGTTTTGGCAAGATGTGTTGGCGAAAACAACTTGGAAAAATCAAGAAGAATCGTTGGAACTGCAATTTCTATGAGTTTAATTTCTGGCATATTTTTGGCTATTGTTGGATATTTTTGTTCAGAGCTATTTTTAACTTGGATGGGTTGCCCAAAAGAATTATTAGATGGCGCAACAAAATATATGCAAATATATTTTATTGGCATGCCAATAGTATTATTCTATAACTTTTCAGCAAGTTTGCTCCGTGCCGTTGGCGACTCTTTAAGGCCACTTATATATCTAGCAATATCAGGTGTTGTTAACGTAGGACTTAACGTGTTATTTATAGCAGTATTTAATATGACAGTAGAAGGGGTGGCAATAGGTACGGTTGGTTCGCAACTTATCGCTTCTGTTTTAGCATTTATTGCAATGAAGAAAAGCACGGGATTTTCAAAATTTGAATTTAAGCGATTTAGGATTTATAAAAAAGAGCTATCTGCAATTTTGAAAGTTGGCGTTCCATCAGGTGTTCAAAGCATACTATTTGCACTTTCAAACGTTCTTATTTCATCAAACGTAAACAGCTTTGGCACACAAACGATTGCAGGCAACACAGGTGGGCATCAAATAGATGGTTTTGTTTACGTCACGGGCAATGCAATCGCCCAAGCAAACATGGCGTTTGTTAGCCAAAACTATGGTGCAGGAAAGGCTGACAGAATTAAAAAATCTATTATTATTACAATTTTAACTGCTTGTACGGCGCAACTTATCGTTGGACTATTTGCATTTGCTTTTTCAAGACCACTCACTTCAATATTTATAGAAACTGAAGCAGCATATCAAATTGCAAGGCTAAGGTTAATATATATAGGAGTTTTATATTTTATTGCAGGTGCTTTTGAAACGCTTGCTTACGCTATGCGTGCATTAGATAAAAGTGTTGTTTCAATGGTTGTGACCTTAATATTCGTTTGCTTTTTTAGAATATTCTGGCTCAACACTTTCTTTTTATTGAACCCAACCATAACAATGATATACATTTCCTATCCTATAAGTTGGCTTTTATCATTTTCTGTGCTATTAATATTCTTAATCCCACACCTCAAAAAAATTGAAAGAAAGTTAAAAGAGGAAAGAACAGAAAGAGCAGAAAAAACTGCATAGTAAGTAAAATAAATCGATACTTAAATCCACTCTTATTTTAAGAGTGGATTTTTTTATGTTAAAAAACAAACATTTAGTAAAGTATTTACTAAATAAAAAGAAAATGACCCTTGACAAATGTTAAACTTTGTAGTATAATTTTTTAGGTGGTGTTTGGGTAAAAACGCCAATAAATCATATCATTAAAAAACAATAAAAACGGGCAAAAGGTTTATATGAGTATTTTGACAAATGACAAAAAGAATAAAGAAGTTTCACTAGTTGAAGGATATACTGAGGTTGCAAGTTCAAAAGACTTGACGTCGGCAGTTGTTTTACCTTTTGAAGTGGAAAAAGGAGAAGAGTATTTTATACAGCAAATAGGTGAAGTTCCAAAAAAGCCTTTCTTTTCATTTTTCAAACGTCTTTTTGATATTTTGTTTTCGCTAATTTGTTTAAGCATATTGGTTTTGCCCTTTATAATCGTTGCCATAATAATAAAATGCTCGTCAAAGGGCAGTGTTTTTTATACGCAAGAAAGATTGGGGCTTAACGGCAAAAAATTTAAGATTATAAAATTTAGAACCATGCATGCCGATGCCGAAAAAGATGGTGCACGTTGGTCAAGTGGTGATAATGATAAAAGAATATATAAATTTGGCAGAGTACTTAGAAAAACTCGATTTGATGAACTTCCACAACTATTTTGTTGTTTGATAGGCACAATGTCACTCATTGGCCCAAGACCAGAAAGAGAGTGTTTTTATAACGAGTTTGAAAAGTATATTCACGGCTTTAATCAAAGGTTAAAAGTAAAACCAGGCATCACGGGTTTAGCACAAGTTAGTGGTGGATACGACTTAAAGCCACAAGAAAAGGTGTTGCTCGATATTGAATATATCAAAAAAAGGTCAATTTGGCTTGATATAAAAATCATGTTCAAAACAGTAGCTGTTATATTTAATCATAAGGGAGCAAAATAGAACAAATGAAATATTTGTTTATAATGACAGAGTCGGCAAACGTAATAAATTTTCGCAAAAAACTGATAGAATTTTTGCAAGCAAAAGGTCACTCTGTTTGCGTAATTGCGCATGACAATTTAAGAGAAAAAGACGTTAGGGATTTAGGTGTCGATTTTTATTGTGTACAACAAAACAATAGAGGTCTAAATCCTTTTGCTATATTAAAATATACCAAAGCATTGACAAAGATTATAAAGAAAGAAAAACCAGACGTAGTGTTTACCTTTCAATTAAAGCCTAACACTTTTGGCGTTAAAGCAGCAAAAAAAGCAGGGGTAAAAAACGTTTATTCTATGGTTGAGGGTGTGGGTGACGTTTACATCAAAACAGGAATAAAGTGGAAGATTATTCGTGCTGTAGTGAATAGACTTTATAAATCTGCATTTAAAACTTCTAAGGCAGTGTTTTTCTTAAATCACGATGATAAAAACGAGTTTGTTAACAGAAAACTAGTTGCGTTAGAAAAGTGCCACGTTGTTCGTGGTGTTGGAATAGATTTATCACACTTTGAATTTAAGCCTATAACAAATACAAAGACAATGATTATGATTGCCCGCATGCTTAAAACCAAAGGGCTTTATGAATATCTAGAGTGTGCACGAATGGTAAAGCAAAAATATCCAGAAGTTGTGTTTAATTATTTAGGTGCAGAAGGTAGCGAGAAACTCAGCGATATTAAAGAATATATAGATGATGGCTCTATAAATTATTTAGGGTCAGTAAAAGACGTTAGACCATATATTGAAGATTCTTTTATAAATATTTTGCCATCTTATAGAGAAGGTTTGGGCTTAGTAAATGCAGAAGCAGGGGCAATGGGCAGAATGAGTATAACTTGCAACGTTATAGGAACTAAAGATACGGTTGTTGACGGATATAACGGATTTTTAATTGCTAAAGGTGACAGCAATGCAATTGCTGAAAAAGTAATTTGGTGTTTGGAAAATACGGAAGAAGTTATAAAAATGGGTCAAAACGCAAGGCAGTTTGCAGAGGAGCATTTTGATTGTAATAAAATTAACGAGCAAGTTTATAACGTGGTGAACAACTTATGAAAAAAAGAATTATAAACTTTATTAAATACAACAGATTTTTTCTTGCTTTGTATAAATTTTTTGGCAATTTGTTTATCAAAGTCTTTTCGTTATTTATAAGGGTTGACGATAAAAAAATTTTGTTCGTTAGTTTTGGTGGCAGAAAGTTTGACGACAGCCCTAAAGCACTTTACGAAAAAATTAAAAATGATAAGTTCTTTGAGGACTATAAACTTGTTTGGGCGTTTATAAACCCAAAAGAATTTAATGAGTTAGATTGCAAAAAGGTAAAGATTGACACTCTTTCATTTTATAAAACAGCCCTTTCATCAAAAATTTGGATAACCAATTCAAGCATTCAACGTGGGTTAAAGTTAAAAAGAAAAAATACCATAAAAATTAACACTTGGCATGGAACTCCACTCAAAAAATTGGGTAAGGATATGCAAAAAAACAAGGTTAAGGTAAAAATAGCAAAATCAAAAGGTCAAATTATTTATTGTGCTCAAAGTGAGTATGATAGAGAGATTTTTACAAGATTATTTAGCACGGACAAGCAAAATATTTTACTTAGCGATTTGCCAAGAAACGACGGATTATTAATGTTTTCAGAAGATAAGAAAGATAAAATCAAACAAGAACTTGGCATTGCAAAAGACAAAAAAGTTATACTTTATGCACCTACGTTTAGAGAGTTTGACAGAGACAACTTAAACAATTGCTACATTAAGCCACCTATTAACCTTGAAAAGTGGCAAGAAAAATTATCTAACGAATACGTGCTTTTGTTCAGGGCACATTATGAAGTTATAAAGGCAATTGGCATAACTCAAAACGAGTTTGTTATAGACGTTTCGGCATATCCATCGCTTGATAATCTTATGGCTATATCAGACCTTTTAATTTCAGACTATTCAAGTATATACTTTGACTATTCAATATTAGAAAAGCCAATGCTAAACTTTTCTTACGACTATGAGCAATACGTAAAAGAGCGTGGATTATATCTTGACGTTGAAAAAGATTTATTATTTAAAATCAATTATGATGAAGATAGTTTGCTAAATCAAATTTTAACTTTAGATATAGCTCATGAAAAGGCTCTTAGTATAGAGAGAAAGAAAAGATTTGCGCCTTATGCAGGAAACGCGTCTAATATCGTTATAGATAAACTCAAGCAAGAAATTTCTCTTAGCAAATGATAAATTTATTATAATAGGTAAAATATGAATTTTAATCCGTTAGTTTCAATAATAATTCCCGTGTATAACGGAAGCAATTATTTAAGCGAGGCGATAGATTCTGCACTTAAACAAACTTATAAAAATATCGAAATTTTAGTTATTAACGATGGTTCTAACGATAATGGTTTAACCGAGCAGATAGCACTTTCCTATGGGCAAAAAATCAGATATTTTTATAAAGAAAACGGGGGCGTTTCATCGGCGCTTAATTTTGGCATTGAAAAAATGCAAGGCGAATATTTTTCTTGGCTTTCGCACGATGATTTATATTTTGAAAATAAGATAGAAAAGCAAGTGGAACTTTTGGCTAAAAACCAAAACCATTTGCCAAACGCTGTTGTTTATAACCAAAGCATTTTAGTTAACGCAAAAGGGCAAAAATTAAAATCAAGAAAGTGGAAATACAAGTCAAAAGTTTATAATGGCAAAGAGTTTTATAGTCTTAATCAAAAAAAGGCATATGCTCTTTGTGGACTTTCGTTTTTAGTTCCTAAAAAGGCGTTTTTAGAGTGTGGAAATTTTAATCAAAAATTCAAGTATATTCAAGACATCATGGTTTGGAATAGCATACTGTTAAAAGATTATGCTGTAATAGTGGACAAGGAAATTTTAGTTAAGAATAGAGTGCATGGTGCACAAGTTTCTGTCACTAAAAAAGACTTGTGGCTTACTGAAACTATTGAATATTCAACCATGCTTTTAAGCTTGTTTTTTAATAATTACGAGCAGTATAAAAAAGAACTATCGGCATATTATTATTGGGTTTGTTTTAAGAATATTAAACAAATTAAAACTAAAATTAAAAGTTTTTTAAAACAAAACAAGCAATATAGTTTTGGCACTTTTATTAAGGAAAAGAGTGCTATAGCTAAAGGAAAAATGTTTGCTTTTATAAGATTTTTATACGTTAAGCTTTATAAAAGAAGATAATAAAAGAAAAATTTATAAAAATATATAGGAAAAACATGAAAATTGTGCAAATAAACGCCACTTGTGGTGTGGGTAGTACGGGTAAAATTTGCCTTGAAATAAGCAAACTTTTAACCCAAAATGGTATAGAAAATTACGTGCTGTATTCAGAAGCTAACAGCAACTATCCTAATGCCATAAAATACGCAAGTCAAAAGCAAATAAAGTTTTCAGCACTATTTTCACGCATGTTTGGCAATTATGGTTTTACTTCTAAATGTGCAACAAAAAAACTAATCAAGCACTTAGAAAAGATTAAGCCTGACATTGTGCACGTGCACAATATTCACGGACACGGCTGTAATTTTGAAATGCTTTTTGATTATTTAAGAAGAAAAAAAATTAAGGTTTATTATACCTTTCACGATTGTTGGGCACTAACGGGTTATTGCACTCACTTTACAATGGATAATTGTAAGGAGTGGTTAACCGGTTGTGCATGTTGCAATGGTTCAAAAAGATATAGCTATATTTTCAATAGAAGTAAAAAACTATGCGAAAAAAAGAAAAAGGCTCTTGAAAACTTGGACTTAACCATTATAACACCATCTGAGTGGATGGCTGGAGTGGTAAAGCAGTCATTCTTAAAAGATTATCAAATAAAAGTTATCAACAACGGCATTGATTTAAACGTGTTTAAGCCAACGCCAAGTAATTTCAGAAAAAAATATGGCATAGAAGATAAGTTTGTGTTGTTAAGCGTGGCGTTTGGATTTGGCAAAAGCAAAGGGCTTGACGTAATGATAGAGCTTGCAAAAAGGCTTGATGAAAGATATCAGATAGTGCTTGTTGGCACAGATAAACAAGTTGATAAAATTTTGCCAACCAATATAATTTCAATAGAAAAAACGCAAAACCAACAAGAATTAGCTGAAATTTATTCTTCAGCAGATTTACTTGTTAATCCTACAAGGGAAGACACTTTCCCAACGGTTAATATTGAAAGTTTGGCATGTGGCACACCGGTTATAACTTTTGCAACAGGTGGTAGCCCTGAAATTTTAGATAACACTTGTGGCAGAGTGGTTGCAGTGGAAGATATAGACGGCTTAGAAAAAGGCATAAAAGAAATTTGTGAAAACAATTTGTTAAGACAAGAAGACTGCATAAATAGAGCAAAACTATTTGATAAAGACCAAAAATTTAAGGAATATATAGAGGAATATTTAGGTAGATAGTATGAAAAGAGTTATCACGTACGGTACGTTTGACCTTTTGCATTATGGGCACATTAATTTGCTTAAAAGAGCAAAAGAAAAAGGCGATTATTTAATAGTTGCGCTTTCAACCGATAAGTTTAATTGGGAAGAAAAGCAAAAGAAATGCTATTTTTCTTACGAAATAAGAAAGCAAATGCTAGAGGCTATTAAATACGTTGATGAAGTTATCCCAGAAGAAAATTGGGAGCAAAAGAAAACGGATATGCACAAATATGAAATAGACACTTTCGTTATGGGCGATGATTGGGTAGGAAAATTCGATTATTTAAAAGAAGAAGGCGTTGAAGTTGTATATTTACCACGTACACCAGAAATTTCTTCAACCCAAATTAAAAGCGACCTAAAGCAAAATAATAAATAGCCACTTATAAAAAAAGAAATATCGCACGAACTATGGTGTTATTATAATTTAAATATAAAATAAAAATATTTATGTTATGTCGATATTTTCTTGACAAAAAATGGTTTAAATGTTATTCTATGTGTGTTGATTAAATAAATCTTTAATTCGGTACGAGAGACCGACAAGGTTTTATAGCAAAAGTGGGGCTATGCCCTTAGTCTATGATTATCTAAAGCCTTGCATTTGCATGGCTTTTTATTTATATTTTAGGAGAACGAGATGGATTACATACTAAAAAATGGCACAGTTTATGTTGATGGCAAGTTTGAAAAAAAAGACCTTGCAATTGTTGCAGGCAAAGTTTCTTTTTCTACCCCTACGTCATCATGCCATTTTTCAGTTATAGATTGTTCTAATAAGTTTATTTTCCCCGGTTTTATCGATGCACACGTGCATTTAAGAGAGCCGGGTTTTTCATATAAAGAAACAATTAAGTCGGGCACAATGGCAGGTGCAAGTGCAGGCTATAGCGCACTTTTTAGCATGCCAAATCTTAAACCTGTTCCTGATAGCGAAGAAAACTTAAAAGTTCAAACGGATATCATAGAAAAGGATGCTGTAATTTCAGTTTATCCTTATGCATCTATAACCATAGGTCAAAAGGGCGAAATGCTCAGCGATATAGATGCCCTTTCAAAATACGTTTTGGCATTTTCTGATGATGGCGTTGGCGTTCAAAGTGAAGACATGATGAAAAAGGCAATGCTTTTAGCCAAGAAAAACGATAAGTTTATCGTTGCCCATTGTGAAGACAATTCACTTCTAAATGGTGGGTATATCCACGATGGCGAGTATGCTAAGGTGCACGGCCATAAAGGCATTTGTTCAGCAAGCGAGTATAAGCAAGTTGAAAGAGATTTAAGTTTGGCAAAAGAAACGGGCGTTAAATATCACGTCTGCCACGTTTCTGCAAAAGAAAGTGTGAAAGCAATTAGAGATGCTAAAAGAAATGGCACCAATGTCACTTGCGAAACAGGTCCACATTATTTATTATTTGATGACAGCATGCTAAAAGAAGACGGCGCATACAAAATGAATCCACCAATAAGGGCAAAAGAAGATAGGCTTGCGCTTATTGAAGGAATAAAAGACGGCACGGTTGATATGATAGCAACAGACCACGCTCCACACTCAGCTGAAGAAAAGAGCAGGGGCTTAAAAAGCGTAAACGGAATAGTTGGGCTTGAAACAGCGTTTGCCGTGCTGTATACAAAACTAGTAAAAACGGGTGAGATTACACTTGAAAAACTGATTAAACTTATGAGTGAAAATCCATCTAATAGATTTAATCTTGGCATTAAGATAGAAGATAAAAATCTTGCAAACTTAACTATATTCGACCTTGACAGCGAGTATGAGATAAATAGTGATAACTTTAAGTCAATGGGTAAATGCACACCGTTTAACGGCTTAAAAGTATTTGGCAAATGCCTAATTAATTTTAACAACGGAAAAGTTGTTTATACCGACAAAGAGTTTTATAACGTAAATTAAGAAAAACATATAGATATACAAATTTAAGGAGAAAATTTATGCCTAAAAGAACAGATATTAAAAAGGTTTTAGTAATAGGAAGTGGCCCTATCGTAATAGGACAAGCAGCAGAGTTTGACTATGCGGGAACTCAAGCATGTTTGGCTTTAAAAGAAGAAGGTTATGAAGTTATACTTTGCAACTCTAACCCAGCAACCATAATGACTGACACAACGATTGCAGATAAGGTTTATATGGAGCCACTAACGTTAGAATACGTGGCAAAAATCTTAAGATATGAACGCCCAGATGCAATTATTCCAGGCTTAGGTGGTCAAACAGGCTTGAACTTAGCAATGCAACTTGCTAAAAAAGGCGTGCTTGACGAATGTGGCGTTAAACTTTTAGGTACAAATGCTAGGCCTATCGAAAGAGCAGAAGATAGAGAATTATTTAAGGAAATGTGCCAAACAATCGGCGAGCCGGTTATAGAATCAGAAATTACATATAGCATAGAACAAGCAAAAGAATCAGCAAATAGAATAGGCTATCCTGTTGTACTTCGCCCAGCGTTTACTTTGGGTGGAACAGGTGGTGGCTTTGCTGACAATGAAGAAGAATTAGAAGTGATTATGAAAAACGCACTCAAACTTTCTCCTGTTCACCAAGTTCTCGTTGAAAAGAGCGTTAAGGGTTATAAGGAAATTGAGTTTGAAGTTATGCGTGATGCTAGCGATAAGGCAATCACCATCTGTGGCATGGAAAACGTTGACCCTGTTGGTGTACACACAGGCGACTCAATAGTTGTTGCTCCAATTCTTTCACTCAGCGATAAAGACTTAAAGATGCTTAACGATGCTGCAATAAAAATTATTCGTGAACTTCAAATAGAAGGTGGTTGCAACGTTCAATTTGCACTTCACCCAACAACAAGCAAGTATTATTTGATAGAAGTTAACCCAAGAGTATCACGCTCATCTGCACTCGCATCAAAAGCAAGTGGCTATCCAATTGCTAAAGTGACGGCAAAAGTTGCAGTCGGCATGAAGTTAGAAGAAATTGAAGTTTCTGGCACAACGGCAGATAAAGAACCAAAACTTGACTATATCGTTTCAAAATTCCCAAGATTCCCATTTGACAAATTCACAACGGCATCAAATCTACTTGGCACACAAATGAAAGCAACGGGCGAAGTTATGGGGATAGGTTC
>JAZNAX010000038.1:0-3751 GCA_045586765.1 Christensenellaceae bacterium | reverse complement strand
ACAAGGAGAGTAAATATGAATAATACGAATATGAAGATTAAGAATACAAAGTATAAAGTAATTTTTAGTATGAAATACGCAATGCAACTTATAAAAATGGGGTATAGACCTATATATACAATGCCAAATCCAGAAGAACCACAATATACATCATGGGTGTTTGAAGCATCGGAAGATTTTATCCGCGACTTTAACGCTTTAAAGGAGGCCTTCCGCAATGAAAGATAAGTTTTTATATTTAGAACAATTTATGACGGCTCTTGAAGACCTAGATAAAGAAGATATATATAGAGCAACATATGTATTGTGTTATTATGGATTATATAGGGAATTTCCTGAAGAGGCAACCGCAATTGATAAGATGTATGTAAAAGCAAATGCCAAACTTTTTGACGGACAAGATGCTTATGTAGCAAAGCAGGCGGAAAGGGGCAAAAAAGGCGGTAGAACTGGAGAGTTTACTGATGAACAAATAGAACAAGCCATCATATTATTATATGATAAAGGCGGTAGGATTCCTACTGAGAAGGCGGTTTTAGAGCATTTAGGGGGCACTTCCGCACTGAGAAATAGAGAAGTTTGGAAGAACAGAGAAAAAATATGTTTGGAACATAAAACAAACACAAACGAACATTCCGAACAAATGTCTGAAACAGTAACGAACAAAACAAACAGTGTTTTTAACTTTTAATGTGCGTTTTGTTCGGAATGTTCAAAACAAACTTTTGTATGAAATGTTCGGAATGTTTGAAACAGTTAAGAACAAAATGACAAATGTTCGGAACAATTTAGAACAAATAATTAAAATTTTGTTCGGAATGTTCGGAATTATTTTGAACAAATGTGCGGAATGTTTGTCAATGTTTGTTTGTTCGAAAGCCTAAATATTAAATATTACAAACAAACATTCTGCACTTCGTGCACAAAGTTTGTATATGGGGCTAACGCCCTCAGATAACATCTGAAAATGGGGGTGGGTATACCCCCTTTTTTTTATTAGGGGTAGGGATCATATGGGGTATATCTTAATTAGGGGTATATTATTTGATAACTTTTAAAAAATTTGTTATAATATATATGTAAATAAGAGAAGGGAAAGTGATAATAGATGTATATAGTAAGTAATGGAGATAGATATTACATTAACAGAGTATATTGGTTTCATAGTGGAGATTGTGCTATATATGAATTTACTAATAAAGATGGTGATGTAATTGATTATGAAGTAGGAATAAGAGAAACTATCAATGAAATGGTAGAATTATATTTTGATTAGGAGGAATAGAAATGAAAACATATGAATTTGAATATTTAAGTGAAGCAAAATTAAAAGGGAGCAGCCGCACAAATTATTTTATATCTGCTATTGAATTAAAAGTAGGAGATTGTGTAGTAGTTGAAAAAATTGGTAGAGGCATATTCTTAGGTAAGATAACTGAAGTATGCGAATATGGTGGTGAAACAGACTATGCATATGTTGGTAAAGCAGGTGAAGTTGTTACCGCCTACATTGATACTCTTGAAAAAGAAAAAAGAAAAGAAGAGTTGAGGGCTCAAATGGAGGCTAAGTTTAAAGAGATAGATAAAGAAAGAAAATTTGAATACTATGCTACTCTTGATGAAAGCTTTGGAGAACTATATAAGGAGTATAAAGGGCTATGTTAGAGTATATAATTAGATGTTTTGGTTGGAGTGCTCTTGCGTGTAGTGTTGTAGCGGTATGGAATAGCCAGCCTGTGTATGGTATATATATGCTATTGATGGCGTTAGTGCTATTGAATATGGAATTTGAGGGCGATGAATAGAATATAGGGGAAATGGTTAAGAATGATTAGAAATGATTAAAGATGGTGTAAAATGCTGTTATGGACGTGGCCCGGGTCCCGTCCTATCACTTCATCAATTTCATCGTATTCGTAATCGTTGTCCTCTCAAAATCTTTTTTTGCAAGGCATATAGAAATAGAATTAGGCATAAAATGTAAAATGGGGAAAGTTATGGAAAGAATTTCACAACTTTCTTTTTTATTGGGGAGAAAGGCAACTGATTTGATTTTGTTAAAAATATATGATATAATATTATTATAATGGGAGAGTATTATTATTAGGCGGCGGTTCCCGATTAATACTTTATAGGTTCGCGGTCCCTTTTATTATTTGACAATATATTAAAAAAATGATATAATTATAATGGGAGAGAATAATAATAAGAGACCGACCGCATTTGTTAGGCTCTTTAATTTAGATTTGGGAGGTAATGTAAAGTCTGTATGTGTTACAGACTTCTTTTCGTTGTAGTAACTTTAAGCGGCTTAAAAATGCCTTTTTTTTATATTATATCATATTTTATTTATTTTGTCAAGTATATTAACATTAACTTTCGGGAAAAGATCTATGGGTCCCGGTCCGGCTAGAAGTCCTGAAAAAATTGCATATGGGACGCGGTCGGGCGATACGGATTTTAGCGATCACTTTCGGGAAAAATTGCGGCCATATGACTTGCTAGAAGTCGCAAAAAATTCGCATATAGGGGGTTTAGGAGCGGGAAACGGGCTCTAGCGGTCGCCCGCAGCCCGCTTGACATGTAAATTTACATGTAAAGTTTACATATTTTTGTGTAAACTTTACATTTATTTGACATTTTTTTAAAAAAACTTTACACTTTTTGGTGTAAAGTTTACATTTTTGGGTGTAAAACACGCAAAAAATAGGCATTTCCGCCTATTTTTCTGCTTTTGGTTTACGTTTTTGTGTCAAATCTAACTTAAAGTTGTCATTTCCTACTGTAAATGTTATGATTTTACCAATATTTTCTATATTTACATCAGTTGCAAAGTTTGGCAATATTTTTGCTATCTCTTGTATAATCATTTCTTTTGTAGGGTTCTCTTTTTTAACTCTCTCTTTTTGTGTCTTTTTAGTAGGTTCTTTTTCTACTTTTGCATTGACAACCTTATGAGATTTATTTTCTTTTGCTAGGTCGCATAATTCCTTTTGGTCTAGGTTTTCCATATAGCCCTCGTCTTCTAACCAAGTTAGTAGGGCGTCTTCCATATCTATATCAAGTTTTTCTACGCATCTCTCGATATATACCTTACCAACTTTTACAACCTTATCATTATCAAGTGTTATTTCAATAACATTTCCTTTGATTTCATAGTTTTTCATTATATCATCTCCCTTACATTATATATTATACTATATAACAATTTTTTTGTCAATACTTTTTAGCAACTTTTTTTAATTTCCCTTTTTACAGGGAGCAAGTGCTAGGCACTTGCTTTGAAATATGCTTTTTTCTTATCAATCATTTTTTCAACAATTTTAGTATCTACTAATTGTTTTAGTAAAGCACTAACTTTTTGATTTGATAATTCAGCAAGTTCAACATTTGCTTCTTGTATTTCAGTGATAGTAGCATATTTATTAAGTTCTACTAATGTAGCAACGATTTTTTCTTTAAGTTTTTCGTTTTCTACTTGTGTTTTAGTAGGTGCAGTTTTTGAACTTTTTTTACTTAAAAGTTCAATTTCGTGGTCTATAAAGTCCACTAGGTCTTGTCTATCACTTACAAGTCCTTTAATTACATTGAAGTAATCCTTTTTAGTCATTTTTTTGATTTCTGCCATAATAATCACTCTCCCTTTCCTTATTGGCATATTCATTATATCATAAATAAGATAGGTTTGTCAATAGTTTTTTTAAATATTTTTTAATTTATTTTTTTAACTATTCCTTTCTCATTTACATAT
>JAZNAX010000037.1:0-1851 GCA_045586765.1 Christensenellaceae bacterium | reverse complement strand
AACGTGTTTAACGGCTTCAGCCACAACCTCGTCAATAAGTTCAGCCGTGAAGTTTAGATTCATTCTGCCTTCTTCAAGGCGAGTTATGGACAACAAGTTTTCAACAAGATTTATAAGCCACATTGAATCGTTGTAAATGTCGTTATAAATTGATAATTTAGTCTGTTCGTCAAAGGAAGATGCGTTCGAAATAAGATTGCTCGCATTTCCCGAAATAGCAGTCAACGGAGTACGCAAGTCGTGTGAAATTGCACGAAGTAGATTTGCACGCAATTGTTCATTTTCGGCAAGCACTGCGGTAAGTTCTTTTTTGCGTAAAAAAGATTATCAAGAGCTAACGCACATTCGCCCACAAGCGATAATACAATACTATTCTCAAAAGAATCAATTTCTTTTTCATTCTTATATACGGCAATGATACCATATGTTCGTAATTGCGTTTTAAGGGGATAGTAATCACATCTTAGTTGAGCATCTTTATAATCATAAGAATGGTTTATAAGTATGCTCGTAGCTATATTAAGTTCCTTTTCTCCCATCTGAAATGAATCATCTAACGCATAAACGAGAGTTTGCAAAGCATCTTTATTTTGCTTAAAAATAACAATTTCTCTATTTAATAACTTTTTTAATTGCTCCGCCGTTATTTTCAGAACTTCTTCGTCGTCGCTTGCACGTTGTAATAACCGATTAGCATCAAAAAGAATTTTCGTTCGATATGCCGCTTGTGAAGATTGTTTCGTTTGGTTATGCATTTTAGACGCCAAACTACCCGTAATTAAAGAAGCGACAAACATAATCGCAAACGTAATAGGATATCCGTCACCGTAAGCCATTAATGAAAATCTTGGCTTTGTAAATAGAAAATTAAATATCAATACGCTTACTACCGAAGAAAATCCCCACGCTAATTTACTGCTCGTAATTATAGATGTTATCAACACACCAAGAATGTAAAGCGTTATAATATTAGCTTCAGAAAAGCCAAGATGGGCAAAAAATAGTCCAATTAAAGAAGTAACTATAATTACTCCAAGACTTATTGCAAGGTCTTTGACAATAGACAAAGCATTTGTTTTCTTAAATAAAGTTTCTTTTTGTTCTCTTAAATCAGAATCAGCATCAGGAATAATATGAATATCTATATTCGTAGCAAGAGCAATCAATTTATCCGCAAGAGTAGGGTTTCGTATAATTCCCGCTCTTTTCGTTGCATTTCTACCGATAACGATTTTGGTAGCCCCTGACGTTTTTGCGTATTCAGCCATTTGAAGCGCTACGTCTTCACCATAAACGGTCACAATCGTTGCTCCCATTCGTTCTGCAAACTTTATATTATTTTGTAATCGCTTTGCATTTTCCTCTGATAACACTTCACTTTGGGAAGTTTTTATATACAACGCAGTAAGATTAGCGTCAAACGCTCTTGCCATTTTCGATGCTGTTTCAACAATTTTTGAATTGGAAGGAGCAGAAGATAGCCCAACTAAAATATGCTCTTTTTTCTTGGATTGTTTTTCCGCATTTTGCACCATACTTCATCTCCTTTTTATTTTTTACATTTCTATTATAACATATCTTTTCAAAAAAATCTATTACAACCTATGCTCCTTAATTATTTTATCCATCACAAGAGTCATCTTCATTGGAAATAACTACTTTCATCTTGCCACCTTTTTCTCTAACCTTTTTTATGTCTGAAAGGATTTTTTCGTCCGAAGCATCTTCGTTATGTATGATTCGTGTCGGCTTCTCTTCATTTTCTCTAAAATTCGGTTTATAATTCTCATTCAAAAATTTGTCAAGACGTTTCATAACGAAAAAGCCGAAAACAAAAACAGCCAACACAGT
>JAZNAX010000036.1:0-16315 GCA_045586765.1 Christensenellaceae bacterium | reverse complement strand
CCACCACTCATAAGATATAAACTTTGAACTTCTTTAAATGAATAAATTTCTTCGGCATAACTGTCAAAGCCCTTTAACTTTTGTGGTGCAACCTTAACTTCTATAAGCGCTTGAACCTTTCTATTTTCTTGGTCCATGGCTTCGGTGTTTATAATTGCAGAATACTTAGTGATAACGCCACTTTCTTCAAGTTCACAAACAGCCTTTTCAACTTGGGCTAAAGTTTCGCCTGTGATTGAAGCAAGTTGGCTAAAAGAATATCTTGCGTTCTCGCTCAATAGTTCAACAAGTTGATTTTTTAAGTTCTTCATTTATATCTCCTAAATTTAAACATAATAATTTATTATATTTTACATATTTTTATGACATTTGTCAATACAATAAGTTTGATTTTCTTTTTTTATTATGTTACAATTATTTTGCTAAGGAGTTGTTATGGTTAGAATTTGGGCAAAAGTTATGAAAAAAGACAAAATTTTAAGTCAATATATGTTTGAAAGGCAAGAAAACATAGATTATTCTGAGTTTTTTGACTATTTAAGGGAGATTTGCGAAAACCTTGATATCGCCACCCCTGTTTTAATAAAAACTCATCTATTTAACTTTGCCAAATACAACAATGTTCGCTTTACTCAAAGCGATTTTGTTGAACAAATTTCTTTTGACAAACTCGTTTTAGAAAACGCACTTATTTAACCTATTTTTTGTATAAAATTTTTCCTTTTGCATATACTTTATGTAAAAGGGGGAAATTTTATGAAGATTACAACAATTATAGCATTTACGCTTGTAATTATCGGCGCTCTCGTATGGCTACTTATTGGATTATTTAACTTTAACCTTGTTGCAATGATTTTTGGTAGTGGTGCAGGCGCTATTATTTCACGCATTATCTATTCTTTGGTTGGAATTTCAGGCTTATGGCTAATCTTTTATTGGATTGCTTATAACCCATTTAGAAATTTAGACTAACTTAAAAAATTTCCCCCTTGCTCGTTTGCAAGGGGGATTTTATTTGACTTTTTATTTATTTGATATTGTTTTTTTCTATGTGCTTTTTTACTGCTAAATATAGTGGCGTTCCAAAACCATAAATGCTTATGCTTTGACTTATAAGCAAAAACAACACTTGAAACATATACACGTATTCTATAGCGCCATAAATAACTAGCCAAAGCACAGGCAAGAAAAAAGCGTTTAAGATAACGGGAAAAAAGCCACCTATTGCAACTTTTAACAAGGTACTTTTAACAAGTTTTCCTGTAAAATATGTTAAAATTGCACTAACTAAAGTTATAACGCTTCCTAAAACTATATCTAACAACATACAGCCTGAAATTAGGTTAGAAAGCATGCACCCAACAAATAGTGCAGGCACTGCTTCTATAAAAAATAGTGGCAAAATGGTTAAGGCTTCGCTTAGCCTAAACTGAATTGCACCACTTGCAACAGGCAAAGTTAAGAGTGATAAAACTACATAAAGCCCAGCGATAAGCCCTGCTCTAACTATAATTTTTGTGGTATTTGGCATAAAAAAATCTCCTTTTTGGGACAAGTTTTTACCACCGAAAAAAGAGAGTTCATCTTAATAAAAAAGATTATTCTTAACTTATATCGGTTGTTTTATAGAAGTGTTGTCCGAAAACCTTCTTGATTATATTATATAAAACTTTTTTGGTTTTGACAAATGTTTTTTAACTAACAAAGCATAATTTTTAAATTGCTTTACAAATTTTTTTGGCTGTGGTAAACTATTTATAATAACCTTAAGGAAATTTTTAATGAAAAATAAAATATTTACCACGATTTTTGGCATTGCCGTTTTCTTTTTTATTTTATCTTTTTCTATTGCTTTGCCAATTTACTGTAGGTTTTTTTATTATCTTCATATAGAAGGACTTTCTTTGCCACAAAAAATTGGCTATTCTTACGAGCAAATTAAAGGCGCTTATGATGAAGTTCTAAACTATTTAACTCTTCCAAACATGCCGTTTGGAACGGGGGTTTTTGCCTTTACAAAAAGTGGGGCTGAGCATTTTGCCGACTGCAAGGTTTTGTTCGATATTAACCTTATCGCCTTATTGCTTAGCACGATTACAATAATTGCCACCTTTATACTTATTAAACTAAAAAAGATAAAACTTTGCCGTCCGTTTAATATGAACGTGGCATTTATTTCAGCCGTTAGTATTTTTGCAATGATTTTTATAGTGGGAATTTTTGTTATCGTTGACTTTTCTTCGGCATTTACAACCTTTCACCACATATTTTTCCCAAACAAAACTAATTGGGTTTTTGACCCTAACGAAATGGAAATTATTTTGGCTCTCCCTGAGCAATTTTTCTTAAACTGCGCCATTTTAATAGGCTCAAGCATATTTATTTTTTGCCTTTCAATAATAATTTATCAACTTGTTAAAAGAAAGAAAAACATAAACAAAGAATAATTTAAAATAAACTCGCCCCAAAGCAAACGGCTTTGGTGCGTTTTTGTTTTTATTGATTTTTTTAATTTCCTGACATACTAAAGTTTATTTCATAAGGCACAACAACATCTTTTTCATCAAAAGGCACGTTGTCTCTAACTGCCTTTTTCTTTTTTATGTTTATCCACAATTTTGAAAGTATAAGTTCGCCTTCTTTAATGTCTGGAATTTCAATTGCGTAATTCTCAGTATAAATAAGTTCTTCTGCCCTATCGAGCTCACCAACTTCGCAAAGAGCAATGGCATAATAAAGTTTTATTCTTGAATTGTCTTTTAGTTTTTCCGACAAAATTTCATATAATTCTATTGCCTGTTCCCATTTTTTGTCAGCGACAAGCGCAACCATTGCGTTTTTGGCAAGTTCAAGGTTTTCTATGTTCATTTTTGATGCACTAAGTGCCATTTTTGCATAGTTAGTAGTATCTTCTTTAACCCTATAAATTTCACCAAGAACAAAGGTGTTCCAAGAATTTTTTTCTAATTTAATAGAACTTTCTATCCACTCTTTTGCCTTGTCAAACTCTCTTTCAGCAAAGTATAAACAGCCGAGCATATAGTGTGCATACCAAAAATCTTTGTCTTTATTTTCCACTGCATTAAGCAAAAGTTCTTCCCACTCTTTGCTTCTTTGATAAGATTGTGGTGGCATTTTACTATTGATAGTATTTTTAGTTTTTAAGGTTTTGTTCTCTAACAAACTAAGCCACGCTTCTTGTGTGATATCTGTCTTGCCAAAATCTAAATGCTCGCTTAAAAGTTGCTCGTTTGCATTAATTCTTCTTGCATTTTCAAGGCTTGCAAAGCCATCGCCATAAAGATACATTTTGCCAAGTTTTGTGGTTGCCATATCCTTGGTGTCAACAAGTTCTTTTTCCACTTGTTCTCTGCTTATGATATTATCTAATGCCTTTTCAACAGTTTCTTGTGCCTTAGAAAAATCGCCGTGAATATCTTGTGGACAAACCGAAAGTGCCCCATAATATTCTATCCACTCATACACTTTTTTCGCAGGCATTGGAAGAACTTCATATTGCGTGCGAGCAAGTCCACATTGAATTTCACAATATTTTCCGTCGCTATACTTTCCATGACCATCATCGCCAGAAAGATATTCTTGCCATCTATCAGCACCTTTTCCCGTTCCCCACACGAAAAGTTTTCTTCCCCTTAAAAGCGATGAAGAAAATTGCAAAAGTCCATATCCATCTTTGTCTAGATGTGCAATATATTTTCTCTTTTCTTCTTTTGTCTTAAAGAAATAGTCCTTTGCCTTTGGGCTGTTAAGTGGATATGTAATATCTATGCCATCATAATTAGGGACAGGCAATTTATAAACTAAAAGTTCTTCAGAATCCACCGAAGAAACTGATGCCTTAGTTGAATACGCCGTATCGCAAGGCACAACGCATCTTGCCCCATCATAAGTTGGCACGGCAATGTTTGACCACCAATACACTGAAGTTTCATAATCCCTTTCGTTTACAACCCTCATTCTGCAGTGCAAATATTTAGCACCATCAGGAAGATAAAAGTCCATTTGCCCGGTAAGCCCACGAATACGCTCGTGATTATATATTCTCAAAACAGGACAGCCTATTTTTGACTCTTCTTTTGAGATTATAGAAGCAAACATTTTGTCACAAGTGTGTGGGTGGTGACCAACGGTTGCACCACAATTCCACTCAACGCCACCAGATGCCCACGCATTTCTTAATGCCAAGTATGCAGGCCTATAAACATGGTTGTTAAAAAGTAATTCTTTGCCTTTTTCTTTATCAAAAAGCGACCACAACTTGCCACCCCATTGTGGAGTGAATGTGGCCCTTAAAAACTCGTTTTCTAAAACGATGGCTTCTACGCCGTGATGAACAAGTTTTCTATCGTATCCGTTTTGTTCGCTATAAGGGAAGATTGAACAAACAACTCTATCACTTAAAAATAAATTATCTGTTTCATCAAGTTCTTCCCCTTCAAAGCCCCTACCTGTCGTTGCTATATCACGAAAAAAAGGAAGTGGACTGTCTTCATGCATATCAACAGCATATATAGGAAGTATTATCTTTTCAATTTTACTCATAAAACCCTCAAAAAACGCTTTTAATTTATTAAAAATTATTATACCACTTTAAGTCGTTTTTTGCAACTTGTTTTTGTTAATAAAAATAAAAAAGAAAGTTGCTCTATATTGCCACTTTCTTTTTAAGTTTTTTTGTTTAATTAACTAAGTTGTGATTTTACCTTAGAAAACTTGTTTTTATGCTCAGAAAGTATAGTTTCTGGTGCTGACTCAACTTGATAATAACCGAGTTCTGTCATTTCTAAAAACACTTTGTTTTGGTCATCGGCAGAAGTATCTAAATGCTCTTTAATAAGTGTTCTAAAACCCTTAGAGCAACCTTCTGTGATGGCTAAAGAATAAATTTTAACCAAACTTTTTTCTAAGTTAAGCATGTCTTGAAGACTATCTTTTTCGTTAAGTGTAATATCTGCTTTATATTCGCTCATTTTTTTCTCCCCCTATTATAATAAATCAAAAAGTGCGTTAAATCTTTTTTCGTGATTATCGGCAATCTTAGAAAATTCTTCTGCTAACTTTTGGTTTGTTAGCGTTCTTGAATAAAGTCTTGCTTTTTTGCACGCACTTTCTTCCATTGTGAGTAGGTCAGAAATAAGCGTTGCTTCTTTTGTTGTAAGCATATTATTGTTGTTATTTGTCATAATTTTTCTCCTTTTTTTATTTTAATTTTGCTTTATTAAAATCCGTGTGTTACATTAAGAGTGTGCCTTCGGTTCCTTCAACAACCTTAAACATTTGAACTTGTCTGCCATTAACAGCATCAATATAGACATAATAAGCTTGTCCATCAAACTCGCCGAAAAACTCATAACATAATTTTTCGCTAGTGTTTCCAACAGGAACAACTACAAGTCTTGCACCCTTAATTTGCATGTCGTCAAACACGCTTTGTCTTGCTTTACTTTGGCTTAAACTTGCACCTGAAATGCTTCTATTTGTGTGGTTAGTATAATAACTTTTTGCTTCTATACCTATAACTTTGCCCGTCTCAGCACACACCCTAACCTTAACTAAGTCTGGGTATAAAATTATGCCGTTTTGAGTTTTTGCAAAGTTAAATGTGTAAACGTTATTTGAAAGATTCATCCACACTTCTTGCATATCTTTTAAGCCCATGTTCGATAAAAACTGACTTGCATTTTCTATTGCTGTGTCTTCATCAACTATGGTGCTTTCACAACTGCCTGCCATAGAAAACATTATAAGTTTGCCATCGTTTTTGCTTATTTGTGCATAAAGCAGGCTGTCATCTACTTCTGCTTGGATATTATAGCAAACTATATCGCCTTCAGTTTGCCCTGCAGATTTAATATTCTTTAAGTCGTAACCTTTGAAAATTTTAACAAAGTTTTCTTTTGCAATATCAAAAGTTACTTCTTCTTTTGACAAGCCTTTTATAACCCTTTGGTCTTGCCCATCAGAAAATGGTCCGTCATAAATAAGTTCTGGATACTCTACCGAAAGGTTTTGAAGTTTTGTAAATCCTTGTATAATCTTATCGTCGCTTTTTGCCTTTGCCAAACTAGAGAAAGAATAATTGCCATTTGCCTGTTTCATCATTTCTTGCAAGGCATTTTTAAGTTCAAGATTGGCATTATATAAACTTTCTAAGTTTTGCTTGTCAACACTAGTCAAATTTTCGCCGTTAATAAGTTTATTAACTAGATATTTAGAATAGTCACCTATTTGGTTAATAAGCTTTGTTGTATAATACTTGCTTTCATCGTGAAGTGGTAATTGCTGAATATCATTTTCAGCAAGTTCGCTGTTGATTGCCGCATCGATTAGATATTGTTCAACGGCTATAGCGTCTTTACTAGCAAGTGCCTTTGATAAATTAAGGTCGATGTTATCAACTTGCTCTACAGTGTCGTAGAAAGATTTTTGATAAGAAAGTTCCATTAAGTTATCAGTTGTGGTTGGCATTAAAAGTGAAAAGGTTAAAACTGATGCTAAAACAAGCGTTGCCACACCGAGCGAGATAACGGCAGCAAGCCAGCCACCATATCCCTTGTTTTTATCCCTTCTCTTTTGCCTTTCCTTTTTTCTTTGGTTTCTTTCTTGTCTTTTTTGAAGTTTTGCTTGCCTTCTTGCCTTTCTTTCGGCATCTTTTCTTTCCCTTTTCTCTTGTTTGGTTTGGCTTTTTAACATTTGCCTTTTTTCAAGCCTTTCTTTTTTAAGGGCTTCTCTTTTTTCCTTTCTTTCTTGTTTTCTTCTTTTTTTATCCCTTAAAAGTGTTGCCTTTGCCTTTTGTTTTTCGGCTTTTTTATGCGCCTTAATTTTGGCAAGTTCAATTCTTTTTTGAGCATTTTCTTTTTGTTTTTCTGCCCTAATTCTCTCACGCTCCAACTTCTTTTGCTCTTTTATTTCAAGTCTTTTTCTTCTTTTTTGCTCTTTTTGTTTTTTAAGTTCCATCTTTCTTTGATGTTTTTGAGCCTTTAATTGTTCTTTTTTAGACATTTCTTGTTTTTCATTAGAATTATTTTCCTTACTTGGTGAATTACTCATATCTTTTTTAGTAGCCTTTTTATTTTTTTGGCTTTTATTAACTAGTTTTGCTTTTTCTGCTTTTTCTACTGCGTTATTTTTCTTTTTTTCCATAATTCCCCCTTAAATTGCAAAAACGTGATTACCGATTGTCGTTATGGTTTTTCTAGAGAAAATCCACTGGCTTGTAGCCGTTGATGGATTATAATAATATAATGAACCATAAGATGGGTCCCATCCGTTTAGAGCGTCTTGTGCTGCCTTTTTAGCCGTTGCATTTGGCGTTAGGTTAATTTGTCCGTCTTCTACAGCAGTAAAGGCATATCTTTGATAAATTACACCAGCCATAGTGTTTGGGAAAGATGCGCTTTTAATTCTATTAAGCACCACTGCCCCCACAGCCACTTGACCTACATAACTTTCACCCCTTGCTTCGCCATAAATAAGCCTTGCAAGAAGCATTAAGTCCGAATCGCTATAAGAACCCGAACTACTCTCTCCTGTCGCTGTAGAACTTATGCCAAGCGCTTTAAGAGTGTTTTTGCCAACAATTCCATCAACCTTAAGTCCGTTTTTTCTTTGAAAGTATTTTACTGCTTCTTTTGTCTTAGCCCCAAAAATTCCATCGACCGAACCCTTATAATAGCCCCAATTTTTGAGTTTGCGTTGGATTGTTTTAACTGTTGCGCCAGTGCTTCCTTGCGTGATTACTGCTGCATAAGAAACAGGCTCTACGCTTTTTGTTGGCGAACTTGCACCAGCAAAAATTCCAATAGACAAAATCATAAGGGCAAGCATAGTTACCTTAAAAAATTTTTTCATATCATTTCTCCTTTTTAAAAAAGTCGTTTATAATATCTAAAATCTTACTTCTATATTGATAACTTTGACTTTCATCTGTAAAACATAATGGTGGATATACCACACACCACCAATTATCCCCCTTTGCGCTTCCAAGTTCTATTATAAGAGCATCATAAAAACCACTATCTAGTTTAACCCCATCATATTTGCGAGTGGGAAATTGCTCGTTTTTTATGCTAGCCTTAACCGAATAATTAAAGCCGTTTTTCCTAAGCACCCTTTCGCCCACTTTTTCTAAATTAGTTAAATTTTTTTCAAGCATTTCTTGGGCTTTTTGCTTTGTGTTGCAATTTGCAATATATGGCGTTAAAAATTTTACAATTTCATCCTTTACCAAATATTTAACTTGTTGGTCGCACTCAAGGTTAGAGTTGGCACGAATATGTATCCTAAGATACTCTTTGTGCGTTTCAGCCTGATAAGACCATAGACCTATTCCCGACAAAACTATTATGCCGATAATTAAAAAACTTATGCACACTTTTTTCATAATCACATTTCCTTTATCTATTTAATGATTTATTTATTGACATATATTTTAATTTTCATACTTTAACAAAAAACTTTAAAATAAAAAAGCCAAGGTTATTCCCTTGACTTTTTGTTTGCCTTTTTAGTTTTTGTTTATTCCATTTCTTGCTCGATTATTATGCCATAACTATATCTATGAATAGGCTCTCCCCCATAGGTGTTTCCTATAAATTCAAAATTAACGCCGTCAACACTTGATGCTTTTAAGATGCCTTCTTTTGGGTCATTATAATTGCCTGTGTTTTCTAAGATATTATCCTTTAGCGTAACGGTTGAGCCACTTTCGATATTGCTAAATCTAATTAAACGACTTGGCGTGCTCTTAAAAGTGTTTGATTCGATAAGTATCGTGCCTTTTGTTTTGCAATAATCGTGCGCATTTATTTGAAGCGCATTATATTTAGAGCCGTTTACCACACAATTTCTAATGGTTGCATTTTCAACCGAGTGTAACATAATTGCCGAATCTTCGCTTGTGTAATAATAAACGTTTTTAAACGAACAATTATCAATCACTATATTTTTTGCATATAACGAGCACCATGCTTCTCTATACTTGTTTATTTTTTGACCACTTACTGTATCGTTGCCATACTTGTCGCAGAATATATTAGAACGAATAAATAAGCCCGTTTCGTTTATAAAAGTGCAGTCATATAAAGAAAAACCATCAATGCTTGCGTTTTTAATTGAAACTGCACCACTAAAAGACACGTTTCTAAAAGTCAAATTGCCGTTTAAGGTTGCATCATCGACTAGGTTTTGGTTAAGTGTTGTCTTATCATCACTAGTAACGTGTTCATACTTGATTCCACTTGAAATTGACACGCCCCTAATAATAGTGTTATCAGTGCCGATAATAGTTAGACCTTGTGGAAAAGCGTTTTTGCCTATCAAAAATAATGGTTTGTAATTACCACTAGACAATACTATAGTTGAGTTTTCCCCAGCGCTTTGAATTAAATCATTTAAGTTTTGGGTTGTGGCAATTATGGCACTTACAATTTCTTGTTCTTTTTGATACTTTCCACACTCGCACCTTTTACCCTTATAAGCCCTTCCATTTTCAATAAAATAGGTGCTAAAAGTATAATCGTGCACTTCATCAGGTTCTTGTTTACAAGCCGACAAAGTAACTGTGCATGCTATTAGCATTAAAACAGCAAAAATAATACTTAAAAATCTTTTCATAAAACCCCTTCTTTTGTTTTTATAAATCATCTCGCTAAATAGTTTGCGCTTTTATTAACCTAGTTTGATAAAGTGGCAAAAGTTTCTTAAATGACTTATCTCTTTTCTTTTTGTCATCAAAAATACCGATAACGGCAGAGCCACTGCCTGTCATAATCTGTGCTGGCGCACCTGCCATTTCTAAGTTCTTTAAGTTTGTCTTTATGTTTTCAACAATTTGGCAAGATGCTGGGTATAAATCATTTTTAATACAAGCGCAAAACTTTTCAAAATTATCTTCCTTAAGCGCTTTTTCGGCTGATGCCGTACATGGCTTATAGGTCTTGCCAAGTTTATCATACCCTTTATAACTTGCCCTTGAAGATACAGGCTGATTTTCAGTTATTATGATTAAATAAAGTTTTTTAGAAATGTCTTTATTTATTATTTTTTCGCCACGGCCACAAAGCACGGCATACCCACCACTTAATAAATACCCAGAATCACTGCCCAAAGAGTTTGCAAGTGGAAGTAAGTCTACATCCTTTTTATAAGCCTTTTGCATGCCGTTTAAAACGCCTGCAATATCTGCGCTTGAGCCACCTAGCCCAGCACCACAAGGGATATTCTTTTCGATAATTATGTCAGCCCCCGTTGAAGAAACTTTATCCATATAAAGTTTGCCTGCCTTATAAGCATTGTTTTCGGTTATAGGGCAATCGATGGCAAGCCCTTTCATAATTAGGTTTATACAGCTATCCTTTCTAGGCTTAATGGTAATTTTATCATATATATCAATTGTAGAAACAAGCGTTTTTATTTCGTGATAATTTTTTTCTTCGCCTAAAATATCTAGCGTTAAATTTACCTTAGCCGGTGCTTTTATTGTTGTCTTTCTCATAAGTATTCCCTTTTATTATTAGTTTTTACTTTTGTCTATATACCACAATTCTTTCGTTTCCCGAAAGTGGAAATTGCAAATCCTTATTAGTTTCAATTAGTTTTTCTGGGCAAACGTTAAGGCGCTTTGCAAGTGAAAATTGTTCTTCATCTTTGATAGCAAGATAAACGCTTATTGCCGAGTCATTTTCTTGCTTTTCTTCAAGAAACTTAATATCGCTAACTAGTTTTGTTCGGCATTTTTTGAATAGGCTTAAAGATAAATAAACTTCGCCATCAATATCCACTTCTGTGCTAGAAACAATCTTTGCTTGCCCCTTAAAAGCCTTTGCTTCGCACTCTAAGACAGTGCTTTCATCAAATTCGCCTGCAATTTCTTTTTCAAACGGCATTTCGAATCTTCTTGAAATAACCTTATCGCCATCCCTAAAATAAATGCTTCCACCATATGTCGCCGTCACACATAGTCCTTTTGCAGTGGCACTGCTTTCTAAAATATTTATAGACTCCATGCACACCACAGGTGCTGTTGCGCCAATAGGAAGTTCGCCAATACCTGCCATGCCACTAACCACAAAACTATAATTTCTGCTTTCTAGTGGATAAGTTTGCTCGCAATCTTCTTTGATGATTTCAATTTCTCTTTGTGTGCTGAAAACATCTTGCACAATCATTTTATTAACTTCGTTATATGCTTCGCCTTCAAACATTAGTGACACGTGTGCCACAACCACGCTAGAGCCATTTTCTTCATCAACACCCACATCGGTTTTGAAAGATTTTTCCTTTACCAATGCCGTTGCAAGCATGTTTGGCATTGCTTCTTCACTCTCAATTTCCATACGGAAAGGCAAAAGCCTTGTTTCTTTTATTATATCCTTTTTTTCATTTTTTTGCAACAAAACGAGTGATAAAAGCACTTCGCCATCAACAATAATGCTTCCAACCCCACATTGAGTTGCTGTTATAACGGCTTGGGCTTTATGGTAAAGCACTTCTTCAACAGGATAATTTAGGTCGAATTCTTCTTCTATAGGATAAGCGCCCGTTCTTTTGCCAAGGTTTTGCATTGAACAAAACTCGCACTGATTAGTGTATAGGTCTTCCCCACCGACAAGCGCACTTTTTTCTATTAGTTTTGTTGGCTTAATGCTTGCCGATAAAATTGCACTTACTACAAGGTAAATGCCATTTAAGTCATATTCAACCTTTTGCACGCATACAGAAAGTTTTGCTTTGGCATCATCATAATTATCGGTTAAGTCGGCTTCGCCACCAAACTCTGCACCACACTCGCATTTTTTAATGTTGCCTTCCTTGTCAATATAGGTAATATAAAAGTTTATCCTGCCGTTAAATTTAGCCTTAGCGTCTAAAATTTCGTTACTATCCACACTGACAAACGGAGAAACAACCAAAATGCTTGCTATTTCTTCACTAACAAGATTAGACTTGCAATCCACCTTAACCTGATGTGCCACTTCTGGCAATTTTTGTTCATAACTTATTTTTTCAAAAATAGGTTCTACCATAACCCCCTCCACATATTTTCATAATCGTATTAAAGTATATTAAAAGTTTTATTAAATTATGACATTTTTGACCTTGTATAATTCTTGCCTTTACTTGTTTTATAACATTATATATTTATATATAACTTTAGTATTGCCAGCATAAGCAAAAAGAATTTACAAAAAAGAAAAGGATGAGAAATTTTCTCATCCTTTTTAGTTTTGAGTTGCGTTATGGTTATCAAGGTTTATTTCTTTTAGTTTTACCCTTCCACACATATATTCTGAATATGAATAAGATGTTTTGCCCCTAAACGATTTATCTATAGGGCTTACGGTAAATAGTGCTGGATAAACGCCTTGCACCTTTCCAATAAAACTAACAAGCTTGTTTCTGCCCATATTTATAGTCACAGAAACAGATTTTTCTTGCATATTTTTTATGCTAGATTTTACTTCCGATAACGATAGTGAACTTTTAATCATGTATAAATTATTGTCAAGTAAATAATTTTTATACCTTAAAATTAAAAATCTTCATCCTCATCTTCTTCAGATTCTTCTTCATCTTCTTCATCAGTATCTTCAAAGTCTGATTGGTCGATGTTTGGAATATCAAAGTCATCATCGTCTTCTTCTTCAATGATGTCCTCTTCTTCCTCTTCTTCATCGAAGTCGCCTTCTTCTTCAGCAAGTTTGTTTAGAGAAAGCATTTCTTCATCTTCTTCCTCTTCCTCTTCTTCGGTGTCGAGATATTCCTTCCATGAATCGTCATCCATGTCTTCTCTACCATCTTTATATTCTTTTTCTTCTAAGCACTTAGCGCACATTTTTTCGCCCGGTCTAATATGGTTTTGATGACAAACAGGACAAAGGTCTAAAAGGTCATTATCATCTTCATCATCAATGGCAAAAATTAGTTGTGGGCCTTTTTTAAGTTCAGCCTTACAAACTGCACAATATTCTTCGCCCCTTTTGATGTAATTTAGTTCACATCTTGGGCACTTAATATAATCTCCTGGCATAGTAAATTCTCCATATATATCATATATATTATTCTTTGGCTCAAAGAGTTAATATCTTTGCTTGCTATATTATATATACATATAGAAAATTTGTAAACTATTTTAATAAAAATTTTTATTATTTTTAATATTTTTTTAATTTTTTTTAGTTTTTTCTTAATTTTTGCCCATTTTATGCCTTTTCAAGTAACATTTTATCGGCAATTAATGCAATAAACTCGCCATTTGTTGGCTTTTCGCTACCCACATATGCCCTAACGCCAAGTATTGAATTGATACTTTCTATTCTTCCCCTATTCCAAGCAACTTCTATGGCGTGGCGAATAGCACGCTCAACTTTAGATGCGCTAGTTTGATATTTTTCGCCGATTTTAGGATAAAGTTTTTTGGTGATGTTGTTTATAATTTCTGGCTCACGAATTACCATTAAAACACCTTCTCTTAAAAATGAATAGCCTTTAATATGTGCAGGAATACCCACGTTAATAAAAATCTTACTTACCTTTTCTTCCATAGACATTTCATGAAGAGTTTCGGTTAAATCTTTGTTTGCACTTTCTTTAACTTCATCAAGATTTTTCAGTCTTTCAATCAACACGCTTGGATTATAAGGTTTTGCCATAAAATAGTCTGCGCCAGCACTCATTGCTCTTGCAACAACTTCTTCGCTCATAAGCGCACTTAAAACAACAATTTTTATTGCAATTTTTAGTTCACGCACCTTAGATATAACGCTTAAGCCATCATATCCAGAAAGAACAAGGTCTGTAATTAAAATCTTTGGTTTCTTTTCTTCAACTGCAGGTATTGCTGAAATTCCATCAACTGCACTACCCACCACTTCGAATTCTTGAGTTTGTCCAAATATTTTCATTAGTTCTTGATTTTGTTCTTTGGTGCCTTGCAATAAAAATATTGTTCTTTTTTGCATCTTATTTCTCCCATTTTATGTTGATAAATGCATTTTACTATAAATTTTTATAAAAGACAAGCGATTTTTGGTATTTTTGTAAAATATTTGTCGAATACAACAATATTTTGTTCATAATTGATTTTATTAGAAAAATACTAACATTTTATGACATTTTTCGACAATTTTATATATTGCATTTAATTTTGGCTAAAATTATACAATTAAAAATAAAACAATTATCAGCACAAACAAAAAACGTAAAAATAAAAACCAATCATATACGTGCTTGGTTTTTATTGATTATGTATTTTATCTTTATTTACTTACATTGGTTAAACTGTTTTTTTCCGTTACGCTAAGCGTTGGTAAATTTAACTTTTTAAGCAAATCATTTAAGCTATCTGCTTTAATTGTGTTTAATTTTCTTTTTTCATTGTTTGCAATGATATTAACCCATTCAACCGCTTTGTTTACTTTAATTTTTATAATTATAGAAATTATAATAGATATAGCCATTGCAATCAAACCAAAAGGCAAGCAAAATTTTGCGCCACTATTTGGCAATTCGCTATTAATTATTCCATAAACTGCAACAATGCCCATAATAACAGAAATTACTGTAAATAGTTTTTTAATTTTAAGTGGTTTTTCTGCTTCTGCAACATTTAATTTTCTTCTTTTTTCAATTATTTCTATTGATTCAACTTTACCATCAGATTTGGGCATTTCATGAACCTCATTTGTCTTACCAATGGCTAATCCACGAGCCCTATATTTCTTCCCATTATATTCAAACTCAACCATATAACAAGGAACAATATAACATTCTACCCCATCTACATCTGTTTTAAAGTTGTATTTTTCATCCTTATGGTGGTCACCAGGCCAACGAACTTCATAAGTTGCTTTTCTTTCACAAATACCAATCGCAGATTCATACGCTGATAGATTTATTGTTGCATTGCCTTCTTCAACAACACTTTCGTCTTTTGCCTCTTCAAATGCTTTTGGAAATAAATTTGCCAATTCTTCATCGCCATTATCTTCGTTTAACGCAAACGATGCCTTTGTCGCTTTAATTGTTCCGTTATGGGGGCTCCAATCAGTAACCGTTCTTGTCTTTACCACATCAACTCTAACGCTTCCACTATAACTTGCTCTTTTTGTTACGCCATTACAAGTATAATATTCTCCCTCTTTTATATATTTTGATTCAGTTGTTTGATATTGCTCTTGTCTATCATAACCACAAGACCCAGAATAATTTACTTCAACATCTGCAGAAAGAACAAGTATTTCTGAATTAAACTCAACAACTTTTCCAAATTTTGCTTTCATAATGTTTGAAGGGCTTTTTTCATCTTTTGTAAGCCCTATTAACACATTTCTTAAAAACTGTTGCTCACTAACTTCTTTCTTTACGCTAAAAACTTTTGTAAACTGCATATCTTTCTCCTTTGTTTTTAAGTGTCTCTCACTTTTTCCTATATATTAACTCATTTGAGTTCGGTTGTCAAGCGTTTTGGGTTATTAAATTAACTCTTTTTAGTTATATAATAAAAACAAAAGGGGTAAACTTATTAAATGGAAGTTTTGGAAAAAATAGAAGCCTTAAGAAAAGAAAAAGGTTGGTCTATAAATTACCTTGCTATGGAAAGTGGTTTAACACAATCAACACTTAACAATTTATATTCAAGAAAAACAGAGCCTAAAATTTCAACCTTAAGGGCAATATGTGGTGCCTTTGGAATTTCTTTATCAGACTTTTTTAAGGAAGAAGAAAATGAAGATGAGCTTGTTAGAAGAGTAAAAATTCTTTCGCAAGAAAATAAAAACGCTTTATTGCAATTAGTAAAAAATTTAAGATGACCTAAAAAACTAACGAACTCAATTCGTTGGTTTTTTATTTAATACAGCTATGCAAATGTCTTCGACAATTTTTGTGGGTTGTTATAAGGTTGTCGCTTTCCACCACAAAACAAAAAAAGAACCACAAACATGGTTCTTTTTTGTTTGGATGCAGCAACAAGCATTCATTTGGCGTCAGACAAATATGTCGCAACAAGTTATATATTGTTAATAACTAAACACCAAAAAGTGTTACCAAGTAAAATTAAACTCGAGATAAACTGCGACTTTTTTCCGTGTCCACGGGAAGAGAGCGTTGTTGCAACAAAAAAACACCAACCATTTGGTTAGTGTTTTTTGTTTGGATGCAGCAACAACCTATCTTCCCGTGCCGTCTCCAGCAAAGTATTTTCGGCGCTAGTGAGCTTAACTTCTGTGTTCGGTATGAGAACAGGTGGGACCTCACCGCTAACGTCACCGCAATGGTATATACACAAGGTTTC
>JAZNAX010000035.1:0-2975 GCA_045586765.1 Christensenellaceae bacterium | reverse complement strand
CCCCGTCAATTTCTTTGAGTTTCAACCTTGCGGCCGTACTCCCCAGGCGGAATACTTAATGTGTTAACGTCGTCACGGAAGGAGTCGATACCTCCCACAACTAGTATTCATCGTTTACGGCGTGGACTACCAGGGTATCTAATCCTGTTTGCTCCCCACGCTTTCGTACTTCAGTGTCAGTTACAGTCCAGTAAGTCGCCTTCGCCACTGGTGTTCCTCCTAATATCTACGCATTCCACCGCTACACTAGGAATTCCACTTACCCCTCCTGCACTCAAGCTAAACAGTCTTGGCGGTAGCGCCGGAGTTGAGCCCCGGAATTTCACCACCAACTTGAATAGCCACCTACGTACCCTTTACGCCCAGTCATTCCGGACAACGCTTGCTCCCTACGTATTACCGCGGCTGCTGGCACGTAGTTAGCCGGAGCTTGCTATTGGGGTACCGTCACTTTCTTCGTCCCCCATCACAGAACTTTACAATCCGAAGACCTTCATCATTCACGCGGTGTTGCTGGGTCAGAGTTGCCTCCATTGCCCAATATTCCCTACTGCTGCCTCCCGTAGGAGTCTGGACCGTATCTCAGTTCCAATGTGGCCGATCACCCTCTCAGGTCGGCTAACCATCGTCGACTTGGTAGTCCGTTACACTACCAACTATCTAATGGTACGCGAGCCCATCTATATCCGATAAATCTTTGGCCCCTGTGGGATGCCCCACTGTGGTCTCATGCGGTATTAGCACACATTTCTATGTGTTATTCCCCAGATATAGGCAGGTTGCTCACGCGTTACTCACCCGTCCGCCGCTAAGTTAAAGGAGCAAGCCCCTTTAACTCCGCTCGACTTGCATGTATTAAGCACACCGCCAGCGTTCGTCCTGAGCCAGAATCAAACTCTTAAGTTTAATTATTTAAAGCCGAGTCCTTAGACTCAACTGCTCTAACGAATTTCGCTTTGTTTAGCGTTTGTTGTTGTTTGTCATTTAATGACTGTTTTTAAGTACATAAATACTCAAAAGATTTTGACAGAAACTTTCAAAATAACTATTATTTCGTCTTATTTCCTTCTATTCAATTTTTAAGCTACGTTAGTCAACTTCGGTTGACGCTTGCTGTCTTTTTTCGCGACAGCCTACATATAATATCATAAGCAAAGTTTTAAGTCAAGCATTTTTTCAATGTTTTTTAAATTTTTTTTAAGTTTTTTCAAACTTTTTTTTCGACTACAAAATATTGTGTTTTTCCGTTTGTTAGCCACGACATATTGTAAATCTCTTGACTTAAAATCATAAGAGAAAATCTAACGATTTTGCCTATGAAGTTTTTCTCTCTTTTGGAGAGCATGACTGATTATATATTAAATCAAAACATTTGTCAAACGTTTTTACAAGGTTTTTTAAAAAAGTTTAAAAAAAGTTAAAGTTCGGCATTTTGTCTAATTTTAAGCCCTTTTTTAGTGCATTTTGCCTTTTTGAGCCCTTTTCTAAACATTATATATATAATATAAGGGCAAACATGGTTAATTTTTATCAAAAACCCCATCTTGCCCTAAACTTAAACAAAAAAACTATTTTAGAAAATTGCTTTTTCTATAACGCCACCACCGATACATTTATCTCCGTCATAGAATACTGCGAACTGACCTTCGGTGATTGCACGCTGTTTTTCCTTAAATTCAACTTCTATATAATCATCTTTAATATGAACGGTGCACTCTTGTTCTGGTTGGCGATATCTAAACTTGCCTGTGCATGTGAAATCTTTTTCTTTTGGCTCTGAAGGAATCCAATTGCAAGATTTCATGATTAGTCCTTTTGAATAGAGTTTATCTTCTTCGCCGTGAGCCACATATAATATATTGTTTTTTAAATCCTTTTCGATAACGAACCAACGAGAACCATCATCTCCCTTTTGTCCACCTATATTTAAGCCCCTGCGTTGACCTATTGTATAATACATAAGTCCTAAGTGTTCGCCCAAAACCTTTCCGTCATAAGTCTTAATCAAACCTTTTTGGTTTGGAATATAGGTTTGCAAGAAGTTTCTAAAATTTCTTTCCCCTATAAAGCAAATTCCGGTTGAGTCTTTTTTTGTGGCAGTTGCAAGGTCATATTTTTGAGCAATTTCACGAACTTGGCTTTTATCAAGTTTTCCGAGTGGGAACAAAACTTTGTCTAGTTGTTCTTGAGAAAGTTGGTTCAAAAAGTATGTTTGGTCTTTAGATTGGTCTTTAGCCTTTAACAAATAATGTGTGTCGCCATCGTGTAAAATGTCGCAATAATGCCCTGTTGCGATATAATCGGCACCGAGTTCTAAGGCTTTGCGTTTGAAATCCTTAAACTTGATTTCTCGGTTGCATAAAACGTCTGGGTTAGGAGTTCTGCCAGCCTTATATTCTTCGAGAAAATAAGAAAACACCCTGTCCATATACTCTTTAGCAAAGTTGACAGAATAATAAGGGATACCTATTTTATTAGCCACCCTTCTAACATCGGCAAAATCTTCTTCGCTAGTGCAAGCACCACACTCATCTTGCTCTTCCCAATTGTTCATAAAAAGACCAATGACATTGTAGCCTTGTTCTTTTAAAATAAGTGCAGCAACAGAACTATCTACACCACCACTCATACCAACGACAACGGTCTTTTTCATGAAAAACTCCTTTTTATGTTAAAGTTAATTAAAGTGCATATATCATAACATAATTACCAAAAAAACGCAATAAATTAAATAATAAATGCAAAATATTTGATAGTTATTCAAATAATTGCATAATTCTACTCTTTTTTATTGCTTTTGCAGATTTTTTATGTTAGAATATTTTAACAAAATATTTTTTAGGAGGATAAATATGCCTGACGGCTCCGTTCCCATACTGATTGCACTCGTTGTGCTTGTTATTTTGTCGGGATTTTTCTCATCGACAGAAACAGCGTATTCGTGTGCGAATCGTATCAAACTTCGTTCACTTGCC
>JAZNAX010000034.1:0-20249 GCA_045586765.1 Christensenellaceae bacterium | reverse complement strand
AAGATAATATTTGTTCTTTTGTGCACCCTAAAACGGCAAAAGCACAAACTTCAGCCAAAATTTTATCATATTCAAGTGCCTTTAAAGTCTTTTCGCTAACCATTATCTAAGTTCTGCTCCTAATTGATAACTTAATGATTTCAATATTTTCTTAATAATATTATCTACTTCTTCAACATTTAATGTTCTATCATCGGCAACGAATACAAGGTTATAAGCCATACTCTTTTTGCCTTCACCTATTTGCGCGCCTTGATAAATATCAAAGAGTTTAATGCTGTCTAAGTACTTGCCACTAGCTCTTTTAATTATATCTTCAATATTTGCATGTGAAATGCTGTTTTCAACAATAATTGCAAGGTCTCTTTCAACTGTTGGGAATTTTGAGATTTGTTTTGCAGTAATTTTGCTGTTAAATTGTTTTTCTAACTTAGAATAAGAAATTTCACCAGCATAAACAGGTTTATCAGCATCAAGTTTGTCTATAATTTGTGGATGAATTTGACCAATTGAGCCAATAATTTCGCCATTTATTACAATATCAGCACAGCGTGTTGGGTGGAAATATGCCTTTTTAGAAGCAACATACTCTACCTTTTGACCATAGCAGAAAGAATTGATAATACCATCAACAACGCCCTTTAACGTAAAGAAATCTTCGTTTTCGCCAAACAATACAAGTGATAACATCTCGTTTTCAACAGGTAATTTTTCAAGTGGTAAACTTTCTGGGTTATAAACCTTTGCAAGTTCAAATAATCTGCCATCAAAGTTCTTTCTATTTAGGTTATTGCAAGCACTTCTTACTGCTGAAGGTAAAAGCGATGTTCTCATAACGGCTAAATCTTCGCCAAGTGGGTTTAATAGTTTGATAAACTTGTGTTCATCAGCAGTTTTGTCTAAACCAAACATATCGTATTCTTTTTCAGAAACGAAAGAATAGTTTATCATTTCGTTAAAACCATAGCCAATTAAAAGATTTTTAAGTTGTTCGTGTGATTTTTGTGCTTCGGTAAAACCACCATTTGTAATTGCAGAAGTTTTTAAGAGTGCTGGCTTAATATTATCATAGCCATATTCCCTAATAATTTCTTCAGCAATGTCTGGATAATCTTCCATATCTTCTCTATATAGTGGAACTTTTACCGTTAAATTATTGCCGTCTATTTTTACACCAAAGCCAAGCCTTGTCAAAATATCAAGAATAGTGTCTGTTGGAACAACAATACCTAAAACTCCATTAACTTTATCAATAGTAGTGGTGATTTCTTTTTGATTAATCTCACCTTCATATAAATCATAGCCATCGCAAGCGATAGTGCCACAACCGAGCGTGTCGATAAGGTTTAATGCCCTTTTTAGACCTGTTTCAACTGAAAAATAATCAACGCCCTTTTCATAACGAGAAGATGAATCAGTTCTTTGTCCTAACTGCTTAGATGTTTTTCTTATATTATCCCTTGTAAATTTAGCACATTCAAACACAATATCTTTAGTGTTATCGTTTATGCCACTATTTAATCCACCCATAACACCGGCAAGTGCAACAGGTTTATTTTGGTCGCAAATAACAAGGTTATTTTTATTTAATTCAAACTCTTTTTCATCAAGAGTCATGATTTTTTCTTTATCGAAAGCCCTACGAATTTCAATTTGGCTTCCTTCTAAAGTGCTTAAATCAAAAGCATGCATAGGTTGTCCAATTTCTAAAAGCACATAATTTGTAATATCAACGATATTATTTATTGACCTAAGTCCCATTAAGAAAAGTCTTCTTTTAAGCCATCTTGGAGAGTCTGCGATTTTAATATTCTTAACCAAATGTGCTGAATATCTTGGGCATAAATCAAAAGCCGAATTTGTAACTTTTACCAATGATTTTGTGCTTAAATTTTTATCACAAATATAGTTAAGAGCAGGCATTTTAAGTGGTTTATTTAAGACTGCAGCAACTTCACGAGCAATACCCAAAATCGACTGACAATCTGGGCGATTTGCTGTGATGTTTATGTCAAACATAACATCTTCAATTTCAAGTAATTCTTTAACTTCAACGCCGAGTGGAAAAGTTTCATCTAAAATTAAAATTCCGTTTACAGATGCACCTAAATACCAGTCATCATTTATACCTAATTCTTCCCCACTACAGAACATTCCATAAGACGTTAGTCCACGAAGTTTGCCTGTTTTAATTTTTTCGCCATTTGCAAGAGTTGAATTATCTAAGGCAACAGGAACAACTGCCCCAACAAAAAGATTTGTTGCTGCTGTTATTATTTGTAAATTTCCGTGCTCGCCCGCATCACCTTGAACAACAGAAAGTTTATCTGCTTCTGGGTGCTTTTCAATACTTAAAACCTTACATGTAACAATTCTATTGATGTTTTTGCCAATATAGGTCATATCTTCAACTTCAAAGCCACATGAAAATAATTTATCTTTTAACTCTTCTGCAGAGCAATCTATATCAACGTATTCTTTTAACCAAGAAAGTGGTGCTTTCATATTTTTATCTCCTATTAAACTGTTTTAAGAACTTAACATTATTTTCAAATAATGTTCTAATATCAGAAATTCCATATTTAATCATTGTAATTCTTTCAATACCAAGACCAAATGCAAGACCAGAATATTCGTTAGAATCAATCCCACTCATTTCTAATACTTTTTTATTTACAATGCCTGCACCTAAAATTTCTATCCAACCAGTGCCTTTGCAAAGGCTACAGCCTTTTCCGTGACATTTGCAACATGTAACGTCAACTTCAACACTTGGCTCTGTAAATGGGAAATAAGAAGGTCTAAAGCGTGTTTTTGTTTGTTCATCAAACATGATTTTAACAAATTCATCTAAAAGACCTTGCAAATCGCAAAGAGAAACGCCCTTATCAACAACAAGCCCTTCAATTTGATGGAACATTGGAGAGTGAGAAGCGTCATCATCTGCTCTATACACTCTGCCTGGGCTTAAAATTTTGATTGGTGGCTTTTTATTTTCCATCGTTCTAACTTGACCTGGAGATGTGTGTGGACGAAGCAAGATATTATCAGTAATATAAAAGGTATCTTGCATATCTCTTGCTGGGTGGTCTTTAGGAATATTTAATGCTTGGAAGCAATAATAGTCGGTATCAATTTCTGGACCTTCAAAAACTTCAAAGCCCATGCTACAAAAAGCATCAAAAATCTTGTTTTTAACTATGTTTAACGGATGTAAACTGCCTACTAAAGGCGTTTTTCCTGGCAAAGTGATATCAATTGCTTCGCTATCGAATTTTGCCATCATTTCCTTATCTTTAAGTTCATTTTCTTTTGCAGAAAACATTTCGGTGATTTCAACTTTTAAGTCGTTTACCATCTTACCAAAAGAAGCCCTTTCTTCAGCAGGAATATCTTTCATACCCCTAAGAAGCGCCGTTACTTCACCATTTTTGCCAATGTATTTTGCTTTTAAGTCATTTAAATCTTTTGTTGACTCAATATTAGCAATTTCAATTTTAGCATTTTGTTTAATTTCGTTGTGTTTTTCTTGCATAATTCCTCCAAAAAATAAAATCGCCCCATTAAACATAGGGCGATTTGAAACGCTGTACCACCTAAATTCGTTTATAAAAAAATATAAACCTTTTTAATTTGATAACGGAAATTAACCGATGCAACCTACTATTATTTCAGCGCACAACTCCAAAGTGAATCACTTGCAAACAAATAGAAATCTTACAGCCAATGAATTTCTTTCTCTTGCTTTGCTTTTCTCGCAAGTTTAGTCTTTATCATAGTTTTATAGTATTATAATATTTTTTGGCTGTTATGTCAAGGATTTAATTAGTATTTAGTTAAATAGTCCGTCTTTTAAGTAAATATCCGGCACTTTCCCAACTAAAATAGTTTCGCTAATTAGTATCTGTGTTTTACATGTTGTTGTAGTACTATTTAGTGGCATATTAAGTTCAATCGTGCTTATAACATCTATATAAATTGAATGCAACGTTTGATTTATTCCAACCGATGTAAACTTAGACACAAATTCACAAATTACGCTTGGAGCATTTATGATTTTTAATTTTACATTTGTGCCATAGCCTGATATAAAATTTATACCCGTAAATGCCCCTAAAGGTATATTGAAACCACTATTTAATTTACTTTTTAATAGTTCATTAGTTGCAGTTGCAACTTGCCTATTTATAGTGTTTACTTTTAAGGAATTTGTGCTCATAAACACAATTTCTCCACTATTATTTTTTTCTATGTAAATTAGTTCGTTATATTCAATCTTATTATTTAATGAAACAAGCACGGCACTATTAACCGATTCTGTACTATACGAATAGGCTTGATTAGCGCATATTTTAAATATTTGCTCGCAAATTGCATGCTTATAATATAAATAAAATCCTAAAACTATTGTAAAAACCAAAAAGAAAGAAAAAAAACGCTTGAAAGACCTTTTCTTGCGTTTTTTATACCATATATTATTTTCTGTACATTCTATCATACTACTATGATATTAATCCACAAAATCATTTATTCTAAAAAATTAGAACCACTTTGAAATATTGTCTCTTTTTTGAACTATGTATCTACCTACAAAAATGAGAGCCACTAAAACAAAACACATTCCTGCCATAACCATATAATAAGTTTGCCAGCCATACGTATCCATAATGTAACCTGTTATAAAAGGCATTAAACCTGCGGCAATGGCTGCACCAGAGTTTACAATAAGAGATGATGTGCCTGAATTTATGTAATATTTAAGTTTCATAGTTGTATATGAACCATATCCAGCGCTTATACAACTTGGTATATATTTTAATAAAGCACACATAATTAGCGCAAATGCAAAGTTCCAAGTATATCCAAAAACCATCAAAAGTAATAAGCCAAGCGTTATTAAAGAAAGAATACCTGTTTTTGTTATGATTTTTCCGGACTTATCAAAACTATTGTACATGGCAATACCAGCAAGCATCGATATAATTGGCATAAACATTGTGAGTAGTATTGAAAGTGAAGTTGGAAAGCCGTGTATATCTTTAAGAAGTGAAGGAATCCAGTTTCCAATTCCATACGCCAAGCAGTTAACAAAGAATGAAACTACAATGATAAAAGTCATAAGAAGTGTAACATCGAACTTTATGTCTTGTGGAATTACAAAACTAAGCTTTTTATCTTTACTTGAATCAAACTCAAATGAATATTCATCATTATTTTTTATAATTTTATCCATTGTTTTCATCTGTATAAACATATACACAACAGAAGCGAATAAGAATACACCAAAGAAAACAAAAGTATATTTCCAACTTAAAAATTCAACGAATATTGCTGAAATTAGATAGGTTAACGAATTACCTATAGTGCTTCCCGTTGCTAAAACTTTGTTTGCATAAGATAGCGTTTCGTTTGGCAAATACTTGGCGAAGATATACATTATCCCACCGACACTTCCTGACTGCAATATTCCGTTTAGACCAAAAATAACCCAAACAACAGTAAGATTATCAGTAAGCCCTATCATTGAAAACGATATTGCAGACATAAGCGAAGTTACAAGCAAAAAGTTTCTCACATTTATTTTAATTATAAACATACCTAAAACTATCTGAGCAACTGCATAGACAAAATAATATATTGTAAGTCCAAGTGACGCTTGAGCTCTAGTCGTTTTAAAGTCATCTATGATAGCTTGTAGTTGACAAGTATAAACAAGTTTTATTGCAAAAGAAAGCAAATAAAACATATAACATGCTATAAGCAATTTCTTATAGTTCTTAGCATACTTATATCTACCGAGCACTGACATAATATACCTCTAGTTTGTTCAATAAGCTTATTATATCCCTACAAAAAATTCATGTCAACAAATTAACTATAAAAAACTTTAATTTTTCTTAGATTTTGACTTAAATATCAAGGCAAAAATATAACCGAAAATTATTGCGGCAGTAATGCCCATTGCAGCCGCAGTTATTCCACCTGTAATGGCTTTAAAAAGACTTTCTTTAGCACCTTTTATTGCCCCATCAGCAAGCAAATATCCAAAGCCACAAATAGGAACGGTTGCCCCAGCACCAGCAAAATCAACTAAAAATTGATAAAGCCCAACTGCTTGCAACAAAACCCCTGCAAGTAAAAAATATACTAAAATTTTTCCAGCAGTAATTTTTGTGTAATTTATTAATACTTGTGCAATGGTACATATTGCACCACCAACAAGAAATACTTTTATATACATAATTAAAATATCCATCTTATTTCCCCTCTATCACCACGGCATGAGCTATTGCAGGAATACTATCTCCTTGTTGTGTTGAAACAGAAGATAAAAGTGCCCCCGTTGCCATCAATAATATTTTGCTGTAACTACCATTGTATAATCTGTTATATATATACGAATTAAAAACTAACGCACTACAACCAGCGCCACTTCCACCTTGATATTCTTGCTCACAAATATTATAAACTAATTCGCCACAATCAACATGCTGTTTTTCAACGTCATACCCTTTTTCCCACATTAAATCCTTAAAAATTCTAGAACCTAAAGCACCCAAATCGCCTGTAATTATCAAGTCATAATCATTTGCTTCAAGATTAAAATCCTTAAAGTGTGTAAATAAAGTATCGCATGCTGCTGGTGCCATTGCTGCACCCATATTATTTGCATCGGTAATGCCAAAATCAACAATTTTACCAACGGTTGCCCCTGTTATAATTGGCCCTTTACCTTCACTAGAAAGAACACTTGCGCCTGCCCCTGTTACAGTCCATTGCGATTGTGGTGGGCGAGTTGAGCCAAGTTCGAGAGGGTATCGATATTGTCTTTCAGCTGATGAAAAATGACTGCTAGATGCACAAATTACATTGTTCATATACCCACCATCTACAAGCGTAGCACCTAAAATTAAACTTTCAGAAAATGTTGCACAAGCGTTATATATTCCAAGATAGCCTGTCGAGAAATTGCGAGCAGCAAATGTTGATGAAATTATCTGGTTAAGAAGGTCACCTGCCACTATTGCATCTATTTCTTTTTCGGTTCTGTTTGCATTTTTGATACTTTTGTCTATAACCGTATAAAGCATTTTACTTTCGGCCTTTTCAAACGTGTCTTCACCGAACATGTCATCGTTAAGTTTAGTTTCAATAAACTCATTTATACTACCATTACTTTCTTTAGGCCCTGCTATTGAAGACACCCCTATTATTTTAGGTTTATTAAAAAATTGCATACTTCTTTTCATAAAAAAATCCCGTTATTACTAATATAAGCAATAACAGGATTTTAATACCTTTATAATCTATGTATTTATAAGTCTCCAGCAATATCCTTAAAGCCTTGACCTCTAACTTCAAACGAATCATTTATAATCATAAATGCGTGTTTGTCAATGTTTTTAACAATTTCCTTTACTTGCATAAGTTGTCTATTTTTAACACAAGTAAGTAGCAATTTGTGCTCATTATGAGTGTACATACCAACACTATCAAGCATTGTAACGCCTCTAGGACTATTTTCAATAAGTGTCTTTGCAATTTCTTCACTCTTGTCGCTAATAACAATACAAAGTTTTGCTTTTTCTAAACCCATCAAAATTATTTCAGAAACTTTTGTACTAACAAATACAACTATTAACGCATAAAGCATATTATCTGGGGTTTTAGTGACAATTGCACCAAAAACAACGATTATTCCATCTAAAATACCAACAAATATTGGAATATTTGATAATTTTGTCCATTTTGAAACGACTCTACCAAAAAGTTCTGTTCCACCACTTGAAAATTTATACCTAACAAATAGTCCAATACCCACGCCTTGACAAACGCCACCATAGAGAGATGCTAGAATTTTGTCATCTGTCATTAGAGGCATAAACAAGTCGAACAAGTCTGTAATAAGACCAAGCGAAGTAACCGTTAATAAACATTTAATAACAAATGATAGACCAAAATATTTCAAACCTAAAAATAAAATTGGGATATTGATAACGATAGAAATTATACCGATAGGAATATTATTATTTAAGATGTTAATCAAAACTGATAAACCTGTAACGCCACCGGCAACTATTGCATTTGGTGCTAAAAATAATACCGTGCTAAATGCATAAAAAGCGCATCCGACCACCATAAATAAATAGCCAATTAAACTTTTAGACGAAAATTTTTTATTCATAAGTTTATCCATAAAACTCACCTCATTTGTTAATTATATTATGCTAAAAGTTTTATGTCAAGTAATATTGATTATTAAAAAATTCTAAAACCTATAAAATATAAAATCCCAACTAAAACACTGCTTGCAATGCCAAAAACAATAATTGGACCTGCAACAATAAACATTTTTGCAGCAGTACCATAAATATACCCTTCAGTTTTAAATTCCATTGCTGGCGATACTACAGAGTTTGCAAAACCTGTAATTGGCACAATAGAGCCACCGCCGGCATACTTTCCTATTCTGTCATAAACACCAAGACCTGTTAAAAATGCGCCTAAAAATATCATTATCATTGACACATAACTAGATAGTTCATCGCCAGAAAGATTAAGTCCAAATTGCAATAAATATCTAAAGGACTGACCGATTGCACATATTATTCCACCAACCCAAAAAGCATGAAGTAGCGAGCGTTTTTGGTTGGTTTTTGGAGAAATTCCTTTTACATATTGAATATAGTTTTGGTTTTTATAGCCGTTATAGTTTTTCATTTTTCACTTCCGTTTTAATAAATTTGCCACTTAAAATTTCTCTTTCATCTATATTTTTAAGTGGCTGATATTTTATTTCTTTTCTCATACACATACTATGTGCAACTATTAAATTTTCATACAAAACTATAACTTGTGTGATTTTTTAATATTTTTTTCGCAATTTTTCTATCACTTTACTTTCAAGCCTTGAAACTTGAACTTGCGAAACACCCAAACTTTCTGCAATCTCGCTTTGTGTTTTATCTCTAAAATATCTTAAAACTACAAGTTTTTTCTCTCTATCGCTTAGACTTTCAATAATGTTAGATAAATGTATTCTATCAATTGTTTTTTCTTCATTATCTATTGTAATAAGTTTATCAATAAGTTCTTGACCTTCGTCATCATCTTCAAACTTATCAAAAATTGAAAGTGGCATCTTTACACTATCTAACGCAATAACAACGTCTTCTTGAGAAATATTAAAATTTATGGCTATGCACTCAATCGTAGGCGAAAAATTATTTTTAGTTTGATAATCATCAATAAAATGGTTTATTTTATTTGCCAAAATTTTAAGTGTTCTTGATACTTTTATAGCACCATTATCTCTCATATACCTTTTAATCTCGCCTATAATCATTGGCACAGTATATGTTGAAAACTTAACGCCAAACTCTTCATCAAAGTTTTTTATAGCCTTTAAAAAGCCAATGCAAGCAATTTGATAAAGGTCATCATATTCTATACCTTTATTACAAAATCGCCTTATAACACTCTTTAATAGTGCTGAATTATTATTAAACAATTGCTGTTTTGCATTTTCATCTCCATTTTTTGCTTTTCTTATGTAATCAAGTGTTTGCTCTTGATTTAACATTATACCCCTTATGCATCTTGCTTTAATAATTTAGTCATATAAACCTTTGTGCCTAAACCAACATTTGACTCTACAATAACTTTATCCATAAAACTTTGCATTATAGTAAACCCCATGCCAGAACGCTCTTCTTCTGCATTTGTTGTGTAAAATGGCTGCAGAGCCTTGTCTATGTTTTCAATACCCTTACCACTATCAAATATGTTTATATGTATTGTTCTCTCAATGATTTCTGCTTCCATAACAATTTCACCTATATCGTGATTATAAGCATGCACAATTGCATTTGTAACGGCTTCACTTACTGCAGTTTTTATTTCAGAAAGTTCAGCAAGCGATGGATTAAGCGAAAGCACAAAACACGAAATTACGTTTCGTGCAAAACTTTCGTTTTCAGATTTAGAAGAAAAAACTAATTTCATTTTATTATTCATTATATAATCTCCTTAAAATTTAGGCATAATATTATATAGCCCAGCAAGTTCTATTACCTTTTCGGTTGCAACCGATGCACCTGTTATGTACGAAGGAATGTTAAATTGTTTTAATTTTTTATACCTTCCTATCAAAAGCCCTATGCCCGTGCTATCCATAAACGATAACCCTGATAAATCAAATATAACTTTTTTTGTTGTTAAATTGTCAAACAATAATTTATCTAATATGTTTTTAGCATTTGAAGCCGAACATTCATCTAATTCACCATAAACATAAATAGTTAGCGATAAATTGCTATTTTTATATTTTATCTCCATAAATCTCTCCTTTTTCTATTAGTTATTAACATAACATATATCATTAGTAAAATCTTGTCAATATTGATAAATAATTGCAAAGTTTTGACAAAATAGATAAAAACAAATAAATATTAAAAATCTAAAAAAAATTTTAAAAAAAGTAGTGAAAAACTGTTGACTTTTTTTTCAATTTATTATAGTATATTATAGCGTCGTGAGTGTACGGGGTGTAGCGCAGTTGGTAGCGCACGTGGTTTGGGACCATGGGGTCGGGAGTTCGAGTCTCTTCACCCCGACCAAAATAACAATTTAGTTTGTTATATCACTAGGACGCTTTTAGGGCCTTTAGCTCAGTAGGTTAGAGCGGTCGGCTCATAACCGATTGGTCCGCGGTTCGAGTCCGTGAAGGCCCACCATTAAAATTTATATATTTGGCCCGGTAGTACAGATGGTTAGTACGCCAGCCTGTCACGCTGGAGGTCGAGGGTTCGAGCCCCTTCCGGGTCGCCAAATGAAAATGCTTGTAGTTTTTGCAAGCATTTTCATAAAAAAACAACTTGTATGCCTCGGTAGCTCAGTAGGTAGAGCAAGGGACTGAAAATCCCTGTGTCGGTGGTTCGATTCCGCCCCGAGGCACCAAGTTAATCGCTGGTGTAGCTCAACTGGCAGAGCAGCTGATTTGTAATCAGCAGGTTGCGGGTTCGATTCCAGTCACCAGCTCCATTTTTGGGAAGGTTCCCGAGTGGCCAAAGGGAACAGACTGTAAATCTGTCGTCAGCGACTTCGGTGGTTCGAATCCACCCCTTCCCACCAAAGTGAGAGATACGATTTTGTGTATCTCTCCTTTCTTTTTTATAATAATTTATAGTGGATTCGAATTAGGAGAAAAATATTTATATTAAAAAAAGACTAGTAAAAAACTAGTCTTTTTTATTTTTATAAATTAAACTTTTCCCTGCTCTTTTAATAACATCTTTTCGCAAATTGAATAATATATTAACACTATTCCTAAACTAAATAAAATTCCACCTATAATATCACTAAGCCAATGAACACCAGACAAAAGTCTTCCTATAACCATAAATGCAATAAAAATACTAATTATAATGTTTAAAAATTTTTTAAGCAAGGAATTTTTTATGCGATAATTAAACTGAATCATAGCAGTTGGCATCACACACATAACAAGCATTGTTGTTGATGAGGGATAAGATGCTTCTAAATACCCATCTATCAAAACAGGTCTATAATTTATTATTGTTATTTCAAAGAAAACATATATACATAGAACAACTATATAATAAAGTCCAAGTATAAGTATACTAACATCTACTTTTAAGATATTTTTTCTTTTCACCCACTGAATAATCCCAAAAATTGCAAAAACAAACCCCACAAAAACAGGCACAAGACCAAGCCAATCAGTAAATACATATAACTGCATAGATACACCGAAAAGGCTATGAAACCATTTATTTAGGCTTGCAAATCCTACAGAAGAATTGTTTGGTCCAACTGCTTTAACATCAACAATACTTACTAATATTGTCCACAATATAAAAAGGACAAGTAAACTTGTCCCTAAAATTAATTTTTTGTTTTTCTTTTCCATTTTTTGCTTCCTTATTAATATTTTTGGCTTTCGCCTAGATAGATATTAACAGAAGCCAAAAAATTAGGCAAGAAAAATTATGAAACGACTAGTCACAATCGTGACACTATCAGTATCATTATTGTTTTATAAGCATAAATACCTTTATTATCAATAAAGTAAATGCAAAAACGCCGGCATAAACTTGTGAACTTATCATAAAAATAAGAACTAAAATTATTCCAAACACGATAGAAAGTTTAGTCTTGAATTTTAACCAAGCATTTAGTTTGCAGTTTTGCAGTGCAAGTGTTAAAATTCCCATCAAAGCAATTAATATGACAACTAAATAGTATACTATTTTTAAATATGGTCGAATACTAGTTAGTGATGCAAGTGATACACTTAAAAAAACTTCTCCAGTCTTTTCAGCAAAAACTGGCAGAAAAAATAGCATTAAAATACTTATATCAAGCAAGCCATATATCAAATCACGCAAGTTTTTTTGTTTTTGCTTACTATCTTCTTCTGCTATTAAAAGAATTTCATCGGTTGATATAAGACTATCAACTGTAACCGAAAAGAATATAGCAATGGCTTTTAAGGATTCTATATTTGGATATCCCCTTCCAGATTCCCATTTTGAAATTGCAGTTCTAGACACAAATAAACTTGTTGCAAGTTCTTCTTGGGTAATCCCTTTTTGCTTTCTTAATTCTTGTAATTTTTGATTAAATTCCATTTTATCACTTACCTATAAATTATCATTTATTTTTATTTATAATGTTAAGAATAAGCCTGAAACTAAAATAACAAATATACAAATAGGTGCAACAAACCTTACTATTACATTAAAATATGTATTTAACGCTTTGTTTTTGTCAATACCAATTTCTTTAGGTATAATGTTTTTGTTTATACACCAACCTGCAAACACACAAGTAATAATAGCAATAATAGGAATTAGTATATTATTTGCTACAAAGTCAAACATACTTAAAATATCTCTACCGAAAATAATAACATGACTAAGTGCACCAAAACCAAGTGCTGAAAGGCTTCCTAAAACTATAATTACACCAAAAACAATCATGCAGGCAGTAAGTCTTTTCATTTTGCCCTTTTCAGTTAAAACTGCAACAATTGCTTCTACAAGAGAAACCGAACTTGTTATTGCAGCAAATAAAACTAAAACAAAGAACACTATAGCAATAATTCTACCTGCTGGAAGAGCATTAAACACGTTTGTAAGTTGCACAAACATAAGTGCTGGACCATCTTGCTTTAAGGCGCTTTCACCTGCACCAAAAGCAAAAACGGCAGGAATAATTATTGTTGATGCAACAAATGCAAAAGCACTATCAAATATGGCGATTTGTGTTGCAGAAGACTTAATATTAACATCTTTTTTCATATATGAGCCATAAGTTATCATAATGCTCATACCTATTGACATCGAGTAAAATAATTGCCCTAATGCAGCAAGTACGGTATTAAAAGTAAAATCTTCTATTTTAGGAATAAATATATATTCCAAACCTTTGCTAGAATTATCTTGGAATAAAACATATATCATTAAAAGTACAGCCAAAATAGCAAGCGCAGGCATAAGAATTTTGCTCATCTTTTCTATTCCGTCTTTAACGCCAAAACTTACAATCAAAATTGTAACAAACGCAAATATTAAAAAGAATATTAGTGGAGCAACATCACTTGAGACAAAACTATTAAAAAAGTTTGAAGTCATTTCTGTAGAATTTGCCCCAACTAACCCTTCGCTTCCAACTATAAATGACCAAGCATACTTAACAACCCAACCACCTATAACGCAATAATAAGGCACTATTAAAAGTGGTGCTATGATAGACAAATACCCAACCCACTTAAACTTTTTATTAAGCGCAGGAAAAGCTCCAACTACACTTTTGCCAGTATGCCTGCCTATACCGATTTCAAGCATTAAAAGAGCAATGCCGAAAAACACAGCAAGAAGAACATAGCAAAGAATAAATGCGCCTCCACCATATTTTGCAACTAGATAAGGAAAACGCCATAAATTGCCAAGTCCTACTGCAGAGCCTGCTGCAGCAAGAACAAAGCCAAGTTTTCCACTAAATCCTGCTTTCTTTTGATGAACTTCACAAAGTCCATCATTAAAATTATTCTTATTTTCCATAATTTATCAACTTAAATAGATAAAATTGCATCCACAACATTATCTAAATATTCACCCTTAAATTCTTCTATATTTCCATTATCAGCAAGCGTTGCAAATTCTGGGTTAATTGGAAGTTTTGCAACATTTTTAATACCAAATTCACCAGCAGTTTTATCAACTTTACTTTGACCAAAAATTTCAATCTTTTTCTTACAATCTGGACATTCAAAGTATGACATGTTTTCAACTAATGCAATAACCGGAATATTCATCATATTTGCCATTTTAACTGCTTTAGCAACTATCATAGAAACAAGTTCTTGTGGAGAAGCCACAACAACTATGCCGTCAACAGGAAGTGATTGAAAAACTGTAAGTGGCACATCACCCGTTCCTGGAGGCATATCGACAAACATATAGTCAACCTCATTCCAAACAACATCGGTCCAGAATTGTTTAACAGCACCAGCAATTACAGGACCACGCCAAACTACAGGGTCATTTTCATTTTCTAAAAGCAAGTTAATTGACATAACTTCTATACCTGTTTTAGAAATTACAGGAAGCAAATATTTGTCATCCATTGCTTCTGCTCTTTTATTTAAGCCAAAAAGTTTAGGAATTGATGGACCAGTTATATCAGCATCGAGAATTGCTGTTTTTAAGCCTTTTCTCTTTGTTAAAACAGATAACAATGAAGTAACTAATGATTTACCAACGCCACCTTTACCACTAACTATACCAATAACTTTTTTAATGTTACTTAGTTCGTTTTGTTTTTCTTTAAAATCTTTTCTTTCTGAGCAGTCTTTATTGCAAGACGAACAATTGTGTGAACACTCGCTCATTTTTTAGCACCATCCTTTATTTTGTAAACATATATAAACATTATATATAATGTAAGATATTTCTTCATAATATTATATCAAACATTTATATTTTGTGCAATTTTTTAATATCTATATTTTACGATTTTCTTAATTTTGTTAATAATTATTTGCTTTTATCAAAAAAAAGTGATAGAATAGGCATATTACATAACAAAAGGAGTATTTTTATGAATATATGGCATGATATAGAAAGTAATAGAATTACACCAGATGAATTTATAGCCGTTGTTGAAATTAGCAAAGGCTCAAAACAAAAATATGAAATGGACAAAAAAACAGGACTTTTGCGTCTTGACAGAATTTTATACACTTCAACACACTATCCTGCAAACTATGGTTTTATTCCACACACACTTGCAGAAGATAACGACCCACTTGACGTTTTAATTTTATGTTCAGAAAGCCTTATTCCTATGAGTTTGGTTAAATGTTACCCTATCGGCGTTATTATAATGAACGATAATGGCTCAGTTGATGAAAAAATTATCGCTATCCCTGATACCGACCCAAACTATAATACATATAAGAGCATTCATGATTTGCCACAGCACATTTTTGATGAAATGCGCCACTTTTTCACTGTTTATAAACAGTTAGAAAATAAAAACACTTCTGTTGACGTTGCATCAGACAAAGATGAAGCCGTTAAAATTATTATTAAATCAATGAATAGTTATAAGGCTAATCTATACGAATTAACTGCAAAATAGCAACAATTTTAATATTAAAAGAAGGTTCACATAAAAAGTGAACCTTCTTTTTTGTTTTAATTTATTATAATATTTATTTTGTTAAGCCGTATTCTTTTGCTAAGTTTTCAAAACCAGCAAGAGAATTTTTAATTCTATTATAATCAACGCAATAAGCAATTCTTACATAGCCCTTAACACCAAAATCATCGCAAGGAACAACCAAAATTTCTTTTGCTTTTGCCTTTTCATAGAATGAATAAGCATCTCCATCTGGGCTTTTTACAAAAAGATAAAATGCTCCGTCCGGTTTTACACAATCATAGCCAAACTCAGTTAAGTTTGTGTATAGTAAATCTCTATTTTTTTTATATGCATCTATATTAACCTTTGCATCGATACATTTTTTAACAACTTGTTGGAATAAACTTGGTGCACAAACATAGCCAAGACTTCTTCCTGCACCACAAATTGCAAGATAAACGTTTTGGCTATCTGCCATTTGTGGATTTACAGCAATATAACCTATTCTTTCACCTGGCAATGATAACGATTTAGAATATGAATAACAAACCATACAATTTTCATAATAATTCATAAGATATGGCACAAAAACATTGCCATAAACAAGTTCACGATATGGTTCATCTGCAATTAAATATATAACATTACCATATTCGGCTTGTTTTTTTCTTAAAATATCACAAACCGACTTAATAACGCTTTCAGTATAAACAACACCACTTGGGTTATTTGGCGAATTGATAATTACAGCCTTTGTTTTAGATGTAATTTTACTTTCAAAATCTTTTAAGTCTATTTGTAAATCTTTATCTGGATTAGAAATTACAAGTTCACCCAAAGCATTTTGAACAAATACCCTATATTCTGTAAAGAAAGGTGCAAAAACAATACACTCATCACCTTGATTAACAACGGCCTTTAAGCATATAGAAAGCGATGCAGCTGCTCCACAAGTCATATATATATTGTTAGGAGTTACATTTGCGTTAAATCTTCTATTTATATTGTCTGCAACGGCAGTTCTAACAGATAAATCGCCTTGAGCTGAAGTGTATCCGTGCAAAAGCGTTTGATTTTCGCTTGCAAGAAGTTCTTTAATGCTGTCAATTACTTCTTTAGGTGGCTCTACACTTGGATTACCTAAACTAAAGTCAAAAACGTTTTCAGCACCAATTTGGCTTGCTCTAACTTTGCTATATTCAAATATTTCTCTAATGATTGAGCGCTTGCTTCCAAGCGCATAAGAATTTTGATTATAATTCATAATTTCACCTATAAATTTAATAATTTTAATGCATTTTTATATAAAATATTGTCTAAACACTCTTTTTCTAAGCCGTATGAACTTAAAATTTCATAGTCGTCTTTTATATCTCTCCAAGGACAATCTGTTGCAAATAATACCTTTTGGCTTCCGTGTTTACAAACTATTTTTTTAAACAAATCCTTATCAATTTCGTGTAAAGTAAAGGCTGTGTCAAAATACACATTTTTTCCTGCAAGTTTATCTAAAACTTCATTCCATAGTTTATGAGCACCAAAATGAGCAAGCACAAACTTGACATAATCAACTTCTTCAATTACTTTTAACACCCTATCAACAGGACATCTAACAGGCTGACCGATATAACCATTGTCAATGCCCGAGTGTGTAACGACAATTAAATCATATTTTTTAGCACACTTAAGTATTTCGATATACCTTGGGTCATCGATGTAAGTGCTTTGATAATCAGGATGTATTTTTATACCTTTAATGCCTAAACTTTTGATTTTTTGCATTTTTGCATCAATATCATCGCAATCTGGGTGCATACCAGCAAAAGAAATAATTTTTCTTTTTTCATTTTTGAACTGCTCGTTAACACTACATGCAAAATTTAGCACGCTATCAAATTGAGTGGCTTTTGTAAGCACTGGAAGTGCAATAGCAATATCTGCATTTGCACGAGTTAAGGCATCAACCATACCCTTAACAGTTCCGTCTGTGTACGCTGTAGAGCCAGAATTACTTGCAAGTGCATCGATAGTTGAACTTGCTATTTTATCTGGAAAAATATGTGTATGAAAATCGATAATCATATTATAATGCCGAAATATCCTTTGTTGATAATGTTTTAACACCTTGCTTTGATAAAACACTTTCTGCTTTTATAATGTCAGAAGTCTTTAAAACAACTGATGCTTCTTCGCCATCGATAGAAAGTCCGTACATATATTCAATATTTACGTCATTATTAGAAAGGATTTTCAAAAGTTGTTGAAGTGAGCCTGATTGATGTGAAATTTTCAAGACTAAAACATCAGTTAAAATGGTTGAAAATCCGTCTTCAGCAAGTTTTTCTTTGCCAAGTTCTGGATTGTTAACAATAAGTCTTAACAAACCATATTCTGTTGTGTCTGCAAGGCTAAGTGATAAAATATTTACATTGTTTTCCTTTAAAACGTTTAATACTTCGCCGAGTCTTCCTTGTCTATTTTCAATAAAAACCGATAATTGTTTTGCTACCATAATTTTCTCCTATCAATATATTAATATAATTTTCTCTTATCAATAACGTGAACAGCCTTACCCTCACTTCTAACAAGTGTTTGTGGCTCAACGAGTTTAACCTTTGGATTAAGCCCTAATGCTTGAGAAAGAACATGTGTAATTTTCTTTGTTAATCCTTCTAAAACTCTAATTTCATCAGTATAGTATTGTGGGCTAACTTCCACTTGTATTTCTAATGTATCAAGGTTGTTTACACGATCAACAACAATCATATAGTGTGGTGAAACTTCTTTAACATCAATAAGAGCAGCTTCAACTTGGCTTGGGAACAAGTTAACACCACGAACAATAAGCATATCATCAACTCTGCCTTTGAATCTGCTAATTCTAGCACTTGTTCTGCCACATTCACAAGTGTCATAGTTAATGCTTGTAAGGTCTTTTGTTCTATATCTAATTAGTGGTAAACCCTCTTTTGTAAGCGTTGTGAACACTAATTCACCCGTTTCACCTGGTTTTTGAGTCTCAAAAGTTGTTGATGAAAGGATTTCTGGATAGAAATGGTCTTCACAAACGTGAAGTCCTGTATGGAATTCACAGTCACAAGCAACTCCCGGTCCCATAACTTCGCTAAGTCCATAAATATCGTGTGCGCTGATATTAAGTTTTTGCTCAATTTCTTGGCGCATTTTTTCAGTCCAAGGTTCAGCACCACAAATTGCTTTTTTAATTTTAATTTTATCAAGCAAACCTTCTTGTTCTAGGATTTCTGAAAGGTGCAACAAATATGATGGAGTGCAAGCAATTGCAGTTGCGCCAAAATCAACCATCATTGTTGTTAATTTTTTAGAATTACCCGTGCTCATTGGAACAACCATTGCACCAAGTTTTTCTGCACCATAGTGAGCACCTAAACCACCTGTAAACAAGCCGTAACCATATGCAATTTGAATAATATCATTTTTAGTAACGCCACACATTGCCATACATCTTGCAACGCATTCAGACCAAGTTTCGATATCGTTTTTAGTATAGCCAACAACAGTTGCCTTACCTGTTGTTCCACTAGATGCGTGAACTCTTACAATTTCACTTTGAGGAACAGCAAAAAGACCAAATGGATAATTATCTCTTAAATCATCTTTTGTTGTAAAAGGTAATTTTGTAATATCCTCAATACTTTTAATATCTTGTGGAACTAAACCTTTTGCTTGCATTTTCTTGCGATAAAACTCAACGTTGTTGTAAACGTAGTCAACAAGTTTAACTAACCTTTCACTTTGCAAACTAGTAAGTTCGTCCCTGCTCATACACTCCATTTTAGTGTTCCAAATCATAGCATTTGCTCCTTTTTTATGAAAAAACGTATTATTTGTTGAATTCGTAACCACTTAAAAATGCTTTTTCGTTAATTTCAACAGTCTTTTGTGGAACTGTTTTTCTAACGATATCAAGCCATTCTTCTTTAGTAAAACCAATGTATTTTGCAGATAAGCCTAATACAACAGAATTAAGCACCTTAGAATTACCAAGATTTTTAGCAATCTCCATACCATCGATTGCAACAACTTTATGGTCTTTTTGTAATTCTTCAATAATGTTTTCTGGATAAGCACTTGCCCCGATAACAACTGTCATTGGGTCAATTCTGCAGTCATTTACAATGATAATTCCATCTTTTTTAAGATAATGTGAGTATCTATATGCTTCAAGTCTTTCAAATGCGATTAAAATATCTGCTGAACCTTCTTCAACGACAGGTTCATTAACGCTTTCGCCAAATCTAACGAAAGTTACAACGCTGCCACCACGTTGAGCCATTCCGTGAACTTCAGAAAGTTTTACATCATAGCCAACATTAAGTGCTGTTTTTCCTATAATTCTACTTGTTAAAAGTGTACCTTGTCCACCTACACCTACAACCATTATGTTTAATTCTTTCATATTATTTTTCCACCTTGTTTATAGCATCAAATTTACAATAACTCTTGCACAAACCACAACCATTACACATAGATTCATCTATTTTAATAGTTCCATCTGCTTGTTTTGTTATTGCTGGACATCCTATTTTTAAGCACAT
>JAZNAX010000033.1:0-1934 GCA_045586765.1 Christensenellaceae bacterium | reverse complement strand
GTGTTCGCCGTTATAAGAGAGTGTAAACGCAAGGTGGTCACCAAAAACAAATGCACCTGAAACACAGAAAGCGAGGTTCATAACTCTGCCTTTGCGGTTCATCTTGTCTGCATTTTCAATGGTTGCAATACTATTAGCAAGAGTTGCAACAAAGCCTAAAACAGAAGCTTCATCGAGCCCCGTTTTTTTGCCTAACGCTTTAAACGGCTTATTTAAAAGTTTTGAAATTATTGCTATAAGTGGGAATGTACCAGAAAGCACAACACCGATATGAAAAATAGTTTTAAAGCCTTCATTAATAGGTGTTGTTTTTTCTAAAATTACCCAGCCTGTTAAATACTGTAAAATACCAATAGCGAGTCCACCAATAACTAAAACGAGAATTGCTTTGCCTAAAATACCAAATATTTTGATACAGACACTTGGAACTTTTAAAAGTCCTATAACAATAATCACTGAAAAGAAAATACTTGGCACTAAATTTAAAACGAGTGTAACAACGTTTATACCCATAAAAAGACCGGACACAAAACATCCGAGTGGAATTGTGCTGATACCACAAAGAAGCCCTAAAAACACGTCTTTATGAAATTCTTTATTAATTGAGCTTATAGAAACTGGAATTGTAAATGAAATTGTCGCACCTAACATTGAAGCAACCACAAGCCCGTGAAATGAGCCTAAAAGTGCATCGTTACAAACAGAGTCAGCAAGTGCCGCACCACCCATATCGTTTGCAAATATAATACCCGCTATTGCAGATGGGTCAAATTTTAAAAGATTTGCAACCGGTGTTATTACTGGTAACAATAATTCTGAAAGAGTCGGTGCTATGGTAATCATACCGAGCATTGACATTGTAAGAGGCGCTATTGTATGTATGCCCTTTTCAAACTCGTCACCTAATTTAAGGCGGTTGCCAAATATTTTATCTATTGCACCAATTAAAGCAAATATTGCCATTGTGACAGAGAGTGCGTATTCCATAAAAACTCCTTTTCGTTTGCGAAGCAACTTCATTACGAAGCACTTCATTGTGTAACACTTCATTTGTCGCAAGACAACTTCATTCATTTATGTCTTATGAAGTTCGGTAAAATCGAAATGAAGTTTGGTAAAACACAAGAAAATTTCCAATAATTCCAAATGTTCCAAGTCTTTGTGTGGGATGATTTGTGGTCAAAACCTTATCGGCGTTTAAAAGCTCTTTTTAAAGGTGTTTTATACCTCTTTTCAAATGAACTTTCACACCTTTTCTTATTGGGATTTTAACATGAATTCACCCCTAAGTCAACTAAAAAACTAACCCGAATTTCGCAGCTGCAGGTGTAAAAAATTTATACGCAAACAAAGAAAAGGAGCAGAAATCTGCTCCTAAAATTTTGTATTATTGTTTCATAAAGAACTCGACAAATTGGAATTTATCTTTTTGTTAGTTTTTTGCACCAAGTCCATTTTCCACATTTAGTACACTTCAACAATCTTCTGGTTGGGGTTTGCATCAACAAGGCAATCCCTTTATAGTTAGGAACAAACATATTTTGACAATTCTTACATTCATAATATCCTGTCTCTACCTTAAATTTAAGAGCGATAATGCAAGGGATTACAAAAAGTATAACAGATACTATTATCAAAAAGTATTGAAATGGACATTCAGGGATAAGGAGTGATATTAAAGTCACCAGACAAATAAGTGCAAGCAGACTGATTGCGACAATCACACAAGCGGAATGTAGTAGTCGTTTATGATATCTTTCCTCGTTTTTCGCCATCTGAAAAATCAGTTCATTTAATTGGTCATCCTTTTGTTCCATATCAATCATCTCCCCACATAATAATTCATTTACATTTATTCCAAGAATATAACAAAGTTCGAGCATAATATTAGAATCAGGCATTGCTTTGCCCGTCTCCCATTTTGATATGGCTCT
>JAZNAX010000032.1:0-2345 GCA_045586765.1 Christensenellaceae bacterium | reverse complement strand
ACAAATTATTTTACATCTGCTATTGAATTAAAAGTAGGGGATTGTGTAATAATTGAAAAGATTGGTAGAGGCATATTTTTAGGTAAAATAACTGAGGTATGCGAATATGGTGATGAAACAGATTATGCATATGTTGGTAAAGCAGGGGAAGCTGTTACCGCCTACATTGATGCTCTTGAAAGAGAAAAAAGAAAAGAAGAATTAAGGGCTCAAATGGAGGCTAAGTTTAAAGAGATAGATAAGGAAAGAAAATTTGAATACTATGCTACTCTTGATGAAAGCTTTGGGGAGTTATATAAGGAGTACAAAGGGCTATGTTAGAGTATATAGTTAGATGTTTTGGTTGGAGTGCTCTTGCGTGTAGTGTTGTAGCGGTATGGAATAGTCAGCCTGTGTATGGCATATATTTAGTATTGATGTCGTTAGTGCTATTGAATATGGAATTTGAGGGCGATGAGTAGTAAAAGAGGGTAATATATAATAAAGATAGTAAAGATGGTGTTATGGGCGTGGCCCGGGTCCCGTCCTATCACTTCATTAATTTCATCGTATTCGTAATCGTTGTCCTCTCAAAATCTTTTTTTGCAAGGCATATAGAAATAGAATTAGGCTTAAAATGTAAAATGGGGAGAGTTGTGGAAAGAATTTCACAACTTTCTTTTTTGTTGGGGAGAAAGGTAACTGATTTGATTTTGTTAAAAATATATGATATAATATTATTATAATGGGAGAGTATTATTATTAGGCGGCGGTTCCCGATCAATACTTTATAGGTTCGCGGTCCGTCTTATTATTTGACAATATATTAAAAAAATGATATAATTATAATGGGGGAGAATAATAATAAGAGAGAGACTGCATTTGTTTATCTCTGTGCAACCAGATTGGCAGGAAACATTATGTTTCCTTTTTTTATGAATTAGCGGCCGTAAAAAAGTCTTTTTTTATATTATATCATATTTTGCAAGAAAAGTCAAGTTTTGGGAATTGGGTCGCGGTCGCGCTTAGACTAAACAAACAAGAAAAAATCGCATATGGGACGCGGTCGGGCGATACGGATCTTGGCGATCACTTTCGGGAAAAATACGCGGCAAACAAACAGGTCAAACAACCATATAAAAATCGCATATGGCGGTCGGCGCGGAAAAACGGGCCCTAGCGGTGGCCCGCGGCCCGCTTGACATGTAAATTTACATGTAAATAGACACATATTTTACACTTTTTTACTGTAAAATGAAAAAAACTTTACACTTTTTAGTGTAAAGTTTACATTTTTGGGTGTAAGACGCCGAAAAACTAGGCATTTCCGCAATTTTTCTGCTTTTGGTTTACGTTTTTGTGTCAAATCTATCTTAAAGTTGTCATTTCCTACTGTAAATGTTATGATTTTACCAGCATTTTCTATATTTACATCAGTTGCAAAGTTTGGCAATATTTTAGCAATTTCTTGTATAATCATTTCTTTTGTAGGGTTCTCTTTTTTAACTCTCTCTTTTTGTGTCTTTTTAGTAGGTTCTTTTTCTACTTTTGCATTGACAACCTTATGAGATTTGTTTTCTTTTGCTAGGTCGCATAATTCCTTTTGGTCTAGGTTTTCCATATAGCCCTCGTCCTCTAACCAAGTTAATAGGGCATCTTCCATATCTATATCAAGTTTTTCTATGCATCTCTCGAAATATACCTTACCAACTTTTACAACCTTATCATTATCAAGTGTTATTTCAATAACATTTCCTTTGATTTCATAGTTTTTCATTATATCATCTCCCTTACATTATATATTATACTATATATACTTTTTTTTGTCAATACTTTTTAGCAACTTTTTTTAATTTCCCCATATAGGGGAGCAAGTGCTAGACACTTGCTTTGAAATATGCTTTTTTCTTGTCAACTTGTCTTAAAACTTGGTTGCTTTCTACAAGTTGTTTTAATAAAGCACTTATTTTTTGGTTGCTATAATTAGCAAGTTCAACATTTGCTTCTTGTAATTCAGTGATAGTTACGAACTTGTCAAGGTTTTGTAAAGTAGCAACAACTTTTTCTTTGATGAACTCATTTTCTACTTGTGTTTTAGTAGGTGCAGATCATGAACTTTTTTTGCTTAAAAGTTCTTTTTCGTGGTCTATAAAGTCCACTAAATCTTGTCTTTCCATAGACATTACTATTTCTCTTAACATATCGAAATAGTCCTTTTTAGTTAATTTTTTGATTTCTGCCATAATAATCACTCTCCCTTTCCTTATTGGCATATTCATTATATCATAAATAAGATAGGTTTGTCAATAGTTTTTTTAAATATTTTTTAATTTATTTTTTTAACTATTCCTTTCTCATTTACATAT
>JAZNAX010000031.1:0-11909 GCA_045586765.1 Christensenellaceae bacterium | reverse complement strand
ATAAAAAAGTCAGTGAATTTCACTGACTTTTTGGCTTTTATATAATCTATTTTTGTATTAAACGCAAAAATAAATCTTTTATTTTATAAACAATTTTTTCTGAGATTTCTTGCATAGGTTTAGAAATAGTTTTTTGTCTTATAAACTCTATCATTGTGCAAACAGCATATACACCGATGGCAACTAAAAGAATTATCAAAGGCAAGAAAATTGACTGTGAAAATTGTGGAAGGTTAAGAATTTGTTTCCAAACAACTTCTCTAAAAGCAAAATTTTCGTGTATTAAATAAACACCAAAAGTGCATCCACCAAGTTTATTAATAAACGTGCTGTAGTTTGGTTTTGCATAAATTGCAAGTGAGCAAAGCCCAATTGCACCAAACAAAGTTAATAAAGAATTTTTATTATAAAATAAAAGTCCTTGATTACTTAAGGAATTAAACTTTATGGCAACAAGGTCAATTATTGTTGTAGATAAAAATAACAATAAAATTGAAATTATCGTAACACCAAGTCTAACGTTAAAATTACTAAACACGTTTTGTGGATAAAATTTAAGATATGCACCAATAGAATATAAAAGCAAAAATAGAATAAGGTCACCAGCGAACATAGGTTGTTTTGTAAAGGTTGGGATAACAACCCATAATAAAATTGCCAAACCTAAGAAAATTGTGTGTTTATTTTGGTCTAAAGTCTGCAAAAACATGTTAATAAAAGGACTAAAAATAAATAAAATGAAATATGCAGAAAAAAACCAATATTCTTTAAAAATAGTTGGAAGAAAAACCATTAAATATTCTTCAAAAGTATAGTTATAATTAAAACAGAAAAAGAAAATCAAAAAAGAAATAACAGAATAAAACCAAACTTGGTTATGTAGCTTAATAAGATTATTTGGCTTAAAAGTAGAAGTGCATAAAAAATATCCCGTTATAATTATAAAGATATCCGTGCCAAGATTTCCAAGTGTTCCAAATTGCAAGAAAAGCTTGTTAAACGAAAATGGCATTGCACCCGTTTGGAAATTGCTATGCACACAAATATGAGATAGAACAATCATAAACATTGCAATAATTCTTAGCAGTTCAACGTTAGAATTTCTTTGAGTCTTTTGATTAAATAATATCGTACTCATTGATTTCTCCATACACAATTTATAATAAAAATATTTTATCACAACCGATATCTAAAAGCAAGAAAAAAACCACCACCAAAAAGGTGCTGACTTTTTTATTGGCGGAAAGGATGGGATTCGAACCCATGTGCCGAGAAAATCGGCAACCGCATTTCGAGTGCGGCTCGTTATGACCACTTCGATACCTTTCCAAATTAAACTATTAAATTGATTTTTAAACTATTTCTATATCTTTCCAAAAAGTTCTTTCATATTATACACAAAACGGCAACTAAAAGCAAACAAATATTAAAAGAAAAAAAGTTTTTAGTTGACATTTTTTAAGGAAAAATATATAATAAATATGTAAAAATAAAGGAGAAAACTATGTATCCATACCCAATATTTATAATTTTTGGAAGAGAAGTTATGCTATATGGCGTATGCATTGCTGTGGGCATAATAAGTTGCTTATTTGCGTTCTATATTTTGTCTAAAAAGTTTGGTATGCCAGAAAAAGTGCAAGACTATGTGTTCTTCATTTTAATTGGAGCATTAGTATCAGGCTTTTTCTCAGCAATGGTATTTCAAGGCTTTTATAATTGGCTTGATGGCAAACCATTTAAGATTTTTGGCGCAGGCTTAACAGTAATGGGTGGTCTAATCGGTGGTGCAGGCTGTTTCTTACTTCTATACTTTTTAATAGGTAAATTTGTTTTTAAGGGAAAGGAACAAGGACTTCACAAAAAGCACTTTAACACGCTTTTTAGAATAGCACCAGCATGCATTTGTATAGCACACGCATTTGGTAGAATAGGTTGTCTTATGAGTGGTTGCTGTCACGGAGCATTTTTAGGTAGAGAGTTTATGTTCGGTGGCTTATACATGAAAGGAACAACAGATGGTTGGGGATATTATGTGCCAATTCAATTATACGAATCGTTATTCTTGTTTGCACTTGCAACTGTTTTAATTATTTTATACTTAAAGCGCTCAAATATTACAATGAGCGTATATCTAATCGGCTATGGCGTATGGCGTTTTATCGTTGAATTTTTAAGAACCGACTATCGTGGTTTTAACCCAACGCTTTATCCATCACAATGGTTATCAATTTTATTCGTGCTTGGTGGCATTGCTTTGATGCTTATTTATCGTTATAAAAAAATGCCATTTATTTTGCCAAAAGAAAAGCAAAAAGAAAATAAAGAAAACGCTTAAATTAACTATAAGAGCCACGCAAAAAGCGTGGCTTAACTTTTAAGGAGAAAAATGCAACTAATACTCGCTAGTGCTTCGCCAAGAAGAAAAGAAATTTTACAAAAAGAAGGCTATAACTTTCAAATTATATCAAGCGATTATGATGAAAAAAGTTTTACTTCTAATCCAATAATTACTGCAAAGACTTTCGCATATGAAAAAGCCAAAGACGTGTTTAATAAACTCGAAGATAAAAACTCTGTTGTTTTAGGTGCAGACACCGTTGTATATCTTAAGGGAGAAATTTTAGGAAAACCTATAGATAGGCAAGATGCAAAGCGCATATTAAAAAACCTTTCAGGGAATAAACATAAAGTTATAACAGGCTATGCAATAATTTCTAAAGACAAAACCATTATTGGTTATGATAAAAGCACTGTGATATTTAACAAACTAAGTGATAGCCAAATAGAAAGTTATTTAGATAGCAATTTATATATAGGAAAAGCAGGTGCATATGGCATACAAGACGGCGAGTTTAACTTTGTAAAAAAATACAAGGGGAGTATGAATAACATAATAGGCCTACCTATAGAAAAAATCAAAAAAGCGTTAAAAAAGTTTGATAAATAAAGTTGAAAAAATAAAAACAAAAGCCACCGAAAATTCGGTGGCTTTTTTGATTTTAATAAAATTAAAATAGTGGAATAGATGCTAAAAATTCAACGTCTGTTCTATCGGCTGCTGCATCTTCAGCGAGAACAAAAAGTTTTTTGTATACAATGCCACCAGCCTTTTCAACGAGCATTTCTAAACCAGAAAGGCTTGCACCTGTTGATAAAACATCGTCAACAATACAAACTTTTTTGCCTTTAATTAAATTAACGTCTTTTGCTGAAAGGAAAAATTCTTGAGACTTTCCTGTTGTGATAGAACTGCCATATTGAACGGAAATACCATCGTTCATATATAGTTTTTTAGACTTTCTTGCAACTGCATAATCAGGTAAATTGCTTTCTCTAGCAACAACGTGAGTAAGTTGTAAACCCTTAGATTCTGCAGTAATCAAAACTTCGCTATCTCCAACTAGTTTAGCAAGTTCTTTGCCACAATGTTCGGTAAGTGCTGCATCGCCATGCAAATTAAAAAATGCAATAGTAATTTTTTCTGAAAGTGGAATTAGTGGTAACTTAGCGATATAACCTTTAATATCAACTTCATGAAATTTTTCCATAATAACATCCTTTTGTAAATTTATTTTTTCTAACCTAATATAGTTTAGCACTTTTTTTATGGTTTGTCTACACCTTGTTCATAAATTTATAAATAAAAGCATAATTTTATTGTAGTGATAAGGAGACTTTGATGAATTTTTATGATAAAAGCATAGACGAAGCCGTAAAAAATTTAGGCTCTCATAAAAAATTAGGGCTTGACCAAAAAATGCAAAAAATCAATGCCGAAAAATATGGAAGAAACGTTTTAACAAAACTAAAAAGACAAAGTATAATATCTAGGTTTATATCAGCGATGAAAGAACCGATGATGCTTATTTTAATGTTTGGTTTTGTTATTGCTTTTGGCAGTAGTATGGGCAGATTCTTAAAAACAGGTAGTGGTGACTTTGCCGAGTGCATTGGCATACTTCTTGCTGTAATAGTTTCAGTTTCTATAACCATAATTATGGAAGGCAGTTCGGAAAAAGCCTTTGACGCCTTAAATAAAATTTATGAAAACATTGCCGTTAGAGTTGTTCGCTCAGGAAAGATTATAACCATAAGCCAACAAGACCTTATCGTTGGCGATATTATGCTTTTAGAAAGTGGGGATAAAGTAGTTGCTGATGGCAGGCTTATAGAGTGTGAAGAACTATCGGTAGATGAGTCGGCACTAACAGGGGAAAGCCAACCTATAAAGAAAAACGCAAATAAAGTTTTACCTTCAAATTGTGCGCTTGCAGAACGAATAAACTGCTTATTTTCGGGCACTTTCATAGTCGGTGGTAGTGGAAAACTATTGATTACAGCACTAGGTGACAATACCGAAATGGGCAGTATTGCAGGTGAACTTTCATCAAACACAAATAAAGATTCGCCACTTCAAGCAAAACTTTCTAAACTTGGAAAAACCATAACGATTATCGGTGCGATAAGTGCCGTTTTAGTGTTTATCATATCGGTAATTAGAATATATCTAAACAATGCTATTACCTTTGATAATATTCAAGGGCTTTTTATTTCTTGTATCGTTTTAATAGTGGCAGCAGTTCCAGAAGGCTTGCCAACAATAGTTGCCGTTTCACTTGCCTTAAATATGATAAAACTTGCTAAGAGCAATGCTTTAATAAAAAAGATGACAGCCACCGAAACAGCAGGTGCAGTTAGCGTTATTTGTTCGGACAAAACGGGCACTCTAACTCAAAATAAAATGCAAGTTGTAAGCATTTGTTATAGCCAAACTTGTTCTAAGCCCGAAAGCATTAAAAATGAGATAATAAAACAAAACTTTTCGCTAAATTCAACGGCAGATATAATTACCACATCAAATAAAGAGATAAATCGTGGCAGTGGCACTGAGTGTGCATTACTTAGGGCATTTAATAAAATGAGCGACATAAGTTATCAAACCTATCGCAAAAATTTTTTTGTTATTTCTAGACAGCCATTTTCAAGCGACACAAAGTTTATGACTACAACAATTTCGCTTGGCAATGGTAAAAGCCGAACTCTACTAAAGGGTGCACCAGAAGTCGTGCTTAATATGTGCAACTTATCAACTTTGCAAAAGACAAAACTCTTAGAGCAAATGTCCACCCATCAAAAAGAAGCAAAAAGGATTATTTGCCTTGCGCATTTAGATGGCGAAAACAAGGATGATAAGTTTATTTATGATGGGTTTGTGGCAATTGCCGACCCAATTAGAAAAGATGTTTATAATGCCGTTTTAGATTGCAAAAGGGCTGGCATAAAGGTAAAAATATTAACAGGGGATAATAAAATCACAGCCTTTGCCATTGCAAAAGAATTAAAAATTGCAACCGACATAAATCAAGTTATAGAAGCATCGGACATAGAAAAATTAGATAACAAATCGCTTAAGAAAATGCTTAAAAAAATCACCGTTATTGCAAGGAGTACGCCTAGCACCAAATCAAGGGTGGTAAAGATGTTAAAAGAAATGGGCGATGTCGTTGCCGTAACAGGAGATGGAATAAACGATGCTCCAGCAATAAAGCATGCAGACGTTGGCATTGCAATGGGAATAAGTGGAAGCGATATTACAAAAGAAACGGCAGATATAGTTCTTCTTGATGATAGTTTTGCGACTATAGTAAAATCTATTGCATTTGGAAGAAATGTTTATAAAAACTTGCAAAGGTTTATACTATTTCAGTTATCGGTAAACATTTCGGCACTACTTTTTATAACGGTATGCGCAATTCTTAATATGCCATCGCCATTTAACACATTGCAACTATTATGGATAAATGTCATAATGGACGGACCACCAGCACTGACGTTAGGGCTTGAGAGTGCAAACAAAAAACTAATGAATAATCCACCTGTAAAACGCACGGAAAGTATCGTTGGGCTAAATATGTTTTTTAGAATATTATTTAACGGCTTTTACATTGCAACGATAATGCTAATGCAATATAGATATAACTTTTTGCGTCTAAGCAATAATGAACTTTCTGGTGGAATATTCTCGCTATTTATCTTGCTTCAATTATTTAATGCATTTAACTCTAGAGAACTAGGTAGAAACAGCATTTTTAGTAGTATAGGCAAAAATAAAATAATGGTAATAACATTTAGCGTAGTGTTTTTATTGCATTACATAATCGTACAAATATTTTCACCGATGTTTAATGTTAATCCATTATCGGTGCTATCATGGATAAAAATAATTATAGTAAGTTTTTCGATTATAATAGTTTCGGAAATATACAAAATGTTATACAGGATAATAAAAGACAAAAAAAATTAAACTTTCGATAAAAATTATAAATAAATTTTATTGTGGAGCGTAAACTAGAATATATGACATCAATAGTAATTTCTGAAAAAGATTATAATCAAGAAAATTTAATGTATATACAAACGAGCATAGGCGAACTTTTATCGCATGCAGATTGTTCGCTTACCAATAAAATCATAGATGGCAGGGCAGTTTTAAGGGTAAATTGCCCTGAATACTATGCAGACATAATAAAGACAGAACTTGCCGATAAAGTTGCCGAAATAATAAGCATAAAATATAAGTATGAGTATTTCAAAAGGAACATTTATGTAAGTGGACTTTCTAGCACCGAAAAGGAAATTTTATTTACAAGCCTGATTGCAGCCGACCTTGATGATGACAAAAAATATTCGTTTGAAAAGATAAAAAAATATAGTGATATAGCAATTGACGGAATATACAATTTTATGCTTAAACCACTAAAGAAAAAGTGGTTTGATATTGCTAATTGTATTCCCGATTGTTTTTTGAATAGTCAGTTAAAAGATTTTGTATATTTTTTGCTAGAGAATAAGAAAAAAAGGGTATATGTTGATGATGGCATGGTGTATGACAGTCATTATAGAAGGCTAAAGCGAAGCAGTCTTTTAGATGGTGACGGCGTTAAAATCATTAGAGAAATTCTCTTAAGTAATTGTGGTGAAGTTGAACTTAGTGGCAAAATTCCAAAAGATGATGAGTTTTATTTAAAAGAATTTTACACAGACAAAATATTTTTTTCTAACGGATATGACCATTAAAGTGTTGACAAAAAACTTTTTATGTTGTAATATGTATCTATAAATATTGCACATAATTTGCAGACAAGTAGTTCTAGATAAATGTTTTTCAGAGAGTAGGCGGGGGTGAAAAGCCTATAAACATTGCTTGAAATGAAACCACTGCAATGGCAAAAGTTATCGCACTTATAAAAGCGAAAATAAGTGGCTGTAAAAACTTTTACAGCAATTAAGGTGGAACCACGGAAATTTTTTCGTCCTTAGACATAGTCTAAGGATATTTTATTTTTTTTAGGAGGCGCAAAATGAAAATAACCCTTAAAGATGGCTCAGTAATGGAGATGCAAGCTGGCGTTAGCGTAGGCGAAGTAGCAAGTGCTATTTCAGAAGGACTTTTTAGAAATGCAGTTTGTGGCAAGGTAAATGGCGAACTCGTTGATTTATCTACAAAACTTGAAAGTGATTGCGATTTAGAAATCGTTACATTAAAAGATAAAGAAGGTTTAGATGTATATCGCCATACAACATCACATATTTTGGCTCAAGCAGTTAAAAATATTTTCCCAACATCAAAACTTGCAATCGGCCCAACGATTGAAAATGGTTTTTATTATGACATAGAGTTTAAAACACCAATAACTCAACAAGACCTTCAAAAGATTGAAAATGAAATGAAGGAAATTATAAAAGGCGATTTCCCAATTGAAAGATTTGTTTATTCAAAGAAAGAAGCGCTTAAAATATTCAAAGACTTTTCAGAGCCTTATAAAGTTGAACTCATCAACGACCTTCCAGCAGGAAGCACTATATCTTGCTATAAGCAAGGCGATTTTATGGACCTTTGTCGTGGTCCACACCTTCCATCAACAGGCAAGGTTAAGGCGTTTAAGTTAACATCGGTAACAGGTGCTTATTGGCGTGGTGATGAAAAGAATAAGATGCTAACCAGAATTTATGGCACAGCATTTGCTAAAAAGAGTGAACTCGAAGAACACTTATTAGCATTAGAAGAAGCAAAAAAGCGTGACCACAACAAACTTGGCAGAGAACTTGGCATTTTCTTAACAGAAGAAGTTGTTGGGCAAGGTCTTCCAATTTTAGCCCCAAAAGGCGCAAAAATTCTTCAAGTTTTAACTCGTTTTGTAGAAGATGAAGAAGAAAAGCGTGGCTTTATGATAACAAAAACTCCTTATATGGCAAAGAGTGACCTTTATAAAATTTCAGGTCACTGGGACCACTATAGAGATAAGATGTTTGTTATCGGTGATGAAAATTCTCCAGAAGCAATGGCACTTAGACCAATGACTTGTCCTTTCCAATACCAAATCTATAAAAACGGCTTAAAGAGTTATAGGGACCTTCCTTGTAGATATAGCGAAACAGCAACGCTCTTTAGAAAGGAAGCAAGTGGCGAAATGCACGGACTAATAAGGGTTCGCCAATTCACACTTTCAGACGGACACATCGTTTGTACGCCAGAACAAATTGAAGAAGAATTTAAGCGTTGTTTAGAACTCAGTTATTATTTCTTAGATTGCCTAGGAATGAGAGAAGACGTTTCTTTCCGTTTCAGCAAGCGTGGAGAATCAAACAAGAGCAAATATATCGATAACGATAAGGCTTGGAATGAAACTGAAAGCCTTATGAAAAAGATTTTAGATAATCTTGGTATCGATTATGTTGAAGCCGATGATGAAGCAGCTTTCTATGGACCAAAACTTGACGTTCAAGCAAAGAACGTTTATGGCAAAGAAGATACAATCATAACAATTCAACTTGACTTTGCAGCAGCGCATAGTTTTGATATGACATATATTGATGAAAACGGCACAAAGCAATATCCTTTCGTTATCCACAGAAGTTCAATCGGCTGTTATGAAAGAACACTCGCAATGCTCATTGAAAAATATGCAGGTGCTTTCCCATTCTGGATTTGTCCTGTTCAAGTAAAGGTTATGAGTTTAACTGATAGAACTGCTGACTATGCTAAAGAGATTGTGGACAAACTTCTCATGGCTGGAATTAGGGCAGAAGTTGACACAAGAAGCGAAAAAATCGGTTATAAAATTAGAGAAGCACAACTTGAAAAAGTTCCTTATATGTTTATCGTTGGGGACAAAGAAAAGGAAGAAGGACTTGTTTCAGTTAGGTCAAGAAAAGCAGGCGATTTAGGTGCTAAGAACTTAGACGAAGTAATCGCTGACCTTGCTCAAGAAAACAATTCAAAAAGAGTTTAATTTTTAATTAAAATAAAAAAGAAAAATCGTTAGCAAAATGCTAGCGATTTTTTTGTATAATTTTTATAAAACTAAACAGATAAAACAAGCAAACACACACGAACAAAACGATGCAAAAAGGGATATGAGAATAGGTTTTGTTAAGTTTTTAGTTTTAGCGCCTGCAAAGTAAACGGCAGCCACATAAAAGACCGTTTCACTGCTTCCATAAATAACCGATGCACAGCGAGATAAATAACTATCCACGCCATAAGTTTGATAAATTTCGGTTAAAATTGCAAGCGCCCCATTTCCAGAAAAGGGCTTTATTAAAACTAGTTTTGTAAGTTCACTTGGTATTCCTAAAAGGTGAAGTAATGGCGAAATTAGTTTAGTAACGGCATCAGATAAACCACTCGCTTCAAATAGTTCGGTTAAAACAAAAATGCTAACTAAATATGGAAAAATACTCATTGCAAAAGGAATTGCAGACTTTGCCCCTTCAGTAAAAGCATCGTAAGGCTTGACCTTTTTAAATACAGCAATGATAAAAATTATCAAAAATAAAACAGGTATAAAATATCTCATTTTGCACTTTTTTTAATAAAAATCTTAACTAAAACAACACCGATTATTGTAGATAAAAGTGTGGCTAAAATTGTCGGCAAGATAATGCTTGAAGGGGCGATAGAACCAAGCGAAGTTCTAAGCGCTAAAACAGATGAAGGGATAAGTTGAACGCTCGTTGCGTTAATAACAAAAAACATTGCAATAGCATATTCAGTGCCCTTGTGTTTTTCGAGTTCTTGAATAGACTTAATGCCCATAGGCGTTGTCGCACCACTCATGCCAAGGATATTTGCAGAAATGTTTAAGGACATAAAGTTGTTTGCCTTGTCAGGAAGTTTGCCAAAAAGTTTATTGTTAAAAGGCTTAAGCGTTTTAGCAAACTTATCGGCAAGTCCACTTTGCTCTAAAAGAGCAAAAACGCCAAGCCAAACAGCATAGATAATGACCATCTTAGTTGTTAAGGAAAGAGCCTTTTCACCACCACTGAGCATAGCGCTAAGCAGGGTTTCGGGGCTTGAAAACATTAAAATTATAGTTGATAAAATTAAAAGTGTGCCAAAAATTACGTTCATAGTAAACTTTATGCTAAATAATGGTTGAATATGTGGGAAAAATATGTTAAAATATTATGAGTAGTATAAAATACTAAATAACCAATCATTTGGGTTAAAGGAGTAAACAATATGAACCAAAAATACTATATTACAACAGCGATTGCTTACACATCGGGCAAGCCTCATATAGGCAACACTTATGAAGCAATTTTAACAGACTGCTTGGCACGCTTTAAGCGTTATCAAGGCTATGAAGTGCTTTTTCAAACAGGCACTGATGAGCATGGTCAAAAAATAGAAGAAAAAGCAAAAAACGCTAATATGTCACCAAAAGCATTTGTTGATGGCGTTGCAAACGAAATTAAACAAATATGGGATTTAGTTGGCGTTTCTTATGATAAATTTATAAGAACAACTGATGAATATCACGAAAAACAAGTTCAAAAAATATTCAAAAAACTCTATGAACAAGGGGATATTTATAAAGGCTCTTATGAAGGTTGGTATTGCACACCATGTGAATCTTTCTGGACAGAAAGTCAACTTGTAGATGGCAAATGCCCAGATTGTGGCAGACCTGTTAACAAGTCAAAAGAAGAAGCATACTTTTTCAAAATGAGTAAATATGCTGATAGGCTTATGGAGTATTATAACGAGCACCCAGAATTTATAACACCTGTATCTCGTAAAAACGAAATGGTTAACAACTTTTTAAAACCAGGTCTTCAAGATTTATGCGTTTCAAGAAGCACGTTTAAGTGGGGTATTCCTGTAGATTTTGATAACAGGCACGTTGTTTACGTTTGGCTAGATGCTCTTACAAACTACATTACTGGTTTAGGTTATGACGTAGATGGAAATCACGACCAAAAGTATAAAGATTTTTGGCCTGCAGACGTTCACGTAATCGGAAAGGATATTATAAGGTTCCACACAATTTATTGGCCAATCTTCTTAATGGCTCTCGGCGTTCCACTACCTAAAAAGGTTTATGGACACGGTTGGCTTTTACAAGATGGTGGCAAAATGAGTAAATCTAAAGGCAACGTTATGTATGCTGATGATTTAGTTAGATTTTTTGGAAAAGATGCTGTTAGGTATTATGTTTTAACTGCAATGCCACAAGATAACGACGGCTTAATTTCTTGGGAATCTGTTATTGACACAATAAATAGTGACCTTGCAAACGTTTATGGCAACCTAGTTAGCAGAACTATTGCAATGTCAAATAAATATTTTGGTGGCTCGGTTAAAGATTGTGGAGCTGTTGAAGAAGTTGATAACGAACTTAAAAACGTTGTAATTTCAGCAAAGAAAAAGGTTAGCGATAAAATTGATGAATTCAAAGTCTCAGATGCACTCTTTGAAATTTTTGCAATCTTCAGAAGGGCAAACAAGTATATCGACGAAACTATGCCTTGGGTTCTTGCAAAAGATGAAAGTAAAAAGGATAGACTTTCAACAGTTTTATATAATCTTATAGAAAGCATAATGATAGGAACTTCACTTC
>JAZNAX010000030.1:0-11020 GCA_045586765.1 Christensenellaceae bacterium | reverse complement strand
TTCACTGATAATTTTCTTTGCCGTTGTGAGTCCGATTCCATAAATGTATGTTAAACCGATTTCAACTCTTTTGTTATTAGGCAAATCAACGCCGGCTATACGTGCCATTAACAATTTCTCCTTATTTGTTATTTTTGTTTTATCTATGTCAATGCTAAAAAGACTTTCGCTTGGAATGATGCTACTCGTTTCTTTTTTCGCTTAGTTTTCGTTTAACCCGTTAGGGCTAATTATATCAGGTTATTAACCTTGTCTTTGTTTATGGCTCTTGTTCTTTGAACAAATTACCATTACTTTTCCGTTTCTTTTGATTACTTTACATTTGTCGCACATAGGCTTTACAGATGGTCTTACTTTCATTTTGATATCTCCTTTGGAATTCGTTTATGTTTTTAGTTTTTGCTTCGCCAAATTATTCTACCCTTTGTCAAATCATAAGGGCTCATTTCTAGTTTTACGCTGTCACCAGGTATTATCTTGATGTAATGCATACGCAATTTTCCTGAAATATAAGCCGTTATAATGTGTCCGTTAGATAATTTAACCGTGAAAGTTGCATTTGGTAACGCTTCTACTATCACGCCTTCGGTTTCTATAACATCGTCCTTTGACACAAACTTAATCCTCCTGTAATTTTTGTTTTTTGGCCTTTATTCGTTTATAAATCTTTTTATTTGAAACTTTTTGGCCTTTTTTTATATTTTCCACAAACTCATTTAAGTCTGTAGTTAATATTTGTTTAACATGTTTTATATTTTTGGTTTTAGGGCTAAAAGTCTTATGTGTTTTGCCATCTATTATCTTAACTCTCGTTTTTGACAACTCAACGACTAAAAAACATTTGTCTTTATCTCGCCCTGTTAATGAAATAACCAAATCACCAACTTGAATAGGTCTATTCATTGTATTACCTAAAGTGTTAAAATCTCAACACCATTGTCTGTTATTGCAACAGTGTTTTCATAATGCGCTGATGGAAGTCTATCACGAGTGACAACGCTCCAACCATCTCTTAGGAAATCTACTTGATACGACCCCATATTTATCATAGGTTCTATCGCAATAGTCATGCCTTTTTTAAGGCGAATACCCGTTCCTTTCTTGCCATAATTTGGCACTGATGGGTCTTCGTGCATTTCTCTGCCGATACCGTGACCTACAAGTGCTCTAACCACTGAATATCCGTTGCTTTCTGCGTGCGACTGAACATTATATCCAATGTTACCTAGTGGCGAACCATCGCTTAAGTGTTCAATAGCTTTGAAGAAACATTCTTCAGTTACCTTAACAAGCCTTTTCTTTTCTTCGGATACATTTCCTACCATAAATGTTCTTGCTGCATCACCATGCCAACCATTGTAAATGACACCAACATCAATAGACACAAGTTGTCCATCTTTTATTATTGTTTCATCACTCGGTATGCCATGTACAACCATCTCGTCAATTGAAGCACATATAGATGCTGGATATCCACCATACCCCAAAAACGAAGGGGTTGCTCCACATGACTTGATATAATCAAAAGCAATTTTATCGAGTTCTTTTGTAGTCATGCCTACTCTTATTGATTTGCCAAGAAGTTCAAGCACATTTTTGGTGAGCCTTCCACTTTCTCGCATACAATTAAGTTCGGCATCAGTTTTAATAGTAATCATTTAACCTAAAACCTTTACAATCTCGCTAAAAACATCATCTATTTCTTGATTACCATTTACAGAACAAAGTTTGTTTTGTGCTCTGTAATAATCAATGAGTGGCGATGTTTGATTTTGATAAACATTTAGTCTTTCTCTAACTGTTTGTGCATTATCGTCTTTTCTTATGACAAGTTTAGCACCACAGTCTGGGCAAATTTCGGTATTTCCAATAAAATCTGTATGGAACGAACCTTTACATTTTTGGCAACTTCTTCTGCCCACGATTCTGTGTTCTATTTTTTTAATATCGACATCAATGTTAATTACAATGTCTGGTGCTAAAAATTCATCAAGTGCTTTGGCTTGAGTTAGATTTCTTGGAAAGCCATCTAACATATATCCACCATTGCAGTCTTCTTTAGATAATCTATCTTTAACAATTTCGATTGTTAAATCGTCTGGACACAAATTACCAGAGTCCATAACTTCTTTTACTTTAACGCCAAGCGGTGTTTGATTTTTTATGTTTTCTCTAAAGATTTCGCCTGTTGATATGTGTGGTAAATTATATTTTTCAGTAATTAAGCTAGCTTGTGTTCCTTTACCACTACCAGGTGCGCCAAGTAATATTATTTTCATAACACTAATTATTTCAAAAACCCTTTGTAATTTTTCATCATTATTTGTGATTGCAACGCTTGTTCAAATTCAAGAGCAACTGAAACAATAATTAAAAGTCCTGTTGCAGTAAATACATTTGCTAAGCCCATACCACCGATTGCCTTAAAGATGATTGTTGGAATCAATGCTAAGAGTGCTAAGAATATTGCTCCGAAAAGTGTAATTCTATTAGAAACTCTCTTTAGGTAGTCAGCTGTAGGCTTACCAGGTCTTGTTCCTGGAATAAAACCACCATTGCCTTGAATACTCTTACTTATATCATCAGGGTTAAACTGAATTTGATTATAGAAATAAGAGAAGAACAATATCAATAAGCAAAGTAATACTACATAGAGCCAGCTTTGAGTTCCGACATTTCTTGACCACCAAGATGTTGGCCAACCAAGTAGGTTAACGATTAAATCTGGGAAGCTTAAGATAGAAAATGCGAAAATCAATGGCATAACGCCTGATGCATTTACTTTGATTGGAATATGTGTTGATTGACCACCATACATCTTTCTGCCCTTAACTTGCTTTGCATACTGAACAGGAATTTTCCTTTCAGCACTGTCAACAGTTACGATTGCACCGAAAATTAAGATTGCAACGAGTACAAAGCCGATAAGTTGCCACATTGATGTGAGTGCTGTTGCTTCAACAAATAAACCAGTTATCATTGTGTAAATTGATGTACCAGCTGATGATAAGATACCTGCAAAAATTAAGAGTGATATACCGTTTGAAACACCATAATCAGTGATTCTTTCGCCTATCCACATTGTTAGTGCAGCACCTGCTGTATATACAACAACTAAAAATGCATAACTTAAGAATTGTGAAAAACCTTCACCACCAAATAATTGGTTGAAATTGATACCTTCTTCACCAAAAGTGACAAGAATACCAATCGCTTGTGCAATTGCGAGGAAAAGTGTTAAAAGTCTTGTATATGTGTTTAACCTTCTTCTACCTTCTTCGCCTTGTTTACTCAATCTTTCAAGTGCTGGAATACCAACAGATAAAAGTTGAATTATAATTGATGCGTTGATATAAGGTCCGATACCCATAGCAAAAAATGTACCATATTGAAGTGCACTTCCTGATACGGCGTTCATGATTTGTAAGAAAGAATAGCTTTCTAAACCAGTAAATGCTGTAACGCCAGGTACTGGAATATAACAACCTAATCTATAAACGAATATCAATGCGATTGTTATTAAAATCTTGTTTCTTACTTCTTTTATCTTAAACGCATTTATTATTGTTTGAAACATTTTGCCCTCCTTAATAATAGTGGGTATTAGATTTGTTCAACTGTTCCACCAGCTTTTTCAATTGCATCTTTTGCTGATGCTGAAAAACTTGCTGCTTTAACTGTAAGAGCCTTTGTTAATGTACCATTGCCTAAAACTTTTAAGCCGATACTGCCCTTGATAACTTTGATAAGTCCTTTTTCGTTAAGAACTTCCATATCCACTACTGAGTTTGCTTCAAATCCTTCCAATACTGAAAGATTTACAATACTATATACTTTGCTGAAATGGTTGTTGAAGCCACGCTTTGGTACTCTTCTGATTAAAGGCATTTGACCACCTTCAAATCCTGGACGTACGCCACCGCCACTTCTTGCCCATTGTCCTTTATGTCCTTTACCACTTGTCTTGCCGAGACCTGAACCAATACCTCTACCGAGTCTCTTTGTTTCTCTTGTTGAACCAATGGCTGGACTTAATTCACCTAATCTCATTTTATTACTCCTTATTTAGTAAACTTAAATTATGCTTAAATCTTTTCTACTTTCAAAAGATAACCAACTTTCTTAATCATACCAAGTATGCATGGGTTTTCTTCGTGAATACGGAAAGAATTAATCTTTTTAAGTCCTAATGCCTCTACAACTTTTTTGTGTTGAGGTAAACACGCAATTGTGCTTTTAACAAGTGTCACTTTTATTTGTGCATATTCTGCTTTCTTTGCTTTTGCCATAAAAGTACCCTCCTTAACCGTTAACTTCTTCAACGGACTTACCGCGAATTGCTGCAATTTCTTCTGCTGTTCTCAATGACTTAAGACCAGCAAGTGCTGCCTTAACGCAATTGATTTTGTTGTTTGTGCCGTGTGACTTTGTTCTAATGTTTGTAATACCTACTGCTTCCATTACTGCACGAACAGGACCACCAGCGATAACACCGGTACCTTCTTCAGCTGGCATCATAAGAACTAAACCACTGCCAAATCTTCCAAGTACTTCGTGTGGAATACTTGTGTTTTTAAGTGCAACTTTGAACATGTTTTTCTTTGCTCTTGCTGTTGCCTTATCTATTGCTTCTGGAACTTCCTTTGCTTTACCCATTGCGCAACCAACTTTGCCTGCGCCGTCTCCAACGACAACGAGTGCAGCAAATCTCATATTTCTACCACCTTTAACAGTTTTTGTGACACGATTAACGCAAATTAACTTTTTAACTAATCCGTCATTTTCTTCTGCTTTTCTTGGTGCTCTACTATTTTCTCTTGCCATTTTGTTTTCTCCTTGTTTTATTAGAATTCTAAGCCACCGTTTCTTGCGCCATCTGCTAAGCTAGCTACACGACCGGTATAAAGATAACCACCTCTGTCGAAAACAACTGCGCTTATCTTCTTTGACTTTGCCTTCTTTGCAAGAAGTTCACCAACAGCATATGCTTGAGCCTTCTTGTCTTTGCCTTCAAAAGTTCCTTTGATTTCCTTGTCAAGTGTTGAAGCTGTGACTAAGGTATTTCCGTTTACATCATCGATAAGTTGAGCATAGATGTTTGTTAAACTTCTATATACTGAAAGTCTTGGTGCTTCTGCTGTACCCTTAACTTTTGCTCTAACTCTCTTATGTCTTTTTAATCTGTCTTTGTTTTTATTGATTTTTGTAATCATAGTTTTACTCCTGTTTAATAACTTTTCGCGTTTATTAAAACGCACTCAGCAGACGCACTAAACTTTAAGTGCGTCCACTAAAAGCCCTTTAAATCTTAGCCTTTTGCACCAGCAGCTTTACCAACCTTTCTTTCGATTACTTCATCGCTGTAACGAATTCCGTATCCGTGATATGGTTCTGGTTCTCTATAACCTCTGATAATTGCTGCGAATTGACCAACTTTTTCTTTGTCGATACCAGTTACTGTAATTTCAGTTTGTGATGGACAATCAAGTGTGATGCCGTCAATTTCTTCAACTTCAACTGGGTGGCTGAAGCCGATGTTCATTACGATTTTCTTGCCTTGTTTAGCAACCTTCCAACCTACACCGTTTACGATAAGGCTCTTTTTGAAACCTTCTGTAACACCTTTTACCATGTTAGCGCAAAGTGCTCTGTATAAACCGTGTTTTGCTTTTGTTGGACCTAAATCGTTTGCTCTTGTGAAAACGATTTCGTTGTTTTCAACATTTGGTGTAATGATTGGGTCGTATGCTTGCGACAATGTGCCTTTTGGACCCTTAACTGTTAAAATGTTGTCTTGTGCAACTACTGTTACACCAGCAGGGATAGTAATATGCGCATTTCCTATTCTTGACATAATTTAATACCTCCTACCAAACATAAGCGAGAACTTCCCCGCCTTGGCGAGCAAGTTTTGCTTGCTTACCTGTCATTATACCTTTGCTTGTTGAAAGAATTGCAATACCTAAGCCACCGAGTACTTGTGGGATTTCATCAGCACCAACATATACTCTAAGACCTGGCTTACTAACTCTCTTAAGACCTGTAATAACTTTCTTATTACCTTCATATTTAAGGGTAATTTTAATTGTGCCCTGTACACCTTCAATAATTTCTACATTAGAGATATAACCTTCTTTAAGAAGAATATCTGCAATTGCTTTCTTTGTATTGGATGCAGGAATTTCAACTGTTTCATGCTTTGCATTAAGAGCATTTCTAACTCTTGTAAGCATATCTGCAATAACGTCTGTCATTTCTTTTATCCTCCTTTACCAACTTGCCTTCTTAACACCAGGAATTTGACCTTTGTAAGCCAAGTTCCTAAAACAAATACGGCAAATACCATATTTCCTTAGTACAGCGTGTGGACGACCACAAATGCTACATCTTGTGTAGGCTCTGGTGGAAAATTTAGCAGGCTTTTGCTGCTTGTTAATCATTGCTTTTTTAGCCATTTTTTAACTCCTTTTACCTTACTTGTTTGCGAAAGGCATACCGAGCATTGAAAGCAATTCTCTTGCTTCTTCATCGGTGTTAGCCGTCGTAGTAATACAAATATCGAATCCCCTTACCTTTTCGATTTGGTCATATGAAATTTCAGGGAAAATCAATTGTTCTTTTACGCCCATTGAGTAGTTTCCTCTACCGTCAAAAGACTTTGTTGAAACGCCACGGAAGTCTCTTACTCTTGGAAGTGCGATTGAAATGAATTTATCAAAGAATTCATACATTCTTGTTCCACGAAGTGTTACTTTCATACCTACGCTTTGTCCTTCTCTAACTTTGAAGTTTGCAACTGATTTCTTTGCAACTGTCAAAATTGGCTTTTGTCCAGCGATTTGTTCTAACTCTTTTTGCGCAATTTGAATGCTCTTGGAGTTATCTTTTATGTCACCTAAACCTGCGTTGATTGTTATCTTTACAAGTTTTGGAACTTGGTTAATGTTGCCATAACTAAACTTTTTAACCATTGCAGGGATAACTGTTTGGTCATATAATGCTTTAATTCTGTTTGCTTCTGCCATTATTGTTTACCTCCCTACATTATTGTGCATCTGCAGTTTCTGCTGCAGCTTTCTTTGTTTTTCTTTTTGTTGCCTTTTTAACTTCTTTTGCTTCCTTAGAAAAGTCAACTACAGCACCACATTTTTTACAAATACGAGCTTTCTTGTCGCCTTCAATAGCATAAGAAATTCTTGTTGCCTTGTTACAAACTGGGCAAACTACCATTACGTTTGATACATCAATTGGACCTGCTTGGTTTTGAATTGCACTAACTTCTTGTGCACTTCTTGCCTTCTTGTGTTTCTTTTGAACATTGATGCCATCAACGATTACTTTATTTGACTTAGGAAGTGCTGTTAAAACTTTTGCAGTTTTGCCAGCATCTTTACCTGTTATAACTAAAACTGTATCGTTCTTTTTAACTTTCATTTTTGTTCTCCTTATAACACTTCAGGTGCAAGTGAGATAATTCTCATGTAGTCTTTATCTCTAAGTTCTCTTGCGATAGGCCCAAAGATACGTGTACCTCTTGGTTGTTTTTGGTTGTCAATAATTACTGCTGCGTTTTCATCAAAACGAACGTATGTGCCATCTTTTCTTCTAACGCCACTTGTTGACCTAACTATAACTGCCTTTACAACGTCGCCCTTCTTAACTGCGCCACCAGGTGTAGCAGTTTTTACGCTTGCAACGATTACATCACCGATATTACCGGTTCTTCTAAATGAGCCACCTAACACTCTAATGCACATCAATTCTTTTGCGCCTGAGTTGTCAGCTGCTTTTAATCTTGATTGTGGTTGTATCATTGCCTGCCTCCTTACTTAGCCTTTTCGATAATTTCAACAACGCGCCAGTTCTTGTCTTTTGACAATTTTCTTGTTTCAGCGATTAAAACCTTATCGCCAACACCGCATTGGTTGATTTCGTCGTGTGCTTTGAATTTATGAGTTTTCTTAATAGTTTTCTTGTATAAAGGATGTTTTGCCCTTTCTTCGATGGCAACAACTACTGTCTTGTCCATCTTGTCGGAAACAACTATACCTACTCTTTCTTTTCTTAAATTTCTTTCCATATTCTCTTACTCCTACGCCTTAGCACCAAGTTCTCTTTCTCTTAAAAGTGTTTTAACTTTTGCAATGTCTTTCTTGCATGTTTTAAGAGATGCAGGGTTTTCTAACTGTCCTATTGCGTGACGGAAACGAAGGTTAAACAACTCTTCTGAGAGTTCCTTTAGTTTAATATTCAATTCGTCTTCCTTTCATTCGTGAAGTTCGTTCGTTCTCATTAACCTTCACCGCCTTCTTCTTTTATTTCTTGAGCTACTTCAGCTTCTTTTTTCACAAACTTTGTTTTAACAGGAAGTTTGTGTCCAGCAAGACGCATAGCTTCTTTTGCAATATCTTCAGGTACGCCTGCCATTTCGAACAATACTCTACCTGGTTTTACTACTGCTACCCAGAATTCAACTGAACCTTTACCACTACCCATACGGCTGTCAGCAGGTTTCTTTGTTACTGGCTTGTGTGGGAATATGTCAATCCATACCTTACCACCACGCTTAATAAATCTTGTCATAGCAACACGGGCTGCTTCGATTTGGTTTGATTTAATCCAACCTGGTTCTGTTGCTACTAAACCGTATTCGCCGTATGCTATTTTATTACCTTTAGTACATTTGCCAGTCATTCTGCCACGATGTACTCTTCTTCTTTTTACTCTTTTAGGCATTAACATAATTAAGCTTCGCCTCCTTCATTTTTCTTCTTAGGTGCGCCGATTACTTCGCCTTTATATATCCAGCATTTAATACCGATTACACCGAAAGTTGTATGTGCTTCTGCAAAGCCATAGTCAATGTCTGCTCTCAATGTTTGTAGAGGAATTGAACCTTCGTGATAACTTTCACTTCTTGCAATTTCTGCACCGTCAAGTCTACCACTTACCATTACCTTTACACCCTTGATGCCACTTCTCATTGACCTGCCAATTGCTTGCTTCATTGCTCTTCTGAATGATACACGCTTTTCAAGTTGTGTTGCAATTCCTTCAGCAACGAGTTGAGCATCTGCATCGGCTTTCTTAACTTCTGAAATATTTACAGAAATTTGTTTGCCTGCGCAGATTTTTGATACTGTCTTTTTAATTACTTCAATTTCACTACCTTGCTTACCAATAAGAACACCTGGACGTGCTGTAAAAATTGTTATTGTAATTTTTGTTGCAGCCTTTTCGATTACAATCTTACTGATTGCTGCTTGGTAATATTTCTTTTTTAACACTCTGCGAATTTCGTTATCTTCTTTAATGTTTGCAGCAAAATCTTTCTTTTCAACAAACCATTGAGAATCCCAATCTTTGATAACGCCAACTCTTAAACCGTGTGGATTAACTTTTTGTCCCATTGTTGTTCCTCCTAAGCCTTAGCATCCAAAATCACTGTGATGTGACTTGTACGCTTCAAAATTCTAAACGCTCTACCTTGTGCTCTTGGCATAACTCTCTTGAGCGTTGGGCCTTGGTCTGCGAAACAAGCAGCAACAAACAAGTTGTCTTTGCTCATACCGAGATTGTTTTCAGCATTTGCAGCAGCAGACATTAAAACCTTTTTAATTGGTTCTGATGCTGACTTTGGTGTGTTTTCCAAAATTGCAACTGCTTGTGTATAACTCTTGCCTCTGATGATGTCAAGCACTACTCTTACCTTGTATGGTGAAATTCTAATGTGCTTTGCAACAGCCCTTGGGCGTCTATCTTTATTTTCTGCAATACGTGCAGTTTTTTCTCTCATATTCTTAGCCATTTTACGCCTCCTATCTGCCACCAGATGACTTTTCTGTACCAGCATGTCCCTTGAAGGTTCTTGTTGGTGCGAACTCACCGAGTTTGCATCCTACCATATCTTCTGTCATATATACTGGAACATGTTTTCTTCCGTCATAGACAGCAACAGTATGTCCTACCATTTGTGGGAATATTGTTGATGACCTTGACCAAGTCTTCAAAACTTTCTTTTCGTTCTTTTCGTTTAATTCTTCAATTCTCTTTAAGAGTTTAGGTTCTACATAAGGACCTTTTTTAACACTTCTACTCATGTCGCTCTCCTTAATTTATCCTTGTAATAATAAGTTTGTTAGAGGCTTTTTTATGCTTTCTTGTCTTATAACCAAGAGCAGGTTTGCCCCAAGGAGTAACAGGACCAGGCATACCAACAGGTGACTTACCTTCACCACCACCGTGTGGGTGATCACATGGGTTCATTACAACACCACGAACTGAAGGACGAATACCTAAGTATCTTGTTTTACCTGCCTTACCAATCCTAATAATTTCATGTTCAACATTGCCTACTTGACCGATTGTTGCTTTACATGCTGCAAGAATGTATCTCATTTCGCCACTTGGCATCTTGAGTGTTACATATTTTTCATCTCTTGCCATGATTTGAGCGCTCATACCAGCTGCTCTTGCAATTTGGCCACCCTTACCAGGTTGCATTTCAATGTTGTGTACCATTGTACCTACAGGAATATCTTTAAGTGCAAGTGCGTTACCTGCTTTAATATCAGCAGTTGGACCACTCATAACTTTGTCGCCTACCTTTAAGCCTACTGGTGCAAGGATATATGTCTTTGAACCATCTGCATAGTAAAGTAAAGCGATGTTTGCACTACGGTTTGGGTCGTATTCAACACTCTTAACTGTTGCTGGAATACCATCTTTCATTCTCTTGAAATCGATGATACGATATTTTCTTCTGTTACCACCACCAATATGGCGAACAGTTATTTTACCTTGAGAGTTTCTACCACCACTCTTTCTTTGGTCTTCCAAAAGAGATTTTTCTGGTTTCTTAGCCGTAATTTCATCAAATGCACTTACTGTCATAAAACGACGAGCTGATGAAGTCGGTTTATATCTTTTAATAGCCATTTATCTACCCTCCGAATAATTATGACAATGAATCGAAGAACTCTATCGACTTACTGTCTTGTTTAAGTTGAACAATGGCTTT
>JAZNAX010000029.1:0-98381 GCA_045586765.1 Christensenellaceae bacterium | reverse complement strand
AATTTGTTTATTTGCAATAAGGTCTGAACCTTGAACAACGAGTTTGTCGCCTTCTGGACTAACCTTACCTACCATACCTTTTATATAATGTACGCCATAATCTTCAACGGCTCTACGATAGAACTCATCAAAGTTTTTACCAGGTGTTCTTACGTCTATATAGAATACGTATACGTCTGTATCTGGATATTTATCACGAGTAAGCATTGCGTGCTTAGCAGTGTACATACAGCAAATCTTTGAGCAGTATTCCTTGCCTTTTTCAGCGCAAGAAGCACAACGAGAGCCCACGCATTGAACGAAAACCAACGTGTGTGGGTGCTTTCCATCAGATGGACGTAAAAGTTTACCAGCTGTTGGACCAGCAGCGTTCATAAGACGTTCAAATTCAAGTGACGTAATAACGTCTTTGCTTTGGCTATATGCATATTCATCAAACTTGTCCATGCTTATTGGATTAAAGCCTGTTGCAACTACGATTGCACCATACTTTTCTTCAACAAACTCGTCTTTTTGTGTATAGTCGATAGCCTTTGCCGTACAAACCTTAGAGCAAACACCACACTTGCCAGTCTTGAGCATTGTGCAGTAATCAGCATCGATGGTTGCTACCTTTGGAACGGCTTGAGCAAATGGAATGTAAATTGCCCTCTTTGTATCCATACCTAAGTTAAAGTCGTTTGGAACTTTCTTTTGTGGGCACTTTTCAGTACAAAGTCCACAACCTGTACAAACGTATTCTTTAACGTATCTTGCTTTCTTTTTAATCTTAACGTTAAAGTTGCCAACAAAACCCTTAACTTCTTCTACTTCGCTGTAAGAGAAGATACGGATTTTTTCGTTTTGAGCAACGTCAACCATCTTTGGTGTTAAAATACAAGCAGCACAGTCAAGTGTTGGGAAAGTCTTGTCGATTTGTGCCATTTTACCACCGATAGTTGGCTTCTTTTCAACGATATCAACTTCAAAACCTGCATCAGCAATGTCGAGTGCTGTTTGAATACCAGCAATACCACCACCGATAACGAGTGCACGCTTTGTCACAGGGCTTTCACCTGGAACAAGTGGTGCGTTTAATGCAACCTTAGCAATAGCTGTTCTACCTAAAACGATAGCCTTTTCGGTTGCTTCTTCCATATCCTTATGTATCCAAGAGCATTGTTCACGAATGTTTGCAATTTCCACCATATATGGGTTAAGACCTGCTGCAGCAGCCGTTTTTCTAAAGGTTGCTTCGTGCATTCTTGGTGAACATGAGCAAACTACAATGCCAGTTAATTTATGTTCTTTAATCGCTTCTTTAATAAGTTCTTGACCTGCTTGTGAACACATATATTGATAGTTCATTGAATGAACAACACCTGGTTCTTTAGCAAGCGCTTCAGCAACTTTTTGAACATCGACAGTGGCTGCAATATTACTGCCACACCAACATACAAATACGCCTATTCTTTGCATCTATATTTCTCCTTTATTTTGTGTATTTCCTAAGTGCACTAACTATTGCCTGTTGAGGCATGTCTTCATCTAAAAGTTCAGGGATTTGGTCTGGTTTTAAATGATTGTTGCCTTGCGCTCTAACTGCTTCAAGGCGAACAGCCTCGATGAGTTTTGCAGGCTCAACGCCTCTTGGACATCTGTCCACACAAGCAAAGCAAGTTAAACAACGATAAATTGACTTTGACTTTAGTAATGGTTCGATATCCCCTGTTTCTACCATATAAACAAATTGATGTGGGTGATATTCCATTTCATCGTATGCAGGGCATGTTCCAGAACATTTGCCACACTTCATACACTTTCTTGGATTTACACCACTGCGACGAACTATTTCGTCACAAACTTTTTTGTTATCCTTTTCCATTTATGTTACTCCTTTATGCCTAACGCTTGTGCAAGTAGTTCGGTAAAATATACAACCGGAATATCTGCACCGTTCTTTTTTAAGTTATATAAGCAGAGTGGACAAGCCGTGATAATCATTTCTGCGCCCTTTTCTTTTGCAGTTTCAACTACCCTTTGGCTCTTTGCTTTAGCAAGGCCACTGCTTTCTAAAGCGATATATCCACCACAGCACTCGTTTCTATAAGCATACTTAACAGGTTCTGCGCCAAGTGCTGATATTAAATCTTCAATGATAGAAGGATTTTCAACATCGTCCATTGCCATAACCTTGCCTGGGCGAAGAAGTAAACAGCCATAATATGCTGCTATCTTTTTGCCTGTAAGAGGACTTACAACTTTTTCTTTAATCTTGTCAAAGCCAATCTTATCACGCAAGAGTTCTAAGTAATGCAAAACTTCTGTTTCGCCGTTATAACTATCTGGTGCAATGTAGTTGTTTACACGACTGCTTGCATCGATAGTTTGGTCTTTCATCATTGCATTTGTTTGCTTAAGCACGTTGTGGCAAGCCGAACAAACTGAAACTAATGGCTGATTTTTCTTGTTTGCATGGATTAACGCACGCACGCTAGATAACTTTGTTGCAAGTTCATCATTACTTGTGGTAAACACGCCACCACAACATTGCCAATTGTCAATTTCTTCAAGTGTCACGCCCAAAACTTCAGCACACTTTCTTGCATACATGTCAAGGTCTTTTGCTTTAGTCTTTAATGTACAACCAGGAAAATAACTTGCTTTCATATTTATTAGTTTCTCCTTAAACCATTTTTTCTGGGTGGAAAACTTGGTCGAATTTTTCTTCTGTTAAGAATCCAAGTTCTACGCACGCTTGTTTTAGTGAAATTCCATCTTTATAAGCCTTCTTTGCTGTCTTTGCAGCATTTTCATAGCCGATATATGGATTTAATGCTGTAACGAGCATTAGTGAGTTATGTAAATTGTGGTCCATCTTTTCTCTATTTGCTTTTATGCCAACAGCACAGTTATCGTTAAATGAAACGATTGCTTCTGCTAAGAGTCTTGCAGATTGCAAGAAGTTATAGATACATACAGGCATGAACACGTTAAGTTCAAAGTTACCTTGTGATGCAGCCATACCAACAGCAACGTCATTACCCATAACTTGAACGGCAACCATTGTAACTGCTTCGCATTGAGTTGGGTTAACCTTACCTGGCATGATTGATGAACCTGGTTCGTTTTCTGGAATAAAGATTTCGCCAAGACCGTCTCTTGGGCCACTTGCAAGCCATCTAACGTCGTTTGCAATCTTCATCATGTCACAAGCGAGTGCTTTTACAGCGCCGTGAGCAAACACGATTTCATCTTTGCTTGTAAGCGCGTGGAATTTATTTTGTGCTGTTGTGAACTTTTTGCCTGTGATGTTAGAAACCTTTTCAGCAACCAAAGTGTCAAAGCCTTTTGGTGCGTTAAGTCCTGTACCAACGGCTGTGCCACCGAGTGCGAGCTCTGAAAGTGGTTTAACTGAAAGTTTAAGTAGTTCAACATCTCTTTCTAAGCTTGTTCTCCAACCACTGATTTCTTGACTGAATTCGATTGGTGTTGCATCTTGAAGGTGTGTTCTACCACACTTAACAACCCCTTTGTGTTCTTCTTCAAGTCTTTTGAATGTGTCGATTAAAGTTTGAACTGCTGGGATAAGTTTATCTTCAATAGCCATAACTGCTGATATGTGCATAGCAGTTGGGAAAGTATCGTTTGAAGATTGACTCATGTTGATGTCATCGTTTGGATGCAAAAGTTTTTCGCCAGCGATTTCGTTGCCACGATTTGCGATAACTTCATTAGCGTTCATGTTTGATTGAGTGCCAGAACCTGTTTGCCAAACAACGAGTGGGAAGTGACCGTTAAGTTCGCCACTAATAACTTCATCGCAAGCCTTAGAGATTGCACTAAGTTTTTTATCAGTCATCTTTTCTGGCTTAAGCAAGTTGTTTGCTTCTGCTGCTGCCTTTTTAAGAATACCAAAAGCCTTTGTGATTTCTCTTGGCATAATTTCAATACCTACGCCAATTTTAAAGTTTTCAGAAGAGCGTTGAGTTTGCGCAGCCCAATATCTGTCTGCAGGCACTTTCATTTCGCCCATAGAATCGTGTTCAATACGATAGTCCATAATTTGTTTCTCCTTCGATTTTGTCCTAAATTGATAAGTGTAAATTAGAATAATTTATTCTAATCCATCATTGTCCTAGTATATTATAACAAATCACTTTGCTTTTGTAAATTATTTACTTTATAAATTTAATAATTTTTTTATGATAATTATGCCAATTTTACTTTTATAACGAAAATTTTTAACATTTGCTCCTTTTTATGCCATTTTTGTGGTTTTTCTTTAATTTTATATGCTTTTTTGTTGCTATATTTTGTGGCTTATGTTACAATAAAATACGCAAAAATGTTAGAAATTAACAAAAGTTGGTAGTAAAGTACAAAATGGACAAAAAACTAAAATTCAAAAACGGAATAAGAGATGGTCTGCCTATAGGACTTGGCTATTTATCGGTGTCGTTTGCCTTTGGTGTGCAAGCGAGCATATTAGGTGTTCCTTTTTATATGAGCCTATTTATTTCCATGACAAACCTTACATCTGCTGGTCAACTTGCAGGGCTAACGGTTATTGCTTCGCTCGGCACTGTTTTAGAGATAATTTTAACCCAACTTATAATCAATTCAAGGTATTTTTTAATGAGTTTAACGCTATCGCAAAAACTTGACGATAGTTTTACACTTGGCAAAAGATTTTTCTTTTCGGCATTTATAACAGATGAGATTTTTGCCGTTAGTTCTTCAAAGCCACACTTGATTAACAAAAAATACTTTTTCGGACTAGTTATTTTGCCATATTGTGGCTGGTCTTTAGGAACACTTCTCGGCGCACTTGCAGGAAGTTCACTTCCACTAGCACTAACCAACGCTTTAGGTATTGCTCTATACGCTATGTTCGTGGCAATCATTATCCCACCAACACTTTCGGTTAAAGGGGTTTTACCTGCCGTGATAATGGGGGCAGGGTTTAGTTGCTTTCTTTATTATGTCCCACTATTTAAGGGTATGCCAAACGGATTTATCTACATAATAAGTGCAATTTTATCTTCACTTATAACGGCATACTTTTTCCCTGTTCCTATTAGCGAAAATAAGCAAGATGGGGGTGCACAATAATGGGCATTCCTAAGATGTTTTTAATGATAATTGCAATGGCTGGCGTAACATACATTATCCGTATGCTACCACTCGTTTTCTTTACAAAAAAAATACGCTCTAGATACATTTTAAGCGTACTCTTTTATATCCCTTATGCAGTTTTATCGGCAATGACTTTTCCTTTTATTTTTTATTCAACGGGAAGCGTTTATACAGCACTAGTTGGCACTGTTGTCGCCGTGATTTTAGCGCTATTTAAGCGTTCTCTTTTAACGGTTGCCGTGTGTGCTTGCCTATCTGTTTATCTATGTGGTTTTATCCTTTTTTAGATAAATTTTATTGTTTATTTTTATAAGAAAAAAGGCAAAAAATAAAAGTAGCAAAAACATCAAAATTATCCAATAAAAAGAGCCGATAAAGTATGGCGAAACACTAGAAAACCGAAAAATTCCTGCTGGCGAAAGATAGTTAAAAAAGAAGTATGGAAAGTTTTCTCCCCTGCCAAAATCAATGTTAAAATAGAACAAAATTGTGGTTAAAATTAAATAAATTAAAGGTGGAATTAAAGAGAGTAATGCCACCTTTTTATTTATAAAAAATCTTTCTTTTTGGGTGAAAAAATCTATCACTGCAAGAAGTGGCACTGCTATGTGTGTTAAAAGCCCACTAATCGAAAAGGCATGATAACTTTTATCGGCAAACGGACCTAAAAAACAGCAAAAAATAACCCCTGTTAAAATTATGCTAGTGGTAAAAATATACCTTGCTATAAACATGCTATATTTGTTATAATTCCCCTTTCTCGAAAAGGTAAAAAGTGATAAAATCATTATGATAAAAATCCAAATGTTAGATTGGTTTGTAAAGTATAATAATCGCCTTGAAGGGTGCGAATATCCATCATATCTTGCCGTAGATAAACATATAATGATACCTACAAATGAACATATAATTGTCAAACTTTTAAGGGGATTTTCAATAATTCGTTTCATACCTAACACCAACTAAAAGACACTATGTTTTTGTTAGTATTGCTCAAAATACACGAAATATTTATGTAAATTATAGTTGTATTAAAAATTTTTAATAATAATATTGAAAAAATTTTATTTAATTAACTTGTAATATTGATTTAGTTAGTGTATAATTATATCATTAAAAATTTACAACAAACAAACGGAGAAAAATTATGGATTGCAATAAAAGACCAGAAAATATGCAAAGAATTACAACAGTTGAACTTGCAAACGCTTTTATCGATGAACAAGTTAAGGCTATCAAGAAGCAAGTGGGCGACAAAAAAGTTTTGCTCGCACTATCTGGTGGCGTTGACAGTTCGGTTGTTGCTGCTCTTTTAATCAAGGCTATCGGCAAGCAACTCGTTTGCGTGCACGTTAACCACGGACTTATGAGAAAGGGCGAAAGCGAACAAGTTATTGAAATTTTCCAAAAAGGACTTGATGCAAACCTTATTTATATCGACGCTACAGAGCGTTATTTAGAAAAACTTAAAGGGGTTAGCGAACCAGAAGCAAAGAGAAAAATCATCGGTGCTGAGTTTATTCGCATTTTTGAAGAAGAAGCAAGAAAACTTAGTGGCATTGAATTCTTAGCACAAGGCACAATCTACCCTGACATTATCGAAAGTGACGGCGTTAAGGCTCACCACAACGTTGGTGGTCTTCCTGAAGATTTGCAGTTTGAACTCGTTGAACCTGTTAAACTTTTATATAAAGACGAAGTTCGTGAAGTTGGTTATGCTTTAGGCTTACCAAAGAGCATGGTTGCTCGCCAACCATTCCCTGGCCCAGGTCTTGGCGTTAGATGTCTTGGCGAAATTGAAAGGGATAGACTTGAAGCACTCCGTGAATCTGATGCAATTTTAAGAGAAGAATTTGATAAGGCTGGACTCACCGATAAAGTATGGCAATTCTTTACGGTTGTTCCTAACTTCCGTTCAACAGGTGTTAGAGATGGCAAGCGTGTGTTCGACCTTCCTGTAATCATTAGAGCAGTTAACACAGTTGATGCTATGAGTGCAACAGTTCCAGAAATTGACTGGGCAGTATTAAAGAAAGTTACCGATAGAATTTTAAGTGAAGTTAAGGGCGTATGTAGAGTATTATATGACCTTTCACCAAAAGCACCAGCAACTATCGAGTGGGAATAATTTTATAACAAAAAATAAAATAAAAAAGAAGTCACAAAAATGTGACTTCTTTTTTTGCTATTTAACAAAATGTAATTTATTTATACATATCAGCATATATTACTTTTTAATATTGACAGAGATTATACCACTTACCCCACCGATAATGCTTGTAAAGATTAAATCTAAAATAAAACTATTTCCAAAAACCATTTGCCCACAAAACAAAGAAAACAATAAGTATGTAATAATGGTTGTTAAAAAAGCCATAACCACTCCCCTAACAAGCCCACTCCTGCCACGGATATTTAGTGAGCAACCTAAAAAGATTGCTATGATTTTTATAAATTGATTAACTGCTTTAATAACACTTTGGCTTAAAAGTGTAAACTTTAGTAAGCCCGAAAAAATTAAAACGCCAACTAGAGTTATAATAACGGCCGAAAAAACGGCCTTTAATATTCCAGAAAAAAACTCTTTTACACTATCTAACATAAAAAACCCCACATACTCTTTACTTAAAAGTATGCGGGGAATAAAAAATCTATGATAGTTTTTTTAATTTAGATAAAGATTATTCAGCAGGTTTTTCTTCCTTCTTTTCTTCTTTAACTTCTTCTTTCTTGTCTTGCTTTGGATTTGCTGGTGCTGTTTGATAAATAGCGCCCTTATCGAACTTAACGAAAGAATCTTTGCCTTCCATACCTGTTCTTAAAACGAAAGTGTTTTCAGAATCATCGATTTCAGCAACATAACCACAAACGCCACCGATAGTTTTAACTTTATCACCAATTTTGATGCCGTTAACCATATCTTGTGCTTGTTTTTGTCTTTTTTTGTTTGAATAACTTGACCAAATGAATAGACCTACGATTGCAACGAGTAATACAACAATCATAACTGTTGATGTAGTGTCTGCTTGTGCTAATAAATTTGATAACATTTTTTAATCTCCTTAAAGTTAAATACAAATATATTGTAAAATATTTTAGTTTATAAATCAAGCAATTTTAGGTGTTTTTTTGTCTAAAAGTGCGTGTTATTATATTTTAGGATAGGTTTTTCCTGTTTTTGCATAAAATTCTTCTCTAAACTCGGTGAACGAATCTTGCAAAATGGCTTCTCTCATATTATGCATAAGCCTATTTAGGTATGATATGTTATGAAGGCTTATCATCATTGCACCCATCATTTCGTTTACATTGATAAGGTGTCTTAAATATGCCTTTGTGTAGTTTTTACAGCAATAACAATCGCATGATGGGTCAAGTGGAGTAAAATCTTCTTTATACATGCCGTTTCTAACCACCACTTTGCCGTTTTCGGTGAGTGCCGTACCATTTCTTCCAACCCTTGTTGCAAGCACGCAGTCAAACATATCAATACCACGCATAACCCCTTCCACCAAGCAGTCAGGGCTACCAACCCCCATTAAGTATCTTGGAATATGCGTTGGGTAATATTCATATATGCTATCCATTATATCGTACATTATAGGCTTAGGCTCGCCAACAGAAAGTCCACCGATTGCAATGCCGTGCTTAGCATATGGTATAGTTTCAAGCAAACTTTGTTTTCTTAAATCCTTGAACATATTGCCTTGAACTATTGGAAATAGTGCTTGGTTATCGTTTTTGTGTCTTTGATAACACCTATCAAGCCACTTAAGCGTTCTTTCCATTGCCGTTTTAGACTCTTTATAGTCAGCGCCATAAGGCGAACATTGGTCAAACGCCATAATGATATCTGCACCTAAATTATTTTCTATATCGATTGCCTTTTCTGGTGTGATAAAGTGTAAACTGCCATCGATGTGCGAGTTAAAATACACGCCGTCATCTTTAATCTTGTTTAGTTTGGCAAGCGAAAAGACTTGAAACCCACCACTATCGGTAAGTATAGGTCTATCCCACGCCATAAACTTATGAAGTCCACCAGCGTTTTTAACAATTTCATCACCCGGTCTCATATAAAGGTGATATGTGTTTGCAAGAATAATTTGGCTATTAGTTTCCTTTAAGTCCCTTGGCATAACGCCCTTTACCGTTGCTTGCGTACCCACAGGCATAAAGGTTGGCGTTTCTATATCGCCGTGTGGCGTGTGAAGAATACCTGCCCTTGCGCCTGTTTTAGAATCTTGTTTAATTGTTTGATAGTAAAATTTTTCCATAATCTATATTAAAGTTTTATATATTTTTATTCGATAAACATTGCGTCGCCAAAAGAGAAAAATCTGTATTCTTCAGCGACTGCAAGGTTATATATCTCTAACATCTTTTCCCTTGTCGAAAGTGAAGAAACGAGCATTAAGAGTGTTGATTTTGGAAGGTGAAAGTTTGTTATTAAACTATCCACGCACTTAAATTTATAAGGTGGATAAATAAAGATTTCGGTGTTATCCTTTACTGCCTTAACAAATCCGTTTTCATCACTTGCACTCTCTAAAGTGCGCACACTCGTTGTGCCAACAGCAATAATTCTTCTGCCTTCCTTTTTAGCCTTGTTTATTCTCTCTGCCGACTCAGGACTTATCTCATAATATTCAGAGTGCATATGGTGTGATAAAATATCGTCTGTCTTAACAGGTCTAAAGGTACCTAAGCCCACATGGAGCAAAACATCGACAATCTCCACACCCTTCGCCTTGATTTTTTCTATGAGTTCATCTGTAAAATGAAGCCCAGCAGTTGGCGCTGCAGCAGAACCATCGACCTTAGCATATACCGTTTGGTATCTCGCTTGGTCTTTTAGTTTTTCGGTTATATAAGGTGGAAGTGGCATTTCCCCCACACGAGAGATAACGTCTTCAAACACGCCGTTATAGAAAAACCTAACACGGCGAGAGCCACTTTCTTCTATAGTTGACAAAACTTCTAAAGAAAGTTCATTTGAAATAGTAAGCTTTGCACCTACCCTTGCCTTTTTGCCCGGTTTAACAAGCACTTCCCACTCGTTTAAGTCAAAGCGTTTAAGAAGCAAAATTTCCACCTTGCCACCATGCTCTGTATAAGCGAACATTCTTGCTGGCAAAACTTTGGTGTTGTTTCTAACTAAAACATCGCCTTCTTTTAAGTAATCTATAATATCATAAAAATGCTTATGTTCGATTTTATCGTTTTCTCGATTATATACCAAAAGCCTTGAAGTATCTCTTGGATAAACAGGTGTTTGTGCTATTAAGTTTTCAGGTAATATATAATCAAAATCACTTGTTTTCATTGTTTTGTTCATAAAGAGCAACTTGCTCAACCTTGTTTTCTGGCATTTTTAAGCCTATGTGTTCATAGCCACGGCTAAGAAGCACCCTACCCCTTGGTGTGCGTGCAATAAAGCCGAGTTGTAATAGGTATGGCTCGTAAACATCTTCAATGGTGTTGCCATCTTCGTTGATGGTTGCTGCCAAAGTTTCAAGACCACATGGCCCACCATTGAACTTTGTCGCCATTGATTTTAAGAGTTTAACATCGATAGCATCTAGCCCTAGTTCATCAATTTCAAGCATTTTAAGGGTGTTTTGCGCATCGGAAAGCATAAGGGTGTCGTGACCTTTAACCACAGCGTAATCTCTAACCCTACGAAGTAATCTGTTTGCGATTCTTGGCGTGCCACGGCTTCTTTTTGCTATTTCTTCAGCAGCAGAGTGTTCGATAGATAGCCCAAGCATATTACTTGCACGCTCTACAATTTCCGTTAGTTCAGCATTTGAATAGCACTCGAGCCTACAAATAACACCAAACCTATCCCTAAGTGGAGCAGATAGCATACCTGCCTTTGTGGTTGCACCGATAAGCGTGAACTTAGGTAGTGGCAACTGCACGTTCTTTGCTGAAGGTCCTTTACCTATTATGAAGTCCAAAGTAAAGTCTTCCATTGCAGGATATAAAATTTCTTCAACGTTATGGTTTAGTCTATGAATTTCATCAATAAACAAAACGTCTCTTTCGTTTAGGTTTGTAAGTATTGCAGCAAGGTCGCCAGCACGCTCTATAGCAGGGCCACTAGTGATTTTTATTTGAGTGCCAAGTTCGGTTGCTATTATATGCGCAAGCGTTGTTTTACCTAAGCCAGCAGGACCATAAAGGAGAACGTGGTCAAGTGCATCTTCTCTTAGTTTTGATGCAGCAATAGACACTGCTAAATTATCTTTTATTTTTTCTTGACCAACATAACCTTCCATAGACTTTGGGCGCAAAACGTTTTCAATTTCGCTTTCCATTTGGTTAGTTGTGCTTTGAATCAATCTTTCTTCTTCCATAATCCCCTACTTTATATGTTTAATACTATACGCAATAATTTGTTCAATGGTTTTTGCACCATTTTCTTTTGCTTCTTTAACTGCTTTAGCGCACTCGGTTTTAGTAAAACCCAAACTCATAAGTGCTATGATTGCATCTTGGTCTTCTTGAGAGTCTTCTGCCTTTTTGTTTGGCTTTTCGCCCTCATAGTAACTTGCTTCCACCTTTTCTCTAAGTTCTAAAATAATTCGCTCTGCAGTTTTTTTGCCAAGCCCTTTTATTTTTGACAAGCCCTTAACATCTTCTGTTGCAATCATGGTTGCAAGCGAAGAAATATCAATTGCCGAAAGAATTGCTATACCACTCTTTGGACCTACCCCAGAAACGGTTATGAGTTTTAAGAACATATTTTTTTCTTCAATCGTGCTAAACCCATAAAGAGATATACCATCTTCCCTTACAGCAAGATAAGTATAAACTTCTCCACTTTTTTGGTCTATGAGTTTTTGATATACCGATGCTGAGCATAAGATTTCATAGCCTATGCCATTGTTTTCAAGTAGCACGGTCGTTTCATTATAACTTATAACATTACCTTTTATATAACCTATCATTTTTTCACCTATATGGAGAATAATCCACCTAATTTATTGGTTTGTGAGTGACAAAGTGCAACAGCCAAAGCATCGGCAGCATCGTCTGGACGGGGTATACCCTTTAATCCAAGCATAGTTTTAACCATTTGTTGAATTTGGTTTTTGTCTGCCCTGCCATAGCCTGTTAATGCTTGTTTTATTTGAAGTGGTGTGTATTCAAAAAGTTTTCCACACTCTTTAATTGCAGTTAGAAGTATTACCCCCCTTGCATGCGCAACAGCAATACCTGTCTTAACATTTTTTGCAAAGAATAATTCTTCAACAGCAATTTCATCTGGCTTAAACTTTTCTATAATCTGTTTAATGCCCCTTTCGAGCATAGCAAGTCTAACGGCAAGGTTTTCTTCCTTAGGAGTGGAAACAATGCCATAGTCTATCATCTGTGGTTTAAGCCCTTTTTCAGTTTTGATAACCCCGTATCCAAGCGTTGCGATACCTGGGTCAAATCCTACTATTATCATAACATATATATTTTACTTAATTTTTATAAAAATGTCAATATAATAATTAAAGGCTCTGCCCACAAAAAATGACTGATTAGTAATTTTTTTTGTTTTGGTGAGAAAAATACAAAAAGAACAAGTATTTTAGTGAAAGAGCATACCCTTTGTGGTCTACGACTGAACTAAACACAAAGTAATTTGTAGTATTTTTCCACCAAAAATCAGTCAGGGTTTATCGGCAGTGCCTAACTAAAAAAGCACCTATAAGTTTTTATACTTTAGGTGCTTTTATTTATTGTGCTCTTTGAATAGTAAATTTTATTTCACTTGTCTGGCTTGTCGTTTTCAAATATTCCCTTGCCACAAATATTGTGCTTGCAAAACTTGATACAGATGTTATTGTGTATTTGTCGCCTAAAAATTCCATTCCTGTAATGTAATCGCCTTCTTGTAAAATTCCCGATGCATTGCTATTAGGAACAAGGCTCTTTATCATTAGCGTGCTTCCTTTAACACTGCTTTCAGCATCTGTCACCACAACGCCAAGTTCCCATCTTCCTTCAACATATCCATAGTTTTTGGCGTTATTATTTTTTATAAGTCTTTCTGCGATTCTCATAAAACCATATTCGGTGCTATCATAGTATGGAATTGCATAACTTAGCCCAACTTGATTAGAAAAGCCACCATTTGTTATTCCAACTAGTTGACCTTTCATATTAAATAGTCCACCACCAGAATTTCCATGCGTTATAGCACAATCGTGCTGAATAAGGTTTGTCATTATTCCCACGCTTTCAAAAGTTGCCGTTCTATCAATATAACTTATATAACCATGCATGTAAGTCATTGGAAGCCTGCCCATTGGGTTACCAATAGCAAATACTTCTTCGCCATAATATAATGGGTCTTCAGGGTTTGGAAATGTTGCCTTTTCTATTTTAATAGGCTTATGATATTTATCAACCCTATCGCCAACTTTTAGTTTTAAAAGTGCGATATCACCATCTCTATCTCCACCAACTAAAGAAATAGCCTGTTCGCCATCTGTATTCTTACCTGCACCGATATAGCCTGCGAATACATAATTTTCGTCATACCCTATATCGCCTGTGTTCTTAAAGTTTGAATCAGGTATGCTAATCGTTATAAGCCCACCACCCGATATTACATGGTGACAAGTCATAACGTAATATTCATTTTCTTCAAGGCCACCCCTTATATCAACGATAACGCCCGAGCCCCCTGCTTGATATTCAGCATTTGAAACATTTATTGCAACAACCGAGCGACAAACTTTTGATGCTGCCTTTGCCGATGACTCATACGTTGCAGATGTGTTCACCCCAAAAGTTACAGACACCGGCTCTGATTGACTTAAAGTTTCACCCGTGTCGCAAAAAATCATTTGTTTTTGAATTGGCATCGTAACAACCATTTGTTCATAATAACCATTGCCATTACCAACTAAATCAACGAACTGCGAACAGCCCGATAGCGAAAATATAAGGGTTATTAGGCAAATATATGAAATTATTTTCTTAAAAGTTTTTTTCATACATTACTCCGATAAATATTAAAACAACTTTAACATTTTTACCTTTAAAAAACATTAAAATTTGATAATACAATTATAAAAATAAGAAATTTTAAATATTTTCTACTTATATAATATTACCATATTTGCATAAAAATTGCAACAGTTTTTAAAAATAAGAAAGGGCGATAAAACGCCCCTTCACTCCACAAGATTGTGGAGTGATACTGCCGAACAATTTTGTGGATATTTTAACGGCAGTAATAGTTATTAAAATTTGTGATAAGCCTATATAAACTTATCTTCACCACCGATAAAATTAGTTTGGCAATTTGAAAAATTTTTATACTCTTTACAAAAAGTTTTTTTATTTAAAAATTATTCTTCGTCTGGAAGTTCAACGTTGTGGTAAACGTTTTGAACGTCATCAAGGTCTTCTAAAGCATCTATAAGTCTATTAAACTTAGCAAGTTCTTCGCCATCAAGAGTAATTTTATTTTGTGGAACCATTTCGATTTGTGCTTCAAAGAAGTTAAGACCCTTGTCTTCAAGATATTTTCTTACTGCAGAGAAGTTTGCAACTGATGTGTGAACGATAAAAGCATCGTCTTCTGGAATAAAGTCATCAGCGCCACCTTCTAAAGCATATTCCATAACTGTATCTTCATCAAGGTCAGCAGTCCTTTCAATAACGATTACGCCAAGGTTTGAGAAAGTGAAAGAAACGCAACCGGCATTACCAAGTGAACCACCGTGCTTTTTCATTGCTGTTCTAACAAAGTCTACAGTTCTATTTTTGTTGTCTGTTAAAGTTTTAACGATAATAGCGCTACCTGCTGGGCCATAGCCTTCATATGTTAATTCTTCATAGTTAGCGCCACTAAGTTCGCCTGCTGCCTTTGCGATACATCTTTTGATGTTGTCGTTTGGCATGTTAACTGCTTTTGCTTTAGCGATAGCATCTGCAAGTTTAGAGTTTGTGCTAGGGTCTGGGTTAGATTTTGCAGCAACTGCAATTTCTCTACCTACTTTTGTAAAAATTTTGCCCTTTGCGGCATCAGTCTTTGCTTTTTTTGCAGCAATGTTGGCTGCATGAGAATGTCCTGACATATATTTCTCCTTATATTCTAATCAGTATGTAAATTATTTATTTGTTTTTAAGGCATACATTAAAATGCCTGCCGAAACGGCTGCGTTCAAACTTTCCACACCATTTTGCATAGGAATTTTTACCGTTAGGTTTGCCTTTTCTTTCAAAAAGTTGCTAACGCCATTTGCTTCGTTACCGATGATTAAACAAACTTCTTTATCTAACTTTAGGTTAAATACATCTTGTCCGTTCATGTCTGCAACGACAAGTGGAAGGTCAATTGCGCTTAAAATTTCATCTAATTCCCCACGCATAACCTTTACACGAAAAATCCCACTCATACTAGACCTTACTGCCTTTTGAGAGTAAGCATCTGCACAAGCCCCTGTCAAATATATTTCATTAAACCCACTTGCAGCAGCAGTTCTTATTATTGCGCCCACGTTTGCTGGGTCAGAAACGCCATCTAAAAGAAGGCAACTGCCACTTGCCTTTTCTATATTGCAAGGCATTTTATAAACGATTGCAAGAGCGCCTTGTGGGGTTACTTCTTCGCTTATAGACTTAAAAACTTGCTCGCTAACAACTTCCACCCTGTAATTACATGATGAAAATAGAGAGAAAGTTTTTTCAGTCACAATAATCTCCCTAATAGAAAGGTTTAACTCAATCGCTTCTTTAACAGGCTTAATGCCCTCAAGCACAAAAACGCCAAGTTTATCACGAAACTTTTTGTCTTTTAAAGAGCGAATTTCTTTGATGAGTGTGTTTTGAGTTGAACTAATCATAAAATCAAATTAAAGCCTATCTTAATTTAAGGTAGGCTTTACATTTATATTAGATATTAGCCTTTGCTTTTTCGCAAAGAGCAGTAAATGCAACAGCATCAGAAACTGCGATTTCAGCAAGAACTTTTCTGTTAAGTTCGATGCCAGCCTTTTTAAGACCAAACATCAACTTGCTGTATGATAAACCATTGAGTCTTGCACCAGCATTGATTCTTGCAATCCACAAAGAACGGAAATCTCTTTTCTTTGCCTTTCTGCCATAGTAAGCATAAAGTTGAGCCTTCATAACGGCTTCTCTAGCTACTCTATATCTCTTACTTCTGCCACCAAAATAACCTTTGGCAAGTTTTAATATTTTTCTACGCTTCTTTACAGCGTTAACAGCTCTTTTAATACGCATGATAAATTCTCCTTATACTAAATTACTTATTGTAAATAAGCGTCTTTACTGTCTTTTCTTGTGTTACGTCTACGTATGCACCTTGACACAAGTGGTTCTTTCTCTTTCTGTCTTTCTTTGTTAAAATGTGGTTCTTGCCTGAGCAAGCTCTTTTTACTTTACCTGTTGCAGTCACTTTGAAACGTTTCTTTGCTGCACTCTTGGTTTTCATTTTAGGCATATTTGTACCCTCCGTTAATATATTTTTATAAGTTTACGCCTTAGTTGGCACAAGCATCATCCAAATGTTTCTGCCTTCTGTAAGCGGTTTCTTTTCCATTGTGCCGAAATCTTTTACAATTTCATAAAATTTGTTCATTACTTCTAAGCCGAGTTCAGAGTGTGCCATTTGTCTGCCACGCATTCTGATTGAAACCTTAACCTTGTTGCCACAGCTAAGGAATTTTTGTGCTTGCTTTGCTTTTACGTTAAGGTCGCCCACGTCGATTGTCATAGAAAGCCAAACTTCTTTAATTTCAACAACCTTTTGGTTTTTCTTGGCTTCTTTTGCCTTCTTGTTTTGTTCAAACAAGAACTTGCCATAGTTCATAACCTTGCACACAGGTGGAACGGCGTTTGGTGAAATTTTAACTAAGTCAAGACCACTTTCTTCTGCTACTGCAAGCGCTTCACGAGAAGAAACAATGCCAAGTTGCTCTCCATTTTCGCCGATTAAACGAACTTCTTTATCCCTAATCTCAGCGTTAATTTGATGTTCCTTTTTAATAGTGATATACCTCTCAATAATATTTTCCATTAAGGCAAATGCCTTTTGAAACAAAAAAACGGGTTGCTTAAGAAAACAACCCGAAAAAATACATTTTACTTGGACATATCCATTAAAAGTATTGAACCGAACGACCTTATTTAGCGTCGGTGAGAAGGGTTTCTTCTTCTTTAAGCCTTAATATAATACAACTTTTAACGGCTAATGTCAAATATTTTTAACTGCTTTTTTAATTTTTTTATTTTATTCTTCAACTAAAACTGCTGTCAAAGAGAAACGACGAACAGATTCAATTGCACTTACGCAAGAATCTAATGATTCATATGCTTCGCCCATACAGATTACTGATTTTTGAGCATTACGGAGTTTGTAGTAGAATCTACCAAACTTATCTCTATCGATGATAAAGTTGCCTTGTTCAGCATTTTTCTTTACGCTTTCAATAGCATTTCTAGCACTCTTTTCTAATGTAACTTGTTCAGTTGCAAGCATTAGTTGACCATTTGAAGCAAAGAGCTGAGCAGAATAACTACCATTTTCTAATTGAACAATACGCCATTTGCCATTTGTTCCTTTCTTTACATCAGTTAAATCGAGTTCTGCAGGTGTATAAGGAACATAACCTTGACCTTCTTTAACTTCATCTAAAATAGGTGAATCTTCTGCAATTCTCTTTACACTTTGAACAGCATTTAAGCAACCATCTTTAGATTTATAAATTTCGCCAGCACAAAGCAAACGATTATTTGCTGAACTAATTTTATAATAATAGTTTTTGTTCTTATCTTGATAGATTGTAAAGTTATCATTAACGATGCTACGAATAATTGTTTCAATACCACTCTTAGCGCCGTCTGCAGTAGTGTAAATTTCACTAGTAAGCATTACTTCGCCGTTTGATGCAAGGAGTTTTGAAACGAATTCATCGTCACTTTCTCTTTCAATAATCCACTTTCCGTTTAATTTTTTAGTTTTTTTTTGCGCTTCTTCAACTTCAGCAACTTCTTCAGTTACTTCTGTGTCTTCGCCAAGGTCTTTAATAAGGCCACGTTCAATCAATGCTTCTGTTGTTTCAAATGGCATACGGAAATCTTGTTCAGCATAGTTGCTTAGTAAAACAACGCCCATTTTGCCCATTAAAATGTCGATAAGTTCTAATGCTCTTCTTAGTTTGATAGGACCACTAACCTTCATGAGCATTGGAGTTTCTTCGTTCTTATCTGCAATGTCTATGTAGTTATAGAATTGTGCTTTGTCAGCAAATTCGCTTGGGTTTAATGCTAAGTATAAGTCAACTTTTTTACCCTTAACATCAAATTTAACAAGAGTTTTTCTTCCTGTATAGAAAGTTTCTCTCTTCTTAGATAAACGAGCCTTTACCTTTTTGTATGAAAGGAGTTTATTCTTAAGTGCATTGTATATGTCTTTAACGCTGTCTTCTGATTGAATTAAACGAGCCATATATGTACGAACATATCTTGCTTTAATTGCAAGTTTGTCGCCTTCTTCACTAGTTTCAGCGATAACATCTTCTTTAACGTCTTCTTTAACTTCTTCAGCGACTTCTGTTGCCACTGAAACTTCTTCTTGCTCAACGCAAGCATCTTCTACTTCTTTGTTTGCTTTACGCTTTTTGCTTTCTTTTACAACTGCAACTGTGAAAACAGACATGCAGGCTACAAAGATAAGAGCAAGTATAAGCACAAGGCCATAAAGCGCTGGTCTACTAAAACCAAACAAACTACCAAACATGTACAAAACTGATTTGATAAAATCTACCATAATCTTCTCCTTAAAAGTTTTTCCTAAAATATTTTATAAAACAAAATCTTCACCTATAAAAGTGGAGCATGTTTGCTTATCCTAATGTAAATAAAAATTAAAACTACCCTTTTTATTGTATGTTTTATTTTTCTTGACTGTTAAAGAACAAAATACCCAAAGTGTTTGCACCACAATGGCTTGCGATTGTGCAACCTGCGTGTGTTTCATAAATGTTCTTAAATCCTTTTTCAACGAGAACTGCCCTTGCTTGTTCAATCATTTCAGGGGTTGCTGTCGTATAAGTTAAGAACACCTTGTCAAGTTCTGGCTTTGGATTTTCTTCAAGCACGTCTTCGCAATATTTTTTAACGACCTTACCCATAGAGCCTTTATATTTTTTATCCGAAGACATTTTTCCTTTTTTAACAACTATTCTTGGTCTAATCTTAAATATTGTTGCTCCGAGTAGCGAAAGTAGGTTACATCTTCCACCCTTATGGAGATAGTCTAATCTTTCAATCACGAAACTCACTTGTAAGTCGCTAATTCTTTCTTGAACTTTTTGAACGATTATAGATGGTTCTACACCTTCTAAAGCAAGTTCGCTTGCATAGATTGCAAGTAGCCCTATACCCGTTGATAAACTTTGGCTATCGATAACAAAAACATTTTCGACATTTTGAGAAGCACGCTTTGCGTTTGCACAAGATGAAGAAAGCGCACTTGAAAGCGAAATATGAATTACTGCATCGTAATCTTTTTTAATGCTTTGAAAATATTCGATAAACTCAAACTCGTTTATAGCGTTTGTTTTTGGAAGCGTTTTTGTCTCGTCAACATGAGCGAATAAATCAACGGTAGACATTTCACCATCTAGAAAACTTTTGTTGCCTAGAGTTATGTGGTATGGGATAACCTTGATATCGTATTGCTGTAATAATTCTTTTGATAAGTCGTTGGTAGATTCAACCGAAATGGCAATTTTCATACTAATAAAACTCCTAAGTTATATATGCCTACTATTATATTCACCTTATATTAACTATATATTAACACATTTTATTATTTTTTACAATAGTTTTTTAATCAAAAAAATACTATTTTTTCACCTTTAGTAAACTTTTTATCTTTTTTGCTTGATAAAAACCCCAAATAATGATATCATATTATAGAATTTATGTGAGACACTAGGAGATTTAATATGGACAAGATTTGTGGAAACATTATTAGCGATACAGTAAAATTTTCTCAGTTTGCTGATTTCGATGGCAAGGTTGTTGCCATTAAGGGGTATATCCACCGCATTAGAGAGATGACGGGGTTTGCCTTTGTTATTATTAGAACTGACAGAGATTTAATTCAATGCGTTTATGCGCCTGAATTTTCTTCTTATCGTTGGGATGATAAACTTTGTGAAGAAGCATGCGTTAAGGTTCACGGCAAGGTTGCTAAAAGCACGGACGCTAAGGGCAACGTAAGATACGAACTTCAAATTCACGATATTGAAATTTTATCACTCCCTGCAGATAACCTGCCTATCGTTATCAATAAAAAACAACTTGATAATATTGGACTTAGCACAGTTTTAGATTTACGCCCTATTTCAATGCGCAATCCTAAAGAGCGTGCTATATTTAAGGTTCAAGAAGGCATTGCTCGTGGTTTTAGAGAATGCTTGATGAAAAACGGCTTTACCGAAATTCGTTCACCAAAAATCAACTTTGCCGGCGCTGAAGGTGGCACTAATATTTTCAAACTTGACTATTTTGGAAAGCAAGTTTACCTTGCTCAATCTCCACAACTTTACAAACAAGCACTAGTTGGCGTTTATCAAAGAGTTTTTGAAGTTGCACCTGTATTTAGAGCAGAACACCACGACACTTCTCGCCACTTAAACGAATATACTTCTATGGACTTTGAAATGGGCTTTATCAATGACTTTACAGACATTATGAACATGGAAGTTATGGTGCTTAAACACATTATGAACTTACTTAAGAGCGAATATGCTGAAGAACTTGATATTTTACACATCGACGTTCCTGAAATAACAGAAGTTCCATCTATTAAGTTTATGGATGCAAAAGAACTTATCATGAAAAAGTTTAAGTATCAACCACAAGACATGAAGGACTTTGACCCAACCGAAGAAGAACTTCTTGGCAAGTATGCTAAAAAAGAACTTGGAAGCGATTTCTTGTTCGTTACCCACTACCCATCTAAAAAGCGTCCTTTCTACACAATGGACGACCCTAACGACCCAGAATACACACTTTCATTTGACCTACTCTTTAGGGGACTTGAAATTACTTCTGGTGGACAAAGAATACACGATTATAATCAGCAAGTTGAAAAGATGGTTAAGTGTGGCATGGACCCAAGCCAATTTGAAACTTACCTTATGCTTCATAAATATGGTGCACCACCACACGGGGGCTTAGGTATCGGTCTTGAAAGACTTACAATGCACTTACTCGGTGCTAAAAACGTTAGAGAAACAACAATGTTCCCTCGTGATATCAATAGAGTTACACCATAACATAATAACAAATAAAACTTTAAGCCCAAAGGCACATGTCAATGCCTTTGGGCTTTTTATTTTTTAACTATATCTCAATCAAAAGTCCAAAAAATATGTATTCTAAGTGGTTTTTTTCTAAAATTTGCTGTGGCGCAAGGTTAAATTTTTTTGCTAAACTTTCAATAGTATCGAGTGGTTTAACTAGATAGACATTTTCAGCCTGTTCGATTAAAATTATATCCCCTGCCGACACTTCTTTGGTTAAATTATTGTTAAAAATTAACCTACCTATAGGTGCGTTAAATTTTTGTGCAATTAAATTAAGCGAGTCGCCTTCTTGCACACGATAAAAAAACTTTTTCATACCACTATTATATTTGCTTTTTAACTCGAATAGAATATAAAGACAAGTTAATTTAGGGGGCATAATGAGAAAGTTTTTTAAAACAGTTGCTTTAGTTACAATCTTTTCTATGAGTGAAAAATTCCTTGGCTTTTTATATAGAATTTATTTATCGAGAACGATAGGCGAAGAAGGTATGGGGCTATATCAAGTGTCCCTTTCGGTTTTTGCCTTACTTTTAACTATTTGTGCTTCTGGCACGCCAATAACCGTTTCAAGGCTCATGACCAAATATCGTGCAGAAGGTCAAGAACTAAAGGTTCAAAAGGTTATATCGGCTGGACTTACGTTTACACTTTTAGTCGTTTTGCCCGTGTGCGCTGTGTTTTTTCTTTTTACCGACACCTTTTCATTTTTGTTTGCCGACCCAAGATGCATAAAAATCTTTTTAGTCGTTCTTCCTGGACTTGTGTTCACTTCAATTTATTCGGTGCTTCGTGGGGTGTTTTGGGGTGATAAAGATTTTTTGCCTTATAACATAATTGAACTTTTAGAAGAAATTTGCATGATTGTTGTGGGTATTATCTTAATTAACTCTATAACCGACGTATATGAAGGGGCATATCGTGCAGGCATTGCCGTTTTATGCTCTTATATCTTTTCGTTTACACTCGCCACAATCGTTTTCTTTTTTAGAAAACACAGGCTTAAAAACCCTAAAAGCGAGTTTAAGCCACTTTTATCTTCTGCACTGCCTATAACGGCAATGAGAACGGCTAACTCACTCACCATTTCCTTAGTTTCAATTATACTTCCACTAAGGCTTGTGGCATCGGGTATATCTCAAAATCAAGCAATGGCTTCTTTTGGTGCGTGCGTGGGGCAAGCAATACCACTATTATATATCCCTACCACCCTTATAGGCTCATTTACCCTTGTTTTAGTGCCTGAAATTTCTGAAAACTTTTATAAGAAAAATCATTTTTACCTTAAGCGTGATATAGAAAAGTCCTTAAAGTTTACAACACTTTTGACCTGCCTATTTGTGCCTATCTTTTTTGTTTGTGGGAAAGAAATAGGTAGTCTTGTTTTTAATAGTTACGAATGTGGAACTTATCTAACAGCATCGGCTTTTTTAATGCTTTTTATGAGCATATCTAACATTACCACAAGCATGCTTAATTCAATGGGTTTAGAAAACAAAACACTTTTGTATTATATTCTAAGTGGTTTGGTTATGCTTTTGTGCATATGGTTTTTGCCAAGCGTTTGTGGAATATACTCACTTCTTATCGGCTTTTGTGCTATCTATGGCATTACAACCGTGTTAAACTTAAGTTTACTAAACAAAACTTGCACCATAAAGCCTAAGTATCTAAAATTTATTTGGCAATCATTTTTACTTTTGATACCTACAACGCTTTTTGGATTAATGCTAGAAAAACTTGTGCTAGCATTTTTGGGCGAATTTTTATCCCTTCTTGTTTGTAGCGCTTTAATGATAATCTTTAACGGACTATTATTTATCGGTTTTAACCTAATCTCCACCGAATACATACGCTCTAAGTTTAATTTTAACCTTAAACTTAAAAAAACCAAAAAATCTACATAAACGGCGCAAATATTTGCATTACTCCAGCAAAGGCTCGGTATATTAAATGATTTCTAAGTTTGTTCTTTTCGGTTACTAACTGACTATCTATAATAGTGTTTTCAAAATCTTTAGTTACCTTTTCTAAAACGCTTTCATCATCGGTGAAAACCCCACACTCGAACTGCTGATAGAAACTTCTTAAATCCATATTAACCGAGCCTATGGCAAGGCTATTCTCTGTTAAAAGAATTTTGCTGTGCACAAATGAGTTTTTCATTAAATACACTTTTACGCCAAAGTTTGCAAGTTTTTCGGCATTGTTTCTAGTCACACCATAAACAAAGGCCTTGTCTGGGAGTTCGGGGATAATAATTCTAACATCAACCCCACTGATAGCCTTTGATTTAAGCATGTTTGAAATATAGTCATCGACTATAAAGTATGGCGTCATAATATAAATCTTTTGCTTTGCGCTTGCTATCATGTTTTCATAAACGCCTTTAGCGATGTTTTCTTTGTAATCTAACCCATCAGCATAAGGCACAAAAATGCTTTGACCAACTACCTTGGTGTTTTGCAATAAAAACTTAGAATAGTCTTCTTTACTTCCCACCAAAAATTCCCATTGCCTTAAAAACATAAGGGTAAAAGAGTTAACCCCTTTGCCATCTATTCTTATGCCCGAATCTTTCCAATATCCGTGCATGCGTTTAACGTTTATATATTCATCGGCAAGGTTGCACCCACCGGTATATGCGCACTCGCCGTCAACTACAATAATTTTTCTATGGTCACGATAGTTTAGTGATGCAGAGAAAAATGGCAACACTTTGTTAAACGGCTTTAGTTTTATGCCAGCACGCCTTATCATTTTTTTGGTCTTTCTTTTTAATACCCTATGCGAGCCCATGTCATCGTAAATAATTCTTATGTCCACGCCATCTTTTGCTCGCCCCTCTAAAACGCTTAAAACTCTTTCAAGAAGTACCCCATCTGCCACAATAAAGAACTCTATAAATATAAACTTTTTTGCATTTTTAATTTTTTCTATAACGTCATCAAAAAACGATGAGCCTGATGAAAAATACTCGGCTTTGGTGTTATTATATGGCAAAAATCCCCCTGCGTTATATAGATATGTGCAATCGTTTAATATGTTTTTGTTTTGAATTTCTTTTAAGTCTGGTTTTAATAGGTCTTTACTATTATTAAAAGTTTTCAAGTATTTTCTTCTTGCCCCAACCATTATTAGTCTTTCATCGCTTATAAGATAAAAAATGTATGCAAAAGGAAAGAATAAAAGTAAAAATATTATCCAAAGTGCCTTGCTTTGACTATTTTTGTTTGAAGATAGTGCAAATATGCAAGTTATTAAACTCATTACAAAGGTAAAAAGTGCCGTCCACTTATACGAAAGCATAAATGCCGAGTGAAGTGCAATAAATAAAAGTGTTTGAAAGGCAATAATTCCAAAAACTAAAAATGCTTTTAGCACCCCTTGACCATTGCTTTTGGTTTTTATCTTAACGATATCCGAAAATGGCGAGCGAACCCTTCTATCAATTTTTAGTGGAACATGATATGGCTTTTTATTCTTTTTCATATAGCCCCCTATCTAGTTTTGTTTGGGTTTGCCCTTTTTTAGTTAGGACATTAACGCTAGACAAAATTTCTTTTATTTCTTTATCAATCATTTGCATTTTATGGCTAAAATCTTTCCTTTCACCTAAAAACCTTTTCTTTATCCCTTTAATAGCCAAAACATCAAGGGTTAAAACCATAAGGGCAAGTATACTTCCCAACACAATTGATAAAAAAGTTTTATAAAAATAAATAAACACTCCTATGCCCAATAGCCCTGCAAGTGAAAAGAACGCCACATTGCAAATTGCCGATATAGACCTAGAGTGTTTTTTGAATTTAATTTCAGCCTTTTTATTTAAGGCAGTTTCATAATAGACTTGCAAATATGTAAGCCTATCTTTATTTTGTATTTTTACATCTCGCCTAAAACTTAGGTGAATTACATCATTATAGCGCCTATCTTCTTTTTCTTCGGTTTTCTCCCATAAAAAAGATGAATAAGCGCTTATAATTTCTTTTTTATTTTGTTTTTTTACTATGACATCAATATAGTCATAGTTGTTATAATCTTTCTCTTGCATTTTTACCCATAAATTCTTATTAGCCTTAAGGTTATTATAAACATTATATCTTAAAATTAACTTAAATTTATGAACAAAAAATAAACTTTTGTCGATTTATGCAAAATTTGTTACTTTTTTATAAATTAAACTTGCCTTTTGGCAAAATTTTCGGCAAAACTGATACTAATGCAAAAGATACAATGCCATTAACAAGCGCAACAATCGATGTGCTTGGTATGCGTGCTAAGTATATATCCATAGGAAATCCATATAACAAACAAAGCCCTATGGTATTAACTAAAAGTGAAGAAATTAGAAATACTAAAGCAGTATTAATCGCAGTTAGAACATAGCGATTCAATCTTGTCCTTTCAAATAACAACCCAGGAATGAATCCCATAAGCCCACTTCCAAATCCAACTATAGGACTATATACACCAGTAGGTCTAATTATTCCACAAATTAAATCTCCTATAAATGCGCTTGCAAAACCTAACCCTGAACCCAAAATGTACCCAGAAACGAACCCTGCTGAAGCTATTAAAGAAATTTGAAATGTTGAAGAAACTGGGATAGTTAAATAATTTGCTAAAAAACATAATGCCGTCATCATTGACGTATAAACAACTTTTTGAGTATCGGATAAATTATTGCGTTTCTTCTTTTTTAACAATGTAAATACGAGAACAATTAAAATAGCAACAGCAACTATAACATAAGCATACCATCTTGTTTTAATAGTTCTAAATATATCGGCTATATCAAAAGGTTTAGGGGGAGTACTTGCAAGTAAATTAAAATAATTGAACATAAAAAAATCTCCTAAAATAATTTTTAGAGAGACCGATACAATAATACATATTCTTATGTAAAATAATAGCGGACGCGCAAAGATATCGCAGGCGTATTCCCTTTCGTTTGCAAACGACATCCCATTTTGCAACACTTTACGCATCTTTGCTACTCTATGTGCTGATAATATCACACCCCCACCATTTTGTCAATAATTTTAGTGGCATAAAAAATTATTTTTTATAAATACTATTGTTATGGCTGTTACTTTTGTTAGAACACTTATAATAATTATAACGCTTATGGTGCTTATGCGACTTATGGGAAAGAGAGAGATAGGCGAAATGCAACCTTATGAGTTTATCATAACGCTCATTATCGCTGACCTTGCTTGTATTCCTATGGCTGATGTTTCAATTCCACTAACCTATGGCATAGTTGCTATTGTTTGTGTGTTTTTATTGCACCAAATATTAACTATTCTAGAGCAAAGTGGAAGCATTGTAAGGCGAATAATCTCAGGAAAGCCCAGCGTTGTTATAAACCAAAACGGAGTTGACGTGGTTGAACTAAAACGAAATAACTTAGGCGTTGATGACCTTATTGAAAGTTTAAGAACGGCTGGATATTTTACGCTTGATGATGTTTCTTATGCTATTTATGAAACAAACGGCTCGCTTTCGGCAATGCCTAACTTAAATAAGACAAATAATGCAAACTCTATTCCCCTTTTGATAGTGGCAGAAGGCAAAATTGAGCACCATAACCTAAAACTTATCGACTGCAAAAAAGATGAAATAATAGAGTTTATAAAAAAACAAAGTTCAAACCTTAAAAAGACCGAAGTTTTAACAATCGCCGGCGATGGCAGAGTTTATTTTAAGGAAAAAAATAAAAAGTATAAGATAACGAGTTTTAACTTAAAGGAAGGTGCGTGGTGGTAAAAACTTTTTTTTCAATTTTAGTTGTGGCATCTCTTTTAATAGTAGGTTCAATATATGAGCATACATTTATAAAAAGACAGTTCGATGAATTTAATCAAGTTTTAACAGTTTTGTATGAAAAAATAGATGATGAAACTGCCACCCAAGATGACGTTTATGCTGTGCAAAAAAATTGGCTTTCTAAAAAAAAGGTTTTGCATATTTTTATTCCACATAACGAAATAAAGGAAATTGACCTTTGGCTTTCAGAGTCTGCAACCCTTGTTCGTGACAAAGAGTGGAAAGACGCCATTTCTAAAATAGAAGTTTTAATTGAACTTTCAGAACAAATCCCCAAAACCTTTGTTCTTTCTTTTGAAAACATATTATAACAATAATTATATATGAACATATATATTAAAAAAGCCTTTTGTGTAAATTGTTTTTTATATTTTATAAATTACACAAGGCTTTTTTATTGTATAATTATCTATATAACAAAAGATATAGGAGACTGACATGCAAGGATTTAAAAATGCACTAATTTATGTAGAAGGAAAAGGCATTATTAAAACTAATTTAGCAATTGAAAATGGTTTAATCAAGTACATAGGCGATGATGCAAGCAAAATAACCAATGCATTACCATATGCCGATGGTCAAGTTGTTGTTGCTGGTTTTATCGACCAACATATTCATGGCGCTGGTGGTGCCGATGCTATGGATGGCACAATGGAAGCCTTATCTACCATTGCAAACGCTGTTGCAAGCGAAGGCACAACGACTTTTCTTGCCACAACTATGACACAAAGTGAGCAAAACATATTAAAGGCAATGAACGCCGTTAATGAATATATTAAGGCTGACAAACCTGAAGGTGCAAAAGTTTTAGGTATTCACTTAGAAGGTCCGTTTATTTCGGTTAAGCATATAGGCGCACAACCACTTGAATATGTTGCAAAGCCAGACATCGAAGTTTTCGATAAATATAATAGTGCGAGTGGAAATAACATTAAAATCGTTAGCCTTGCCCCAGAAGTAGAAGGCGCTGACGAACTCATTGCCCACTTAAATAAAAACGGCATTGTTGCAAGCGCAGGACACACTGATGCAGGCTACAATGATATTGAAAAGGCAATAAATAGTGGCTTAAAAAACATTACTCATACATACAATGCACAAAAGCCACTCCACCACAGAGAAATAGGCACTGTTGGAAGCGCAATGTTATTTGACAGCCTTAACTGTGAAGCAATTTGCGACACAATTCACCTATCTATCCCAGCAATTAAACTTTTAATAAAGAATAAACCACACGAAAAGTTCACACTTATAACCGACTCTATGCGTGCAAAACACCTTTGCGATGGAATAAGCGAACTTGGTGGTCAAAAGGTTATCGTTAAAAATGGCGAAGCAAGGCTTGAAAATGGCGCACTCGCTGGAAGCATATTAAAGATGAACGATGCTATTAAAAACTTAGTTACTAAATGCGATGTTAAGTTTACCGATGCTATTGATTATGCAACCATAAACCCAGCAAAAAATCTTGGCATTTATGATAGAGCAGGCTCTATTAAAGAAGGCAAAAATGCAGACTTTGCAGTTCTAAATGAAGACTTTTCAGTTGCATTAACAATTAGAAATGGAAATATCATTTATTCTAAATAATTAAGCCTAAAAGATAAAACAAAAAGCCGTGACCTGTTGGTCACGGCAATTTTTTTGGTTTTTATAATTAAATTACTAAGTTTAATAGTAGATAGAAAACAGGAATTGTTATAACTGAGAAAAGTGTTGTTCCTAATGTATAAAGAACAGTGTTTTCGCTATCAATACCAAACTTATCAGAAACAGTTGGTGCCATTGCTGCAGTTGGCATTGCAAAAGCAATGTATACAGCAATAACAACTTCATCACTTATATATGCAAAATATCTTACTATAAGTAACACGCCAACGATAAGCACAGGAGATATGATAAGTCTTACAAAACTTACATAATATGTTTTTATACTTGTAAAAAGTTTTGTCATTTGAATATCTGCAAACTTCATACCTAAAACGGTCATTGAAAGCGCAACTACAATTCCCTTAAAGTGATTTGAATACTCTAAAATTTCCGGAACTTTTGCTGTGACACCTAATAGATTTAAGATAATTCCTAAAATAAATGCTATTAAAACAAAGTTTGTGAGTAGCCCTTTTGCAGAGATGTGTTTTTTATCCCCTGTTACCATATAGTTGCCATAAGTTGGCCAAGTTACGTTTGTTAAAACGTTAAGTACGCCTGAATACGCAACAACGGCAAAAAATGGATGCCCCAGTGGGAATAGTGCTGCGGCGAGTGGTATGCCAATAAATCCGTTGTTTGGAAAAAGCATACAAAATCTTGCCATGTTTCTTTGTCCATCTATTGGTTCAAACTTTGTGAAAATTTTAGAAATCAAAGAAAGTGCAATTTCTGCAAGCACAAAGATGAGCGCCAACAACAATATATCAACAATTGTTTGAGTTGTTAGTGTTAAGCCTAATGTACTAACTAAAATCATAAAAGGCAAACCAATATAAAGTAATATTGTTGATAGGCTGTGTGAGTCTGAACTCTTTAGCTTTTTAGTTTTTACTAACAAATAGCCAGGTATTGCTAAGAGCACAAACATAATAACTTTCACTAGCATAAATTTAAATTCGTCCATAGTTAAACACTTCCTTCTTGTTGTTTTATTTTTGAAAATTCACAGCCACAATAGTTTTGGCGATATAAATTATTCTCTTTACTTAATCTTATCGAGTTAAGATATCCGTTTTGTTTTTTAAAGTCTGATGGCAAATATTTTGCACCCAAACTCTTTTCTAAATTAAAGCCTATCTCGTTTATAAGTTTGGCATTTTTAAGTGGACTAACGGTTAAAGTAGTTGCAAAATAGTCAAATCCTAATTCTTTGCACTTTAAAGCAGTTTTTTCTAATCTTAAATTAAAACACTTTTCACACCTTGCCCCACCTTCTCTTTCATTTTCTAAGCCTTTTGCTTGACTTAAAAAACTTTGCTTATCATAATCAGCAACAATGCAATCTATCCCCAAACTCTTAGAGTATCTTTCTTGCTCTGTTGCCCTTAAATTAAATTCATCTAAGGTGTCTATATTAGGATTATAATAAAAAATGGTGATATCAAAATAATCAATTAGTCTTTCTATGCACGCAGTTGAGCAAGGTGCACAGCAAGAGTGAAGTAAAAGTTTTTGCTTTTGCCCACCATTTGATTTTATAATTTCGAGCATGGCTTTATTATAATCTATTTTATTCATTAAATTTCCTTTTTGGCAATATTTTCGCCATCATAGGTAATAAAGTATGCCTTTCCACCACTGCTGATTGATTTTGTAAACTTTCCATCGACAAACTCAATAGCCGAGTTATTCTCCACGCAATAGCAACTCTTTATATCCCCTTTCTTTAATGCTTCAAGAAAATCTTGTTCCCTATCATCAAAGTGTGGGCACATGCACCCATCTAGAATACCAAGGCCTTTCTTTAATACATAGTCAGCACTTTCGCCACGCATTATTTCATAGTCGGTGTACATATCCTTAAACCAGCAAATAGCACCGGCAGAAAGCCCACAAATAATTTTCCCATTATTATAGGCATCGATGATGAGTTTATCTAAGCCAAACTCTTTCCACTTTTCAAGCATAAAAAGAGTGTCGCCCCCACCGATATAAATGCAGTCTGCCTTGTCGATTTTTTCGGCAATTTTTTGTTTGTCCATTTCGCCATAAACGATTAGCGCCACTTCTGCCTTAATATCAAACACCGAAGTATAGGTTTTTCTAAAACTATTAAAATATGGCATACTATCGTGAGAAGCCGTGCCAATAAAAAGAGCATTTGCCCTATTTTCACCAGCATGTTCTTTTGCAAGGCTTGCTATATATCTATCAATTTCTAAGGTGGTTTTGTTCTTTATTTCTCCACCACCGATTGCTATAATTCTTTTTTGCATAATCCCTTATAAAAAAGGTTAGAAAAAATATCTAACCTTTAATAATTTTTTTAGCATTAAGAGTAAATACTTTATTTGCAGTGTCTACTCCAAACTTTTTTTCAACAAATTTATTTGCTTCAAGCAAAAGATTCTCTCTGTTATGATGCACATCGCTTGAAACAAAATCTATTAAATTTTCTTTGAAAAGTTTTTTAACTAATCCGTAATATCTTCTTTTAAATTTTCCAACTATGGATTCTGCGTTAACTTGAATAAGTCCACCGAGCGATTTAATTTCAAACGCAGTTTTAAGGTCAGAATTTAAGTATCTTTCATAGTGCGCAATGATAGGTATATAGCCAAGAACTTTTAGTTCATAAACTATTTCTGTCATATCCACGTATTTATCATAATCAAATTCTAACAAAACAAACTTGCTATCGTTCATAGATAGAACTTTTTTATTAGCAAACGCCCTTTTATAATGTTCATCAATAAAAATTTCTTGACCTAAATATAAGTTTACAGGCAAATTTTCATCGCTAACAATTTTCTTGAATTTTTCAAACTCACCCTTTAATACATTTGGTGGAAGTTTGTATATCTTTCTATAATGTGGTGTTAAAATTATATCTGTTATTCCTTGATTAACACACTCTTTTAGCATATCAATAGAAATATTATTGTCCAAACTCCCGTCGTCTACAAAAGGCAAAATGTGTGTATGTATATCAATCATTATTATTTTACGTCTGTCCCTTCTTCTAGTCCTTCATCATCTTCGTCATCAACATACGCTTGCTCAGCATATGTTTTATATTTATAATAATGTCCGTTGTAAAAACTCTTGTCATTATTCTTATCATACATTGTAAATACAGAGCCGAGAAGTTCTGCCCCAGTTTTCTTCAACTCTTTTACGGCTTCCATAACTTGTCCTTTTGTTGTTGAGGCATAAGCAACCACAAACAAAATTCCATCTGAAACTTTTGAAACATGAATATAATCTGAAACTTGGAGTACAGGTGCACAATCTAAGAAGATAAAGTCATATTCGTTTCTAAATTCGTTAAGGAGATTTTTGAACTTGTCTGACAAAAGTAAAAGTGATGGATTATAAACAGGAGCGCCCGTTGTTATAATATCAACGTTTTTATACGCTGTATTTTTAATTATATCTTGCTTGGTCTTTTTGTCCATAAAATAGTCAGAAAGCCCACAATCTTTACTAAAAGAAAAAAGTCTGTGTAGTCTTGGGCGACGGAAATCTAAATCGATTATAAGAACCTTTTTGTTCGTTTGACCAATGGTTACAGCAAGGTTGCCAAGAAGTGTAGTCTTTCCTTCTGACATGATTGATGATTCTATTTGAATAATCTTATGCTTTCCATCGGCATTGATATATAAAAGGTTATCCTTTAATCTGTTATAATCTTCAAAATCACTACTCTTTGTGTTTTCATCAATGAAGATTCTTCCTAATTCGTCTGCTTGTGTTTTTTTCTTAAATAAAGCCATTGTTTTTCCTCCAACAGTCTTTTGTCGATACCATTATACAACAAAAGTTTATAAATTGCAATAAAAATGTGTATAATTTACCTTACAATATATTTAAATTATATTATACTTTACGAACTTTGTGCTATTTCATGTAAATTTAACAAACACTCTTTGCTTTCGGTTATAAGTTTTTCAAACCTAGCATTTTGCAAGTTTTGGAAACTTTTACTTAGTTTTTCGTAGTTTTCTATAATTAAATACTCGTTTAGTGCCACTTCTAAATATAGTTGCTTGGCTTTTTTTGGTGCTTTAATATCGCTATAATATTGCCAAGTGTTCTTTTCGTGATTTAATAGTTTTGACATAGATAAACTTTCATTACTTAAACTACATAGTTCAACAAGGTGCTTTATGTTGCACAAAATCACCTGCAAAACGGCATCGGCAAGTTTTGGATTTTTTGGTTTTACATCAAAATAAAACTTAACGTTTTTTAGCAAAACACTTAGCACCCCGTGACAGCCAAAACAAGAATCGTCTTTTAGCATTGAAATCTTTTTTTGAAGTTTTTTATTTATATAATCGCATATGTAAATATTATCCTTTTCTTCCATAACGCACTCCCCTTGTGCATTATATGTTTATCTATGCTTTGTTGTTTACTTTAAATAAAAATAAAACCACACTCTATTATGAGTATGGTTTTTTAATAATTAAATTTTAATAATGTGGCGACCACACAATTTTTATATGTGGAACTAACACTATGGTGTCGCCAGCCTTTATATCTGGTAAATTTTCTTGATTAAAAATTGTGCTTACCATAACTTTATGGCTTATGTTAGAACTATCTATATACTTCCAATAATTGCCAAACACATATTCGTTTACCTTAGGCTCTTCAATTGGGTCAACAACAGGCAATATTCCTATTTCTTTTGCAGAGAAAAGTGACTGACCTTCAAGCAGTTCAATTTCAACATCTTCAAGCGATGTTGTTTTAACTATATCCCCCCACTTAACGACCTTGCAAACTACTTGTGTGTTATTTACTCCAACGCTACTAGAAAGGCTAAACTTAACCTTATATTTTGCCCTATACACTGCCTTTACGGTAATATTTTGTGCATGTTCCCAAACGCCACCATTTTTAATTTCATCGTCATCATAAAACCAGCCCACAAACTCATAGTTTTCTTTTTGAGCGATAGGCAAGTTTTCTATTTCATAGCCAAAATAAAATTCAGTTTGGTTTTGACCTATAATTTCTCCACCATCGGCATCAAAGGTTGCTGTATAAGGGCTCTTTTCCCAAGTGGCTTTTAAGTTCACATCAGCAAGGTTTCCATTAACCTTAAAATGCTCAAGAGTGATTTCGTTTGCAAAATATTTTTCACTATTTCCATTTATTTGCCAACCATCAAAACTATACCCTTTGCGCATCGGATTAGTTAATTCTATCGGCGTGTTTTGGTTAAATGAACGCTGAATATTAGTTTGCTGTCTATCGCCACCATTAAGGTCATAACTTATAACGTAATCTTGACTTGACACATACACACTGCTAAGTTCTGCGCCATTATCATTATCCCAAACTATGCCTTTATCGATAGGAACACCATCTTCATCAGTCCAATAAGCGAACTTTTTGTCAGGCTCTATCGGTGGTTGAATAGAGTCAAAATCAAGCGTGTCATTATACTTTACCCTTAGCGTGTTTTTATCAAAATCATTGCCGTTTATATCCTTAAAAGTAAAGTCATATTCGTTCAATGTCCATTGGGCATGTATTTCGCAACTTTTTGTAATTGTTTCAAGTGGTTTTGACCAAGAAAGTGCGTATCCCTTTTTCTTAAACTCAGGGGCTTTTTCCATTATCTCATATGCGCTGTTTGCTATGATGCTTACAATTCGATTGCCAGAATCATCTTTACCACCATTTGCATAAAAAATAATGCTCATGTCATACCTTGTCCATTGAGCGACAACGGTTGTACTTGATTTTATTCTTGAAATAGACACGTTCCAGCCTGCAAAGTTATAGCCTTCTCTAACATAAATAGGCTCTACGATTTGCTTGGAACTAGTTACCTTTTGAACTTCATCGCCATAGTAAAGGGTTGCATCTTGATGCCCACTTGTAAAAGTAACGGTAAAAGATTGGTCTTTTTTACAACTGATAAAACTGAGCGTTGAAAAGCATAACGCTATACATAAAACTATTACGAGTATTCTTTTATACAAAGCAGTTATGCCCCCTTTCTTAATAATTTTAATTATTATACTATATAAAAAGGCAACATGTCAACATAACTACAAAATTAGGGCTAAATTTATATGGGCTATTTCATTATCCTATTACACGGCATATTTTGCCATTATTTTAAGTAGAGCACCAAGCCCTTCGTTAATGTTTTGCTTTAAGTTTTTGTCGAGTCCGTTTTCTTCTGCTTCTAATATGGCTTTTTCAAGTTCAAGGGCACTTTTTTTATCTTGCTCTTTAAGTGGATAATACTCAAGCCTACTTAATATGTTTTTTATGTGCGAAAAATCTATTTCTTCATCTTTTTTGTTTATAGTTTTTTCTTGACCATTAAATTCAACATTGTTTGTGCTAATAATAGGCGAAGAAAACACTTTAGATGGCTTATATTCCCCACCATCAGCATAATTTAAAGCATTTTTTTTATAACTCTGCTGGCTATTTTGACTATTTGCACACCTATCTAAAAACTGAGCGAGAGAGCGTTTTTCATCACTTATTTTCATTTGTTTTTTTGGCAAAAATAAACATATTGAAAGTCCTAAAATGCAACTTGCCACAGTATATACGGCAAATGTTATTTGCCCATTATTTTTAATTTCGAACCAGAACTCTATTAAACAAATTCCCACAAAATCAAACACTATCCACAGCCTTTTTATTAAGCCGTATTGCCTTTTAGATAAACAAATAATCATGCAAAATATCGTTAAGAGCCACACTAAACCATTTAAGACAATTGCCAAGGTAGAAGGGCTTAAATTTTGATAAAAAAGGTCAAAAAAACTATTCATAAAAAGTGAAAAAAGTCCGTTCATATTATCCCCCTTTTAATATTAAAATATATAAGGGATAATAAAACCGAACTTTTTGATATTTAATAACTTTTTTTGTCAAATTTAATAAAATTAAATTTCAACCGTTTCGCCTGTAAACAAATTTACTATTACCATCTTTTTTATGTCTAGGTTAAGCACTTTTTTTGTTGCTATAGCATATAGTTCTAACTGCTTATGATATTGCTTTTTAAGGCTTTCGTTATCTAAAGATGAATACTTATAGTCAATGATAATAGCGCCGTCACTAGCGATAGAAAGAAGGTCTATAACGCCTTGCAAAACCACTTGTTCTTTGCTTAAGGTGTCTAGCACCATGCCAGCGTCAACCAAAGTTAAGAACATTTTTTCTCGATAAAGTTTTGTGCCTTTAACTTCGTTAAATGCACCACTATTTATGGCGTTTTGTATGCGCTGTAAATTAACCTTTTCGACTTGCCCTGTTGATAAAATCTTGTTTTCTATCATTTTTAAAACTTGTGCATGTAAGTCAAGCGTGCTATCGAAGTCAAAATGCTCCATAATTTTATGCGCAATATTACCCCTTTCTATATCAGGAGTTTGCTCATCAAAAATTAAATGTACGAGTTCAGATTTTTCTTCATCATTATTAACCTTAGTTACACTTAATTTTAACGGCAAAGTGGTGTCTAATTCAAAAGGATATTTTTTAGAAAACCTATCTTTCATATCGCTTATAATCTTTTCATCACTTTGACCTATGATAATCTTTCGTGTGTCGCTTTTTAGTTCTATAAAACCAAGGTCGCTTATAAAATGCTCGCTATATGGCACCGAATTAGGAATATAATCAATATACTTTTCTGCACCTGTAAAAACATCTTTTCTCGTGGTGTATTCCCCTTCATAAATCATATGAAGCGAATAGGTGGCCCTAGTTAGTGCAACATACAAGAGCCTTAATTCTTCTTTAACGCTATTTGTTCTAGTCTCTTCTTTGATAACTGCTCGCAAAAGCGTTTCTTTCTTTTTTCTATTTTGGTCATCAAAGTCCATAAACGCCAAGCCGTGCTCACGACTAAATATTACGTCGTTTTTCTTTTCGCTTAACTTCATGTTTTGTTCTAATCCACACACGATAACCACAGGGAATTCTAAGCCCTTTGATGCGTGAATTGTCATAAAACTTATAGCATCTTCCTTTTGACTATCTGCAAAAGCAAAACTCTCTGGCGAATTGTCAACCTTGTCTAAAAATTCTTGAACGGTTAGTTTTTTATCCCCATCGATAGAAGCCCAAACTAGCCTATCTAATAGGGCAACTTTCTTTGTGCCATTATGCCCAGCAAACAAATAACTTTCTATATCTTTTTCATCAATAATCTTATTAAGCACACCTTGTGCGCCTATAAACTTAGAGACAAATGTTAGTTCTTCTATATACCTATTAAATTCTTTTAGCCTTGAAGATAGGTCATCTGTAACGTTTTCAAGATAATATTTATATGCGTGAATAAACGACCATTTTTTGTTATTTTTTGCGTCTTCCGTATGCGAAAACGCACATACTATTTGAGCCAAATCATCGTTAGTAAAGTCTGCAATAGGGCTAAGGAGAGTGCTTGCAAGTGGAATTTCTTGACTGAAGTTATCAACCAGCCTAAGCACGTTTATAACCATTTGTATTTCTGGATAATCGCAGATATTTTCTTTAACTTCAGAAATAACCGGCACGCCGTGCATCATTAAGCCCTTTACAATGCCTTGCACATAAGAATTGTCTTTATTTCTTGTTAAAATTGCAATGTCGCTATATGTTATTTGCCTGTCGCAATTATTTTTGAAGTCATAATAGGTCTTTTTAAGTTCTTCGTTTATAATCTCGGTAATTAGCGATGCCGTGTGATTATCCTTAAAATCAACTTCTTTTTTTATTTCTTGTAAAATGTTATAAACTCTTGGGCTTTCCTTTTGGGTGTCCCTTCCTTTTTCCTTTTCAAGAACGTGCAGTATTGCCCTGCCTGTCTTGTCCTGTGGGTATACCCCACCACTAACGAGTTCGGCATTGCCTTTATATTCACTTTCAAAAAACTCTTTTGTCATAGAATAACAAAAAACTTGATTGACCACGTCGATAATTGCTTTTGCTGAACGGAAGTTATGGTTAAGAGAAAGCACTTTTTGTCCGTTTTTTTGCATTGATTCGAACTTGCTTGCAAAAAAGTCTGGTCTACAACCCCTAAAACCATAAATGCTTTGCTTAATATCGCCAACCATAAACAAGTTATCGTTTGCAATAAGGTTTATTATGCTTTCTTGAACGCCGTTTATGTCTTGATATTCATCGACAAAAACGTATTTATATTTTTTTCTTACTTCATCTAAAATGTTATCGTTTCTTAAAATCTTAAGTGCAAAATGCTCTAAGTCAGCAAAGTCTAAAACGTTTTCATCACGCTTTTCAGCATCATAAATTTCTGCAAACCTTTTTACAACGCTTATAAAATGCTCGGTGTGTTTTGAAAGGCTTTCTATCGCCATAAAGTCGCTTTCTTTATCCGATAAATGTGCATTATATCTTTCTATAATTTTTCTAAACTTTTTACGGCAAGCGTCCACCGTTTCTTTAACTTGTTTTTGTTCTTCTGTTAATTTACTATCAAAACTAAGCCTTGCATAGCAACCTTCAAACTTGCTTTTTACAACATACACGTCTTTTGCATTTAGAACTATTTGCATGTCGGCAACAACCATTTTTGTAAAGGCTATGCCCTTTTCAAGCCCATTATTAGTTAGATAAGTATATGCATTTAGCACATCTTTATAAAGCAAACTGACTTGACTTTTTAACATTTCTAAATATTTATTTAGTAAGTTTTCAAAATTTTCTTTTTGGTATTCGCTTTTATACTTATCTAAAATCAAGTCTGGATTTTGCTCGGAATTAGCAAACAAATATGCCGTTATAACGAGTTGCTTTAATGCACTATCGTTTCTACTAACGGCGTGCCTGTCTATAAGCGTATAAAACCAGTCTTCCCCCGACTCATAAAACTCCTTAAAAGTTTTGTCTACGCACTCACTTTGCATAGTTTTTACTAAAGCATCTTCTGCAACGCTAAAGTCAGGAGAAAGCCCCACTTCATAAAAATAATGGCGAATAAGCCTTGCGCAAAATGCGTGCAAAGTGGAAATATCACAAGTTGGAATAAGGGCTATTTGTTTATATAGCCTTTTTCTATCCACATCTTGCGATTTCATCAATGTACTTTTAAGTTTTTCCTTCATGTCTATAGCAGATTTTTCGGTAAAAGTTACAGCAAGAATTTGATTTACATCGACGTTTTGGTGCATGACAAGTCTTACAAGCCTGCTTATCATAGTATGAGTTTTGCCACTGCCTGCCGATGCTGAAATCAATATGTTGCCACTTTCATGTTCAACTGCTTGAAGTTGTTCTTTAGTAAACTTAGACATTTTTATTCCTTTTGCGCCTCTACAATTGTTTGGGCGCTAACCGATTTTATCTTTCTTTCCAATTGCTTTTCTTGCTTGCATATACCCTTAAACTCGCAATATTCACAAACCTTTTCATAAGGCGAAGGCACTATAACCCCCTCTTTTAATTGACTTGTTGCAAGTTCGCTTATGTTTACGGCATAGTCCATAAACCTGTTTATCTCATCTCTTGACATTGCACTTTTTAGTTCGCCCTTATCAGAAAGCGTTATAGGCATAAACTCGCTTTTTCCACTTTGATAAAAAGTTTGGTCTTGGGCAATGATTGCTTCACTTTCATTTAACGTATGCCCATCTGACATAGCCGATTCCACACCCTTTTCATCTACATATTTATCCGAAATAGGCAAGTAATATAAGCCAGCGACCTGCTTTTCACCATTATCTTTTTGGCTTACTGCATATCCATACAAAAAGAGTTGTAGTTTTACGCCTGCAAATAGAGATTTTTTGGTTGAATCGGTAGAGCCTGTTTTATAGTCTATAACCCTAACATAATCGTCAGTCTGGTCAACCCTATCGATTTTACCTTTCATTTTAACTTGTCCGTTAAGCAAGTTTATCGGTGGATAGTCACCATTTTCGCCAAACCTTGCTTCGCTTTTGGCAACCTTAAACGAACTACTCTTAAAGGACATATAAGTCTTAAAGCAATAATTTTTGCTTTCATTAAGCACCCTTTTAATAGTCATACTAGAACGACTTTCACTTAAGAACTTTTTGTATTCTTCCCTTTCTAGCACGCTTTTACTAATTTTATCAAAAAGCGCATTTGAACTTTCTTCATCGGCTACTTCATCCATTTCACGAATAAAGCCATCAAAAATTTGGTGCATTAAATTACCGACAGAAAGGCTGTCAACATCGCCCTGCTCTCTTTTTGTCACCCTTAACGCATGCGATAAAAACGACTTATATGGGCATTTATAATAATCTTCAATGGTCGTTGGCGAAATCTCGTTAGAAATAAGTATTTCTTTTGATGACTCTAATTTTTCTTGAAGACTTGTATTTGCCTTTTCTATAATTCTTTTTGCAATAGGCGAAATGCCCGTTTTGTAAAAAGAACTTGCTTTAGTTATGTCTATTATTTTTCCATCAGAAAATTCGCCACACTCTTTTGCAAATGTCTTTAGCCCTTGTTTTGCCGTTAAGTATCCATTTTCGTTTTCAAAAGGCTTATATTCTACAAGATTAAATATCTCTTCTAACACTTCGCTTTTGAACATTTTAGTGCCATCTATTGCGCATACAGGATAACTTAAATATAAACTATCCTTAAAAGCCGTTAAACCTAAAGCAAAGTTTTCCCTGTTCCTATGGTTTACAATGTTGATTTTTGGCTCAACTAAAACTTTTATCTCTTCAAGCATGGTAATATCATCATCGCTAAGAAGTGACATATCCGTTTGAACGTTAGGAACGGCGTTTGTTAAACCTATTGCAAACAAGTGCTTTGCCTTTCCAAGCGCCGTTTGTTTATAATTGCCTATAAACACGGCATCGTTATATTGTGGAATAATAGACATTTCAAGTGCAGAAATGCCACTGACAAAAATTGACCTATATTCTTTAATAGAAAGTTTTAAGTCGCCAAGCAATAATTGCATTTGCGACAAAAGATTTATGGCAGAATCATACATTTGTGCACATATTGCACCTTCTTCTATCTCGCCAAGTGCAATGAGTTTATCAGCGTATTCTTGGTTTTTATTCTTGACGTCAAGCCTTTCTAATAAACCTAAAACATCAAACTTTTCAAAATGGCTTATTAAACTTTCTCTAAAAGCATTAAGCATATCAAGGTCTTCACCATTAGATTTAAGCGTGAAAGGTTGTTTTACTTTATAGCCCGTTACGTTATATTTAATCAAATAATTTTCAAAGTTTTCAGCAAGGCTTTGCTCTGTGCAAAAATATGGATTTTTTGCAAAAGCGATTAAAGATTTTGTGTTAAAATTCTTTCTTATAACATCGATATAAGAAATAATCAACTTGATAAGTGGGTGATGCTCTGCCTTTTTACGCTCATCGATAAAATAAGGTACTTGTAAATTATCAAAAACCTTTTGGATAATAGGCACATATTCGTTGGTTGGAAGTGCAATAGTCATATCCTTATACCTGCACTCGCCATTTAATACTTTTTGCTTTATGATTTGCGCCACCCTTTCAACTTCTTTAATAGGGTTAGGTGCAAAATAACAAAATACGTCCCCCTCGCTCTCAAACTCTTGACCTTTATAACTATCCTTGTTTAAGGCAAACGGATTATAAATGCTGTCGATTATAATCCTTGCATTTTTTGAGTATTTGCTCTTTTCTGTTTTATATAATAATGGATAATTTTGCTCTTGACATAACTGCTTAATAAAATAAGCACTTTCGTTTACAAACACAAGTGGGTTATCCCCTTCACATAAAAACGCCGTCAAATTGTTTGTGCGTTTTATAAGCGAATCTACTGCCTGACGCATTTGCGCTGTAAAACCATTAAATCCAACAAGGTAAATATTAGCGCCACTTAAAATCTCTGCGTTTTCTATAACTTCATTTAGGTGCGAAAGGTATGAAGACTGGTCTAAAAAACCGTTCTTTTGAACAAAATCTTCATAGGCACTATAAACTTCATAAATGTCTATAAGTTTGTTTTTCAAAACACCATCGGTATTCTCTATAGCGACCTTTATATCGTTTGGGGTAACCTTGGCACTTTTTAGTTGTATTATTAAGTTATATAGCGTTGGCGCAATAGTCGTTTTACTTGCCTTAAAGCAGTTAAGTTTTACGCTTGATAAAATCTTTTTAACAGCCATAGAAGAGCCTTCTATCGTTAAAAGGTTATCCATAGGTTTTTGGGCACGCAAAAAGTTGCCAAACGAAAACACCTGAGTGCTAAACGTTCCACCAAACTTATAACAAATAAGTCGCTCTATCATAAGCGAAACTTTTTCTTCACAAAATATTATGTTTTTTTGTTCGATACTTTTTGTGTTTTTTTCTAAAGATTGCAAAAGCAATTCAAACATATTAAAGTATGAATCTGTTGTAATAAGATTTACCATACTTACATTGTATCATATTTTATGGTTTTTTTTGTGTTTTTTAGATAGATGTTTTACATTTTTTTTAATTTGTGTTATCATAGTATAGAAATTGAATAGGAGCAAACAATGAAAAGATTTATTTTTTTAATTTTAGCCGTGTGTCTTAGTGTATTGTTTACCCTTTCGGGCTGTAGTTGCACGGGAGACACCATATTAGAGTTTAATAGTTCTAATATAAAAGATATCAAAAAAGAAACACTTACCTATAGCGTCTCTTTAGATAAAAATTATAAAGAAATTAAAAGGTCTAGTGAAATAAGTGACAACATCTTGCCTAATTATATAAATGGTTTATACGTCACCGAATATGAAACAGGTGTTTTAGCACCCGTTAATAATATTGACGGAGATAACCCAAGGGGCGTTATTAACCACTTGAAAACGACATTTGAAATTGATGTTGTTGACACTAAAAGAAACACCGATGTTAGCGATGATAAAACTTATAACGACCAAATTATTAGCGAAGTGTGGTTTTATGGTAGCGAGTGGTCTTATGCACCTATCTATTCTAAAACGACCGTAAAGAACACTTATATCGGTATTGATGGTAACCAAATAGAGTTCGCTCATAAGATTTATCAATATACAACGACTTATAAAAAAAGTAGTTATGTTATGACCAAGAAATATTATGCTGAAGATGACGGCGAAGATATAACAGGCTATATCAACTTTGATAATTTAGTTGCACAAAAATTTGTTTCTATTAAAGGCGATGGAAAGTCTTACGAATATGAATTTAGACATGTTTTAGATAATAACTTATTGATTTTTGCAACTAGAAACTTAGACATATCAAAAGGAAATAGTTCGATTTTGCCAATTATAAATTATATGTATTCTAATATAAGCAATTTACAATTGATAAACACATCGCACTCAACACTTAATATTGAACAATCATTTAATTATTCTAGCCCTACATTTAATAAGAGTTATAGTGAAGGCGAACTTGCAATTCCTGTTAAAAACCTTAAAATTACACTTAGTGGTACCAATTACTTAGGTATGCCAAAGTATGTGTCAGTTCAAAACAACACTGCAGATGAAACAAATATTGCAAATAATAGTTTAATTGTTGAATATGCAGAAGCATTAACAACTGCATCATATAATTGTTTAGGCGCTTTAGTGTTTAGGTTAAATAATGTAAACTTATCTTATAAGTAATAAACTCAAACTAACAAATAAAAATAGGTAGCGATTTAATCGCTACCTATTATTTTTACTATAATGTTTTGTTAGTTTTTAACCTAAGATTGTTTTATATGTTGTTGTGCCAAAAATGCTATCAAGGTTAAATGTGCCACTATTACGAACATTAAATTCAACTTGTCTGCCAAAATCAAATGCACCGTCACCTATGTTAACAAAGTTTGCTAGGTCAATTGTTAGGTTTACTCCGCTATTGATTTTATTCATTGCTGTACAACCACTAAACACATTGTTTTTAAGTGTTACGTTTGTTCCTAAAACAGTAACGTCTGTTAACTTTGTGCAACCACTAAAAGCATTGTCATAAACGGTTACTATTGTGCTTGGTAATGTAACTGATTTAAGTTCTGTACAACCACTGAACGCATCTTTACCGATTTCTTTAAGATTATCACCTTTAAGTGTTATGGTTTGTAAAATTCTTGCATCCTTAAACGCTTCATAACCGATTGCATAACCTTCTTTTTTACCAGCAACAGTATAATCAACGTTTGATGTTGCATTTACTATAACGTTTTTCAATGTATATGGCACGTAAACATCGCCAAATCCATTGTTCATTTTTCTACCCTTTTCATATTCGGTTGTGCCAAAGAAATGTGAAAATGTTCTTGCCTTATTTATAGCCTTGCCTTCTGTTTCTAAGGTTTGGTCATATTTAGCATCTGCTTTTGCATTTTTTCCAACAAAAGGAATTTCTAATGTTTCAAGGCTTTTCATGTTTCTAAATGCACCTTGTTCAATTTCAACAATTTTGTCAGAAACGATAAGTGTTTTAATCTTATCATCGCCATCGAAAGCACCTGCTGAAATTTTTGCTGATGAAATGCCCTTTTCTTCTAAGATAGCACCGATATCAAGTGTGCCGTTATCTAAATAGTTATCAACATAAACAAAGTCTCTAACTACAAATTCGCCTTTGCTATTTTTGCTGATAATAAGCCCTGTCTTATTAGTTGTGCCATCATCATCTACAGCACAAGCAGTAAGAGAAAAAGCGCAAACTATAATTAGCATAACTGCAAGCAATATATTAAAAAGTTTTTTCATAAAATCTCCCTAAAATCCCTAAGTATAATCTTATTCTTTATAAGTTTATCATTTTATGTTCTTTTTGTCAATGAATAACATTTATTTAGTTGGCATAAAATGTAATTTTTTTGACTAATAAATAAAAAACCTACCTGAAAAATAATTTTCAAATAGATTTTTGTTAATCTTATATTAAATTATAACCTTTCCGTCAAAAAAACTTTGAAAGAACCCGTTAGTGCCTGCCCCTATTTTTTCAAACGCACCCACCATATCATCAGGCTTTGCAATTTTATATTTATAGTTACTATAATACCTTTTTAGCCCACTAAAAAATCTTCCATCACCTATAGTCGTTCTTAAATTATCGTACATTATGCAAGGCTTAATGTATGCTATATTTACATACTCATATTCGCTTGAAAAATCTTTTAGTCCCCTAAGCATAACGGTGTTTACCTTGCCAAAAAGTTTATCGCTGACAGAACAAAACACCTTATAGGTTTGCTCGCTTGCCTTAATTAAGTTTTTACGAGTATAGCCATACTCACTATAATTTTCATAAAACAAAACAACCGAATATTCAGCAAGCCCTTCATCTAAAAATGCGTGCTCTATCTCGTTGTTTCCAACTGCCGACTGCCAATATTGATGCGCCGTTTCGTGCACGATAACTTCGCCATAAGAAAGCCCAGAAAGTTCATCACTTATCATAACCAGTGCAGGAAACTCCATGCCACCTTGCACAAACTTTGTTTGTACAACAGAATAGGTTTTATAAGGGAAAGCACCAAACATGCTCTTAAATAGTTTTACGGATTTTACGGCATACTCAAGTGACTGAGTTGGATTTTCATCTTGATAATAATAGTAATTTATATCTACGCCTGTCGTTTTATCGGTTAAAACAGAAAAGTTTTTGCTTAAAACAAAAGAAAAAGAGCGTGCGCTATCTACTTTATATGTTAAGGTTTGTGTATTTCCACTCTTAGTTTTATCAATCTGCGCCCCACTCGATGCAACTAAATACTCGCTATCACAAGTTATTTTTACTTGATAGTTTGCGCACTCGCTATAAAAAGGGTCGCCCTTATCATAATAAACGCACTCATAAAATTCGCCGTTTTCATACACGCATAAAATTGGATAAAAGTTTGCAAGATTTATCGTTTTGTTGTTATAGCCTGTTCTTGCAACAACGTTTGCTAGTGAAACGCTAAACTTTATTGTCACTTTTACCCTTTCATCAGGGTAAATGGTTTTTCCTAGTTTAACTGATAAAATGTTTTTGTCCTGCCCACAAATATCAAACTCAGCATCTTTTCCATCAACTTCTACCTTACTTATACTCATTTCGCCATAACTCATGCCATTAGGGTATGCCCTAGATAAATATTGCGCTGAAATAGGCGAAAACAAAGCATCTTTTCTAAAAGCATTTGCAAAAAGATTGAACTTTAACTCAGTTAGCACGCTGTCGGTATTATTTATAAAGTCCACACTCTCAGTTGCGCTTAAATTATAGCCATCAAGCGTACACTCAATATTATACTCTGTTAAATTGGCCTTTTCTTTATCAATGCACCCACCCATATAGATAGAACATATTGATAAAATTAAAGTGCAAACAAAAAGTGCTGTTTTTCTCATAAAAAACCCCAAACAAGATACTTTATCATATCTTATTCGGGGTTTAATTAAAATATACCTAAACTTATTTTATGCTTATTTTTCTTGTGCTTCTAAATACTTGGCAGGGTCGATAAACTGACCATTTTCTTTAACTTCAAAATGAAGGTGTGCGCCAGCCTTATATTCTTGTCTATTAGTTACAGAAACTTGACCTATTTCGTCGCCTTGCTTAACCGTTTGACCAACGCTTACGCTTTCGCCGTCAGCAAGCGAGTTATATATTGAAAACAAGCCGTTGCCATGATCAATGGTTATAGTTGTGCCTTGTAAAAATGTGTTTTCAATGCTCACAACTGTTCCGTCATAAACGGCATATACACTACTTCCTTCTGGTGCATAAAAGTCCATAGCAAGATGCGCCGTATATCTATTTAGCGTGCTATTAAACACCATAGTCTCACCATATTCGCCTATTGCTGTTGGGCTCATAACAGGCATGATAAATTCTACAGGTTTAACGACAGGCACGTTTTCATCATCTGGCGAAGTCGTTGGGCTATCGTTCGGTGCGTGAATTGGTGGTTTATTATTTAACTCCAACTCGCTCTTTTGATTTGCAACCATAAAAGCAATTGAAAAACTAACTGCTAAAATACATAGCACAAGCACGATATAAACTGCGTTCCTTTTTAAGAAAAATAACACATTTCTTCTTTTCTCTTTCATTATTTTATTTCTCCTTTTACTATTGTCACATCGATTATTGACCGATTAAAAATTTTTATACCTAAAAATTAAAAACTTCCATAAATTATTGGAAAACCTATTTTGACACACTCTTTTTTTACAGCAATATGGACATTTATCAGGTTGCCATCTATCGTTTCTAAATACTTTACCTTTTTAGAGTATCCATAATAGCAAACGACTTCGCCAAGATTTTCTTCATAAACCATATCTAAATCTAACTCTTTAACAAACTCATCTAAACAAAAGTTTTCATTTTTAAGGCTAAAACTTTCTCCCTTTACACCAAGAATAAACTTATACTCTTCTTTTTCCACCTTTTTTATTTGCTCAGTCGTTGAATAACTTTCAAGGTAAATTTCATACTCGTTTGCCCTGTCTAATACAGGCACTCTATTAACTATAAATAGGCATATAACTAGAAGCAGTGATGCAATAATAACGCTGACCTTTTTAAGCACAAAAAATACCCCCTTCTGCTCGAAGGGAGTATTGCCACTTTTATTTTGTTTTATACATTAAAATATCAAACTATTTTGTCTAGCAAAAGTCATGCCGTTTATGCTTAGCATAGTGTCTCCACAAACACTAATGCACATGTCGAGTTTATGGCCAAACAACTTGCTTTTGATATCCTTTCTAGCAGGATTTATAGTCAAGCCTTTTTCTATTTTGCAAACAAACTTATTGTAAATATTAAGTAGTGTTATAATTTCTCGTTTATCTATTAAACTTATGTCGCTATCTATTTTCTCCATTTGATTACATAGCGTCATTAAACAACTATTTATTTGTTGCCTGCTAAAATAACTAACTAGCCTTGCCCTAGTAGATAAATCAATTTTTTCTTGCTTTTTGTTTAGTAGCAAATTTTTATACGCTTTAACTATTTTCTTTGATGCCAAATAATTAGTTTGCAAATGATAAAAATTGTTTTGCATTAAATAACAAGTTACGCTAGCCGAAAAATACTTACTTTTTTCTTTTTGAGTGGACAGATTTTCTAGTTTAATCAAAACATCAAAAATTTCATCTAAATTTTTTTCACAATCATTTATATTTGTAACAGCGCTAACTATCAATCTTTTCACCCTGCTAAAAAATTGGCTGTCTAATGGGCTTTTATTTAAGGCTTGACAAAATATATAGTCAATTAAATAAAGCGTTCTAACAGCAAAGATTTTAAGTATTTCGCAAACATTTTTATTTGGCGGATAAAAATATCTTTCCACTTCTAATTGACTTTTTCCATTATCGAATATTCCATAAATATCGCTTGAAAGTTGAAGGTAAAAAACTTTAGGAATTTTTGTTAAACCACCTAATATATGGCACAATATTTGTTTGTTAAAAATAACGACTCCACGAAAGTCTAAAAGAAGGTTTTTTTGGCTTAAAAGGTCATCTAGTTGATTAAAATTATCTTCTTTTATTAAAGCGACATGTACTTTTGCACCTTTATTTAAAAATTGATTAAAAATAGTGTTTCCAAACTCAAAATATTCGCTATCGCTCATTAAAAGCAAAATGTTAGAAAATGGTAATTTTTGGCATATTTTATGCGTAAAATCGTTAAAATCAAACACAATTTCCATATTTTAACCCACTTCGTTTAATAAATTTTTAAGCCTTTAGAGAGCCAAAAATCTATATTTAATAGGCTATATTTTAAAAAATACTTTATTTCATGTCAACAAAATGCTTAATTTTTTAAAAAAGTGGCAAAAATGGGCATTTTTTTGTCAAAAATGACAATTTTTTTAAAAAAACTATTGAAAAAATTTTTATTTGTGGTATAATATTTACAATAATATATGGAGGACTTATTTTATGAATAAGAACGAATTAGTAAGGGCAATCGCAAACAAAGTAGGCATCACACTAAAAGATGCAAATTTAGTACTTGATGGCGTTATCGGCGCTATCACTGATGGTCTTAATGAAGGAGAAAAAGTTCAAATTTCTGGCTTTGGAACTTTCGAATTAAAGGTTAAACCAGCAAGAGAAGGAATTAATCCAAAAACACAAGAAAAAATTAGCATCTCAGAAACAAAGATTCCTACATTTAAATTCGGTAAAGCTTACAAAGATTCTTTCAACTAAAATTAAGATATATAATAAATCACACTGCTTTTTAAGCAGTGTGATTTTTATTTTGTTGATATTTTTTATTTCTTTTTAGCCTTGCTTTTTCAAAAAGCCAAATAAGCCTTTTTTCTTTTGCTCTTCTACTTTTATATCTAATACCTTAAAGCCTTCTTTTTCAACAATCTCTTTTAGTTTTTCTGTGTCAACTTCGGTTTTCGTTAGTATAATAGTTTGCCCATCTTGGTGAGATGAACTTACCTTTACATTTAAAAATTCTCTTTTTATTGCATCATTAACGTGTGCTTCGCACATTTTGCACATCATACCATCAACTGATAAAACAATCTTAATCATTTATTCTCTCCTTAATTTTTATAAATTTATAATGCTCGTTATTTATTGTCTCTTTAATCTTTTCTTTATCATACTCGCCGTCAAAAGCAATATTCACAACACCTTTTTTATAATCGGCAGTGGCAGTTAAAACAAATGGCAGTTTCTTTAATGCAGTTTCCACTCTCTTTTCGCAGTGATTACACATCATACCCTTTAACTTAACCGTTATTTCGTTTGAACTTAATCTTTTTGGTTTAAATAGGTTAAGCCTTAATGAATTGCCCACCACAAACAAACTTGATATGCTCATAGCCCCAGCGCCAATCATAGGATTTAGCGTCCAATTAAATATTGGAATAAACACCCCTGCTGCTAGTGGTATGCATATCATATTATAAAAAAATGCCCAGAACAAGTTTTGTTTTATATTTTTTATAACATTTTTACTTAAACTTATTGCATTTGCTGTGGAAACAAGGTCATTTTTCATTAAAACTACATCGGCAGCATCTATTGCCACATCTGTGCCTTGACCGATTGCCATGCCAATATCAGCAGTGGTTAATGAAATGGCATCGTTTATTCCATCGCCAACCATTATAACCTTGCCTTGATTTTTAAGTTTGTTTATTAACTCTGCCTTGTTTTCTGGCAATAAACTATGATAAATTTCATCGATGCCAATTTTTTTACCGATAGCGTTTGCCGTTTGCTCGTTATCGCCCGTTAGCATAACAACTTTAAGCCCAAGTTTTTTTAGTTCTTTTATAGCAAAAATGCTATCTTTTTTAATTTCATCAGCAACGGCAATAATGCCAATTAACTCCCCATCAAACGCAAAGTAAATAGGGGTTTTCCCTTGCATAGCAAGATTATTAGAAATGCTTTTGGCATCTTGACCTAATAGAGTATATTCGCTTATAAACTTATGATTGCCACCACAAAGGTGTTTGCCATTAAGTTTTCCAAAAACTCCACCACCTGCATAAATTCTAAAATCTTGTATTTCATTAGCAGTTAGGCTTAGTTCATTTGCTTTTTCAACAATGGCTTTTGCTAGTGGGTGCTCGCTTTTAACTTCTAAACTATATGCAAGGCTTAAAAGTTTGTTTTCATCAAACTCATTAAATGCAACTATGTCGGTTACTATAGGTTTTCCTAAAGTAATAGTTCCCGTTTTATCAAGTGCAATTATGGTTGCCTTGCCCGTTTGCTCTAAAGCCTCAGCATTTTTAAATAGTACGCCAGCCTTAGCACCTAAACCACTGCCCACCATTATTGCGATAGGTGTTGCAAGCCCCAAAGCACAAGGGCAACTTATAACTAAAACCGAAATTCCTCTTGCAAGCGAATATCCCACTTGGCTTGATATAATTAGCCAAACAATAAAGGTAACAAGGGCAATACCCATAACGATAGGCACAAATATCCCAGAAACCTTATCGGCTATTTTAGCAATAGGCGCTTTTGTGAGCGACACATCGCTAACCATTTTTATAATTTTGCTTAAAGAAGTATCTTCTCCAACAAAGGTGGCAATGCACTTAATGAACCCAAACTCGTTTATTGTGCCTGCTTTTACATTGTCGCCAACCGTTTTATCAACAGGGATAGATTCGCCCGTTATAGAAGATTCATCGATTGCGCTATGCCCTTCTAGAATAGTTCCATCGGCAGGAATGCATTCCCCCGGTCTAACAACAAAAATATCACCAACTTTAACTTGGTCAATTAAAACCACACTTTCTTTGCCATCGACAATTATTGTTGCAGACTTAGGCGAAAGTGCCATTAAACTCTTTAGGGCATTTGTGGTTTTGCCTTTAGAATAAGACTCTAGCATCTTTCCCAAAGTTATAAGCGCTAAAATCATTGCAGAAGATTCAAAGTATAAATCGTGAAGATAACTTCTCGCTAAAACCATATTATTAGAACTAACTGCTATGCCTATTAAAACAAGGTTAACAAAACTATAAACAAAACCTGCAAAAGAGCCCATTGAAACAAGGGTATCCATATTTGGTGCACCCTTAAATAAACCTTTAGCGCCATTTATATAAAACTTTCTGTTTATAATTATAATCGTTAGCGCAAGCACCATTTGGGTGATAGCCACTAATAATGGATTTTTATATAAAAACAAAGGTAAGGGCAAAGAAAGCATATTGTGCCCCATAGAAATATACATCAAAACAACAAGAAAGCCAAGCGAAAGTAATAGCCTGTTTCTTAAAGTAATGGTTTCGCTATTCTGTTTTTTGTCGGCACATATTGTATTTTCGTTGACAAGTGCGTTATACCCTGCGTTTTGAACGGCTTTAATTATTATCTCATCGCTTGCAGTTCCTTCAACGGACATACTGCCAAGAAGAAGGTTCACGGCAACTTTATCAACGCCATCAACCTTTTTAACTGCACTTTCCACCCTTGCAGAGCAAGCAGCACAACTCATGCCTATTATGGTAAATTTTCTCATGCTTTGTTTCCTTAACAATGTTACTTTTAAAATTATATAACATTTTTTAAGTTCGGTCAAACATTTTTAGAAAAATAAAAAAGGTGCAGTTAAAAGTTTCTGCACCTTTTATTTTAGTTTTTAGAAAAATGTTCCCCTTGCTTCTTCTTTAACTGATGAAGAAATAGAGAAAGGTATTCTTGTTTTATAGCCGTGTTTTGCTGCAACTATCATTTTTGCTGGCCATGCAAAGATGTCTCTGTTCCAAGTGTTAATTGTGTCGTTATAAAGTTCACGAGCAGCAGTGATTTCAAGTTGAAGTTGATAGTTTTGTCTCATTGCGTTTTCAAATGATTCGTGTGCTTTTAGGTCTGGGTAATTTTCAAAAGCGATATTGATGCTCTTTGATAAATCTTCAATTTGGCTTGCAACTTCGTTTCTCTTTTGGTCATCATTATCGCCATTACCTGAACGATATTTAGCAATATTTTCAAAAACGCCCTTTTCAAACTCTGCTTGCTTATCCAAAATTTTTGCACAGTTTTTAAGCACAACTACACGTTGTTCCATATAGTTATCGATTTGAGATGCGTTCTTTTGGATTTTTTGTTGAAGTTGTTGGAAATAATTGTCGGCTTTAATTTTCTTAAACAAGAATATCACGCCTGGGATTATAAATAGCACCCACAAAAGAACTTCAAAAAGTTTAGAGCCAAAGCCAACTTTTGCCGTGATGGTTTGGTTAATGACGTTTACGTCTTTGCCTTCTAAGTTTACGTTGTTTTCATCTAATTGAATTGACATATTAGTTTTCTCCTTTGTCTTATTTTATTATTTATCAATTTTATTTAATACTGAATCAATACCACTTGCATCTGCATTATCGATTATCTTTGCAAATAATCCGTGCAAGTATGCCGATGGCGAGTCAAAAAGTTCACTATCAATTTTTTGATTATATGCCTTAACAATAAAGTCTCTTTTGTTTTGTCCTGTCGACTTAACTGCAATAGGCGTGTTCTTTTCGATAGGTAAATACTCTATCCAAGGAACAGGCACTAAGTGGGTTTTTCCATCTCCACCAAACACAGGGATAAAATCTACTCTGTGGTGTGCTTCATAAGAACTAGCATTTATCATAACGATATCGGTGTCGTTTTTGGTTTTTACTAAACTTGCCTTTAGCATAACGCTAGTTGCACTTCCCTGTGGCGCAAAATGATGCGTGCCTATGGCATTTGCCAAAACTTCGTGCTCATAATTAGAATAATTTGCATGGTATCTATCTAACGGCTCAAACACCATGCTTGGCTCTTGCTGATAGGTTGGAATTGTAAGAAGTGGTGCAAAATCAAAGTATATGCTCTTAAAAAAGTTGTTGTTTCTATTTATAAACTTTTGTTTAGCATCATCGATATCATATGAAGCATAATTTTCGCCATCGGTGTTCATATCCCACATTTGTGCGTGTTCGCTTTCTATGTAGTTGTGCTTTCCCCTTTTGGTGAAATAAAAATCATCGCCATACCCCACATTTGAACGCAAAAGGTTAACCATATTAACTTGTGCGAGTGGCGAGAATAGATATCTAAACTGAACTTCGTTATCTCTGTCTGTTGCGCCGAACAAAACATCAAACTCTGAGTTGGTCATTTCGGTAAACTCACTTCCCGTTTTGGTGGCTTTTTCGGACTTTTTCTTTAGTTTCTTTTCGCCCTTTCTAACCTTTTTTTCAATTTCCTTTTCAGTAAGCCTTTCCACATGCTCATATTTTCTTGAAAAGTTTAAGTCGGGCGCACTTTGACTTCCGAAACTTAACCCCGTTCCATAATTATATTCGGGATAAGGCTTTATAACGGTTGCGTGCAAGGTGTCAGTATGATGCACCCTTCTAATTCTTCCATCACTATCCCTTTCCACAGTGGTCCAATGAATAACAAGACTACCTACATAAGGTTTTGTACCCATATAATGATTTAAGTATCGATAGAAAACGAAAGGGTTTTCAAAAAGCCTTCCAGAAACCGTATCAACAACCGAACGATTTTGGTCTATTTGGTCAATAAAATCGTAATTTTTACTAAAATCAGCGTGAATTTTGCCATCATAATGTTTGTTAAACTTTATGTTTGGCATTGTTTTTTCTATAAGGTTAAAGGTGTCGTACTCGGTAAATAGTGCATTAAGTGGTGCCATTTGACCTTGTGCTTCTTCTAAAATTGCCAAAGCCTTTTGATTTTCTATATCCTTTTGCCCTTTTATTTGTTTAATAATGATGTTTATTTTTTTAGTTATTAAAAGGATAAAAACAATAGTTAATATCGTGCCGATAACAGGACATAAGATTTGTGCCAAGCCTTCGCCTACTGCTAAGCCGATAATAGCCGTTAAAATGCTAACGATTATAAAGAAAATTAAAAAGCCTTTCAAGATTTTGTATTTAGACAGCCTGCCTTCTAAATGGTCAACAATTTTCTTTTGCTTTTTATATTTTATAACAGTTTTTCTATTTTCTTCAGCATCAACGCCTGATTTTTTGACTAAATCATCAAAATATTCTTTCGTGTTTTTATCGTGAAGTGCTTTTGCCGTGTTTTCATAAAATTTTAAGGGCTCAAGCATTAAGTTTTCCATAGTAAAACCCCAAACTCTTTTATATATACATTATATAATAATAGCAAAAAATTGTCAATGTGCTTTTAAAATAAAAAACGCCACACCTTTCTTTAGCGTGACGATTATTATCAACAAAAAAATAGAAAAGGTGCAGAATTTTCTGCACCTTTAATTATTTGGTTTTATTCTTAAAAGGGTTAATTACTTAACGATTTTAGAAACAACGCCTGAACCTACAGTTCTGCCACCTTCACGGATAGCGAATCTTAAACCTTCTTCCATAGCGATAGGTGTGATAAGTTCAACGTCCATTTTGATGTTGTCGCCTGGCATAACCATTTCAACACCTTCAGGTAATTTGATTGAACCTGTAACGTCTGTTGTTCTGAAATAGAATTGTGGACGATAGTTGTTGAAGAATGGAGTATGACGGCCACCTTCTTCTTTAGTTAAGATATACACTTGACCTTCGAAAGCTGTGTGTGGTTTAACTGTGCCTGGTTTAGCAATAACTTGACCACGTTCGATATCTTTCTTGTCGATACCACGAAGAAGAGCACCAACGTTGTCACCTGCTTGAGCTTCGTCAAGAAGTTTTCTGAACATTTCAAGACCTGTGATAACTGTGTTTCTTGATTCTTCTTGTAAACCAACGATTTCAGCTGGGTCGTTAACGTGTGCAACACCTCTTTCTACTCTACCAGTAGCAACTGTACCACGACCAGAGATTGTGAATACGTCTTCTACAGGAAGTAAGAATGGTTTAGCATCGTCTCTTTCTGGAGCTGGGATATAAGAGTCAACAGCGTCCATAAGTTCTTTAATGCATTGTGTTTCAGCAGCGTTTGTAACAGCGTCGCCTTCGTTAGCTTGAGCGCATTCAAGAGCTTTTAAAGCTGAACCCTTGATGATTGGTGTATCATCGCCTGGGAAGCCATATTCAGAGAGAAGTTCTCTGATTTCCATTTCAACGAGTTCCAAAAGTTCTGGGTCGTCGAGTTGGTCACATTTGTTCATAAATACTACAATGTAAGGAACGCCTACTTGACGAGCAAGAAGGATGTGTTCTCTTGTTTGTGGCATTGGACCATCAGTTGCAGCAACAACGAGGATAGCACCGTCCATTTGAGCAGCACCTGTAATCATGTTCTTTACATAGTCTGCGTGGCCTGGACAGTCAACGTGTGCATAGTGACGGTTGTCTGTTTCATATTCTACGTGTGAAGTATTAATTGTAATACCTCTTGCCTTTTCTTCTGGTGCCTTATCGATTTCATCGTATTTCATTTTCTTAGCTTGACCCTTAGCAGCCATTGTCATAGTGATAGCAGCAGTAAGAGTTGTTTTGCCGTGGTCAACGTGGCCGATAGTACCAATGTTAATGTGCGGTTTGTTTCTTTCGAATTTAGCCTTTGCCATTTTGGTTTCCTCCAAATTTTTCAATAATTATATTTTTTTAATTTTTATTTGTTTTTTATTAGTTTTTAGGGTTTTTACCTAAGTATAATTCTATTTTACAATAATTTTATATAATTGTCAACAGTTAATTATGCTTTTTTACCCATAATCTTTTCAGCAACTGACTTTGGAACTTCTGCATAGTGAGAGAATTGCATTGTGTAGTTGCCTCTACCTTGTGTTCTTGAACGAAGGTCTGTTGCATAACCGAACATTTCTGCTAGTGGGATATGTGCATCGATAACCTTAACGCCATTTCTATCATCAGTACCTTGGATAATACCACGACGAGCAGTAACGTTACCCATAAGGTCACCAAAGTAGTCATCTGGTGTTACGATTTCAACCTTCATAACAGGTTCAAGAAGAACACTCTTAGCTTTTGCTAAGCCATCTTTAAGAGCCATAGAACCAGCAATCTTAAACGCCATTTCTGATGAGTCAACATCGTGGTAGCTACCATCGTAAACTGTAACCTTAAAGTCAACTACTTCGTAGCCAGCTAAGATACCGTTCTTAGATGCTTCCATAATACCCTTGTTGATAGGTTGGATAAATTCCTTAGGAATAGAACCACCAACTGTTTCATCAACGAATTCATAGCCCTTGCCTGCTTCTTGTGGTTCAAGACGAATCTTACAGTGACCATATTGACCGTGACCACCAGATTGACGCTTGAACATACCTTCTGCTTCAACTGCTTGTCTAATTGTTTCCTTATAAGAAACTTGTGGCTTACCAACGTTTGCTTCTACTCTGAATTCTCTTAAGAGTCTATCTACGATAATTTCAAGGTGAAGTTCGCCCATACCAGCGATGATTGTTTGACCTGTTTCGCCATCTGTATATGTCTTGAATGTTGGGTCTTCTTCTGCAAGTTTTGCAAGTGCAAAGCCCATCTTTTCTTGACCTTGTTTTGTTTTTGGTTCGATAGCAACTTGGATAACTGGGTCTGGGAATTCCATTTGTTCTAGGATGATTGGTTTGCTTTCATCACACAAAGTATCACCTGTTGTTGTATCTTTTAAACCTACTAACGCACAAATTTCACCTGAGTAAACTGCATCAACTTCTTCTCTGTGGTTAGCGTGCATTCTAAGAATACGAGCAACTCTTTCCTTTTTGCCCTTAACACTGTTATATACATAAGAACCTGTCTTAAGCACACCAGAGTAAGCACGGAAGAAAGCAAGTTTACCAACGAATGGGTCTGTCATAATCTTAAATGCAAGACCACTGAACGCTTCGTCGTCTTTTGGTTCTCTCTTTAATTCTTCGCCCTTATCGTTAACACCACTTACAGCACCAACGTCAAGTGGGCTTGGTAAGTAATCAACGATAGCGTCGAGAAGGTTTTGAACACCCTTGTTTCTGTATGAAGAACCACAAAGAACTGGTGTAACTTTCATAGCGAGAGTTGCAGCACGTAAGCCCTTTTTAATTTCTTCAACAGGAAGGTCGCCTTCTTCAAAATATTTTTCCATCAATGCATCATCAGATTCAGCAGCAATTTCAACAACTTGTGCTCTTGCTTCTTCAACTAAGTCTGCCATATCACTTGGAACGTCTTCAACGCTGATTTCTCTTCCTAAATCATCAAGATAAATATATGCTTTTCTTGTGATTACATCAACGATACCCTTAAATGTATCTTCTTTACCGATAGGAAGGATGATTGGAAGAGCATTTGTATGAAGTCTTTCCTTCATCATTTTGATAGCGTTATCATAGTTAGCGCCGTTGATATCCATCTTATTTACATAAGCGATTCTTGGAACTTTATACTTATCTGCTTGTCTCCAAACAGTTTCACTTTGAGGTTCAACGCCACCCTTAGCACAGAATGTTGCAACTGCGCCGTCAAGAATACGGAGTGACCTTTCAACTTCTACAGTAAAGTCAACGTGGCCAGGGGTATCAATAATATTTATACGGTGATTTTTCCAATAGCATGTTGTAGCAGCACTTGTGATTGTAATACCACGCTCTTGTTCTTGAACCATCCAGTCCATAGTAGCGCCACCTTCGTGGGTTTCGCCGAGCTTATGTGTCTTACTTGTGTAAAACAAAATTCTTTCAGTAGTTGTTGTTTTACCAGCATCGATGTGCGCCATAATACCTATATTTCTTGTCACACCTAAATCAAAATCTCTTGCCATATTTGTTCTCCAAAATTAGAATCTATAATGTGCAAAAGCCTTGTTTGCTTCAGCCATTCTATGTGTATCTTCTTTCTTCTTAACAGCACTACCTGTGTTGTTGAAAGCGTCTACGAGTTCTGCTGCAAGTCTAGAAGCCATTTCTCTTTCGCCTCTCTTTCTTGCTGCTGCAACCAACCATCTGATTGCAAGTGTTTGTCTTCTTTCAGCACGGATTTCGATTGGAACTTGATAGTTAGCACCACCAACTCTCCTTGCTTTTACTTCTACTAAAGGCATAATGTTGTTAAGCGCTTGAGCAAACATTTCCCTTGCGTCTTGGCCTACTTTTTCAGCAGCCACTTCAAATGCTTCATAAACAATGCCTTGTGCAATGCCCTTTTTACCATCAAGCATAACTTGGTTGATAAGTTTTGTTACAACCTTATCATTATACATTGGGTCTGGCAAAACATCTCTTTTTGCAATATTGCCTCTTCTTGGCATAATTAAATCCTCCTTTAAATTTTTTGCACTTTTCTTAGTGCCTTTAAGGGTAAACCCTTAGTTTAGTACAGCTATCGCTTGCCTTATCAAATTTAAGGTAGCGAACCTTCTGTCTTTCGACATACTGCCTACCAAATCGGGCTAATTTTCCGAATTCCGATTATAAGTAGGTGTCTTAAATTAAATAAGTTTTTTCTTTATTTGTTTTTTACTTATTTAGGTCTCTTTGCGCCGTATTTTGACCTTGCTTGACGACGCTTTGCAACGCCTGCTGTGTCAAGAGCGCCACGGATAATGTGGTATCTTACACCTGGTAAGTCTTTAACCCTTCCACCACGGATAAGAACAGAGCTGTGTTCTTGAAGGTTGTGGCCTTCACCTGGGATATAAACAATACCTTCAGCTTTATTAGTCAAACGAACACGAGCAATCTTACGAAGCGCTGAGTTAGGCTTCTTTGGAGTTGTTGTTGTTACTGACAAACAAACACCACGCTTTTGTGGACATTCGTCGAGAGCTGGTGACTTTGACTTGTAAGTAATGTTCTTTCTACCTTGTCTGATTAACTGTTGAATTGTTGGCATATCGCACCTCCTTAAATTATTTCGGATATTCAGAAAACGGATTCGGAAACTTCCGTTTATGAAACAAATTTTGCTTTTTTCAGTGGGCGTTTTTATTTTGCCCACTGAATTATTATTTTACCATTTATTGTCGGTTTAGTCAAATAAAATGTACCATTTTCTTGGCTTTTTTATTTGAAAACCTTAATAATTATCTATTATTCTACATCTTGCACAGGTCTTTGAATTACTGTTTGTGGTGACACGTTTTTGTAATTCTTAATTCCTGTACCTGCTGGAATAAGTTTACCGATAATTACGTTTTCTTTTAAGCCTACAAGTGGGTCAATCTTATTCTTGATTGCGGCTTCTGTTAATACTCTTGCTGTTTCTTGGAATGATGCTGCAGAAAGGAAGCTTTCTTTTGCGAGTGCAGCCTTTGTGATACCAAGAAGAATTCTCTTACCTTGTGGTGGTTCAAGACCATTTTCAAGAGCATTGATTGTTTCTTCTTCAAACCTATGAACGTCAAGTTTTTCGCCTGGGAGAATATCTGCTCCACCTGGGTTTTCAACTTGAACTTTCTTCATCATTTGACGAACGATGATTTCTACGTGCTTATCGTTGATGTCAACGCCTTGTGAACGGTAAACACTTTGAATTTCTTTAAGGATATAGTCTTGTACGCCCTTGATACCCTTTGTCTTCAAAATGTCTTGTGGATATACTGAACCATTTGTTAAAACTGAACCTGGTTCAACTCTATCACCCGTCTTAACGATAACGCCTGTTCCGAAAGGAATTGTATAATCTTCGCTCTTAGAACCATCATCTGGCTTAACGATAACGTGAATAATCTTATCTTTTTCTTCAATTTCAACCGTTCCACTGTGTTCGCAAACGATTGCAGCGTGTTTTGGTCTACGAGCTTCGAATAATTCTTCAACTCTTGGAAGACCTTGTGTAATATCGCCTGTACTTGCAATACCACCGGTGTGGAATGTTCTCATGGTGAGCTGTGTACCTGGTTCACCGATTGATTGAGCAGCGATAATACCAACTGCTTCACCAATTTGAACAGGATTGTTGTTTGACATGTTCTTACCATAACACTTAGCACAAACGCCAGTCTTTGACTTACAAGTGAATATACTTCTAATTTCTACTTGTTCAATGCCAACTTTAACGATTTCATCAGCCATATCTTCATCAATCATTTCGTTAGCTTTAACCATAACTTCGCCGTTTGTTGGGTTTATGATATCTTTAACAGTAAATCTACCTGCGATTCTATCACGGAGACCTTCGATAATTTCGCCCTTAGAGCCCTTAATTGCACTAACGACAACACCCTTAACAGCATCGCCTGTGCTTGCGAAACAGTCGTCTTCTTTAATGATTACTTCTTGAGAAACGTCAACCAAACGACGAGTTAAGTAACCAGAGTCGGCAGTTTTAAGCGCTGTATCGGCAAGACCTTTACGACCACCGTGTGATGAAATGAAGTATTCCAAAACTGAAAGACCTTCCCTAAAGCATGACTTAACAGGAATTTCGATAGTTTTACCATTAGTATCGGTCATAAGACCACGCATACCAGCAAGTTGTTTAATTTGGTCTTTAGAACCACGGGCACCAGAGTTAGCCATCATCAAGATTGGGTTGAATTCATCGAGTGAATCCATAAGTTTATCTGTAACATCTTCTGTTGCTTGTTTCCAAATGTTAACAACCTTTTTATATCTTTCATCATCAGTGATAAAGCCTTTCTTATAAAGGTTTTCAATCTTTAATACGTGTTCTTCTGCTTCGCCAAGGATAACAGCCTTATCTTTTGGCATGTGCATATCGAATACGCTAGTTGTAATAGCACCGATTGTTGAATATTTAAATCCGAGAGCCTTAACCTTGTCAAGAACGTCAGCAGCACAACTTGCGCCATGACGCTTAAAGCAAGCACCGACAATCTTTTGAAGGTCTTTTTTACCTGTCAACTTGTCGATTTCATATTTAAGGTAATCTTCTTTAGTCTTTCTTTGAACAAAGCCTAAGTTTTGTGGGATTGCTTCGTTGAAGATAATCTTACCAACAGATGTCTTAACTCTGCCTGTGATTACTTCGCCATCAATTTCCACTTGTCTACGAACATAGATTTCGTCTTGAAGCCCAATCTTACCTGTTTGATAAGCCATTTGTGCTTCTTCTGGTGATGCATAAGAAACGGTATATTCTGGAACGCCATAAACTGTGCCGTTTTCATCAGGTCTACCCTTTTCGTTATACTTTTCACCGATTTTCTTTCTTAAGATAGTCAAGTAGTATGCACCCATAACCATGTCTTGTGATGGTGACATAACAGGCTTACCGTCAGAAAGTTTTAAGATATTGTTTGATGCAAGCATCAAAAACCTTGCTTCTGCTTGTGCTTCAACTGAAAGTGGAACGTGAACAGCCATTTGGTCACCGTCGAAGTCGGCGTTGAATGCGCCACAAACGAGTGGGTGAAGCTTGATTGCTCTACCTTCGATAAGAACAGGTTCAAATGCTTGGATTGATAATCTGTGAAGTGTAGGCGCACGGTTGAGCATAACTGGGTGGTCTTTGATAACTTCTTCTAAAACATCCCAAACTACTGCCTTACCACGCTCTACTGTACGTTTTGCGTTTTTAATGTTGTGGCAAACGTTAGTTTCAACGAGTTTTTTCATAACGAAAGGCTTGAAAAGTTCAATAGCCATTTCTTTTGGCAAACCACATTGATAAAGTTTAAGTTCTGGTCCTACAACGATAACTGAACGGCCTGAGTAGTCAACACGCTTACCGAGAAGGTTTTGACGGAAACGACCTTGCTTACCACGAAGCATACCAGAAAGTGATTTTAATTCACGGTTGCCAGCGCCACTAATAGCTTTGCCACGACGACCATTGTCTATGAGAGCGTCAACTGCTTCTTGAAGCATACGCTTTTCGTTTCTAATAATGATTTCAGGAGCGCCAAGTTCCATTAACTTTTTCAAACGGTTATTTCTGTTGATAACCCTTCTATATAAGTCGTTTAAGTCACTCGTTGCGAATCTACCACCATCGAGTTGCACCATTGGGCGAAGTTCTGGTGGGATTACAGGAAGAACGTCTAAAATCATCCATTCTGGGCGATTGCCACTCTTTCTAAATGATTCGATAATTTCTATCCTTTTAACTGCTCTAATTCTCTTTTGACCAGAAGCGTTTTCAGCAATTTCTTTCTTTGTTTCAGCGCTTTCTTTTTCAAGGTCGATAGCCATCAAAAGTTCTTTAATGGCTTCTGCACCCATACCTGTTTTGAAAGAATTATAGCCGTATTGTTCTTCCATTTCAAGTTTTTCTCTGTCGTTAATAACTTGCTTGTATGTTAGTGGTGTTGTACCTGGGTCTAAAACCACGTGGCAAGCAAAGTATAAAACTTGTTCCAAAGCCTTAGGGCTCATATCGAGCATAAGACCTATTCTTGATGGAACGCCCTTGAAATACCAAATGTGTGAAACAGGTGCTGCAAGTTCGATGTGACCTAATCTATCACGGCGAACTTTAGACTTTGTGATTTCAACGCCACACTTGTCGCAAATAACGCCTTTATATCTAATGCGTTTATATTTACCACAGTGACATTCCCAGTCCTTTGTAGGTCCAAAGATTCTTTCGCAAAATAGTCCACCCATTTCTGGTTTTTGTGTTCTATAGTTGATAGTTTCTGGCTTTGTTACTTCGCCATAAGACCATTCTCTAATTTTTTCGGGAGAAGCTACTCCTATTTGTATAGAATCAAAATTGTTAAGTTCAAACATATTACTCTATCCCCCTTTATTATTCCTCATCCTCAAATTCAAGTTCTTCATCATCGTCGAACATATCATCATCTGGAATTGTTGTGTCTATTTCATCATCGTCATCTTCAAACATATCTTTAGTGAAATTAAATTCATCATCAATTTCAACAGATTCGCTATCTTCGAAGATTGTTTCAGGAATATCGCCTTCGATTTCATCAAGTTCAACTTCTTCACGAGTATCTTTTTCACGAACATAAGGCATATCATCGATATCCCCTTCGATAAGGTCTTTAAGCGCAAGTTCTTCTTTGTTTTCTGTGAGCACTTTCATATCGAGTGCCAAACTTTGCAATTCTTTTAATAATACCTTAAATGCTTCTGGGATACCAGGTTCGCTGATATTTGTTCCTTTAACGATTGATTCGTATGTCTTAACCCTACCAACGATATCGTCAGACTTAACGGTTAAGATTTCTTGCAAGATGTGCGCTGCGCCGTATGCTTCAAGCGCCCAAATTTCCATTTCACCGAAACGTTGTCCACCGAATTGTGCCTTACCACCTAAAGGTTGTTGTGTAACAAGGCTGTATGGACCTGTTGAACGTGCGTGAATCTTATCGTCAACTAAGTGGATAAGCTTAATCATATACATTTGACCAACAGTAACTCTGTTTTCAAATGGTTCGCCCGTTCTACCATCGTAAAGTTGAATCTTACCATCAACTTCGCCGTCTGGGTTAACTATATTGTTTTCTTTTAATAATTCTCTAATATCGCTTTCAGTTGCACCATCGAATACAGGTGTTGCAATCTTCCAGCCGAGTTGTTTACATACTAAACCTAAGTGCACTTCAAGAACTTGACCGATGTTCATACGAGATGGAACGCCGAGTGGGTTAAGTACGATTTGAAGTGGTGTGCCATCAGCCATAAATGGCATATCTGATTCTGGTAAAATCCTTGAGATAACACCCTTGTTTCCGTGACGACCAGCCATCTTGTCACCGATGCTAATCTTTCTCTTTTGAGCGATATATACTCTAACGAGTTTGTTTACACCTGGAGATAATTCATCTTTATTTGCACGAGTAAAGATTTTAACGTCTACAACGATACCACCTTCACCATGTGGAACTTTTAGAGATGTATCTCTAACTTCTCTTGCCTTTTCACCAAAGATTGCTCTTAATAGTCTTTCTTCTGGTGTGAGTTCGGTTTCGCCCTTAGGTGTAACCTTACCAACGAGAATATCGCCACTGTTAACTTCTGCACCGATTCTAACGATACCGTTTTCATCTAAGTCTTTAAGTGCATCTTCGCCAACGTTTGGAATATCTCTTGTAATTTCTTCTTCACCAAGACGAGTATCTCTCGCTTCGATTTCGTGTTCTTCGATGTGAATTGTTGTAAACACGTCTTCACGAACGAGTTTTTCTGAAAGCAAGATAGCATCTTCGTAGTTATAACCTTCCCAACTCATAAAGCCGACTAAGATGTTACGACCGAGCGCAAGTTCGCCGTTTTTAGTTGATGGGCCGTCTGCGATAGTTTGTCCTTTTTCAATTCTTTCGCCCTTATCAACGATTGGTCTTTGATTTAGGCAAGTTCCTTGGTTAGAACGCTCAAATTTCTTGAGTGTATATTGTCTTAAGTTTCCGTCATCTTCCTTAATAACGATAAGGTCACTTGCAACGCTTTCAACAACACCGGCGTTGGCTGCGTTTACCATAACGCCTGAGTCGTATGCGATTCTTCTTTCAATACCGGTTGCAACTATAGCATTTTCTGGGCAAAGTAGTGGAACGGCTTGACGTTGCATGTTAGAGCCCATGAGTGCACGGTTGGTATCGTCGTTTTCTAAGAACGGAATAAGTGCTGTTGCGACAGATATAAGTTGTTTTGGTGAAACATCCATATAATCCATCTTTTCTTTAACATCTTCGGTAATTTCATCTCTGTGTCTGCATGAAACACGGTCATTAGCGAAGTATTTGTTATCGATAAGTGGTTCGTTTGCTTGTGCAACGATGTAGTTATCTTCTTCGTCAGCAGTCAAGTATTCAACTTGTTCTGTAACGATAGTTTGCATATTGCCATTTTCATCAAGCACGTGCTCAACCTTTCTATAAGGTGATTCGATAAAGCCGAATTCGTTTACCTTAGCATAAGCAGCGAGTGATGAGATAAGACCGATGTTTTGTCCTTCAGGTGTTTCGATAGGACACATTCTACCATAATGAGAGTGGTGAACGTCACGAACGTCAAATGTTGCTCTATCTCTATTCAAACCACCAGGGCCGAGAGCAGAAAGTTTTCTCTTGTGTGTGAGTTCAGCGATTGGGTTTGTTTGGTCCATAAATTGTGATAATTGTGATGAACCAAAGAATTCCTTAATAGCAGAACTTACAGGACGCACGTTGATTAAACCTTGTGGTGAAACATCTTTAGGGTCTTGAGTTGCCATTCTTTCTTTGATAACTCTTTCAAGTCTTGCAATACCGATTCTAAATTGGTTTTGAAGTAATTCGCCAACTGAACGAACACGACGGTTACCTAAGTGGTCGATATTGTCAACTGTGTTGATATCAAATGCTAAGTCTAAGTTTACAGAAACTGAAGCAACGATATCATCAACAGTGATGTGTTTATGATTTAATTTTTCAACAAGTGGACGGATTGTCTTTCTTGTTTCAGCATCTAATCTTTCTGGAACAACTCCACTTTCGATAATATCATAATAGCAAAGACAAGCATTGATGAACTTAGTTCTAATTTCAAGTGCCTTTTCTTCGTTCTTCTTGTCTTCTGGCTTTTCTTCCCCACTTGGAATTTGCTTTTCTTCAAGATAGAACATTGCGTTGATTTGCTCTTTTAAGATTTCAGCAGTTTTTTCAACGCCGTTTTCTTTTGCAGTTTGATATACAACCTTAGAAAATTCTAGGGTTGGGAAATAAACGTACTTTAATAAACCAAAGCAGTCTGGGTTAAGTCCTGTAACTTCTTTGTAGTTTACAACGTTGTTAGAAATGATTTTATGTCTTTCGCCATTAACATCAGCAACGAAAGTGCTAATACCAGCGTTTTGGATTTGTTCTGCAATAGGCTTTGAAATCTTTTGACCTTTTGTAGCCAAAACTTCGCCATCACTTGTAATGATGTCGTCTGCACTAACTAAGCCAACGATTCTTGCGCCGAGCCTTAATCTTCTGTTAAATTTATATCTACCAACTCTTGCAAGGTCATATCTTCTTGCATCGAAGAACAAGTTTTTAAGATGTTGCTTAACTGCCTCTTCTGTTGGTATTTCACCTGGACGCAAACGGCGATATAACTCGATAAGGCCATCGCTTTCAGATTTAGAAGTATCCTTTTCAGCAGTATCTAAAATCATCTTGTTGCCTTCAAAGAGTTCGTTTAGGGCATCATCGCTACCAAAACCTAAAGCCCTTAAAAGAACTGTAGCAGTAAGTTTTCTCGTTCTATCAACATGCACCCACAAAACGTTTTGTGAATCTTGTTCAAACTCAAGCCAAGCACCCCTTGAAGGGATAACAGTAGTGTCGAAAAGGCGTCTACCAGACTTGTCCATTTCAGAGCCGTTATAAACGCCTGGAGAACGAACGAGTTGAGAAACGATAACTCTTTCAGCACCGTTGATAATAAACGAGCCGTTGTCTGTCATAAGTGGGAAATCGCCCATGAAAACTTCTTGGTCGATAACTTCATCAGTCACCTTATTAACAAGTCTAACTTTAACTTTAAGTGGGCGAGCGTAAGTAGCATCTCTATCCCTGCACTCTTTTTCATCGTACTTTGGCTTACCATCAAGGTTGTAATCTAAGAAATAGAGTTCAAAGTGGTCAGAATAGTCTGTGATTGGTGAAAAATCTTCTAAGACCTCGCCTATGCCATCTTTAATAAAAGCGTCATAAGAGTCTTTTTGAATTTTGACAAGATAAGGAAGTTCGATTGCTTCTTTAATTTTGCTAAAAGTTCTTCTTTTAACCTTGCCACATTCAATTTCAGGTAAAATTCGTGTCATCAAAACACACTCCTTAAAAAAAATTTTAAATTTTGGGCCGATAGGTTTACAAAACATTGAAAATGTTGTATAATAAACCTTGTCGAGAAAAGTTAGTATCAAAAAGCGATTTTTTTGTCAAAAAAGCACGAAAAAATCCTTATTTTTTAGTCGTTTTTTTGCAAAAAGGCGACAAAACTCGATAATAACCTATCATAATACATTATATTATGTTAACCTATAAAATCAAGATTGTCAAGCGTTTTTAAAAGATTTTAAAAATATTTTTATTTTTTGATTTTTTCTACAATATATATAGTAATTTAAGGTGTAATTTTTTTATGAGAATTGATAAGTTTTTGAAGGTTTCTAGGCTACTTAAACGCAGAACGGTTGCCCAACAAGCGTGCGATGGTGGAAGAGTTAGCGTAAACGGGCGCTCAGTTAAGCCTTCGCACCAAATTAAAGAAGGCGACATCGTGGAAATCGGCTTTAATAGTGGCACGGTTAAATTTAAGGTGCTTTTTATAAAAGAAACCGTTAGAAAAGAAGAAGCAGAACAAATGTACGAAATTATTTTTGAGTAGGTATATTAGATGAAAACGAGTTTAGTTCTTGCCTGTGCTGGAAAAGGAGTGCGTGCAGGCTTTAATCAAAATAAACTTTTAGTAAAGAGTGGTGACTCCACAATTTTAGAGCAAACATTAAATGCTTTTACTACAAGTGGACTAATTGACCAAATAGTAATTACTGCAAGTAAAAAAGATTTTGATTTTGTTAAAAATTTAGTTTTAGATAAAGCCACCGTTGTTTTGGGTGGCGACACTAGAACAGAGTCTATAAAAAATGCACTTGAAAAGGTTGATGGCGATATAGTTTTAATTCACGATGGTGCAAGACCTTATGTTAGCAAAAAGCTTATTGAAGATTGTATAAACACGGCTAAAGAATATGGCAGTGCTATTCCTATAATAAAAAGCCGTGACACTATAGCAAAGATTAAGGATAATAATATAACCGAATATTTAGGGAAAGACAGCCTTGCAAATATCCAAACCCCACAAGGCTTTTTGACAAGCACTATAAAAAAAGCCTATCGAGAACTTGGTGAAAAGGCATTTAATGATGATGGCGAAATGTATCTAAATTATGCTGGAAGTTTAAATTACTTCGATGGCGATATAGACAATATTAAACTTACCTATAAAAAAGACTTTAGTTTGGATAAAAAACCTATGTATCGTTTTGGAACAGGTTTTGATTGTCACAAGTTAGTTGAAAATAGAAAACTTATTTTAGGTGGCGTTATTATCCCCCACGATAAAGGGCTTTTAGGCCACTCTGATGCCGATGTACTTGCCCACGCTATTATGGATGCTATTTTATCTGCCCTTTCGCTTAGAGATATTGGCTATCATTTTTCGGATAAAGACCCAAAATATAAAGATGCTGATAGCATGAAACTTCTTGAAGTTGTTTTAGGCATGATTAAGGATAAGGGATATATGGTTGAAAGCATTTCGGCAACCATTATGGCAGAAAAGCCAAAACTTCTTGGCTACATACCTGAAATAACAAAATCGCTGTCCACTGCCCTTAGCCTTGCCCCAGAGTTTGTGGGAATAGGTGCAACCACCTTAGAAGGCTTAGGTTTTGTTGGCAGAGAAGAAGGCATTTGCACACACGCCACAGCAACCTTAGTTAAAATATAATATATAATGGTAAACAATATACAATATTAAAAAGCAACGTATAGTATTGACAAAAACTAAAAAGCGAGTTAATTTTAACTCGCTTTTTTATTCTTATCTTCATATTATTTTTCTTTTTTATATCCCCAAAAAACAGGGCAATTATAGTTCCAACACAAACCCCAAATTTTTGGCTCTATTTTGGCTTCGCAATAAATAGTTAGCATATCGCAACCTTCAAAAGTATAATCGCCCATAGTCATAACATCTTTTGGTATAATTATGTTTGAAAGTAATGCGCAATCACGAAAGGCTGCATATCCTATATTTTTCAAACTTTTTGGAAGAACAATCCTTTCTAATGAAAGACAGCCTGCAAAAGCAAAATCCCCAATGCTCGTGGTGCCGTTTGGTAAAATTACTTCTTTTAATAATGGACAATTGCGAAAAGATGCATAGCCAACACTTGTAATACTATTAGGCAAAACAACTTCTTTTAAGTTTTTGCAATTGAAAAACATTAAATTGGCAATTTCTTTAACCCCTTCTGGAATAACCACTCTCTCTAAGTTAGAGCAACCTTCAAAAGCATAGTCACCTATGCTCTCAAGACTACTTGGTAAAACTATTTCTTTTAGTGAAGTGCAACCAGAAAAAGCATCTTCACCAATACTTGTCACCCCTTCTGGAATTTCTATTTTTTCTAACGAATAACAGCCTTCAAATGCTGAGTCCCCAATGCTCGTTATGCTGTTTGGCAAAATTAAATATTTTAACGATGTGTATCCAGAAAATTGATAATCATCGATTATTGCCGTATTTTTTGGGATTTCTACTGTTTCTAGCAAAAAAGATTTATTCATAAGCCTCTCCCTAAAAAAATAAAAAGTGCGCCAACCGAAGTGAGCGCACCGAAAACGCAAACCCCGACTGTCGCCAAACAAATTTAAATAAATGGTATTACCACAATCATTTAAACGGACTTTGCATTTTTAACAAACACCTACAATGATTGTGGTAAAATAACAAGAAAAATATACTAAAAGTTAAATAATACCCACTAAAAATATTAAATTTGTTTGGCATAGATATTTTTGCACATATAATATTTTTTGTCAAGCATTTTAAGGCACAAAAAAACTCGGCTATAACTAAAGCCGAGTTTATATTTGTGATTTTTGCTTAATTTATGCTGGTGTCCAGCCCATTTTTTGACCTGATAAAATGTGAATATGCAAATGGAAAACAGTTTGACCTGCATCTTCGCCTTGATTTATTACCAAACGATAACCATTTTCTAAGCCAAGTTCCTTTTCAAGTGTTGGAATTTTCTTAAAGCACTCTTTTAGCATTTCACTTTGCTTGTCGGTCATATCAGCAAGTAATTTAAAGTGGCTTTTTGGAATACACAAAAAGTGATTTTTTGCTTTTGGGTCAATGTCTTTAATGATAATCATGTTTTCATCTTCATACATTTTTGTTGCAGGAATTTCGCCTTTAATTATTTTACAAAACAAACAATTTTCCATATTATTCTCCTTTTTGCTCAGCAATAGCGCCTTCTAAATAAGGCTCTAAAACTATAACTTTTTCTATTTGGTTTTGACTTATTTTCTTGTAATTTTTTATGTATATTCTAAGATAGTTTTGCGTGTAACCAACAGCATAGCCATCTTTAAATTCTTCAAACAAAAAGTCTAACTCTTTGCCTTTCATTTTTAATGCAAAATCCTTTTTGCACTCTTTTTTTATTTCAACAAGTTTGTCAAGCCTTTGCTTTTTAACATCTGCTGGCAAATCTTTCATTTTGCTTGCAACCGTGCCACTTCTTGAACTGAACGGAAATGGGTGAATATCGCTAAACCCAACGCTTTTAACAAACTCAACAGTATCCAAAAAGTCGTTTTCGCTCTCTGTTGGAAAACCAACGATAATATCGGTTGTAATGCCTGCATCAGCAAAAAATTCTCTTATTAAATTCACCTTTTCTAAATATTCTTTAGTGGTGTAGTGCCTGTTCATCTTTTTTAGAACGCCATCACACCCCGACTGCAAAGAAAGGTGAAAATGTGGTGCAAAATCTTTTAATTCTTTTAGTGCTGACAAAAATTCCCTGTCGATGATGTTAACTTCTAAAGAGCCAAGTCTAATTCTTATAGGCAAGTCTTTTAAACTTTTTATTAAACCTGTCAAATTTATCCCGTTATAGTCGTAAGCCGATAGGTTTATGCCGTTTATAACAACTTCTTTAGCACCGAGCGATAAAATTTCTTTTTTCACGCTCTCTGGGTTTCTTGCACGATTTCTTCCCCTAAGGTATGGAATAATGCAATAAGAACAAAAGTTGTTGCAACCATCTTGAACTTTAACGTACGCCCTAGTCCTTAAAGACTTTGTCAAAAAAAGTTCTTCAAACTCCGTGCAAGGCGCACTAATATGGTTTCCACTTTCATTAAGCAGTGACAAAATTTCATTTTTATTGAACACGCCTGTTAACAAAAAGTCGTTTGACTTTGTCATAAATTGCTCTGGATTCTTTTGGACAGCACAGCCTGTGAAAATTATCTTTGCATCTTTAGAAAGTTTTTTTATTCTGCTTGCCATTTGGCGAGATTTCTTTTCGGCTTCGTTTGTAACGGCACAAGTATTTACTATGTATAGGTCGGCTGGCACGAGTTTATCGCTAACTTCATAGCCTAAGTTTTCTAAGCCTGTTATAAGCGAATCGCTTTCGCACTCGTTCACCTTACAGCCTAGCGTAAAGACAACTGCCTTCATTATTTGTCACCCTTTCTTAAAGCAAGAGCCGACCACTCCCCTTTAATGCTTTGTTCTAACATTTCAAACCCAGCCGATTCATATGCGCTTTTTACAGCATCCAACCTTTCAACCAAAATACCACTAAGTATTATAATGCCATTATCAAGCAAGTTGTTTGCTATGTATGGACTAAAGGCAATTAAAACTTCTGCCATTATGTTGCACACTATAACGTTGCCTTTAACGGTGGTGTCATCAAGCAAGTTTTTAAGCAAGACTTTGCCGTTTGTAATATTGTTTAACTTCATATTGTGTTCTGTTGCAACTATTGCACACTCATCAATATCCGTCATTACAACTTGTTTTGCACCAAGTTTACTTGCTGAGATGCCAAGTATACCACTACCACAACCAACGTCTAAAACTATGTCGCTCTTATTTACGTATTTTCCCAAAAATCCCACGCACATAGATGTCGTTTCGTGTTCACCTGTGCCAAACGCCATATTGCTGTCAAGAAGAACAACTATTTCATCATCTTGCTTTTTATATTCTATCCACTCTGGAACGATAACGATTTTACCTATTTTTATAGGCTTAAAGTGTTCCTTCCATTGCTCACGCCAAAGGTCGCCATCGATATCCCTTTTAACAGTTTCTAAACTGCCAAGGTCAAGTGGACTTTCCTTTTTCATTTGAATAAGTCTTTGTTCCACTTGTTTTATTGTTTCACTTGCACTTTCTTTTGGGAAGTATGCCTTTACAAGCACCGTTTTATCAGCACTAAAAATACTGCTATCAGCATAGTCCCATGCCCTGCCGTCTTTAGCAAGGGCTATAACGTCTTCTATATCGCTTATTACAACCCCACTATCGGTATATTCCCAAAGCAGGTCACTAATTATATCGCCACCGATATGAGTTGTTGAAATTGTTAGTTCAATAAAATTATTCATACTATTTTTCGTATGGGTTTTTGCCATACATTGTTTCCAAATTGTCCTTATATTGTTTCATATTAGGGCATTGTTTAATATCCGTATTCTTTTCTAATTCTTCTAAAATCTTCTTTTGTTCTTTTGTGATTTTGCTTGGCACTTCAACCAAAACGTCAATATAAAGGTCGCCTGTGCCACGGTTTGTCTTAATACCCTTGCCACGCACAAAAAATCTCTTGCCACTTTGTGTGCCTTCTGGAATAGTGTATTCAAAGGTATCGTCGATTAGTGGAACTTTAACCTTGCCACCGAGAACTGCCGTTTTGTAACTGATAGGCACCGTCACAAATAAATCAAAGTGCTTGCGTGCAAAAATCTTGCTACCTTCTACCTTGATAACTATAATAAGGTCGCCTGCAGGACCACCGTTTGTGCTTGCTTGACCAAAGCCCACCTTCTTTATATAACTGCCTGTATCAGCACCTGCTGGTATATCGAGAGTAAGTTTTGTTTGAGCACGAACATAACCTTTTCCATTACACTCTTTGCATGGCTCTATAATCTTTTTACCCGTCCCCTTACACTCATCACAAGGTCTAACATTTACCGAACGGAAAAAGCCATTGCTCGAAGTATATTGAACTTGACCTGTGCCACCACACTTAGGGCAAGTTTTATAAGCCGTGCCACCATTTGCACCAGTGCCACTACAAGCCTTACAAGGCTCGTTTCTAGTATAAGCGATTTCTCTACGGCAACCTTTAGCAGCATCTAAAAAACTCATTGAAAGTTCAATGGTAATATCATCGCCCTTAGTTTTTGTTTGGGCACGAGTTCTACTTCCACCAAAGCCACCGAAGATATCGCCAAAGATATCCCCTAAGTCGCTAAAACCACCGAAGCCACCGGCACCACCGCCGAAACCACCAAAGCCACCCATATTGCCATTAGGGTCGCCGAAAGCGTCATAATTTTTTCTTTTCTTTTCATCGGATAAAACTTCGTGCGCTTCGTTAATTTCCTTAAACTTTTCTGCAGCGGCGTTGTCGTTTGGGTGAAGGTCTGGGTGATATTTTTTAACCAGCGTTCTATATGCCTTTTTTATTTCGTCTTGGGTTGCATCTTTGCTAACCCCAAGAGTTTCATAATAATCTTTTGCCATAATAATTCCTTAAAGTTATAAAGTCTAATATTTTTTGATTGAATAGCATTTTTATTTAAGCACTTATAGTATTATTAATTTCAAGCTTATCTTCTTTATGAGCCAAAGATTTTTCTCTTTTTCTTCTTCTATAAAATCTAACAAGTCCGATAAAGCCAGAAATTGTGCAAGACACATCACAAACAAGTGCCAAAATTGCCACTTTTGAAATGCTGTTGCATAACCAAAATACACAACTTATAAGCGCAATGTATCTATATTTTTCTTCATCAATAATAAAGTAAGCAACGCCACCAAGTACGCTGGCAAGCACAGGAAAAACATCGTGCCAAGCACTAAATCCTATAGCGCAGTTTGCAATTTGAAGACCAATAAATAAAACAAGCCAAAGATAACTTTTTGCCCATTTATGATTTTCTCTTTGCATAAACACCAAAGATTGAGCAATGCCCACAATATTTGCAACACCACTAACAACCGAGCCCTTAAGCAAGAAATAGGTTGCCCAACCTAAACTTGCCAAAGCATAAAAAGATATTCTTACAGTTCTGTTTTTAAATTGATATTCGCAAATCTTAATGATAATTGCAAGGATTCCAAAAACCGACCAAATACCAAATGACGTAGATATAAATTGTATGAGTTTATCCATTGTAAAACCTTTTTTATCTAGCTAAAACTAAAATTATATGCTTAAATATTTTTTGTTTCTTTATTTATGCACAAACTGAAAGGCACTTTTGCCTTTCAGTTTGCATTAGTTTTTTTGGTTATTTACTTAATTTTTTAGTTTTGATGGAATTCTGTATCCCCTTCAGCACCACCATTTGCGTTAGGGTCTGCGCCATTAGGGTTTGCTTGTTGATAAACTTTTCCAAAAATTTCTTGTGATACATTAGATAGTTGTTCTGTTGCCTTTACAATTCTATCATCGTCGTTGCTTTCAAGTTCAGTTTTAGCAAGTTTAACTTCTTCTTCAAGTTTAGCCTTATCGCTTCCATCAATCTTATCACCAAGGTCTTTAATTGACTTTTCAACAGCAAAGATAAGTCCATCTAGTTTGTTGTGGTTTTCAACAACTTGCTTTCTCTTTTTATCTTCTTCTTCATATTGTTTTGCTTCGTTAACAGCCTTGTCGATATCAGCATCAGAAAGGTTTGATGAAGAAGTGATTGTGATGTTTTGTGATGCACCTGTGCCTAAGTCTTTTGCAGAAACGTTAACGATACCATTTGCGTCAATATCAAAAGTAACTTCGATTTGTGGCACGCCTCTAGGTGCTGGTGCAATGCCTGAAAGTTGGAAGTTGCCAAGAGTTTTGTTGTCTTTTGCGAACTCTCTTTCACCTTGCAAGATATGAATATCAACGGCTGTTTGGTTGTCAGCAGCAGTTGAGAATACTTGTGATTTCTTTACAGGGATTGTTGTGTTTCTTTCGATGAGTTTTGTGCAAACGCCACCGAGTGTTTCAATACCGAGTGAAAGTGGTGTAACGTCTAAAAGCAACACGTCTTTAACTTCGCCAGATAAAACGCCACCTTGAATTGCAGCACCGATAGCAACGCATTCGTCTGGGTTGATACCCTTAAATGGTTCTTTACCTGTAACCTTTCTAACTTCATCGATAACTGCTGGAATTCTTGTTGAACCACCAACTAAGATTACCTTGTCAACATCAGAGAAAGAAAGTCCTGCATCTTTCATTGCGTTTTGCATTGGAACAACTGTTGCTTGAACTAAGTCTTCTGTTAAAGCATCGAATTTTTGTTTTGTAATATCAACGTCTAAGTGTTTTGGACCTGTTGCATCTGCTGTGATAAATGGCAAGTTTACATTTGTCTTTGTCATGCCAGAAAGTTCAATCTTAGCCTTTTCAGCAGCTTCTTTTAGTCTTTGCATAGCGAGTTTATCGTTAGAAAGGTCAATGCCTTCTTTAGCCTTAAACTCAGCGATTAAATAGTCCATAACTCTCTTATCGAAGTCATCACCACCGAGCATGTTGTTGCCGTGTGTTGCTAAAACTTCAAACACGCCATCGCCAATTTCCATAACAGAAACGTCAAACGTACCACCACCAAGGTCATAAATAATAACCTTTTGTGTTTTGCCTTCTTTGTCAAGACCATATGATAGTGCAGCAGCTGTTGGTTCGTTGATAATTCTTAAGACATTAAGACCTGCGATTTTACCTGCGTCTTTAGTTGCTTGTCTTTGGCTGTCAGAGAAGTATGCTGGAACAGTGATAACTGCATCTGTTACAGTAGTTCCAAGATAACTTTCAGCATCTTTTTTAAGTTTTGTTAAGACCATTGCTGAAATTTCTTGTGGTGTGTATTTTTTATCATCGATAGCAACTTTATAATCTGAACCCATATGTCTTTTGATTGATGCAACAGTTCTATCAGGGTTAGAAACAGCCTGACGCTTTGCAACTTGACCTACGAGTCTTTCTCCGTCCTTTTGAAAGCCTACAACAGAAGGTGTTGTTCTTGAACCTTCTGCATTTGCGATAACTACTGGTTCGCCATTTTCCATAACTGCGACACAAGAGTTTGTTGTGCCTAAGTCAATACCTATTGTTTTCATAATAATCTATTTCTCCTTATACTAAAATTTTATTTTATAACGCTAACTGTAGCGTATCTTATAATTTTATCTTTTTTTCTATACCCTTTTTGGAATACTTGTTTAACTGTATCCACTTCTTCCCCATCACCAGCAGGAACTTGCATAACTGCTTCTGCAATTTGTGGGTCAAACACTTCGCCAACAGGGTTGATTTCTTCTATCTCAAGTGATTTTAAGGTTTCATCAAACTTGTTTCTTATTTTGATAATGCCTTCTTCTGTCTTTGGGTCAAGTCCAAGTGAAAGTGCCCAGTCAAGATTGTCGCCAACAGGCAAGATTTTGATAATTACACTTGCAATGCCTTCATTAAAGGCTTCTGCCCATTGACTTGCAGTACGCTTTTTGTAGTTGTCGAACTCGGCAACGTTTCTCATCCACTTGTCCTTAAATTCTTCTACTTGTTTTTTAAGTTTTTCATTTTCTAATAAAAGTTCGTTTACATCTTGAACTTCCACTTGCTCATTTTCTTGAGCATTTTCTGTTTCTTCTTCAAGGCATTTGCCCTTCTTTTTATTGTCTTCCATAAGCCTTTTACCTTTATTTTTTGTTTTTGATTAAATCTTCTAAAATTTGGCCAACGCCTTCTAAAACTGAAACTACCTTTTGATAGTCCATTCTTAGTGGCCCGATAACGCCGTAAGTTCCAAGTTTAACGCCACTTACCGAATAACTTGCAGTAACTAGCGAGCAATCTTTTGGCATATCCTTGCCTTCTTCTCCACCGATTTTTATGCTTATTTCAATATCGTCGTTTTCTTCACTAAGAAGCGATGCAAGTTTGTTTTTGCTTGATACAACGGTTAAAAAGTTTTTAACCTTTTCAGCATCGGTATATTCTGGGTGGTTTAAGATTTTGTTTTCGCCTTCAAGCAAAACTTTTGAGTTATGGTTTACAATGTAATCTTCTATCGCCCACATAACGCTGTCGAATATAGAGCGATATGCGTTAAACTCACTTTCAAAGGCACTTCCAAGCGAATTAATTTCTTTAAGTTTTTTTCCAACGAATAGTTTTGAAATAACTCTGCTTGCTTCTGCAATTTGTTCATCGGTCATCTCTAACGGAATATCAATAAATCTATCCCTAATTAGCGTGTTTTCAGTAACAATCAAAAGCAATGCTTGTTGCTGTTTATATCTAAAAATTTCAAGTTTAACAATTTTATCTTCTGCACTGTGAGAAGTGTATGCAATCGATGTGTAGTCTGTTAAATCACTTATAACCTTAACGGTGTTTTGAACAACCGATTCCAAGTTGTCTGCATGATTTTGGAAAGCCTCTTTAATTGTTCCAACATCTTTTAAGGAAAGATTGCTTTTTTCCATAAGTTCAGCAACATACATCTTATATGCTTCAATTGATGGCACCCTACCACTACTCGTGTGAAGTTGAGTTAAAAACCCAAGTTCTTCTAGCCCTGCAAGTTCACTTCTAACTGTTGCAGAACTAACGTCTTTCATATATTTTTCAGTTATGCTTTTGCTAGAAACAGGTTGCGCCGTTGCTATATAGTCATCTACAACAATTTGCAAAATCTTTTTCTTTCTCTCAGAAAGTTTCATTTACTTCCCCTTTAGCACTTTGTACGTTTTTTTGTTAGCACTCTTTCTCTTAAAGTGCTAACTTGTGACATAATTATAAAACTATTATGTGCGAATGTCAAGAGTTTACGCCACTTTTTTAAAATAAAGTTTTTTCATTTTTCAGCCATAAATAGTCGACAATTTCTATACATAAAAAAAGAACAAAGAATATGTGTTTCTTTGTCCTTTTTTGTTTTGTTCATTGAAATTTATTTAATGTATCATTATTCGGTTCTAAGTGCAACAACAGGGTCTTTGTGCGCTGCTTTTCTTGCTGGGATTAAGCCTGACATAACGGTTAAGAAAATGCTTAGTCCAACCATTATTAGCGCTGAAGATATAGGAAGAATCATGATAGAAAAACCTGCTGCGCCGTTTACTATTATGTTTACAATTAAAGAAATAACATAAGTTATGCCCACACCAACTAAACCACTTGATGCGCCTATCATAAGCGTTTCGGCATTAAATAGGTTAGAAACGTCTCGCTTTCTGCCACCGAGTGAACGAATAACGCCAATTTCTTTAATTCTTTCAACAACTGATACGTAAGTGATAATTGCAATCATAACGCATGATACCACTAGTGATAGCGAAGTAAATGCAATAAGTGCAATAGTTACAATGTCTATCATAGAGTCTATCATATCCATAATAAGAGATAGGTTATCGGTATACTTAATGTCTTCTCTATCGGCTTTGGTAAGCGTTTTATCTCCAACGATAATATCGCCGTCTTCGTTCCATTTATCAAGGTATGCAACAACTTTATCTTTCATAGTAAAGTCTTTTGGATAGATAGATATATCGTTAGAAACGGCAACGCCACCTACATTGCGAGCAGAGAGCGTATATGTATCTCCCATATCGCCCATTGCACCCATAGCGCCACCCATCATGTTGCCCATCATACCCATCATACTGCTCATAAAACTTGTTGAACCAACAAAGCCTATTGCAGTTTGTTCTGGTGGAATTACAGAGTCGGTTGGGTCAGCATCGTGGAAATATGTGTATTCATAGGTTATGCCATATGGAATTTCCATATTCTCACCCGTTTGTGGGTTCTTTTGGGTATATAGCATACTTGTAAAGCCTTTTCCATCGTTTTCTTGTGCATAATTATTAAGGAAGGTTGAAATTTTACTTGGGTTTGCTTTTTCACTTTCAATTATGCTTTCTGCAAGTGCTTGTGTATAATACATACCAGCATTTAGACAGCCAAAGTTAATATTTTCTTTTGTTTCTAAAATACCAACAACTTCAAAAGTCATGCCACCTGTAAAGGTCGAATCAACCTTATGCTTATAGTTAAAAGGATTAACAGGGCTTGCTTTTTGTTCAAATACCACATCGTTAGGATAATAGGTAAAGGTCTTGCCTAAAAGTTCTTGATAGGTAAACTCGGTTTTGTCTAAATCTGGGTTATACCCCACGTCAGGCTTTCCTTCGCCACTAACTGCACGATAAGCAATGTTCAAAAACTCTTCTTGAGTATAATATCCTATTTGTGCTAAGGTAAGGTCGGTTAGTGCCCTATCCTTATTTACAACAATCATAAGTTCGTTTGCTTCTTGAGCAACCCTTCCTTCAAGGATGTTATATTGAGTTTTTATATATTCGCTGTCAGATGGTGCTTGCATGAAAGTTTTGCCAAGTTGAGTTATTAAAGATGCTTGCTCTTTAAACTCTGTGCCTTTCATAATGCTAGTGTAGATTTCTTTTATTGCAGATATAGACACTTGTTCGCTATAATTAGCATCTCTTCTAAAGTCTGTGTAAATATTGTTTGTTATATCAATGCCATAGTCAACCTTAAACGCAGCATAACTATCAGGCATAGCAAGAACATAATCAACATAATCTTTTGTGATATTGTTCTTGACTGTTATTTTATCCATTTTCTCAAAACTTTGAGCAAGTTGTTCCATTGTAGAGTCAACATTTACATACCCCTTTTTCTTAAGGAAGTCTATTTTTTCAGAAGTTGACATATCGCTCATAATAGAACTCATATCATAAGTCGTTTCTTTTATGGTTATAGGGTTACCCGAAAGCATATCGTCTTGCATATTGTTTATGTATGTTTTAACACCTGTTGAAACAGCGATAACTGCCGATATACCTATGATACCGATTGAACCTGCTATAGAAGTTAAAAGAGTTCTACCCCTTTTGGACAAAAGGTTTCTTGCAGAAAGTTTAAATGCAGTCCAAAGACTCATTTTTGCTTTTGGTTTTTTGTCCTTTTTATTTTCTTTCTTTTCTTTATCGGTAATATTTTCTTTTTCTTGAGTTTCCCTTTCTAAATTTTCTTGCTCAATAGAATAAGGGTTTGTATCTTCAACCACTTCGCCGTCAACAAGCCTAATAATACGATTAGAATACTCTTCGGCAATTTCGCCGTTATGGGTTACCATTATTACAAGTTTATCTTTAGAGATTTCTTTAATAAGGTCCATAATTTGCACGCTCGTTTTACTATCAAGCGCACCCGTTGGCTCATCGGCAAGCAAAATGTCCGGTTCGTTTACTAATGCCCTTGCAATTGCAACACGCTGGCATTGACCACCAGAAAGTTGGTTTGGGCGTTTATATTCTTCCCCTTTAAGCCCCACCTTTTCTAAGGCAGACATTGCCCTTTTAATTCTTTCTTCTTTAGTAACACCAGAAATTGTTAAAGCGAGTTCAACGTTTCCGAGTACAGTTTGGTGTGGAATAAGGTTATAAGTTTGGAAAACAAAACCGATTCTTTGGTTACGATAAACGTCCCAGTCCCTATCGGTAAAATTCTTTGTACTTTTTCCTGCAATAACAAGGTCACCCGTAGTATACTTATCAAGCCCACCTATAATGTTAAGAGTGGTTGTTTTACCACAGCCAGATGGCCCTAAAATAGAAACGAACTCGTTTTTTCTAAAAGCGATGTCAAGCCCCTTTAAAACTTCTATTTCGCCACCGGCAACCTTATAATTTTTTGTTATTTTTTGCAAACGCAACATAACGCTACCTCAAAATGTAATTTATTAGTCGATTTTTAAGCAAATTTTCTCAATTTACATACATTCTAGCATACAATTATTAAAAAATGCTTAAAAATTTTGTAGTTTTTTTAAAATTTTTAAAAAAACTTACCTATTTTTTCATAGGTAAGTTTAATTTATGTTTATATTCTATTTTGAACTATATAATATCAGAAAACGCCTTTACAAACTCTGTTGGGTTTTCTATATCTAAGCCAGCAAGAAGTCTTGCTTGTTCATATAATACGGTTGCGTATTTTTTAAGTTTTTCTTTATCTTCTTGAACATTTTTTAATCTATCCAAAATGCCGTGCTCAAGGCTAATTTCCAAAACCTTTTCTGCCTTTACCTTTTGACCTTGGTTTGGCATTGAACTGAACACTTTTTCCATTTCGATAGAAACATCGCCACTTGCAGAAAGGGCAACAGGATAGTTTTTGAAGTTAGAAGTTAATTTAACTTGTTTAACCTTATCTTTTAGCATTTCAGTTATGTCGTCTAAAAGTTGTTTATTTTCCTTTTCTTTAGACTCTAACTCTTGCTTTTCATCTTGGCTGTCAACAGAAAAATCTTGTTCTGCAACCGACTTAAACTTCTTGCCTTCATAATCAAGTAAAATTTTAGCAACAAACTCATCAACGCCGTCTTTAAAGTATAACACTTCATAGCCCTTGTTTTTAAGTTTTTCTATGTTAGGAAGAGAACCAATCTTTTCATAACTTTCGCCACTAGCATAGTAAATAAATTCTTGACCATCTTGCATATCTTTAACATATTCGCTTAAAGTCACAAGTTGCTCTTTTTTAGAAGAATAGAACATCAAAAGGTCTTTTAGTTTATCTTTATTCATGCCAAAGCCAGCATACACGCCGAACTTAATAGATAAGCCAAACTCAGCAAAGAGTTTTTGGTATGATGCTTTGTCATCTTCCATCATCTTTTTAAGTTCTGCTAAAATCTTCTTTTCTAAACTCGTGGCAATTGCCTTAACTTGCCTGTCTTGTTGCAAAATTTCACGAGAGATATTAAGGCTTAAATCACTGCTATCCACAATACCTTTAACAAAACCAAAGTAGTCTGGAATAAGTTCTTCGCACTTTTCCATAATCATAACGCCATTACAGTAAAGTTTAACACCCTTTTTATAGTCTTTTGAAAAATAGTCATAAGGTGCTTTTTGTGGCACGAATAAAAGTGTGTCGTATGTTACAGAGCCTTCAATTTTTGCATAAATGCTCTTTAGTGGCGACTGATAATCGTGGAATTCATTTTGATAAAACTCGTTTAAGTTATCGCTTGTAACTTGCGCTTTTGGTTTTTTCCAAAGTGGAACCATGCTATTAAGTATTTGTTTTTCAAAAACTTGCTCATATTCTGGCTTTTCTGGGCTAGAGCCTTCTTTCATCTTTGTAGTTGGCATCATCATTTCAATAGGATAACGAATATAGTCAGAATATTGTTTTATTAGTGATGCAATTTTATATTCGTCTAAAAAGTCAGAGTATTTATAATCTTCTGTATCGTCTTTTAAGTAAATTTCAATTTTAGTTCCCGTTTGAGATTTGTCGGTTTGCTCTATAGAATAGCCTTCTGCACCTTTGCTTTCCCATTTATAAGCAAGGTCACTGCCGTGTGCTTTAGAATAAACCACAATTTTATCAGCCACCATAAACGCCGAGTAAAAACCAACGCCAAACTGACCAATAAGTTCATTTTCAGTTTTGTCGTTGTTTTCCTTCTTAAATGCAAGCGTGCCACTTTCAGCAATAGTTCCAAGGTTTTTTTCTAAGTCGATATCGGTCATACCTATGCCGTTATCTTCAATTGTCATAACCTTATTTTCTTTGTCAAGGCTAATGGCAATCTTAAAATCTTGTGAAACACTGCTATCAGTTAGCGATATAAACTTTAACTTATCAATAGCGTCACTTGCGTTTGAAATTAACTCTCTTAAAAATATTTCTTTATTTGTGTAAATTGAGTTAATCATTAAGTCGAGTATTCTTTTAGATTCGGTCTTAAATTGTTTCATATTATGTCTCCAAAATTTTGCTAAATTGTTTTTGCTATATTTTATTATATAATGTTAATTTGTTTTGTCAACTTTTTTTTGCTAATAAAAACCTAAATGGCACTCTTTCGTGCCATTTAGGTTTTTTGATGTTAGTCAATTTCTATATGTTTTGCTGGAATTTCTTTTCTTTCAAGTTTTGGAATATTAAGAACTAATGTGCCGTTATTATATTTTGCCTTAATATCTTGTTCGGTCACTACATCTCCCACATAAAAACTTCTTTGATAAGAGCATACCCTTTCCCTTCTAATGTAGTTAGAATCATCTTGCTCTTTTTGTTCGGTTTTAGCGCTTATCGTAAGATATCCGTTATCAAGCGTTAAATTGATGTCCTTTTTATCAAAACCAGGAAGGTCAACGGCAAGTTCATATTCCTTTTCGCTTTCCTTAATGTCGGCTCTCATACTAGAAACCTTGTTTGAAAAGGTTGCAGGCTTAAAAAAGTTATCAAATATGTCATCAAAAATGTCAAATGCTTCAAAATTTCTGTTTGTTAAATAGTTTCTCATAGTTTATCTCCTTTTATATTATTTATATTTTTAGTACTCTCGTGTTTTAATTGTTAGCACTCTCATGTGTCGAGTGCTAATTTCAATTATTATTATATTCAGTTTTTTTTGCTTGTCAAGTGTTTTATGAAAAAAATTTTCAAAAAATTTCAAAACAAAAAATTAAAAACAAAAAAGTGTGCCACTAGATTAGCACACTTAGTTTGTATAATTTTTAAGTTTTTATTTATTTAAGCAAGATATAATATGCTCTGCATAAGCTTTAGCGACGTTAAAGCCTGTCACACTTTCTATACCAGAAATAAAGGCGTTTGAATTAACTTCACAAACATAAGGCTTTTTATCTTTGCCATAAAGAAGGTCAACCCCACAATAATCAAGTCCCAAAATTTCAGCACACCTTTCGGCGCTTTTCTTAAACTCATCATCTAGCGTTATCTTCTTGCCATAACCACCTTGCGCAACATTAGAACGAAAATCGCTGTCGTTTCTTCTTTCCATGGCGCAAACGGCTTTTCCACCGATAACGATAACCCTAACATCAACACCAGGCTCGCCAACATATTCTTGAAATAGGTGTGGTTTAAGTTTAACTTTTTCCATCACTTCTATAAGTTCATCTAAATTATTTGCTAGATAAACGCCCTTACCCATAGAGCCAAAACTTTCTTTTATAATTAGTGGAAAACCTAAGTTTTCTGCTATTTTTTTTGCCCACTCGGTGTCAATAGGCATATCTTTATTATAGCATAACGCACCGAAAATAGTTTTGGGGATATTTAGCCCACTATTTAATAATGCTAGATATGTCGTGCCCTTATCATCGCAAGCACGAACTGCTTTATGCGAATTAAACAGCCTTATTCCTAAACTTTCTAGGATTTCAGACTGATATTTATCTTTATCCAAATAGATAACAAAATCAACATCTTTTAACTCAGTTTTTATTTTATTATCTAAAATTATGCTCGTTAAAAAGGTGTCGGTTACAATACTTGCCGACACGCCTAAAGCGTTAAGTTCATCTTTAAGCCTATTTGCTTGATGCACGCTTTCTTTTGGAATTTGATATGGATTTATTACTATAATTCCTTGCCCCATACATATAATTATACTATGATTAGCACTTGCAGTCAAGTAGGTTTTTAAAAATTTAAATCACTATATTTTTTCTAACTATATTGACAATTAAGTAAGCTTGTGATACAATCAAGGTGAAAATAAAGATAAGGAGTGAAAAGAAGAAAATCTTTTTAAGGGGGTGCAGACCAATGAACAGTTTAATAGAAGCAGAGCAAAAGTCTGTGCCTAAACAGACTAAATAAAAAGATAAAATTCTTAATTAAATTGCCCTTAAAGAAGGCAAAAGATTAAATCGCACAGTTGCTTAAATCAAATCTTTATAGTTAAAGGCACAGAAAAAAACTAAATAACATAGATATACCTTCCTAAGCATTTCCCTAGGAAGGTATTTTTTTGTTTAAAATATTCATAAAAAACAAACATACTATTGCTTTTCGAATTAGGTAATAAGTTGTTAAAAGTGTGCCTAACTAGAAGAACCAAAAATCAAAAAAGCGTTAGAAACTTTCTAACGCTTTTGCATAAATTAATATTATCATTATATCCCTGAACAACATGACAACTAGCATTCCACCCGTGTCGCCATTTTTTGGTTCGCTTTCTATTTCACAATAAATATTAAGCGAAGAACATCATGACAATAATTCATACATCTTGTTAATTATTTTACCATCCAGGTCAATTATTTCTTTTTCTATTTCGCTTCTTTTTTTAGTTTTAAATATTCCTTTATTTAATTTTAATTCACACATAAGATGTTCTCGCTCTTTTAATAATTCTTCCATCTCTTGTTTGCCTTCCTTTATTTTATTCTTTTCTTTATTACCTTGACTAATTAAATATACACATTCAACACTATTTGTTTTGAATTGTTCGCCTATCACTGCATTGTTATCATCCAAATATTTTTTTTCTTTTATTACTTCAACAGCTTCGCCTTTATTAATAATCTCTTTTTCTGGCAGTTCTTTTGTTTTAACACTATCATTTTTTTTAAGGTTTACTACTTCTTCAAACACCTCATCGTCTATTACCGTTAACTTCTCTAAAGCACGTGTAAGCGCTACGTATTTTTCATTATCATTCATATTTGCGGTAAACACATAAACATTGTCAAACTCAAGCCCTTTACTATCGTCGACACTTAGCACGTTGTATTTTTTATAATCAAATTCATTCGACTCATAAATAAAATTTAATTCATCTTTTTTAAAGCAAGATAATAAAACTGCCTTACTTAATTCAACTTCCTTTACAATTATAGCAGTTCTATCAACAATATCAAATGAACAGTCGTTGAGTTTGCAAACATTAACTTCACCATCAACACCAATAGGATGCATATTTTTATTAACTATTTTGTTAATATATTCTGTAATTTGTTTTGCATTACGATAATTTATATTAAGATTGTACATATTAGGAGACAACAAAGCATGTAAATTTTCTTTTATATCTTCCCCTTTCCTTCCTAGTCTCTGGTCATAATCGCCATATAAATTAAAAACCGGATTTGAAAAAACATTTTTTAAAACTTTAATTTCAAACGAAGAAAAATTTTGAAATTCATCTATAAAAACAAAGGATTCTTTATCTATTAATGAGCCATATTTTCTCGTTAAAGCATTTAAAAAATATAACGGTAAGTTTCTTAAATTCGAACTGCTAAACATGTTAGAGGCGACAAAAACACCTCTTAACAAATAATCTTTTTTTGAAGAGCTTTTGTTTTTTATAGAATTTAAGATGTTTTCAACGTTAATTAGCGCAAGCATTTTCTTGAAAATTTCAGGTTTTTCGAAAATATTCCAAAACTTTTTTATATTCGTCTCTACCCCACCATAATCATTCATTAAAGTCTTAAGTGAAAGACAGCTCTTGAATATAGACACGCTTTTATCTAATCTCTTTTTCCTTTTTTTATATGTAGTTTTTGTCTTATCCATTTCGTTTAATGACGCAATAATGTTTTGATATGAAAAATCACATATGGCAGATTTTTGATAATACTTATTTTCTAAATCAACCAATAGAGAATCGTTTTTTATAAAGCAACGGTTTCTATAATATTTATCGCTATATAAAATATCAACCATATTAACAAGTTCGTCATTTATTATATTTAGTCGCTCAAAACCCACATCTAGCAATATCTTATTAACTAGATTCAATACCCACTCAATATAACTATTCTTAATTTTTTCATTTTTATCTATCTCTTCTAATTGGCAAACAAATTTATTATATGTTGATTCACTATAAAAATCACAACATTCATTATTGTCATTAAAATTAGAAATTTCAATTAAATAATTCAGCGGTGCAATTTTGTATTTTACTGAGTATAATCTTATAAACTCATCAATAAACCCTGAAAATTGCATATGGTTAATTTTATTTAATGATAATTTTTCCAACAAGTCCATATTATTTATGTTAAAATACGCCGAAGGTGTAATTACATAAATATTTTCTGGGTTTAAGCTTTCCCCTGTTTTACTCTCATAGTTGTATGCAATATACGATAATCTATGATACATTATCATTGTTTTACCAGAACCCGCACAACCATTAACAACCGCATTTTGTTCAAAGTTTGAAGTTATTATTTCATATTGTTCTGACTGTATAGTCTTAATTATATCATGGGTCTTTTTATCAAGACGGCTTTGTTGTAATAATTCATTTAAGAAATCATCTGTCGCTTTTTTCATATCATTTTTTATAATTTCATTAGAACCATACAAGTTTATTTCATCCTTGTACTTTTTATAAACGCCATGTTGAATTTCTATCAATCTTTTTAAAACCAATAAAATACCGTCTTTATTCATCAAAAAAGCGGATTGATAATATGCATTTCCCACATCAGAATTACGCCAATCTACAACAAACCCTGGTATATCCTTATCTCCAATATATGCTGTATGTAAGTCATTTATATTTGAACCACAGTCTATTCTTGCAAAATATGGTTTTGATATAATTTCATTAATTTTATTAATTTCAGCTTGTGCGCTTTGTATTCTTGGTTGTATGGTTTGAAGAGTTATATAATGACTTGATTGAGAAAACGAATCTAAGACGTCACCATTTTCTCTCGCATTTCTTATTGCTTCTACATAATCTTGTTCTGCATATTTTGCATCATGTTCTGCTATCGCCAATCTATTTTTAGGTTCTTGTAATTTGATTTTTAGTTCATTGTCAACTTTTTTATGGTAAGTTCTTTCTTTTTTATTCTCAACATCTTGGGACTTACTTGCTTTTGTTGCTTTTGGTAATTTATTAAAAGTCGATAAAATGGATAAAATCAGTTTATTATTAGTATTTTGTCTATTTTCCTTTGATATTGCATCTTCAACATCATCTTTGTTAGGAAAAAGATATATTGTATTTGGAAAAGCATAAAAAAGTGTTTTTTCACCTTTCTTTACATATATAACATCTTTACCATTTTTAATTGCAAACCGTAAAAAAACAACTTTTTTATTTTTAGAACCATCTTTTACAAAAAGCGTTGTACGACCACTAATATACTTAGACTTATCTAATTCTAAATTATTTGGATTTGGCTCCACTTTTGTAACAAACGGTAATGAAGATGAATTTTCTTCAACAATCTTCTCGTTTTTGCCATACAACAAATATAATTCATTTATGCTACAAGTAAAATCATCATAAAAAACACCACTTTTTAATCTTTTACCATACGCAACGTTATTAGAAACTTTTTCTATAGAAAAACAAAAATCCCCCCACCAGCTAGTCTTTTTAACTATTAATGGTAAATTATATTCCGCTAAATATTCTTTAATTTTTCTTTCTTCGTTTAAGGTTTTCATAATTCCCCTTGTAAAAATTTCAACCACAATTTTTAATACAGTACATTACTTATTTCAAATAATTATTAAGATTGACCTATTGTAGCCATTCGCGTCCTTTCGCACATTTCTACTCACCTATTTTAGTTATATCATCATTTAAATTTATTTCTTCTAATTTTTTACATGAATAAAAAGCCATTGAGCAAATTCTTACGATAGTGTTTGGCAATTTTACATGCTTTAAATTGGTAAAACCATTAAAACAATCTGGGCCAATCGACACCACACCATCTCCGTCCGGTCCTGTCAAATCAATTTCTTCTTTTCCCAAATATATATCCTTACGTCAGCAATATGCGCGCATATTGCCACCTTTACCTGAATATGCGAAATTCTTTCCTATTCCAATAGCCATAATCTTTTCCTTTTATCTTTTATTATAAACAAGCATAATGACATCTTTTGTCATAATTATATCACTTTTTTTGATTTAAAACAATAGAAAAAGACAATCAATTGACCCATGTGCTTCAATTGATAGTCTAGTGGCCAAATAGGGATGTCCTTTCTTCTTGTTTTTTGTTAAAGACTTTGTTTATGCCCCTTCTCTTTCCTTGCTAAATATTTATTCTTATCTTTCTCTCCCTTTTATAATATAAGTTTACCTAAATTGTTTTATTTTCACCTATAGGTCAAATGACCTAAATAATGTCTTTTGACCTATATTTACTATAATATCGACTTTGTATACTTAGGATAAATTAAGACTAGGTCTTTTAACCTATTGCTACATTATATAAGGCATTTTGCCTTAAAACCATGTTCTGCAAAGCCACATTTTCTTCATCAAACTTTTCTATAGGTCATTTAACCTGTACTCATATTAAAAAACAGCATTTATCTTCATTCTACTTGCATATAGGTCTTTTGACCTACACCTACATTATATAAGTCCATTTTTTTGATTTACACGACTAGTAGTTTTATTTTATATTGGTTTTAGGTCTTTTGACCTATTTCAAGACTTTTGACCTATTGACTGGTATAATTTTTATGTTCCTTGTTAAAAGGTGCTTAATATATAGTTTCCTTGAGAATTTATTATGAAAGAAGAAATGCCTTATATCGAAATAATTAAACAAATAATGCACGATTATGATTTAAGTCAATTAAAATTTGCATCTATTATAGGTGTAAATCAAACGACTGTCAGCCAATGGCTTTTGGGAAGAAAAAAGCCTACTTATGACTGCATTTATTCTATTTGTGTTAATTTTAATGTTTCGCCAAACTTATTTTTTGGCTTTGAAAACTAAAAACAACCTTTGAACTACTCAAAGGTTGTTTTTTGTTGCATATTTTATAAATTTTATTCGGCGTCTCGTTGGCGTGCTTTCATTTTTTTCCAATTTAAATAGCTATAAGTATCGTTTACTAAAAAAACTAAAAAGCAAATTATAACCGATATATAACTTATGTTTTTTATAGTTGCCATTATCCACATAATAATAAGCACGATATCGTTAAGCGCATATGCTAAAGCAAAGTATTCGCATCTTCTAAAAGTTAAATAGGCTGCAAAAAAACTTGTTGTGATAGAAACAGTGCTTATAACTAAGTTTGATGTTCCTAATTCTCTCATTATAAAATAAAATATACCTGTCACAACAAGCGCAACAATAAAGCCAAAAAGCATTTCTTTTTTTGAAAGCGTGTTAACCTTAACTTCTGCCTTGCTTTCTTTAGATGGATTTTTTAGCCACGATATAAGTGCCACGACAGACATAGGCAAACTCATGCCAAGATACGTCATCATTTCGCCATAATACTTAAACGATAAAGATATATAGGCATAAAGCGAAGCAAAGACTATCATAAGCGCTTGCCCTAATGGATTTCCTTTTGCACAAAAGATAAGAGCCGTTGTTCCCACTAACGAAGCAATCATGTTTAGATATTTTTTGCCATCAAAAATGCAAAATGCAGACACGATTAAAATTATTGAACCTATCCAAATGGCAAGTTCAGTTTTTGTAAAGTATTTTAATTTTTTTAGTTTCATAAATTATCACATAAAAAAGCATTTATAAGTCAACCAAAAGGCAAATTTATAAATGCTTTTATTCATATTTAACAATAAATTTTAGAAAAGACCAGAAATTTTGCCGTTTTCATCAACGTCAATCTTTTCTGCTGCTGGAACTTTAGGTAAGCCTGGCATTGTCATAATGTTGCCTGTTAAAACAACGATAAAGCCTGCGCCTGCTGAAATTTTAAGTGACCTAACAGTAATCTTAAATCCTGTTGGTGCGCCGAGTTTTGTCATATCGTCAGAGAAAGAGTATTGTGTTTTTGCAATACAAACAGGCACTTTATCAAAGCCTAATTCTTCTAACGTTTTAATTTGTTTTAATGCTTCTTCGCTAAAGATAACGCCATCGCCACCATAAACCTTAGTTGCAACCTTTTCGATTTTTGTTGCAATGCTATCGCTGTCTTCATAACTAAATGTAAAGTCATTTTCAAGTTCGCAAAGTCTAACAACTTCGTGTGCTAAGGCTTCGCCACCCTTGCCACCTTCTGCCCAAACGGTTGAAAGCACAACGTTTACGCCGAGTTCTTTACATTTTTTGATAACTAAATCAATTTCAGCATCGGTATCTGTTGGGAAACGGTTAACTGCAACAACTGATGGAAGTTTATAAACATCTTTAATGTTATGAACGTGGCGAAGAAGGTTTGGAATACCTTTTTCAAGTGCATCAAGGTTTTCAGTGCCAAGTTCTGTCTTTGGCAAGCCACCGTGCATTTTTAACGCCTTAATTGTTGCAACGATTACAACTGCATCAGGTTTTAAACCTGCAACCCTACACTTAATGTCAAGGAACTTTTCAGCACCAAGGTCAGCACCAAAGCCTGCTTCTGTTACAACATAATCGCCAAGTTTTAAGGCAATTTTTGTTGCCATAATTGAGTTACAACCGTGTGCAATGTCTGCAAAAGGTCCACCATGAACGATTGCAGGTGTTGCTTCTAAAGTTTGAACAAGGTTTGGCTTAAGCGCATCTTTTAATAGTGCAGTCATAGCGCCTTGAGCGTTAAGTTGACCTGCCGTTACAGGTTTGTTGTCATAAGTGTAACCGATAATAATGTTTTTAATTCTATTTTTAAGGTCCGTGATAGAAGAAGACAAACATAATACAGCCATGATTTCAGAAGCAACAGTTATATCATAACTATCTTCTCTTGGAGTGCCGTTTACTCTGCCACCTAAACCATCAACGACAAAACGAAGTTGTCTATCGTTCATATCAACGCATCTATGCCAAGTAATTCTTCTTGGGTCGATGCCGAGCTCATTGCCTTGATAAATATGGTTATCAATCATTGCTGCGAGCAAGTTGTTTGCTGCACCGATTGCATGGAAGTCACCTGTAAAGTGAAGGTTAATATCTTCCATTGGCACAACTTGAGCATAGCCACCACCAGCAGCACCACCCTTAACACCAAAAACAGGACCTAAAGATGGTTCTCTTAAAGCAACCATAACGTTTTTGCCTATTTTTTTAAGTCCGTCAGCAAGACCAACAGTAGTTGTTGTTTTGCCTTCGCCGGCTGGGGTTGGAGTGATGGCAGTAACTAAAATAAGTTTGCCATTTTCTCTTTTTGTTTCATTTAAGATAGAAAGGTCTATCTTTGCCTTATAGTTGCCGTATTGTTCTAAGTAGTTATTATCAATGCCAGCTGTTTTTGCAACTTCTAAAATGTGTTTTGGGGTTATGCTTTGCGCAATTTCAATATCACTTTTGTATTGCATTTTATTTCTCCTACATTGTTAATGATTTTATTATTTGAAATATTTTACAGCGCTATCAAACATCTTGATGTCATATTCGCCATAAACGTTTTTATATAAGCCGTTGCCTGTTCTTTCAGAGTGACCCATCTTACCGAATACTCTGCCATCTGGTGAAGTGATACCTTCGATAGCATAGTAAGAGTTATTTGGATTGAACTTAATGTCATAAGTTGGTTTGCCACTAGCATCAACGTATTGTGTTGCAATTTGACCATTTTTAATCAAACTTTCAAGTAGGTCTGGCTTAATGATAAATCTACCTTCGCCGTGAGAGATAGGAACAGTATAAACATCGCCCACTTCAGTTTGCATAAGCCATGGTGACTTGTTAGAAGCAATTCTTGTTTTAACAAGCATTGATTGGTGTCTTGCAATAGTGTTAAATGTTAGAGTTGGCATATCTTCGCTCATTTCATCGGTAATCTTGCCATAAGGCACTAAGCCGAGTTTGATAAGTGCTTGGAAGCCGTTACAAATACCACCAACTAAGCCCTTTCTATTATCTAAAAGGTCGCTTACGTTTTCTTTGATTGCCTTATTTCTAAAGAAGGCTGTTATAAACTTACCAGAGCCGTCTGGTTCATCGCCACCAGAGAATCCACCTGGAACGAATATGATTTGACTATTTTTAATCTTTTCTGCAAAAGCATCAACCGATTCTTTAACGTCAACAAGGTTCTTGATAACGAATATATCAACATCAGCACCACTTCTAGCAAAAGCCTTTTTAGTATCGTATTCGCAGTTTGTTCCTGGGAATACAGGCACTAATACTCTAGGTTTAGCGAATTTTGTTGGTGAAAGTGTCCAATTATCAGCGCTAAACTTAATTTCTGGGATTTCGCCCTTATCAGAGTCAACATCGTTGCACTTAAACACGCTTTCAAGTTTATCTTCATATATACCTAAAAGGTTATTTAGCGAAATGCCTTTTCCATTATAAACAATTTCTTCTTTTTCAGTTGTATAACCTAAAGTAAATGCCTTGTCAACTGCGATGTCGCCATCGAGTTCGATAATAAAGCCACCATAGTTATAGCCGAAAATTGTATCTAAACTTACATCAGCAAATTCAAAGCCGATAGAGTTACCGAACGCCATTTTCATAATGCCTTCTGCTATGCCACCGAGTGTTGGTGTGTACATTGCAAGCACTTTGTTTTGGCTGTTAAGTTTTTCGATAATCTTAAAGTTTTCAAGTAGGTCAGCAGTATCGATAAGTCCGTCTGCTGTTTTCTTTGCTGGCAAGAATACTACCTTGCTACCTGCCTTTTTGAATTCTGGTGAAACAACCTTATCAAGCGAGTCAGTTGTTATAGCAAAAGAAACGAGTGTTGGTGGAACATCGATATTTTCAAATGAACCACTCATAGAGTCCTTGCCACCGATAGCAGAAAGTTTAAGTTCTCTTTGCGCTCTGTATGCACCAAGTAATGCACTCATAGGTTTACCCCAACGAGTTGCGTCCTTGTTTGGTTTTTCAAAATATTCTTGGAAAGTTAAATACGTGTCTTCAAAAGTTGCACCTGTTGCAATGAGTTTACATACGCTTTCGATTACTGCATAGTAACCACCAAAGAGTGGACTTTTTTCGCTTACAAATGGGTTGTAACCCCAACTCATAAACGAACAAGTATCTGTGTCAGCGTTTTCAACTGAAACCTTGTTTACCATTGCTTGAATAGGTGTTCTTTGATTTTTTCCACCAAAAGGCATAAGCACTGTTCCTGCGCCGATTGTAGAGTCAAAACGCTCAGAAAGGCCACGCTTAGAGCAGATGTTAAGGTCATCGGCAAGTGCTTTCAAGCCTGATGTAAAGCAGGTTGGAATTTGTTTTTTATCGAGTTCTTGCTTAACAACTTTAACGTTTGTTTTCTTTTCAGCGCCGTTAGAGTTCAAGAATTCTCTTGAAATGTCAACGATAGTGTTGCCCTTCCAAGTCATCTTAAGTCTTGCATTATCTGTAACTGTCGCAACAACTGTTGCTTCTAAGTTTTCGCTGTTTGCAAGTGCGATAAATTCATCTACGAACTCGTTTTCAACAACAACAGCCATTCTTTCTTGAGATTCGCTGATTGCAAGTTCTGTGCCATCAAGTCCATCATATTTCTTTGGAACTTTATCAAGGTCTATAAAGAGTCCGTCTGCAAGTTCGCCGATAGCAACAGACACGCCACCTGCACCAAAGTCGTTACAACGCTTGATGAGTCTTGATGCTCTTTCGTTTCTAAATAATCTTTGTAATTTTCTTTCTTCTGGTGCATTACCCTTTTGAACTTCTGCACCACAAGTTGTAAGTGAAGATAGGTTGTGTGATTTTGATGAACCTGTTGCGCCACCACAACCATCACGGCCTGTTCTACCACCGAGAAGAATAACCTTGTCCCCATTTTGTGGAACTTCACGCCTTACGTTCTTTTCAGGCGCTGCTGCCACAACTGCACCGATTTCCATACGCTTTGCAACATAGCCATCGTGATAAATTTCATCAACCATACCCGTTGCAAGACCGATTTGGTTACCATAAGAAGAATAACCACTTGCAGCAGTTGTAACAATTTTTCTTTGTGGAAGTTTTCCCTTTATCGTTTGGTCAAGTGGCTTTAGTGGGTCACCTGCACCTGTTACACGCATTGCAGCATAAACATAACTTCTGCCTGAAAGTGGGTCACGAATAGCACCACCGATACAAGTTGCTGCACCACCAAATGGTTCAATTTCAGTTGGGTGGTTGTGTGTTTCGTTTTTAAAGAGTAATAACCAATCTTGTTTTTCGCCACCAACGTTTACCTTGATTTTAACTGTACAAGCATTGATTTCTTCAGAATCATCAATCTTTGGCAGGTCGCCAGACTTTTTGTGATACCTTGTTGCAATTGTTGCAAGGTCCATAAGGTTGATTGGCTTTGTTCTATTAAGTTCTTTTCTTGTTTCAACATATTCGTCAAAGATTTTTTGTGCTAGGTCATCTTCAAATGTGGCATTTTCAATAGTAGTTAAAAATGTTGTATGACGGCAGTGGTCTGACCAATATGTGTCTATCATTTTGATTTCTGTAATTGTTGGGTCTCTATCTTCCTTCTTAAAGTATGCTTGCAAGAACTTTAAGTCATCTAAGTCCATAGCAAGAGCCTTTTCTTTTAAGAAGTCTTTAAGTCCCTTTTCATCAAGTGCGTTAAAACCATTTAATGTTTCAACGCTTTCAGGAAGGTCATAAGTAGTAGCAAGAGTATCTTTTTCTTTAAGGTCAGCTTCTCTACATTCAACAGGGTTGATAACATACTTTTTGATAGCATCTAATTCTTCGTTAGATAATTTGCCATAAATAGCATAAACCTTTGCAGTTTTAACTATAGGACGATTGCCTGCTGAAAAGAGTTGAACGCATTGTGCAGCTGAGTCTGCCCTTTGGTCAAATTGACCTGGGAGTGGCTCTACTGCAAACAAATAGTCTGCTTGTGGAAGTGATTTAAACGCATCGTCGATTTGTGGCTCAGAAAATACTGAGTTGATGCACTTAGAAAAAAGTTCTTCACTAATTTCTTCAACATCATAGCGATTGATTACGCTAAGATTTTCGATTGTTTTAATGTTAAGTAAATTTTTAATTTCGCCAAGTAATGCCTTTGCTTCGTTCGCAAACTCTGGCTTTTTTGCAACATAAATTCTATAAACCATTATTTTTCTCCATTAGCCTTTAATGCTCTTTGTCCTATGTCTTTGCGATAAAATGCATTGTCAAATGCAACTGTTTCGACCTTTTTATAAGCCTCAGCAATCGCTGACTTTAAGTCATCTGCTATAGCAGTTACACCAAGCACCCTACCACCATTAGTTAAAAGTTTGCCGTTTTCTAGCTTAGCGCCAGCAACAAAAATGTTGTCCTTATCGCCGTTAAATTTAATTTCAAAGCCCTTGTCATACTTTTCTGGGTAGCCTTTGCTTGCCATAATAACGCAACAAGCCGACTTATCATAAAATTCAACATTTATGCTAGAAAGTCTTTCTTCAGCAACGGCTTTAAATATTTCAAAAAGGTCGGTTTTAAGAAGTGGCAACACAACTTGTGTTTCTGGGTCGCCAAACCTACAGTTATATTCGATTACCTTTGGTCCTTTTGGCGTGAGCATAAGTCCAAAGTATAAACAACCCTTAAATGTTCTGCCTTCTTTATTCATCGCATTCATTGTTGGAATAAAAATTGTTTCCATACACTCTTTAGCTATTTTCTCAGTGTAATAAGGGTTAGGAGCAATCGTTCCCATACCACCTGTGTTAAGACCTTTATCGTTATCGAGTGCTCTCTTGTGGTCCATTGATGAAACCATAGGAACTAAAGTTTTGCCATCGGTAAATGATAAAACAGAAACTTCTGGGCCTGTTAAAAATTCTTCAATAACGATGTTTGCGCCCGATGCACCAAAAACTTTATCTTGCATCATAGAGCGAACTGCTTCTTTTGCATCTTCAAGCGTTTCGGCAATGATAACGCCCTTACCGAGTGCCAAGCCATCGGCTTTGATAACTATTGGCATTTCTTGAGTTTCAAGATATTGAATTGCGCTATCCATATCAGAAAATGTTTCATATTTTGCTGTAGGTATATTATATTTTTTCATTAAGTTCTTAGAAAAAATCTTGCTACCTTCAATTATTGCAGCCTTTTTGTTTGGTCCAAAGCATGGTATTCCTTTTTCTTCTAAAAGGTCAACAGCACCAAGCACTAGTGGGTCATCTGGTGCAACAACTGCAAAGTCAATTGCATTTTCTTTTGCCCAAGATGCAACCTTTTCAACATCTTTAACGTTTATATCAACGATAGTTGCATCGCTTGCAATACCACCGTTTCCTAAAAGAGCATAGATTTTTTCAATCTCTTTGCTCTTTAATAAACTTTTTATAATGGCGTGTTCTCTGCCACCATTTCCAACAACTAAAACTTTCATTTTATATTGTTTTCTCCTTAATTTTTATATTTAATATGGTTTTGTGTTTTGTATTAATGATGGAATAGTCTCATGCCTGTAAATGACATAACCATATTTCTTTCATCACAAGCCTCGATAACCAAGTCATCTCTAACTGAGCCACCTGGTTCTGTGATATAAGAAACACCACTCTTTGCAGCACGCTCAATGTTATCACTAAATGGGAAGAAAGCATCAGAGCCAAGTGTTACGCCTGAAATCTTAGATAAAACAGCCTTCTTTTCTTCTCTTGTAAAGAGTTCTGGTTTTTTAGTGAAGTATTTTTGCCATACGCCATCGGCTAAAAGGTCTTCGCATTCATCAGAGATATAAATATCGATAACGTTGTTTCTATCTGGTCTACCAAGAGTATCAAGGAAAGGAAGGTCCATAACCTTTTGGCTTTGACGCAAGAACCAGTTGTCTGCTTTAGAACCAGCAAGGCGTGTGCAGTGAATTCTTGATTGTTGACCAGCACCGATACCGATTGCTTGACCATTGTGAGCAAAGCATACTGAGTTAGATTGTGTGTATTTAAGTGTGATAAGTGCAATTATCATATCTTGAATAGCACTTTCTGGCAAGTTTTTGTTTTTTGTTACGATTTCTTTTGTTACAAGTTCTCTATCAATCTTAAAGTTGTTTCTGCCTTGTTCAAAAGTGATACCGAAAACTTGTTTTGTTTCTTTTTCTTCTGGAATATAATCTTTGTCAATTTGAACAACGTTATATGTTCCATTTCTCTTTTGTTTAAGAATTTCAAGTGCCTTTTCTGAATAAGATGGAGCGATAACGCCATCGCTAACTTCTCTTTTAATGATTTTAGCAGTTGTTTCATCGCATTCATCTGAAAGAGCAATCCAATCGCCAAAAGAACTCATTCTATCCGTTCCCCTTGCTCTTGCATAAGCGCAAGCGATAGGAGAATCATCTAAGCCTTCGATATCATCAACAAAGCAAGCCTTCTTTTCGATGTCGCTTAACTTTTCGCCAACAGCAGCACCTGCTGGGCTAACGTGCTTAAAAGATGTTGCACATGCTTTTCCTGTTGCTTCTTTTAGTTCTTTAACTAATTGCCAAGAGTTAAAAGCATCTAAAAAGTTGATGTATCCTGGTTTTCCGTTTAAGATTTGAACAGGCAATTCTTTGCCATTTTCCATATAAATTCTTGAAGGTTTTTGGTTTGGGTTACAACCATACTTTAGTTGAAATTCTTTCATTTTATTTACTTCCTTTATTTATCTTAATGTTTTG